>CAYHIR010000025.1:0-2823 GCA_964356815.1 uncultured Candidatus Saccharibacteria bacterium | reverse complement strand
GATGATATTTCATCAAGTGGTGCCAAGCTATTGAACCTATACGTCGGGCTTGACATTCTACACGATAGGTGATATGATGGTTGCAGAAAGGAGGTCAGAAATGACCATCAAAAATCGTAAGAGGTGTCCCATTCTTCCCCAAGATGTGGCTGAAAAGTTTCCAGCCGGTACCACACTGCGCCCCATTGACAGAGAAGGGAGTGTCTACCTCATCGGAGGATCTGATTCGTCTGGAAGGCAACTCGTCGAAGCTTGGTGGGTAGATTACGCTGGGTCTGATTCGCCGTTTGCCTATTTTCCCGAGACCAAAGACAGGGAAACCATTCGGCTTTACGCGAACTGAGTGATTTGCATCATTTGCATCAATAGAAAAGTGAACGAGACTACTTCTGCTTTAGGAACCAACCACTTCTACGAGGTGGTTTTTCTTTGTTTAAAATTTAGTAACCCATATCTCCCATCCCACCAGGCATTCCTCCCCCACCTCCCTTATCCTCCTTCGGCTCTTCAGCAATCGCCACTTCTGTGGTGAGCAAGATCGCCGCGGCACTGGAAGCGTTTTGGAGAGCGGTGCGAGTAACTTTCACAGGATCGATAATGCCAGCTTTTATCATGTCTTCAACAGGCTGTTCGGAAACTGCATTATACCCAGAATTAACACCGGGCGATCTTTGAACCTGGTCAACAATTACTGAGCCGTCGTCTTTCCCGGCGTTAACGGCTATTTGTCTCAACGGAGCTCCTGCAGCTTTCAAGACAATTCCAAAACCAATATTAATTTCCCGTGCTGTACTTAAACTCGGGGCAACAATTTTTCGTGATTTTTTTTCTTTTTCTTCTTCTTTTCCTTTTTCTTCTTTTGTAAATTTTTCATGAACTTCTTGTGCTGCTTTTACCAATGCAGTGCCACCGCCAGCGACAATTCCCTCTTCTATGGCGGCTTTTGTGGCGCTCACAGCGTCTTCGATTTTCAATTTCAAATATTTCATTTCTGTCTCCGTTGCCGCACCAACGCGAATGACGGCCACGCCGCCACTGAGTTTGGCAATGCGCTCATCGAGTTTTTCAATATCAAATTTTGAGTCGGTGCCTTCGCGCTGTTTTTTGAGGCTCGATACGCGCGCATTTATTTCCGATTTTTTGCCTTTTCCATCGACGATGATAGTGGAGTCTTTCGTGGTTTTCACTTTTGCCGCACGGCCGAGCATAGAAAGCTCTGCACTTTCTAGCTTCACACCGAGTTCTTCAGAAACGACGGTCGCGCCCACGGTGACTGCAATATCGGCAAGCATTTCTTTTTTGCGATCGCCGTAGCCGGGCGATTTGATAGCCAGAACAGAGAAACTGCCGCGGAGTTTATTCAAGACAAAAGTCGTGAGTGCTTCGCCATCGACATCTTCGGCAATTATGACGAGCTCTTTCTTGCCGCTTTGCACAACTTTCTCAAGCAAAGGCAAAATTTCTTTTATGGTTGAGATTTTTTTGTCGGTAATGAGAATCGGCGCGTCGGAATATTCGGCTTCCATGCGTTCTGGATTTGTAATCATGTATGGCGACACATAGCCGCGATCAAATTCCAACCCCCCTACCACTTCTGAAGTGATACCCGTAGTCTGAGCTTCTTCTACCGTTACCAAGCCACCCTTACCAACTTTTTCGATGGTTTCAGCTACTATTTCTCCTATTTCATCCGATTCAGAAGAAATGGTCGCCACTTGCTTGATCTCTTCTTTTGTATTTATAGCTTTCTTATTTTTTTGAAGAATCGCAATTAATTCTTTTGTGGCCAATTCAATACCTACTCTGATACCCATAGCATTTACACCTAGAGTTGTATATTTCGTTCCTTCCTTCACAATAGCTTGCATAAGAATCACAGATGTCGTAGTGCCGTCGCCTGCGACATCATTCGTCTTCGTCGCCACTTCTTTCACAATTTCCGCACCCATGTTTTCAAATTTATCTTTGAGCGTAATTTCTTTGGCAATCGAAACGCCGTCGTTTGTAATCGTTGGACCGCCATAGCCTTTGTCGAGCACCACGTTTCTGCCGCGCGGACCAATAGTGACCTTCACCGCATCAGCCACGACATCAATACCTCGCATGAGTGCCTTTCGCGCGTCTTCGTTGAATTTGATTATTTTACTCATGGATTTTTCGTCGATTTTTTAATTACAATTTTTGGAGCATTTTGGCAAATCGCTCTCAGCCTAGCCATTTTTCTTACTGTTACTAATTTCTGACAACAACTTTATCTAATTTTTCACAACAGCCAAAATGTTTTCTTCCTTGATGATATAGAGCTCTTTTTCGTCTACTTTTACCTCGTCGAAACCGTACTTGGAAAATATAACCGTATCACCCACTTTCACTTTCATCGACACAATTTTGCCACTATTTGTATCGAAACGGCCCGGACCAACAGCCACCACTTCGCCCTGCTCTGGTTGCTCTTTGGCGGCTGTGTCGGGAATGATGATGCCAAAACTATTTTTCACCTCACCCTCGCTCGCAAGAAATGGCTTCACAAGCACACGATCGGCAAGCGGAGTGATGCCTTGGAAGCTTGAACTGGCGGAGAGAGTTGGGGCAAATTTGGCGGCAGAAACTGCTGAGCTTTTTAAAACGACTTTTTTCGGAGCAACACGAGGCTTTGATTTCGCCTTAGTTTTCTGCGTTTTCTTTTTATTCTTGTTCTTCATTTATATAGAAAATTAGACTGATAATTGAGGGCCGTAGTATATCGTTTTTTGACTTGAAGTCAATAATTTGTATAAGGCCACCTCATTTTGCACTCCATTGGTAATTTGTCGTAGTCCAAGG
>CAYHIR010000024.1:0-3097 GCA_964356815.1 uncultured Candidatus Saccharibacteria bacterium | reverse complement strand
TTTTCGATGACGACGGAGACAGTGTCTCAAATCTTCGCATTGTGGTCGCAGAAGCCCCCAGCCATCGCGATGTACCTGTGCATATATGTATTGATATATGGCTTCGTGAGAGATGGAGTGACCTAAGTCCTTCTTCAATCGACCAGATATCTGTTCTGGTGACCATCTCTTTTTCAAATGAGAGATGACATACTGCCGTATCGTTTTGTTTTTTAGTCTGTCCTTGCGACCGCGACTTTTTCTCTTTGCCAAAGCTCGCTCGTGAGCCAGACGTGGCTTGTATTTGTACAACCCATCCTTGTTGTGACGATTCAATTCACGCAATATTGAGCTGTGCGAGCGGCTGAGCATGCGGCCCATGGCTCGCACAGATATCCTCTGCCAGACCCATTCTTGGATCTTTTCGCGTTCCTCTACAGAAAACTGTTTGTATTTCATACACTTGATATTTTACCAAGTGGTGCACTTACTTGTTGAACTTAGTGTCATGGCGCAAGTATCAGCAATGCTCTTTTAAACCTGGCTAAATTTTTCGATAATTCCCCCCTCATCCCCCACACTCACCGCTTTCTTAAACCGCGCACCTGGCACGCCCTTCACTCGAGCTTCGCATTCAGCCCAGGTGGCATGAGTTTGAATAGCGCCGCGCACCATACTCACATATGAATAAGCTTTGGCACGGGAATGACTCCGACTTTTAGATTTTTCTTTCACAAGCGTCGCATCGTCGGCAATTTTTAAAATGTCTATTTTGTTTTTTGCCGCATAATCAGAAAGTGCACCGGAAAAAAGTTCTGTTGGTTTTCCTTCGGCAAAACTTGTAGCGATAACATCAGCGCGTTCGTTGCCAGCAATGCCAATGTGTCCGCCGATGAGTTTCCATTCGATTTTTTGATTTTGCGCCGCCCCGCGCGCAAGCTCGGCCGCCAATTCCTGCCACAAATCTTTATTTAAAATTTCTTTTTTATTGACCTTACTATGCCAATTGTTTACCTGCCAATTTTTGAGCCATTCTGTTGCACCACGTTTTACATAACTTGAGTCGAGATAGATGACAATATCTTTCGCGGCACCGGCCGGATTTTTCTCTGCCGATTTCCTCACCCACTTCAAACTTTCGATGACCGCCGTGAGTTCCATTCTATTGTTCGTCGTATTGGTTGCACGGCCACCGATTTCAACAACAGAATTTTGCGCGCTCACAATGCCCGGAGCAATAAAATCCGCGACGATAATTGCGCCCCAACCGCCCGGACCAGGATTACCCTTCGAAGCTCCATCTGTAAAAATTGTGGTTTTCATATTTAATGCGATGCAAATTTAATTCGGTGCAAACACATCAATTACGCGCAAGCGGAGTTCAGGAAAATTTCGGAACATCGATTTTTCAAGAGTGGCAACCACGCGCGCCCGTCCGCCCACATATGGAGTATACGACAAATTGCTCGGTTTGGAGAAAAAACGGATGCCTATGACGCGGCCAGCGCCGTTTCGCTTTTCGAGCGAGAGTTCCAAATGATTTTTCTGTTTGCCAAATTGTTTTATCGATCCAACAACCGCGTCGTCAAAAAGAAAAACAGGCTTTGGATTGCCAGTACCAAACGGCCCGAGTCGTTCTACTATTCTCCACGTCTGCCAATTAGCGTCGTTTATGGAAAGAATTTTGTCGATCGTCTGCTTTTCAGATTGCGGCGAAAAAATTGCGCCGTCAGAAAACTTTTTAAACGCCTCCACCAAACGATCCTCAAGAAAATGAATATGTTCCTGCAACATCGAGAAACCACCAGAGCGTGTATGACCGCCGAAGTTTATAAAAAGATCTTTGGCTTCAGTCATGAGAGCGACGACGCTCGCCGAATGATCCGACCGACACGAGCCTTTTATGAGCGCGACGCTTTCGCCGCCGTTTTCGGCGCCAGCAGCGCCGTTCCCGTTGCCACCCTCCCTGCCCCAGAGAAAAACCGGCCGACTGTGATCGTCTTTTAAAGTGTTGGCAACGAGACCGAGAAGCGACGGCCGCCAATCGGGATGACCCATGACGATCACCTCGCGAAGGGCTTCGCTTTTCATCCGCTCCTCCAAACGTTTATTTATTTCGCGCGCCATTGAAGCGACGAGGGTTTTGCGTTCGTCGTTTTTTAAATTGAGCGACTCCGTAAGCATGCCGGCCTCCACTTCATTTTTTGTAGAGAGCAAACTAAACGCCTCCATCGGAATTCCCATGCGCGACGCGGCATTGATGCGCGGCGTGATGGTAAAACTGATATCGTCTTCGGTAATGTTGCCCAGCTTCGAGCCAGCAGAAGAGAGTAACTTGCCGAGGCCGATGCGCGGCGAAATGCGCAAAACTTTTAGTCCGTAATATGCAAACGCCCGATTTTCACCCGTGAGCGGCACCATGTCGGAAAGTGTGGCCAGGCCGACCATGTCGAGCAGCCACTTTTCCCAACCATTAGCGATCTGCGCCGTAGCTGGAAATTTTTCCCGCACTTTTTTGGCGGCGTCGGAAGCGGTTTCGCCGTCAGCGCCAACCGCCCGAATCTCTATCAAAATCGCCTGCACTAATTTGAAAATCACACCCGCACCGCAAAGCATTTTTTCTGGATACTCACAGCCGCTCTGTTTCGGATTTAAAATTGCATACGCTTCGGGCAAACCACTCTGCAAAGGCTCGTGATGATCAGTGATAATGAGATCTATGCCGAGTTCGCGGGTGAGACGAGCCGGCTCAACATCGGCAATGCCGCAATCGATGGTGATGATGAGTTTCGCTTTGCCATCGACGTCGCCATTGGCGCGGCCACCGTTTACGTCGCCGTCGCCGGCCGCAAATTTTTTTACTGCCTCAACATTTAAACCAAAACCTTCTTCGTGACGATGCGGAATATAATTTTCAAAATTTGTGTAACCGATTTTTTTAAACAAATCGTGCAGAACAACCGCGCCAGGAATGCCGTCGGCATCGTAGTCGCTAAAAATAATTATTTTTTCGTCGGCCAAAAAAGCGCGCAGAATTCGCTCAACGACCTTCGACATATCTTTCAAACTAAACCACTCTGGACTGAAGTCCAGAGGATTACCGCTCTCTCGAGCGGGG
>CAYHIR010000023.1:0-5807 GCA_964356815.1 uncultured Candidatus Saccharibacteria bacterium | reverse complement strand
TATTCTCATCACTCTCTTTGATTAGAGAGTGCAATATGTATCTGACCTTATGCATGCTTTTGCGAATCCCGAAGAAAAACGCCCCGCCGAACATGTCGGCGAGCAAGTCGAAAAGAGTGTCGTTTAAATTGCCACCGCTAAACCAATAATAGAGCCACGGCGCGTGGATAGACGCATAAATAGTAGACAAACGCTCCGCATATTCCCAAATCACGCCAGCAAAACACACAGCGGACACCAGAATGAAGAGTTGCATCGACACAGAGAAGTTTTTGCCGGCGAAACGCTCGCTTTGCTCGTCGCCCTGTCCCACCTCCCTTTTAGAAAAAATTAAAATGTAGAAAAACCAGCCGAGCACAATGCCGCCGAGAAAGTGATAAATGATGTCGAGATATGAAAGCTTGTAATAAAGCTCGTAAAAACCAGAAACGAAAACACCAACCAGAAAAAGCAGAACACCGGCAATAATCGGATAAAGAAGCGAGCCTTTTGAAAAATTTATTTTATTCATATTCTTTTGGAACATCGAAAATCGAGCGAGATGAATCTGCGGAGTTTTTCTCAGAAATTTTCCCAGAAATAAAATCGGCAATCCTCTGACCACCATATATTGATGGCAAAATGCCGACACCGTTGCAACCAAGATTATACATGAGTAAAGAATTTTTCGGCTCTGGACCAACCAAGCGAACGCCATTTTTTGTGTAGCCCATGAGACCGTGCCAAGTGAAAATATAATCTATCTTCTTTTCGGGGCTGTGGACTCGACGAACAAATTCATCTATTTTTTCGACCATCTCTTCCGGAAAATCGTTGTCGTGAGAATAAAACTTTATGTCTTCGACCGGCGCCTCTGGTCCGCCGATAGATATAAGACTCAAATCTTTTTCTTTTTCATATTCATATTCGCGACGAGTGAGGTAGAAATATGGATCGTCGGTGCTGTCGTCTGGATTTGTGAGATAACTTATGGCAATCGGTGGCTTTTTCATTTTTTCCAAGTAGCCCGACATATAACCCACCGTGCCATGCACCAAATGATGAAATTTTGTATTGATGTCTAGTCCGTTTTTATTAAAAATAGCCAAACTTTCAAAACCGTTGGTGCAAAGCACGACCCTTTTTGCAGTCACGGTGTATTTCCCTCCATCAATCAGAGCGTCTGAATCGTGCAAAATAATTTTATTGACTGGCGTATGTTCATAAAGAACAAATCTGTCTGGATATTTTTTCAAAAGATACAATAAAATGCCTTCGCAGAAAAGCGCGCTGTTTACACAACCTTTCTGATACGAAAGAACAGCCACAAAATCAGTCACATCAGTCTCAAGCATGGTGAGGATTTTTTCTTGCGGCGCGATAGCGTAGAGATTTTTGTATTCTTCGGGAATTTCGTTTAAAAAATCGGTTGTTTCGGAAATGAGCATTTGCTCTGGGTTTAACCCGCCCTTCACCCGAAGACTATTATTTTTCAAATGAAGCAAGACCTGATCCACACCCGAAAGACCGGCGTGGCCGAGAAAACGCGTAAAAGGAATATCGAGACCAGCATCGGTATACATTTCATATAGAAGCTCCCAGGCATCCTCAATCGCCTTCTGGCCCTCAGAAGCAAGCTCCAAACCAAATTCGTCTACCAAGCTCGCAAAACCGCGCTCGAAATAGCTCACTACCTGGCCGGCATTGTGCCCCGTCGCCCCATGCGCCATCTTGAATCGTTCCAAAAGAGCCACTTTTTTATCGGTATTTTTGAGAATAAAAAAAGCCGTGGAAAGACCGGCGATGCCAGCGCCGACGATTGCCACATCGATCTCGATATCTTTAGTGAGTGTGGTGTGAGGTCGACCTTTGTCGAGCTGATAAAGCCACGGCGAGTGACTTTTTTTCGGTCCATTCGGTCCAGTTTTCATTATATTAGGGATTATAGCAGAGTAAGCGACACGCCATCACCGACAGGCCGCTTTTTTGTTATACTCTACAAATGCACGAAAAATTTACTAAACCCTACGACCCGAAAGCCACCGAAGCACGCATCTATGCCGAATGGGAAAATTCGGGCTTTTTTAATCCCGACAATTTGCCGGCCGACACGGGCGCGGTCGAAAACGGCCGTTTTCAAAAACCATTTACGATAATCATGCCGCCGCCGAATGCCAACGGTCATCTCCACGCTGGCCATTCCCTTTTCATTACTCTTGAGGACATTATGATCCGTTACAAGCGCATGCGTGGCTACAAAGCGCTATGGGTGCCGGGCGCCGATCACGCTGGCTTTGAAACGCAAATAGTGTACGAAAAAAAGCTTGAGAAAGAGGGTCGCTCACGTTTTGGTATGGATCCGGCTGCGCTCTACAAAGAAATTTACGATTTCACACTGGAAAATAAAAAGTACATGGAGGAAGAAGTGAAACGAATGGGTGCTTCATGCGATTGGTCGCGTGAAAAATTTACCCTCGATCCGGAAGTGGTGAAAGAAGTGCAACGCACGTTCAAAAAAATGTACGACGACGGGCTCGTTTTCCGCGGTAAGCGCATTGTGAACTGGTGCGCAAAACATCAAACCACCCTTTCTGATGTCGAAACAACCGCCGAAGAAAAAACCGATCCGTTCTATCACCTTCAATACGGGCCATTCGTCATCGCTACCGCCCGCCCAGAGACAAAATTTGGCGACAAATACGTGGTGATGCATCCAGACGACGCTCGCTACGCGCAGTACAAACACGGCGACACATTCGAAGCCGAGTGGATCAACGGACCCGTGACCGCGACCGTCATAAAAGATGAATCAATAGACATGGAATTTGGTACTGGCGTAATGACCATCACGCCGTGGCACTCTGCGCCCGATTTTGCTATTGCCGAAAAGCACGGCCTGCCAAAAGAGCAAGTTATCGACTCGCGTGGCAAGCTTTTGCCGATCGCTGGGGAATTTGCTGGTATGAAAATCGCTGAAGCTCGGCCGAAGATTATTGAAAAGTTGGCCGCCAAAAATCTTTTAGTAAAGATTGAAGAAAACTATATCCACAATGTGCCTTGTTGCTATAAGTGCAACACACCGATCGAGCCGCAAATCATGGAGCAATGGTTTGTAAAAATGGAGCCACTCGCCAAGCTCGCACTTGATGCCGTCGACGCTGGCAAAATAAAATTCATCCCTGACAATTACGAAAAAATCTTCCGCTACTGGATGAACAACACTCTCGATTGGAATATTTCTCGGCAAATCATTTGGGGTATACCGATTCCGGCGAAAATTTGCGGTGCGTGTGGGCATGCGTTTCCGGATTTAGACGAAAAAATTTCCGCTTGTGAAAAATGCGGCGCCACAGAAGCAAGCGGCGCGCTCAAAAAAGACACCGACACGTTCGACACCTGGTTTTCCTCCGGCCAATGGCCACTTCTTGCGCTCGGTTATAGCCAAACGAGTGACGATTGGAAAACATTTCACCCGACAGACGTGATGGAAACTGGCCACGATCTCATTTTCAAATGGGTGCCACGCATGATCATTTTCAGCCTCTATCTCCAAAAGCAAATTCCCTTCCACACAGTCTATCTGCACGGCCTCGTAAACGACGCTCAAGGCAAAAAGATGAGCAAGAGCAAAGGTAATGTCATCAACCCCACAGAAATCATCGAAAAATATGGCACCGACGCACTCCGCATGGCGCTCATCGTAGGCAACTCACCCGGCACCGACACCTCTCTCGCCGAAAATAAAATCAAAGGCTATAAAAATTTCGCTAATAAACTCTGGAATATTTCGAGATTTGTTTTTTCGAGTATTGATGGCACGAATGGCGTGACCGGTGAAATCGTGACCGCGGAAATTTCTGACGCCGATAAAAAACTTTTAGAGGAACTCGCCGCTCTCACCGCAGAAATAACTGTCGACATGGAGCAATATCGTTTCCACTTGGCGGCCGAAAAAATCTACCACTATGTATGGCATCGTTTTGCTGATGCAATTATTGAAGAAAGTAAACCAATTTTGAGCGGTTCAGATGCAGAGGCAAAAAAATCCCGAGAGCAAACGCTAGTGGAAATCCTCCGACAATCTTTAATCATTCTTCATCCGTTTATGCCTTTCATAACGGAAGAAATTTGGGCGCATGTGCCGCGAAAAAATGCCGGTGGTCTGCTTATGATTGAAAAGTGGCCGGTTTAAATTACTTCGCCATCGTCCCAGCCGGAATATTTGCCCCAGGCTCGAGCAGAGAAAACTCTCCTGGTTCACCATTAGGACCAGCCGGCGTAGAAACAGCGAAAAGCATGCCGTTGCTCTCGAGGCCACGGATAGTGCGCGGCTCCAGATTTGTAACGAACATGCAGGTTTTGCCGACGAGCGCAGACGGATCGGGAAAATACATGGCGATACCGGAAACGATTTGACGCGGTTGAGACACGGCGGGCGCGGCGACTACTTCGGGATTAGCAGGGTCGATAGGAACGTCGCTTGGCATAGCCGGCGCTTTCTCACCAAAATCGACCGAAAGCCTGAGAAGCTTGTCAGTGTCGGGAATTTTTTCGGCGGAGAGAATCTTGCCGGCACGGATTTCGACTTTTTTGAAGTCTTCGTAGGAAATCATTGTTTTTTATTGTTTGTTTTGAAAAATTATAAACGCTAAAACCGCCTATAGTAAGCGGTTTGGGCGATTTTAGACAAAAAACTAGGAGAGGTGCTTTGAAACGAGCTTCGTCATTTCAAACATGTTCACAACAGCCTTACCACCAAACACCTCCTTGAGAGCGGCATCAGCGACGATGTTGCGCTTATTGCTTGGATCTTGGAGATTTTTTCCTTTGATGTAGACCCAGAGAGCTTTAACGACTTCTGAACGAGCCATTGGACCCTTACCTACGACGACAGCTAGCTCAGGGCTAATGTTCATCGGCTTCATGAATGCAGAATTTGCTTTTGGCATATTATTTAAATTATTTTTAATGCTTAGTAAAGTACCGGATTAGTATACCATAGGGAAACCGCTGTAAATAGGGGGTGTGGGCAGCCGTCTGCCGGCTTCCGCGGCGCGGCTATTTCTCCAAATCAAGTATCTCGTCTATCCGAATCTGTGCCACAAACTCCGGCACGTGGCTTACGAGGATCATTGCGCCTTGATAATCATTGAGAGCGGCGGCGATAATTGGCAAATGGCGAAAGTTTATATGATTTGTAGGCTCATCGAGAATGAGTAAACCTGGCTTTTGGAGCACCAGACGAGCAAAAGCCACCAAACCCTTCTGCCCTTCAGACAAGCTGCCGATTTTGCTTTTTATAAGCTCGTCTTTTATAAGAAAACCAGAGGCAACAGACCTTAAATTTTCCTCAATGTGTTTTTCCATCACGCTTGCGAGTGAGTCGTAGACGGTGTCGTCGAAATTGAGCGTAGAAAAATCTTGGCGGTAGTAGCCCACGCGAATTTCTGGGGCGATTGTCACATCCTTAGACTGGCCGCTCGCAAGTGTCTCAAGCAATGTACTCTTCCCTATGCCGTTTGGGCCTCTGAGGAGTAGGTGCTGATTTTTTCGGAGCACAACCTTGGCTTTGCGACTCACCGGTTTGTGGGTTTTGGGATTGATGGTTGTGAATGCAGAGATGGAAAGAATGTCACCGGTGAAATCGGGCTGATGCGGGATGGTGAAAGCGCGGATCGTGCGATCTTCTTTGCGCACGTCTACCTTCTCTTCCTCAAGCTCCTCGGCTTTTTCACGCATGCGTTTGGCCACGAGACGCATCTGACCGCCCTTGTTGGCGAAAAAGTTGGCTTTGTCTTTATTTTCCTGAATTTCTTTGGCGAGCTGAG
>CAYHIR010000022.1:0-7318 GCA_964356815.1 uncultured Candidatus Saccharibacteria bacterium | reverse complement strand
GGCCTCGGCACAATCGCTGCCGCTCTTTCTGAAGAAGAAGAAACGATAGAAGAGTTCAACGAGCCCTACCTCCTCCAACTCGGCTTCATCGAGCGCACTCCCCGCGGGCGATCTGCTACGAATGCGGCGAGAGTGCATATGGGACACAAACCGGTGCCGAGTGAGCAGAAATTGATTTAGGGTGGTCAAAAAAACTTGACAAAACCGTATTTTTTGCTAGGCTCTAGACAGCGTTTGGGTGGGCTATGGTCCTCTCACGGTCAATGGAGATATCCAACACCGTAACCAAGCGCTTACAAAACACATCACCATCAGGTGGTGTTTTTTGTTTTTTAATTACTAAAATTTTTCAATCATTCTCAAGATTAGGACTGTGCATTTTTCTCTGAAATGTAACTTTATCTGTTTTCCAAAATGGAATAATGCTCCAAAAATACTTCGGATTATTTTCAATTTGTTTAATAACCACCCTAACTCTTTTGTTCTCAAGAATGGCAATAAATTCATAGTATGAAACAGTCTTAAGTACGCGCTCTGTGCGATTATTTGTTTTGAACAATTCAAAATTTTTGGTATGCGTAATACCCTGAAGGGTTCGAGAGAGTCTTATAACCTCCGGCGCGAGATAAATTAGTTTAAAACGGATAAACTGTTCTTCTCGCGTGCGCGCAAGATGCGAGGAATTAAATTTAAGATGATAAAGACCTTTTGCATTAAAAGAAACCATTTCGTTGAAATACGGACAAAAAACTTTGCCGCACGATTTATAAAAAGACTCCGCGCGGCTTTTTATCTCATCAAATTGGGCCTCTGTCATGGGCTTGTTTAGCATAAACAGCATATGTTACTCTCCAACCAATCAACAGAAGTTTAAGATTGTATAAAGACAGAATTTTCCCTACTATTACCCCTATATGGCCGGACATAATAAATGGGCGCAAATAAAACGACAAAAAGGCAAAACAGACGCTGAAAAAAGCAAAGCGTTTACAAAGTTCGCGCGACTCATAAGCGTTGAGGCAAAAAAAGCGCATGGTGATGTCAATTCTTCCGGCCTCAAAACGGCGATTGAGCGAGCGCGTGCAGAAAACATGCCAAACGACAGCATCGAACGCGCGATCAAAAAAGCTACCGATCAGAGTGCGGCAATGGAAAATATTACCTACGAAGCCTACGGCCCCGGTGGCGTGGCGATGATCATCGAAGTGCTCACCGACAATCGCAACAAAGCGTCGCAAGAAATTCGTCACATTCTCACGCGCAACGGCCAAGAGCTCGCGGCCATCGGCTCGGCCACATGGGCTTTTGAAAAATCAGCTTTCGGTGCCGGTGCCGGCGGCGCGAGTTGGACTCCAAAAACCAGTATGGGCGTTTCCGAAGAAGATTGGAACGCTCTCGAAAAAATTGTTTCCGAACTCGAGGCGAACGACGACGTGCAGGCAGTTTTTACGAATGCTGAGTAAGCGCGGGCGCGGCCGTTTTCCCACGCCGCGAAAATTTTAAAATGAAAATCCTCTCAATCGATCCCGGCTATGAGCGACTCGGCGTTGCGGTAATCGAAACAAAATTCGCGGGACAGAAAAAAGAGAATTTACTTTTCTCCGACTGCATCACCACAAGCCCAAAACTCCCCCATCACAAACGCCTGCTTATCATCGGCGAAGCGGTGGCGGAAATTATCGAAACGTGGCAGCCGGAAGAATTGGCGATCGAGGCGCTCTTTTTTAACGACAATCAGAAGACGGCGATTTTGGTGGCGCAAGCGCTCGGAGTTGTCGCCTATGAAGCCGCGCGCAAAAACATTCCCCTCTTTTCATACACACCGATGCAAGTGAAAGTGGCCGTCACAAGCTATGGCCGAAGCAATAAATCGCAGGTGCAAAGCATGGTCGAGCGTTTGATTGACGTGGCGCCGGCAAAATCAAGAAAAGATAAACATTTTAAAATGCTCGACGACGAATACGACGCCATCGCAATTGGTCTCACACACGCGGCTTCTCGGGGAACGGTACGACGATAGCGCAAACAGCCGCCGAGAAGCACGCTGATATCCCCAGATTTGACACGTTTTCGCGATTTTTATTTGCAAAAAATAACTTAATTTGGTACAACAATGGCAACCGCAAACTAATGAGCGGAATTACAAAATAATTTTTAAAAAAAATATGGGTGACGAAATGGATCCAATGGCAGTGAACGATGAGGAAGAAACTGAAGAAGAGGAACTTGCTGGCGCTGGGATGCATGTAGACGGTGAAAGCGAAGTGGTTCCACCAGAAGAAGATATGATGACGGAGTAAAAGCAAAAAGCTCGGCGCGTCTGTACGCCGGTGCAAATATATAAACAAAATGCCCGCGTTTGCGGGTTTTTTGTTGCATTTTTTGTTGCAAAAAAACGCGACGACTATTTAATTAACTACAACTTTCGCAAACCGCCTCTTCCCAATCTTAAATGTCGTATTAGTTTTAACCGCAAAATTTGAATCTGTAACCTGCTCGCCTGTTTCAGTATTTGTTATCGCGCCTTCTTGAATAAGACGGCGAAATTCTGTTTTTGATTCGACGAGACCAGCAGACAAAACCAAATCAATAAGAAGCGCGCCAGAAGCGGCCTCTATCGGTGGCAAATCGTCGGGAACTTTTTTCTCGCTAAATGTTGACGCAAATTTTTCCGCCGCTTGAGTCGCCGCTTTTTCGCCGTGATAGAGAGCAACGATCGCTTTCGCCAAATCGATTTTTACATCGCGCGGATTTTCGGCCGGCTGATTTTCGCTGCCAGTCGCGCCGCTAGATTTGCCGAGACGCGCTGACACGCGTGCGAGCTCAGCCGCCGATGCTTTCGTACAAAGCAAAAAGTAATCAGCAATCAAATCATCGCGGAGAGACA
Organism: uncultured Candidatus Saccharibacteria bacterium; assembly: GCA_964356815.1. Classification (GTDB taxonomy): domain Bacteria; phylum Patescibacteriota; class Minisyncoccia; order Phycocordibacterales; family DATGWK01; genus CAYHIR01. Next base: position 4,431 of record CAYHIR010000022.1, on the reverse strand, counting down.
TAATTTTGCCAAACATGTCGGCTGGTTCGTCGGTGATGTTGATGACATTGCCCCAGCTCGTCGACATTTTTCGGCCATCGGTGCCAAGAAGCATTTTCGTCGTGAGAACATCCTGCACATCTTGTTCGCGCGAGCCACCATGAACGCCGTAATGTTTTTGCACGATGCGCCCAGCTTTCAAATTAAAAAGTTGATCGAAGCCGCCGATTTCAATATCAGCCTTCACGGCGACAGAATCGTAACCTTGCATGAGCGGATACAAAAATTCGCGCAAAGAAATTTCAACACCTTTTTCAAATCGCTCTTTAAAATTTCGGCGATTAGACATTTGTTGAACAGAAAAACTTTCGGCAAGCTCGGCGACATCAGCGAAGCTCAATTTCGCGAGCCATGTGCTATTGAAAAGGAATTTTGCCGGATTTGATCCACTCAAATTTATAATTTTCCCGATTTGTTCTTTATAAGTTCTTAAATTTTTCTTGATGTCGTCTGTGGTAAGCATCGGCCGCTTCTCTATTTTGTCTGATGGATCGCCAATGCGCGCCGTGAAATCGCCAACGATGAAAATAATTTCATGACCTAGATCTTGCAACGCTCGCAATTTCCACAGCGTAATGGCACGACCAAGATGAATTTTTGCGCCTGTCGGATCGAAACCAAGCTTCACTTTGAGTCGTCGGCCACTTTTGAGTTTTGCCTCTAAGCTTTCTCGCACAAAAATTTCCTCCACACCACGCGTGAGAATTTCCTCAATTTTTTGCGAGTCGGTGTTTGTTTGACCAGCTTTCGCGCCGCCAGAGCTACTCGAGCCACTAGTGCCGCCGAATAAGTTTTTGAACATGGGTTAAATTTAACATATGAAAATGTGTTTGACTAAACACTCGGTGTATGATTAATTTAGTTTAGAGAACAGAAAAACACCGAGTAAAAGGAGCTCCGCATGTCGATGACCGTTTCACCAGGAATGGCCTCACCGTCTAGTTGGTTGTTGGTCGCTGTCTCTTTGGCTGAGTATCTTCAGGGACTTGTCGACAAAAAAGACATGACCGGCCTGGTGCCCAAAGCTGCCATGATGTCGGTCCAGAGATTCTTCGAATACGTTCTGCATGGAATTGCCTTCGACAGAAGACAGCCGTGTCGATCAGACATCCCTGTCATGGCTGGTATCTCGAATTTCACAATCGCTACGGGTGTCTTCTTTAAGATTGGACTGAGCACTTCTCAAGACGAAGTCGCCGCTCGAATCTCAAAGTACTCGGAAGTGCTCAAAAGACTGACCGAGAAGGGTGTGCCACCAGAAGACAAAGACACCGTCAAGGAGATGATCTTGTTTTTTGAGGAGCTTTGGGAACAGGGTGATCGCGACCACGTAGAGAAATTCTACACAGATGATGACGGTGATGACTGAAGCTCGCAAGGATCGAAGCGTAAAAACACAGGACCGTCGCGGAGACGGTCCTTTTCATTTCTATTTTTTCCTTAACTTCGCCGAAAAATTATTTTTGTAAAATATACAGATAAATGAAAACCCACCGACTTGCGCCGATGGGCTTTGGAGACAGTGCGAGTGTAGTCGTTACTGACACCTATGCGTTAGTCTCCAAAAATCTCTCTACTAACCTTTCGGCCAGATAGAGAGTGGTAAGACATTCTATGAATAGTCTTTCGACACACTCCCTTCAGTCTTACCTTTTCCCAAAGAACAAATGTGGCGGACAGAGCTCCTTTAGTTTTTCAACACCCGTGATCTAGTCCGCCTAATTCCCCTCGCCGCGTTTCCGTGGCGAGAAGGAAGGGAAACACAGCCCTCTTAGTCTTTCGACAACCATGATTTAGTTTCCCATTGCGACAATGTGGGACTTGTTCATGTGAAGAACATTGCGGCGTAAGTCGCTCTATTTTTATATCACAAAGTTGGTTTTAAGTCAACAAAAAACCCGCTGTATCGCTACAGCGGGGTGATGAGACACTGTCGCGTAAGTTCTTTCGAACAGATGCCGCATAGTCTCACCTTCTACTCATCACAAACCATTTCTCACAAAGCTGGGACAGTTGTGAATTAGTCCCGATGGACACAACGGCCCTAGTCCCAAAAAAATCAGAAACGGCCAGTGGCGTGTGCCGCATCAGGCGGCTTCGGAAAGAAGTTCGCCCTCTTCCAAAGCAACCGGCTCCGGCACTTCTGAAGCAGAGAGATCATCCTTTCCAGCGGGCGCTTGTGGCACTCGCGGAATAGGCATCCTTCCATTCTCCATATTCGTCCAGTCGGTCCACAGAGCTTCAACGAACTTGCCGAGGGTGCTCCATGTTGCCATGTTGTGAATGTGGCCTTTGGTGTAGAGCTTCCTGCCCTCAACAACGACCTCCCCGGGATGCTTGTCCCGCAGAGATGCTTTGTAGCGACGCAGAACCTGGCCCCAATATGAGCTGGGGCGCTTGCTGAATTGAACGCCAAGAAGATAGAGAGCCTGACGAGCATCCGGATGCCAGTTGGCAACCGAACCGGCACGGCGGCGCGGGAAGCGACCATCGGGCAGAACATGAGTACCGCAGAAAGCCTTGAGCTTCGCCTTGGTAGCAAACCGCCGAACATCGATGATGGCCGAAATGAGCCGTGAAGCTGTCATTGGGCCACACCCTTCGATCGGAACAAAAATCTGCTGGTAGACATCGAGAGATTCACACGCCCTGACGAGAGCCTTCTCCGCCAACTTTTCTTCTTCAGAAAGGTTGAGGAAGATCGTGTCGTTCGCCTTACGAAGATCGAACGCCTCCTCGACACCTCCTTCGGGGTAGTTGCCTTCGGGAGAAAGGAAGATCCTTCCGATCACACTCTGACGGAGGCGCTGTTCACAAGCGATTCGAGCCTTCATGGCGTCGATGCGAGTCACAAGAGACTCGCGGACACCGATGAGTGCCCTGTCACGAGGGCGAACGGCATAGAAAAATTCGGGCTTGGCAGTGAGAAGTCGAGCCAGAAGCTCGGCGTCGTTGTCCTTGCCTTTCTTCTTCTTTGCAGCGCCATCGCCGCCAGCGCTGCCTTCGACACCTTCGTCGCCTTCGTCGCCAGCCAGAACTTTTTTCCGTTCCGAACTGAAAACGAATGTGGGAACGCGGTGAACGCTTGCGCCGATTTTCTCACCACGATTGGTGAGAGCAAAAGCCAAACGATCACCCGAGCCTCCGAGAACCATGGCGACCTTGTCGCCCTCTCTGAGACCATCGTACTCATCGGGCACTTCGCTCACGACCGAAACCTTCTTGCCGACCTTCTTCAGCCACGCATCAGGCGTACCTTCGGGAGGTGAGACTCCTGCTTCGAGCTCCTTCAGACGAAGGTGCCGTTCTGGCAGTTTGCTCAAGTCGTCTTCGTGAGTCACCAAACGCCATGAAACTGGAAGACGTCCAGTGACGAAGTCCAGCTCTGCGTTGTCGTCCTCAAGAGAGAGGACCTTCTTCTTTTTCGTACCGTCGTAGAGAACGAAGACTTGCGTCGGACGAGCTTCGCCCTCAGCAGTTGCCTTCACCCGATGCCTGATACCAATTGTTCGGCCAGTCATACCAACTCTCCTTTCGTCCTTTTGGGACATCTGGGTTCAGTCGCCCCAATGGCGACAAGAAAAAAAGAAAATGGGAACAAGAAGGTGCTAGTTCTTACGAACAGGTCGCTGTTAGTTCCCAACTATTGAAATACGGGAGACAAATGGGTGTTAGTCTTTCGACAAGGAAAGGATAGTCTCCCACATATTTTTCTGAGAAATTTCAAAGAACCAATCGGCCTGCACATTATCACAACTTATTTGTTGTGTCAACAAAAAACCCACCAGCTTGCGCCGATGGGCTTTGGAGACAGGTCATCAATAGTCATTGCTGACACGACTCAGGTAGTCTCCAAGAATCTCTCACCTAACCTTTCGGTCAGAAGAGAGTGGTGAGACACAGCTCACATAGTCTTTCGACAAGGTCGATCTAGTCTCACCTTTTTCCAAAGAACAAGTGAGGTGGAGAAGGACAGCCGCCCTATAGTCATTTCTGACAACCATTCACTAGTCATCTCCACCAAACCCTTCAGCCGAAGTTACCTGCGGCTGGAGGACAGTGACAAAGGTTATTAAGTCTTCTTCAGACATTCCAACTCTAGTCACTGATTTTAAAAAGGTGGACAAATGCTCTTTAGTCTTTCGACAATCACGGCAAAGTCCGCCAAATTCCCCTCGCCGCGTTCCCTTGGCGAGCAGGAAAGGGAAACACAACGACGTTAATCTTGCAACAGATTTACTTTAGTTTCCCATTTGCGACAGATACACAATAGTTCAATGAACATCCGTGTTTTAGTCACGTAGTTTTTATATCACCTGTTTACATCTCTGTCAAACAAAACGTAATATCCCAATAGCTTGGCATCACCTAACCAATTAGGATGATGAACAT
>CAYHIR010000021.1:0-9124 GCA_964356815.1 uncultured Candidatus Saccharibacteria bacterium | reverse complement strand
GCTGGGGTGATCTTGCCACACCGTTTCGATTTCTTGCTTCAGTTTCCAGTCCTTGGCCAGTTTCTTGGAGCGGTAATAGAAAGTGGAGCGAGCCATACCCAATTGACGGGCAGCAGTGGTGGCCGACAGACGACTGCTGACGATCACTTCTTTTTTTGGGCAGCAGATAGTTTGACAGTGACTTCGCCGAGCAAGGTGAGTAGCTCCTGATTCTCTCGACGTAGTTTGATGATCTCCGCGTTAGATGGACCACCATCGGCTTGTTTGCCTAGCCAACCATAGATGGTGCGATCACTGAGACCGTGCTCGGTGGCGGCTTGTTTGATGGATACACCGTCATTTTTGATACGCTGAAGAATCTGCTCCTTGATTTCCGGAGCAACTTTGTGATTTTTAGACATGAGTTTTAGCTTAACTTATCTTTGCAAAGATGTGTCCAGTATATGGGGGACGGGACATTATGTGTAATCAGGATGCAGCTTGCTTAGTGCCGACGATAAATCGCCCCCAATTTCGTCTTTAAGGATAGATAAAACAATAGCTTTTTTATTGATCGGGGCCATTTTTCGAACATTAACATTTTGTATTGAATTGTGCTATGTCGACGAGTTTGCCGTTGATTTGTTTTTGGCGCTGTTTCAATAATCGTGCTAGAATTCATCATTATCAACCTATATCTCTATGTCCAAAACGGTTATCGAAATTTCGGGGTCTAACCTTAGCATTGAGGAAATTAATCAGATAGTTTCCGATCCGGCCATCAAAATAAAGGTGGCCGAAAGTGCTCGGTGTAGCGTCAAGGAGTCGGAGGATTTTCTAAAAAGAGAATCAACTAAACGAATTATCTACGGAGTGAATACGGGATTTGGCCCGATGGCGTCGCATTTGATAGGTGCCGACCGACAGGCGGAACTTCAGAGAAACTTGGTCATTAGTCATGCCATGGGCATGGGTGAGCCAATCGAGGCGCGGTTTGTTCTCGCGGCCATGGTCGTTCGCTTAAATACTTTGGTGCGCGGTTATGCTGGCGTGTCACTCGATTTAGCTGACCGTTTTGAAGCGTTCATAAATCATCGCATCATCCCGATTGTTCCCGAACACGGTGCGGTGGGGACAAGTGGCGACCTTGTCCAGCTGGCGCACATTGCGCTTGCGATTATCGGTGAAGGCAAGGTGCTTTACGACGGCAAAATTCAGCCGGCCGCGCAGGTGATCAAGGAACTATCTCTCGGTGATTACGAATTAAAGCCCAAAGAGGGACTCGCGTTGATTAACGGTACGGCGATGATGTCGGGCATTGCCGCACTAATTCTTGCCGAGGCCGAGCGTGCGGTTGATCTCGCCACCAGATTTGGTGCTTGGGCGCTTGAGCTGGTGCACGGTTTTGGCGACAGCATCGCCGAAGAACTTCATGCTTTGCGGCCGCATCCGGGGCAGGTCGCGGTTGCTGCCCATCTTCGCCGGACCCTCCAATCATCGTCACTAATCCGCGACCGCCATAAATTCCGGCCGGAACAAAAATTTGACGAGGTGGTAGAAAAAATTCCGGAAGATGTTCAGGAAGTTTATTCTTTGCGCTGCATTCCGCAAATCGTTGGTCCGATTTGGGAGGCGGTCGTGGAAGCACGACGGGTCATTATGATTGAAATTAACTCAGTCACCGACAATCCAGTTATTGCGAAACAAAAGGAGGTTTTTTTCCACGGCGGGAATTTCCACGGCGAATACATCGCGAGCACGGTCGACGAGCTAAAAGCGGCCATCACCAAACTTACGTTGCTCGAGGAGCGCCGCGTGAACTTTTTTTTGAACGCGAAGGTTAACCAACATTTTCCGCCGTTTCTAAACCTGCATCAACCCGGTCTGTCGCTGGCGTTGCAGGGCTTGCAGTTTGTTGCCACGTCGATCGCGGCTGACAACCAATCGCTGGCATTTCCGCATCGCCTTCATTCGATTTCCACCAACGGCGACAACCAAGATGTCGTCAGCATGGGCACCGATGCCGCGCTCATGGCCGCCAAGGTTGTTGGTAATGCCTATCTGGTGCTGGCAATCGAATTAATTACGCTCGCGCAGGCAACCGATGTGGGCGGAGATGTAAAAAGTTTTTCCGGCGAGACACAGCGACTATATCAAACCGTGCGCGGAATCTTTCCGGTGGTATCGACTGATCGGGTAGCAGTAGACGAACTTGCCAAGGTGGCTGAATTGGTTCGCGTCTTGTGACGATGAGTCGGACGGTAACGAAAGAGGAGGTGAGCTGGTTCCAGGAAAAATTCAATTTTTCCCGGCGCGCGAATTGGCAAAGCAATTTTTACGATTTTGACATCAAGCGGCTAGAAAAACTGCTGGCGACGGCTGGTGAAAAATTATGGTCTCGGCTCGGCGAAAGAAACGCGCTGAGACTTTTCCGGTCGGCCGCGCGGCGCGTGCCGGCTTATCGTCAGTTTTTAGCGAGTCACAAAATTGATCCGGAGAAAATCCGAACGACAGTAGACTTTGCCCTAGTGCCGGCGACTGATAAAAAAAACTACACGAATCAGTTTACTCTCGCTGAACGATGTTGGGATGGAAAACTGGTGCCTGGCGCGAGCATAGCGGCGGTAAGCTCGGGAACAAGCGGGGAGCCGAAGTATTGGCCGCGCGGCAGTTTCCAAGAGTACGAAGCCGCGGTTATTCATGAACTTTTGTATCGCCGCCTGTTTCAAATAGATCGCTTCAAAACCTTGCTGGTGATTGGATTTCCGATGGGTATTTACGTCTCCGGCTTGGCGACTGTTCTACCCAGTTTTGCCGCGCTTAGCGGTCGTTATGACGTCACCATTATCAGCGTTGGCAACAATAAGCGAGAGGCATTGCGGGCGATTAGTAATCTCGCAAGCGATTTTGAGCAGATTGTGCTCGTCGGCCACCCGTTTTTTGTTAAAGACATTATTGAAAGCGGAGATGAGGAAAAAATTGACTGGGCGTCGCGCCGGCTAAAATTAATGTTTTGCAGTGAGGGATTCAATGAGACGTGGCGTCATTATCTTTCGGAAAAGGCCGGCTTACCCATCGGTGTATCCGATATTTTTAACACTTATGGTTCGTCGGAGATGTTGCTCATGGGCTACGAAACGCCATTTACCGTACTTTTGCGCAATGTTCTGGAGCAAAATTCGGAAGCCAGGCATAAACTTCTGGGCGACTCGTCCGTTGTGCCATCAATTTTTCAATACAATCCTGCCTGGCGCTACATTGAAACGAATGCAAAGTCGAGCGATCTTTTGTTCACCGTCGCGAGTGGCTTGCCGATGATTCGCTATAATCTTAAAGACAGCGGTTGTCTTGTCGGCTGGGAAGTGGCAAGTGAGTTGCTCGACAGCGCTTCGCCCGAATGGGCGCGCACTGCTGGTGGTGGAACTAAGAAGGTCGGCGGAATATGGAAACTGCCGCTAGTCGGACTTTATGGGCGGAGTGACCAAACGCTTGTTTTTTATGCGGCAAATATTTATCCGGAGCATATCCGCCAAGCCTTACAGCATCCGTCGCTGATCGACAAACTGACCGGTCGTTTTACGATGCGCAAAGATTATCTGCCGAATATGGACCAATTTTTGGAGATTAACGTTGAATTAGCTCCAAATGTGCATGAATCAGAGACTAAAATCCAGTCCGTCGAAACAAGAGTAATAGAGACGCTTAAGCAGATAAATATGGAGTATTTGTTTCTGACAAAAAATCTAGACAAAGATCTCGATCCAGTAGTAAGACTGTGGCCCTACCAGCACGAGAAGTATTTCAAACCCGGTCTCAAACCAAAATATATTTTAGAGGAAAATAAACGTGGTAAATAAACTCGAGGAATTTTTAAATAGTCAGTCTACGACGAATGCCGAGTCCAGGCCGCAGATTTTTGATCTGGCTCGGGAAGATGACCGATCAGCTTTAGCAAAGACAGCAGAGGGTGGAGAAATCAAACGAGTGATTGACGACTACGAGGAACAGGAAAAGGAGCATTTTCAAATTTCGAATCCGAGCGAAGTCTATAAGCCAGAATTTAAATCTAAGTTCGACGAGCATTGGCAGAAGCAAATCTCGAAATACGGTTCCCCGGTAAATATGGGGCGATGGGTATTCTATCCATGGTTATCAACCCTGGTGCACGTGTTGGAGGATGACCGTTTCCAGCAAGTGCGTACGGCTAGAAATCGTGAGCTCATAAATTCGACTGAGCAGAAAAAATTTTACGAAACGACTATCGGTATCGCTGGTCTCAGCGTCGGGAACAGTGTCGCTCTGGCGATCGTTTTGCAGGGTGGTGCGAAACATATTAAGCTCGCTGATCATGATCGTCTGGCCTTGTCGAACCTGAATCGAATCAGGTCGGGAGTGGAGTTTCTCGGTGTGTCAAAAGTTGAGATGACCGCTCGGCAGATTTATACAATTAATCCCTATGCCGAAGTCGAAATATTCCCGGATGGGCTCGGCAAACACAACATGGAAAATTTCTTTGCGGGCTTGACCTTGGTGATTGATGAAATAGATAACTTAGCGGTTAAATTTTTAATTCGGGAAGAGGCGCGGAAACGCCGGTTGGCCGTCGTCATGGCGGCAGACAATGGTGATAACGGCGTTGTCGACATCGAGCGCTATGATCTCGACCGCGACACAAAATTTTTTCATGGTCGCATGGGTGACGTAACCTATGAGAGTTTGCTTTCGCTCGACAAGTTTGGCATCGGGAAAATGATTACCAGACATGTCGGGCCAGAAAATGTTACTGAGAGAATGCAGGAGTCGTTGCTCGAGATGGGTAAAACCATTGTTTCTTGGCCGCAATTGGGCGGCGCCGCTCTGCTGAATGGTTCGGCGGCTGCCTACTGCGTCAGAAAAATATTAAACGGTCAGGCGATCGAAGATAATCGCGCGCTAGTCTCGTTAGACGAGAAGCTGTCTCCAGATTATCATACTCCCGAAGCGCAAACTTGTCGCAAAAACGCTGCCGACAGTTTTCGTAAAATTTTTGGCCTATAAATATGGACAAAAAGGTTGAGCATATTTTGCATCAAGCGATTCTGGCCCCATCGGGAGAAAATTGTCAGCCTTGGAAGTTTAACGTCGAGGGACAGAGAATAACTTTGTTTAACAATCCCGACGCTGATTGTTCGGTTTACAACTGGGGACAGCGGGCTTCGTATGTGGCCAATGGAGCAGCTTTAGAAAACATTGTTTTGGCCGCTGGCACGGTTGGGTATGAGGCGGAAATAAAATTATTTCCTGATCCGGCTATGCCGGAGCAAGTGGCAACAATCGACCTCCGCCCTACCCAGCGGCCGATTAGCGACCTAGCGAACCATATTGCTGGTCGGTGTACTAACCGTAAGCCTTATGACCGATCTTATCAATTGTCCAAAGCTGAGATGAGAGAAATTAAACAGCCGCATAATCATCAGGCTCGACTGGTTGTGATCGACGATAGAAATAAGATTGATGATTTGGCTAGCACGATTAGCATCTCTGAGCGTGTGCTCTTTGAAAATCGGTCACTGCACGATTTTTTCTTCAAACATATTAATTGGACTAAAGAAGAAGACGATCAAAAAAGAACTGGATTTTACATCAAAACTCTAGAGTTACCCCCTCCAGCTAAGGCCGGCTTTAAGCTTTTTAGACATTGGCCGGTGCTAAAATTTTTCAATAAGCTGGGGGCGTCGGCAATGGTAGCTAGGGAAAACTCCAAGATTTATTCTACCGCCGCGGCGATGTTGGCCATCGTAATTCCTAATGTTAATTCGGCAAGCTATGTCGAAGCCGGCCGATTGTTGGAAGAAGTCTGGTTACGAGTAACCAAGCTCGACTTGAGTTTACAGCCAATGACCGGAGTGCTCTGGTTCCACTTGCGTTTGTGGTCCGGCGACACGGGGAATTTTTCGACCGAGCATCGCAGGCAAATCGAAGAAGCATATGAGACTGTTCATGGAGCGGTAGATGCGGGTGATGGCGTTGTGGCTATGCTGTTGAGGATCGGCAAAAGCGGTGCCCCATCGGCCAGATCTGCACGTTTCTCGCTAGGCAAATTTTTAGCTTAGTTGGGTGTGAAAATTATATAAATAAGCAGGAGGATAAAAGCCAGCCCCCAATGGCAAACCCAAAACCAATCATAAATCTTTTGGAAGTTTGGTCGCGGGATTGGCTCACTCGGATTGCTTCGATTTTTTATCCAACGAAAATGGGGGTAGATATATGAGAAGGATGATCGACTGGTAATGAATTTCCAGTGCCACCCCTTGAATTCCACAAGATGGAGCCAGAAATCGTACGCGACCATCACTAGTAGTGTGTATAAAATTATTTTCATATCTTAAATAAAAAGGGGGCGCAGGCTGCGCCCCCAGATTTTTCCGCAGGAGCGATGACAGATAATTATTTCCCCCTGTCTCCGCCTCCACCACCCCCACCAGTACCGCCACCGTTGTGGTTGCCACCATTGCCAGAGCAAACCACTCGGGTAGTTACCTTACCCTTGGTAGTGTCGGGATACTGGAGTGGGTCCAGACATCCACGCACCGAACGCCGTAGCCGAGCTGCCTCCTTGGTTTGATGTCTAGCTGACTGAAACATACCAATCATCCTTTTTCCGCAAAAGGCGGAATATAGCGAACCATCGTCGCATTACCAAAATGAAGAACCACTATGGGGTATAATAGTAAAAAACATCGGAACAGTCAAGCGTGTGGATTTACTAATTACAACTATCCAAAAAAAGGTTAAAATGTCGAGTGAGACTTAAGGCAGATGCAAATAATTTCTAACCTCGACCTAATGGCGGTTGGTCTCACATCCATCGCCATCGGCATTATTGGGTGGGTCGTGTACGTTAACGATCGCCGCAATTTTTACAATAAATCCTTTTTTGTTTTCGCTGTTCTCACAATTGCTTATGCTGTGACTAATTATTTCAGCTATAGAATTTCATCTGACAAAGCGGCCAACTGGCTGGAGAACAATCTCCAGTTAGGATTTAGCGAGACGGGATTAGTTCTTTGGCTACTAAGACTAACACTGTTCTTTGCAACCTGGCATGCCATGTCGATTTTCACTTTTTTGTTTTCCATATCTCGCGGAATAAAATTTTTCCCCGCTTGGTATAAATGGTTGCTTACACCAGCTGTTTCGATTGTGGCGTTATTAACGCTTACGCCCTACGTTTTTACTCGTATAGACACTCTTGCACCGGCGGGCGAGGTAACTAACCCAGAAAGGGGGTGGGGGATGCCCCTCTTTTTTGGTACCGTAACCATTTTGACCCTGAGTGGAATTGCGGTCTTGGTTCGAAAGTTTATAAAAGTCAAAGAACAAAGAGAGTCCGATCAACTACGTATTATTTTGGTCGGAATTTCAATTACTATTCCCCTCGTAATAATTTTTAATGTTATTCTTCCAGTCTCGTTCGATTACCTTAATTATATCCCTCTTGTCCCGACCTTTTTCTTTCCGTTTATCTTACTTACGGGCTACGCAATTCTGCGTCACGGATTATTCAACGTAAAAGTTATCGCGACTGAATTGCTGATTTTTACCCTTTGGATCTTTCTGTTTCTCCGCGCTTTACTTTCAAGCACGCTCGAGGAACGAGTTATCAACGGAGCGCTGTTCGTGTTAACCCTCATTGTCGGCGTTTTCTTAATCCGAAGTGTTTTCAAGGAGGTCAGTCAGCGGGAGAGGATTGAGGGACTGTTAGGTGAGCTTGGCAAATCCAACGACAAGTTGTGGGTGGCGAATGAGAAGTTGAAGGAGTTGGATCGGCAGAAGTCGGAATTTGTGTCGATCGCCTCACACCAATTACGTAGTCCGCTAACGGCCATCAAGGGTTACTCCTCGATGTTGCTGGAGGGATCGTTTGGGAAAATTACCGACAAGGTGGAAGAGGCGATTAGTCGTATATTCCAGTCCAGTCAAAAGTTGGTGATTGTGATCGAAGACTTTCTCAATATTAGTCGTATTGAATTGGGGACGATGAAGTACGAAATGACTAATATTGATCTGAAACAAATTGTCGAGACAATTATTCGCGATATGTGGGCCACGGTGGAGCGCAATAATCTTAAGCTCAATTTTGTTGCCGAAGACGGAGAGTGGCTGGTGATAGGTGACTCGGGCAAGTTAAGTCAGGTTGTCTCTAACTTAATTGATAATGCATTAAAGTACACACATCGGGGGTCGATCAATGTGTCGCTTGCTCATATTGCCACTGCCGTGCGATTAACTGTGGCTGATACTGGCATTGGCATTGCGTCGGAGACAATGCCAAAGCTGTTTAATAAATTTTCGCGCGCTTCTGATGCTGGTAAAACCAACATTGTTGGCACCGGCCTTGGTTTGTATGTGGCCAAGCAGATCGTGGAAGCTCATCGCGGAAAAATTTGGGCCGAGTCGGAAGGTGTTGGCCATGGTAGCCGCTTTATTTTGGAACTTGTTGCGGCGATTGACACAAAAAGTGCCCCACAAACTTAAGTTTGTGGGGCGTTGATGTCTACGGTGGAGCAATTAGTCATAGACGTAGTCTATCACCCCATAGCCACAGTCGAGACAGGCGACGTAGCACGTATCGCTCAAGCAGGTGTCGGCGCAGGTGGTGGCGACTATCGCAATTTCATCAGCTTTGCTGTACCCGTTATCGAGGTCAATGGCGGCGGCACTGATAAGCAAATGGGCTACTTCATCGGCGGCTCCAGTCGTAAGACCCTGTGCCAATCCGTAGTTATGGCAGGCGCGCTGCAATCCTTCACCCCCCGTGTTTGAAGTGTTGCTTGTACTTCCGCAGCCATACAAGACAATAAAAAATGAACCAACGATGACGACAATTACTGTTCGCAAATAGTAACGAGTCACAACAATCTCCTTTCAAAAAAGTTTCAATTCCAATCCCAGCATACACTTTTTCAAAAAAAAGAAAACCCCACGAAGCACATTGCTTCGTGGGGCCTAGCCGGAACGACCGTGAGCATTCCGGCCATTTACCAAAAGAACTTAACCTTTTCCATCGGCCGTGATGGAAACAACAGGGGTTGGATCTCCATGTCCACCACCCGTAATGGTTCAATAGCTTGGAATCACTTTAACCGTTAACATCCAAGCATAT
>CAYHIR010000020.1:0-9957 GCA_964356815.1 uncultured Candidatus Saccharibacteria bacterium | reverse complement strand
TTAATTTCCTCACACCCATTCAAATGGTGCCAAGCTATTGAATACTAGACGGCCCGATTTTACACCATTATTTTGGCCAAACATGCTATAATTTGTGCCTTACAAACCAACATTTAACCCCATAAAATGTCCATTCTTTACATCATCCTGGCAATCGTTATCGCGCTCGTGCTCTGGTTTATTTTTGCGTACAACAGTTTCGTGCGTTTGGTCAATCGGGCGAAAGAGGCGTGGGCAGATATTGATGTTCAGCTCAAGCGTCGTTACGATCTCATTCCAAATCTCGTCAACACGGTGAAAGGTTATGCGACGCACGAAAGCTCAGCTTTTGAAAAAGTGACGGCTGCGCGAGCGCGAGCTATGCAAGCAGGTGGAGCAACGGGTGGCGCAGGTGCCGCCGGTGGAAGCCTAGCCGAAAGAGCGGCGGCCGAAGAAGGTCTCGCTGGCGCACTCAAAAGTGTGTTTGCAATTGCCGAGGCGTATCCCGATCTCAAAGCCAATCAAAATTTTCTAGAACTCCAACGCGAACTTTCCGACACTGAAAACAAAATCCAAGCCGCTCGTCGTTTCTACAACACAAATGTCCGCGACTTAAACACCGCCATCGAATCTTTCCCAAACAATGTCATCGCCAGCATGTTCAACTTTTCCAAAATGGAATTTTTTGAACTCGCCGAATCCGAAGGTGCCGCTCGCAATCCTGTTGAGGTAAAATTCTAGGCGCGCTAGTTCGTCCGTTTTTTAGATGTCTATCTACACCCACCAAGATTCAAATATTCGGAAAACCTGGTTTCTGATGGCGATTTTTTTCGCGATTGTAATCGGTCTCGGCTGGTTTTTTAGTTACTTGTACAACAATCCCGGCATTCTTTTCTTCGCCGTCATCTTTAGTGTTGTCATGAACATCGGCGCCTACTGGTATTCCGACAAAATCGTGCTCGGCATGTATCGCGCGAAGCCAATAGACGCCGCAATTGCCGCTTCGAGCCCGCGCGCCCGCGAGCTTTGGAACATCGTCGAAAATCTTTCGATCACTGCCGGCCTGCCAATGCCGAAGCTCTATATAATAGAAGAGCAACAGCCCAATGCGTTTGCCACTGGTCGAAATAAAGAGCACGCGGCGGTGGCGGTCACCACCGGCTTGCTCCAAATCTTGGATCGCAGCGAGCTCGAGGGTGTCATCGCGCACGAGCTCGCGCACATCGGCAATCGCGACATGCTCGTCTCCACGGTCGTCGTCGTGCTCGTCGGTTTCGTCACACTTCTTTCTGATTTTTTCCTGCGCAGTATGCGATTTAACGCACTTTCTCGCGGCAACAACAACCGCGGCAATGCGGCCGGCGTTCTGATGCTCATCGGCATTGTGCTGGCAATTCTTTCGCCGATTATCGCGCTGATTATCCAACTCGCCATTTCTCGCAAGCGCGAATTTCTCGCCGATGCTTCCGGCGCACTTCTCACGCGCTATCCCGAAGGTCTTGCGCGCGCTCTCGAAAAAATTTCTTCTGCCGGCGCCGCCTCTGGTCCGATGCGTCGTGCCAACAATGCCACCGCTCATCTTTTTATTTCCAATCCTTTCGGCATCGGTGCGCATGCTCACGACCATTCGGGTCACTCAGACCACGATACTTCCGCCGGTCACCGCCAGCCCGGCGGCCTATCCAAACTTTTCATGACTCATCCACCGGTGGAGGAGCGGGTGAGGGCGTTGCGAGGGGAGTAATCGCGCGCGACTCGCGTATGAATAGCGCGAATTTTTATTTTGTGTAAGCTTGGACGAATTGGAGGGTTCGCATAGTGGTCTAGTGCACCACGTTGGAAACGTGGCGTGGGGAAACCCACCGAGGGTTCGAATCCCTCACCCTCCGCCAAAAAACGAAATCGGATTTTTGAAATAATTATGAAAACAAAAAACTACAAAGTAATACCACTCCTACTACTCGCACTGTTCGTCTCTATATTTGTCCTCGCTCCAAGCTTGGCTTCTGCGCATCAGCCCCGCATCACCGAGAGCCGATTGACGACGGTGCCTGATCCAGAGGTTTCCAAAGCATATTACGCCGAGCTCACGGGCGAGCCGGATGTTTATGTGATAAATGCTCCAGCGTCATTCGATCTTTATGTCGGCGTTTTGGTACCGGATATTCTAGGGCAAAAGAAAGACGTGTCAGCGGTGGTGCTTAAAGACGGCACACAGATCGCCCAGCTCGATGGCGCGACATTTGAATGGAAGCAATTCTTCGAAGAATTCGGCCACGACACCTACTGGCAAGGGCCGGAGTACAAAGCACGCGCCGAGGCGGGCACCTATGAGATTCGCGTATGGAGTAGCAACAACGACAGCAAGTATTCACTGGCCATCGGCGAAATAGAAAAGTTTGACGGGAAAGAAGGCCTGAACGCTCTTACGCTCATCCCGCAAATCAAAAAGAACTTTTTTAATGAATCGCCAATCGGCTTTATCTTCTCGCCATTTGGCTGGGGACTTATCGTAATTATGTACATCCTCGCGTTCATCGTCGGCTTCATCTACCGAGCAATTTTGAAAAAGTTTGCGCGCCGGTCTGCGCATGGCGCGCCCAAGAACATCGGCAAATCCGACCGCTTGCTCCGCGTCGCTATCGGCGTAGGATTACTCCTATGGGCCATCACCACTACATGGAACCCTATCCTCATCTTCTTCTCTGGCTTTGCTTTATTTGAGGCAATATTTAGTTGGTGTGGATTTTATGCAGCGATGGGGAATAATACGTGTCCGGTGGAGTAAAATGTTAAAATAAAGTTATGACTAAAGAAACATTGGATAAAAATGAAGCTATAAAATCGATTGTTCACGCATCGGTTGAATCATTTGCGGTGGGTTTTCAAGGACGACATGAGGGTGAATTAGAAGATCCTGAAGGTACTTTAAACATGAAAATCCATAATGTTTTTATTGCAGTACTTGGACCAGAAATACAATACTACACTGCTCTTGTGCGATCACTCGATAGTTCATTGGGTAATATGCTAGAAAAAATGGCAATTAATATTGCGAAATTGACCTATGAAGTTAAGCAAAATGTTGAAGGACCGCTTAGTCTTAAACAAACTCAAGACATAGCAGAGTTATTAGAAAAATATAAACGTCGAGAAATTACACCACCAACCACAGAAGATTATCAATTTTTGAGAACCAAACCGACAGAAAAGTCGCTTGTAATAAAAAGACATGATAGCGATTATTATTTAGTTGACAAAGAAACAGGAGAGAGTTTTTTAATTGAATTAAAAATAGGAGGAGATCTTGATAATAAAAAAGCTCGTTCAGAAAAGGAAGCATTACTCGAACAATTTGCAATCCTGTCAAATACTTCACCTGATAAAACAAAAATAAAATTATTTTTTGCTACTGCCTACAATCGTTTTGGAGAAGGCAAGCCATGGCGACAAGAACGCGTCCGCCAGTTTTTTTCTGATGACGAGCTTTTAATCGGAAAAGATTTTTGGGATTTCGTATGTAAATCTGATCAAGGATATAATACCGTGCTTGAAGCCTATACAGAAAAGGCGAGTCTTATTAAAACTTCACTAGATTCAATCAAGAAAACTTATTTAGGATAAATTATTATGCAACCACTTATTAAATGGCCGGGAGGCAAATCAAGAGAGTTTGAATACATAAAGGATATTATTCCTTCTTTTGATCGTTACATTGAGCCGTTTTTTGGCGGTGGAGCCGTATTTTTTCAATTAAAACCGAAGAAGGCAATTATAAACGATATTTGTGAAGAATTGATATTTTTTTATAAATTTGTAAAAGGACAAGGGGATAAAAAAGAATTTAAAAAAGCACTTTGTGATTATGTTGATAATTGGGAAAAAATCCCGAAGTATATTACTGTTTTTGAAAATAAAATCACTAAACTTTACGGATTATATAAAAATGAGGATATTTCAAAACTAGAACTTTCTAAACAAGTCAATTCAATTCTCAAAAAAGAAGAGGATCGTTTCAATGGGCTATTTCATAAAGATTTTTGTTTAGATGAGCAAAATCTGTTAGAACAAATTACTTCAAATCTTATTTCAAAAATATCTAGGACAAGGGAAATTGAAAGACATCGAGGAAAATTACCCGAAGGCGATCTACAAAAAAACATTGAAACAGCATTTCGAAGTGGTTTTTATATGCATTTTCGAGATGTAATGAATTTTAACGGAAAGAGATTTAAAACCTCTTTAGCAAAAAAAATAGCAAATTATTATTTTATCAGAGAATTTTGCTACGCTTCGATGTTTCGCTTTAATTCTAATGGCAATTTTAATATTCCCTACGGTGGAATAGCTTACAATTCAAAAGATTTTCGAGGTAAGGTAGACCATATTTTTAATGAAGAAATAGGAAAACTATTTAAAGATACTAAAATTGAAAACAAAGATTTTGAGATAATTTTCAAAAAAAATAATTTAACAACAAAAGATTTTATTTTTCTTGATCCGCCATACGACACAGATTTCAGTGATTATGAAAAATCCTCTTTTGATAAGAAAGATCAAGAAAGACTTGCAAAATGTCTTTATTCTACAAAGGCAAAGTTTATCTTAATTATTAAGAGTACACCTTTCATATTAAATTTATATAAAAATAAACCTAGAATTAAAATATCTAGTTTTGAAAAAACTTATTTATATAACGTTAAAGGACGAAACGATAGAGAAGTTGAGCACTTAATAATAAAGAATTTTTAATCATGATTTACACTGAAAGTGATTTAGTAATCCCAACACTAGTCTACTTGTCTTCAACAGATAGGGGTGTTTCAACCTCTGAACTTATAGAACACCTTCAAGATATTTTAAAACCCGAAGGCAAAGATGCTGAGATATTAGAAAGAAGGAATGATACACACTTTAGTCAAAAAGTAAGGAATTTGGTTTCTCACCGAACTCTAGAAATAAAAGGGTTAGCTAAATATGAACGCATTGAAAATAACGGTATTCACAAGATAACTGATAAAGGCAGGATTTATATGGAAGAAAATATCGATGGATTTGATTTTATCGAGTCAAATGGTTTTACAGAAGAAGAAAGAAAGCAAATCGTTGATAGTGACTTCTCTAATCTTATTATTGAAGAAGGATACATTAGATCAAATCATGTGCAAACAAAATCTCGTTCGAAAAAATTGGTGGAGATTGCTAAAAAACATTTTTCCATAAACGATAAAATATATTGTGATGCGTGTAGATTTAATTTTGAAGATTTTTATGGAGAAATCGGTAAAGGTTTTATTGAGATACATCATCTAAAACCAATATTTGTTTACAATGGCAATGTAGAAAAATCTCTCGAAGAGGCACTTAAAAATGTTGTGCCAGTTTGTTCAAATTGTCATAAAATAATTCATAGAAAAAGATCAAATGTCTTACCAATTGAAACATTACGAGAAATTATTGCAAAACAAAAACTAACTGTTTAGAAATTGGGTATGATTAAAGATGTCAATAAAATTTTTCATGGAGACTGCTTGGAAGTGTTAAAAACATTTCCTGATAATACTTTTGATTTAATTTTTGCTGATCCACCATATTATCTACAATTACCAAAAGGGAAAAGGCTAAAACGAGCTGATGGTTCTGAAATTATCCCTGTTGATAATGATTGGGATAAATTTGAAAGTTATGAAGAATGCGATAAGTTCACTAAAAATTGGTTGAAAGAATGTCAAAGAATTTTAAAACCAACTGGTACTATTTGGGTTATTGGGATGTACCACAATATTTTTCGTGTTGGTAAAATTATGCAAGATTTAGGACTATGGTTTTTAAATGATGTGGTTTGGGTAAAAACAGATGCACTTCCAAACTTAAATGGGCGCAGGTTTACAAATAATCATGAAACTTTAATTTGGGCCGTGAAAGACAAAGCGGCAAAAGGATATACTTTTAATTATGATTTAATGAAAAACATGAACGGTGGGAAGCAAATGAAAGATACTGATTGGGTTTTTGGATTATGCAAAGGCAACGAAAGATTAAAAGACGAAAATGGAATAAAAGCACACCCAACACAAAAACCATTAAAACTCATTCAACAAGTAGTTTTAGCTTCAAGCAAAAAAGGAGATTTAATATTGGATCCTTTTTTGGGAAGCGGAACAACTGCAGTAGTTGCTAAGGCACTTGATAGAAATTGGATGGGGATTGAAAAAGATAAAAAATATGTAGAACTTGCTACTAAAAGAATTAATGATTATAAAAAATAATTTATGACATCAAATCGACAATCAGGTGATGCGGGAGAAAAAGAAGTTATTGAGCTTGTTTTATGTCCCAATTGTAATAAAAAGTTGATGCTACTGCCTTCGGGTTACCCACTATTTGATGTGCAATGTACAGGGTGCTCTTTTCGCGCACAGGTAAAGACAAATAAATCCAAGCCAAAGAAAGAAATTTTTGGTGCGGGGTGGCAGATTATGGAAAAAGTTTTAAAATCTGGGTTCATTACACCCCCACTCATTGCTAATTTTAAATGGGTTGATAAAACTGGGCCACATCAAGAAATTCGATTTTATCCTTTTGTTCCTAAAGGAAATCTAAAAAGATATCAATTACCAGAACATGCAAGACGAGCCAATTATTGGATGTTTAATTATATTGGATTAGACGAGTTGCCTTTTTTTATTGCTTTTCAAAAATAATTTTATGAACACCTCCAACCGGCACTCTCAACCCATCAAACCAACATGAAAAAATAACAGGTATTTTTTTTGTTATTGGTGCCGTGGTTGTAAACATTCCATACGCACTACTCATTAGCAATTTTAATTATCCGGATATTTTAAGAGAACCAGCAGGAGTCGTGCTTACTAAATTTGCAGAGGGTGGTAGTGGTTTGATTTATACGTGGCTCTTTTCTGCACTTGCAGGATTGCCACTTCTCTTCGCTACCATAATGCTTGGGAAGTTGTGGAAGAACACTGCAGACAGCTTCAACAGTAGCGTTTCAAACAGTGAACCAATTTGGAGGTGTGCTTCTTGGTGAGTACGTCGGTCAGCTCTTCAGCATCATTTCAATGCTTTTGTTCAGTATTCTCATTTACAAGAAAAAGCTTTTGAAGTCATGGGTTGCTTGGCTTGGCTTCGGGGCATCAGCAGTTTATCTTTTAGCACAAACAGATTATTGTAGAGAAAAATGAGGCGCCTGCTGATGTAGTGTAAAAAGACTAAACTTTTCTATAAGGTTCACACAAATCGAAACCCCGCCACATGGCGGGGTTTCTCGGCACCTTTCGGTACTGTGAGTCTATATGCTAGCAAAAAATTAAACAAAGTCAAGCGGCAGTCTTATCTCGCGTGTAATGATGTCAAATTTATTTACAACATACTTGTCCATTATATTGACATATTTTTTAGTATAGCTATACTGTAGGGATGATTAAACACACATTTTTAATAGAACTCCGAAAAATCAGCAAAATTTCTCAGGCTTTTGTGGCGGAAAAAATCGGCGTTTCAAGAGCAAGTTATATAGAGATTGAAAAAGGGGCAAAAGAGCTCACTCTCTCGCAAGCGAGCACTATTGCCAAAATTTTTAATATCACTCTCGCCGAGCTTATATCCGGAGAAAAAATTTCCGATATTAAAGTTTCTTTTAATGCAACGCCAGAAAAAAAAGCAAAAAAAATAGATAGACAGGAAATTCGTATTGATGTACCACAAAAAAATCTTAAAAAATTTAAAGAAGTGTTGCTTTATGTTTTAGAAAAGGTAGGTAGTAAGTCTAATGTCGGAATGACTGTTTTATATAAACTTCTTTATTTTATTGATTTTGATTATTATGAAAAATTTGAAGAACAGCTTGTCGGCGCAACATACATAAAAAATCATTTCGGGCCAACCCCCGTAGAATTTAAAAAAATTGTCGAGTCGATGGAATTAAAAGGCGAGCTCGAGATAGTTAAAAGTAAATATTTTCAACACGAGCAAACAAAATATTTACCACGCAGAGTGTCCAATATTTCTGTATTAAATGCAAAAGAGATAAAGCATATTGATGAGGTGCTTTCTCGTCTTTCCGATAAGTCTGCCACTGAATTAAGCGAGTATTCTCACAAAGATGTACCATGGATCGGCACCTCAAGTGGGCAAATTATAAGTTACGAATCTGTTTTTTACAGAACTCCCGAAACATCAGTAAGAATATATGCCGACGATAATTTATAAACAAACAGAAGAGTTTGGACGAGACCTCAAGCGACTTCAGAAAAAGCTCCCCACACTACTAGAAGATATTGAAATTGCCAAAGTCTTTGCAATAGAACTTTTCCATCTGAAGAATACAGACAAAAGAGCCATTTTCCCAATCCCAAACTTCTGTACTGAAGAATTAAAAATTTGTAAATTAAAAAAGTTTGCTTGTAAGGCACTCAAAGGTCGTGGCGTAAAAAGTGGCATTCGTATTATTTATGCTTATTATATTCCAATCAAAACTGTCGATTTTATTGAAATCTATTTCAAAGGGGAGAAAGAATTTGAAAACAAGGAAAGGATAAAGCAATATTTGGCCAGTGTTTAATAAAAATTTAATTTAAACTTGAGAATTATCATGCCCCGAGACACCACATTTCACGACTACGTCGTTCACGATTTGCTCGCTACTATGCCGGGTATTACGAGTCGTGCGATGTTTGGCGGGTGGGGAATTTATAGAGACGAAAAAATATTTGCCATTATTGTCGACGGCGAACTCTATTTCAAAGTTGACGACACAAACCGCGCCGATTTCGAAACATTCGGCAGTGATCGAAGTCATCCTTTTGTCTATGCAAAAGTCGGCGGCAAAACGGCCACCATGTCCTACTGGCTCGTGCCCGAAGAAATAATGGAAGACCGCGAAAAACTTTTTGATTTTGTGGATGGGTCGGTGGCGATATCGATGGCGGCCCATGCGACGGTGAGTGCGCGTAAAAAATAATTTCCAAACAAAAACCCCGCCGTACATGACGGTCGGGGTTATTCGGTCTTCTGTTTCTTTTCGCGTTTTGGTCGCTTCGTCTTTCTTTGCTCCTCATATGGATGGTCGAGAACGATAGTTATGTCGTCGACAAGGGGCACTTCTCGGCCGACTCTATCGAAGACTGGTGTTGATTCTCCGATGAAGGGGAAACAACGCTCGGGTTCCCAGATTCTTTGGTAGGGTAGCAGAAGAAGGGTGTGATAGTCGGGATTCCCTTCGAGCGAAACACACATCTCATGGTTGGCGCTCGCGATGTCCTCTTTTAGTCTCGTGCCCAGTCCCGCGAGCGAGAATCTTTGCCACGCTTCCGGCACTTTGATGCCGAGCGTTAAGAACTCAAGAAGAGTCGTGGGGTGTAGCCCGAGCGAATGCATCGCGTTGACGACCTCGGTCGACTTTTTGGCATCCGTGAATCGAATGACTCCTGGATAAACCATCACTCTATCTGTTCGTCGGGCCGGAACCATCACTTTTCCGATGCGCCCATCGACGAAGCCGCTCCGTCGGAGATGTTGAATTTTCCGAAGGTGTCCCAAAGTCTCACGAATGCTCGCGCCGTAATTCATCTCGAATGGCGATAGGAAGAAGACAGCAGGTCTTCCTCCGACGCTTTCATCCTGCCGTGTCTCGACGGGAATGTCTGGTTTTCCCATAACTCTCACCTCCTTCTGGGTAAAATGTTTGTCTGAAGATCAAAAACTCCAACGACATGGTGTCAGTTTTTTGGTGTGCTGTCAAACATGGCGCGGCATCGCCCACCCTGACATCTGTCAGATTGACAACCCCCCCATTTCATGTATACTTCTCTCTTGTAAGTTTCTCGTATAAGTTTTCGCGGTCAGGTGCGGGCGTGAGCTTCGCGGCAGACGGAAAAGTTAAAGAGAGGTACTAGTCGCTTACGATTAAAATAAAGACTAGATATACTCGACAATGGCAAAAAAGCTTTATGTTGGTGG
>CAYHIR010000019.1:0-10108 GCA_964356815.1 uncultured Candidatus Saccharibacteria bacterium | reverse complement strand
ACATGCTGGAAGCCTCGGACTAAAGTCCGGAGTTTTCCTCTCGGAATAGAAGAAAACCCCATTGCATTCCTGCAACGGGGTTCGAATTTTTCTGACTTCCTGTGTCTCGCTTCGCTGTTTCTTCCGTTCAACTCCTAGCCCGAGCTTGCCCCGGACATTCCCGAATCAGCGCCGGCGGCGGATGATGGCGAGAACTCCGAGGCCCGCGACGAACGCGGTGCCGGGGGTCGGCACGAACGGCAGACCACGCTCATCGGCTGCGGCATCGGAGCCGAAGGAACCGTGGGTCGTGAAGGAAAACTCGAAACGTGTGAACGTGGATTCGCCATCAGAGACGACATACTCGTGGTAGTCAAAATAGGAGTGTCGGATGTTGAACGTTGAGATGCTCGTCCCAAAACTAGCGAAGTTTCCACTCCCGTACTCGAAACTGATTTCAGCGGACTGAGACAGATACACGTCGCCGATATTCATGGAGAGGTGAGTAGAGAAATCATTCCGGCCCGACGGAGCAACATGTTTAATCCCCGCCACCGCCATTGTCACAACCCCTTCGCTCGGATCTTCAGACATGGTCACGAAGGACACGTGGGCCTTGTCGAACTCGTGGATGGGACTTCCCACCCAAAAACCGATATCCGAGTACTGGACACCGTCCCAGACACCTTCCTGACCACGGTACACGCCATGAAATCCACCGTGGGCAAACTCGCCCCCGACACTCGCCCCCACCTCCTTCACCCCGCCGAGGCAGAGCGAAACGAGCGTGGCGATGGCCGCGAGAGCGATACCGGAAAAACGGGAACGGTTCATGAGAAACTCCTTCTGTTAGAAACGTTGTGACAAAGGACATGAAGGCTAACGTAGCCCCCAGAACACAATATCGGCCAAAAGCCGATTACCCCTATATAATAGCATAGGTAGGGGTGGTTGTCAATGGTTAAAATTATTTAAATTTTCAATGCAATTTTTGAGTTTTCTAGTATTACCGTGGTTAATCATGCCAAGGTAAGACTGTAGAGTTTCGCGTCTTCCTGAATTTGCCTTTAGATTCTTAAACATTCTCCTCTTTGTTGAGGTGCGCAAAACACGGTGGTCTGAAAAGTGTACCCAGCCCAAAAAATCTACCCCGGATGAAACCGTTTTTATAAATACTTTGCCAGGGTGAAGATTCAATTTTAGATTTTTCAATAAAAATTCGTTAATTTTAGGCAATATCTCGAGCAGAGAAGCTCTATCGTGACCAAAAATGACGAAGTCGTCGGCATACCGAATATAATACTTTTGTTTAAGCTCGTGTTTCATATATTGATCAAATTCATTCATGTATATATTCACCAGGAGTTGAGATGTAAGATTTCCAAGCGGCAATCCCATTCCAGGAGCTGTACTATAAAAACTTATTATTACACTCTCAAGGAGTTGTAATGTGTCTTGATCGTGTAAATATTTTTTTAATATCTTTATCAATATGGGTTGATCGATCGACGCAAAGAATTTGCGGACATCACACTTAATTACCCAGCAAGTTCGCTTATTACTCCTTGATGTTTTAAGAGCAAAATCTACAAAACGAATTCCTGCTTTGTGTGTACCTTTAAAATTGCGACAAGAATACGAATCAAATACAAATTTAACATCGAAATATGGGTAAAGAATCCTATATATTGCGTGATGTAATAATCTGTCACGCACACTGGCTTTGTGAATTATTCTTGGTTTTGGATCGTTTATAGCAAATGTTTTATATTGGCCATGAAAGTATGCTTTTTGTTTTAGGTCCTCATGGAGCTTGTGAATGTTGCTAGACAAATTTAGTGAAAATTCAGCGACATCTCTTTTGTGTTTTTTGCCGCGAATAAATTCGCGCCATGCTTCATGGAGATTTTGAATAGATATGATATCTTTATATGCTATTGTTTTGTTTTCCATAGTAAAAAATAAAAATGACTATAAAGCTACCCCCCCCCCACAATTCCCGTCGATAATTCAAAAACAGAAATATGTTTATAAATTCTGGCTAACAATTTCCAGAAATTTTCCACGCATTGAAAGACTTGGTTTGGGTCAGAAAATTGAAGGTGTGTTTTTAGATGTTCTTGAGCTTAGTTTTTCCTGTATCTATTTACCACCAGAGCCTAAAATTTTACTTCTCGGCAAAATAATCTCAAGAATGGATATTCTTAAATTTTTTTGCCAACTCGCATGGGAAAACAGATTAATACACACTGATAAATACAGTGAGCTCTCGGAAAAATTGGAGGAAATCGGCAGAATGCTTGGCGGATGGAGGAAAGGATTACAAAAAACTCCCACCACCTTGCGATGAGAGAAAAAGTAAGTTTCGGAACCACAATGCGATGGCGATACTCGGCATTCCAGACATTGTCGTTCGAGAAGCGGTTCACGTTGACCTTGAGCCTGCCATCGTCGTTCAGGTTGACGTTCGCAACGAAAAAAAATGTGCAGAGAGCCATCCGGTACACCACCCGTCCAATCAGGAGGGGTTGAATCTTAGTTGGGACATAAAAGTCCTCCAGCTCACTGCACCAACTAACTATTTTTTTATTAGAAAAAGAAACATTCACTCTTTTGCAAGACATGTCCGGCAAAATTCTCGAATGTATCTTTTCACAAGCGTGGCCCTCAAGCCATGGCCGGAGTGCATTCAGACTTGCCACATTAGTATACAAAAAGTCCCTTTGACTTGCCAAAAAAACGGCGAGGGTCAAAGGGACAGAGATTCAAAGGGACAGAAATCAGGTTCAGGCAGACGCAGGTGTCAGTTGCGGAACCACAATGCGAAGGCGAGACTCGGCAGCCCAGACATCGTCGTCCGAGAAGCGGTGCACGCGGACCCGGAGCCCGCCATCGCCGTTCAGGTAGACGTACGCAACGAAAAACTCGCTATCAACCTTGAAGAGGAATAACGTGGCATAGCCATCGGTGCGAAGCCACTTGCGATGTTTCTTCACGAACCCGATGATCTGCGGCTGAGTGAGACAGAGACTGTTGAGGTCTTCGCTCATGCCGTTAAAGACCTGAGCGAAAGTACCGTCCTTGATCATCTCGTGGACTGTGATCTTCGTCTTCTTGGTGGGTCTTGACTCCACATCGCAACCATATCCCCGGAAGTCAGGATCGACCCAACCAGTAAAGACACTCTTCGCCTTAGCAATGGTTTCCTTACCATCCGTACCTTCGAGCTCAAGGGTTTCTGCGCCAGAGATGAGTCTGACGATACCGACGATATTCTCGGCGATTCCAGCAAACTTCTCCTTCACGATCTGTGTGATCTCAGCGACCACTTCGTTGCCACGCGCCCTTACCCGCTCGATGTTCTGCTTGGTAAGCACACCGTTCCTGACGAGTTCACGGATTGCGGCTCCCGCAGCTTTGCGGGTGGCGTCGGTAACCAGAGCTACACAGGCCTCGATCTGACCGTCACTGACTTTCGTCTCTTCTGATGCAATCGATGGATTTTTCATCGTTGTCATCCTTTCTTCAAAACTTTGCTCATCGGTATGTGGTTACTACAGTTCACCACAAAATACTACCTTCCTACAGCATACTACTGTTGGCGAAATGTGTCAATACCGCGCAATTGAAAATTTTACTCCCCCTTCAGCGCCCCTGTCGTGTACTTATTGCTCGGACTCCAGATCATCCAGGAAGTCAGCCCCGCATCATAAGTGGCCTTTATCTGAGCCTTCACTTCGGCAATGTCGTAGTTGCCACCGTAATCAAAATCCTGTAGCCACGGGCGGAGTTTCTGCACATGCTTTGCGACAGTTTCTGGAGAAGGTGCTTTCCATGCTGGCGCGGCCGGTGTCTCTGGAGTAGAAGATGGGGACGTAGAGGCCGCGCTGGCAGTCACAACAGGCGCTGGCGGCGGCACTAAATTATAAAAAGTTTTGACGCGATCGACTGCGCCTTTCATCGCAAAATGGATGACGCCGTACACATTATCATTTGGATTGGCGTAGCCGTTGAAATTTTTTGGATAGTGCGAAGGATAGACCATCGGTGCGATGTAATCGAAATGTGGCAAAGCTTTTTCGAGCACCTGGCCAATGTTCAAATCGTCGCGGCTCGTTGTGGTCATGCCAAAAAGATCGGCGGAAAGCACCGCGCCGGTTGGTTTCAAAGCAGAGTGGAGATAGGCAAAAAATTCCGCAAGCATTTCCGACTTGGCTTCTCCCGCCGGCAACATAAACTTCGTATCTTTCATATTGCCATCTGAAGGATAACGAATGTAATCGAAATTGAGTTCGTCGAAACCAATGGCGTAAGATTGTTTACTGAGCTCGATAATGTAATCCCAATGATCTTTCGCGCCCACGTCCACAAAGCTCAAACCTTTAAAATCTTTCCACACACCGCCTGTTGCCGCACTTTTTACCGCGCGCTCCGGATATTTTTTGGTCATAAAAGGATCTTGAAAAACGGTAATGCGTCCGATGACATAAATCCCCTTCTCATGAAGTCGGGCAATAAATTTTATCATATCAGACGCACCGCAATCGGCCGTTTTGTAGGCCTCCATCAGATCGGTGAAGTGTTGGCCAGAAACACTGCTCGCGCCGTTCGCGCCGCTAGTGCCGCCGCGATTTTCCACCGGCCGAAAAGCAATTTTGCCCGAAAAATCTTTAATGTCTATTAAAATAGAATTGATCTCGGTTGTGTCTGCAATTTTCACCAATTCCTCGCGAAAATCTTTTGTGCCCACCACGCACTGCGTCATATAAATTGCTTTGAGCGGCTCCGGTGTAGCAATGTGAGTGACAATATTTTCGGCTTGAGCGTCTTTTTGCTCGTTATTTTTGTCCAATGTTTGAGCGGCGTAATTGGCACCGAGTGCTCCGCCAGGTCCACCAGAACGATATTCCACAGAAAAAACTTCTGGGGTTATGAAATACGCACCAGCTACCAAAACCAAACTGCAACAACCACCAAAAATATAAACTTGCTTTGAAAATGGCTTTGTCGACTTTGTCCGAGGCATGAAAATTAAATTCTGTTCTCTTCGAACGCTTCAGGGATTGGCTCGAGGTGTGGCTCATTTTCAGCAAAGACATCGGTGGCACGCTCTCTATTGCGCCCGTGTTTGTGATGATTTGAATGGTGCCCACCAGACTTTTCCCGACCAAGTAAAAAAGCTACCACTATAACAAGCAGGCCTAAAGTAATGTTTAAGAAAGATTCATAGACAAAAGGCAGACCAAAAAGGATGGAATTTAGGACGATTAGAATTCCGAAAAAAAACAGTGATCGCCTCTTCGTAATCATTCCACTAATATATCACGAGTCTCGCTATTTTCACCTTTTTTCTTAAATAATTTTCTGTGAACAAGTATGGAAAGGGCAATTGCCAGCACCAAAAGAATGACGATAAAAATCGCGTGGCGAGTAGACTGGACAGCGCCGATAAGCGGCGTGATTTTTTCATGAAATAAGAATCCGATGGTTATTGTAATCGGCACATATACCACCGCCGAGCATAAGCTGTACAGAAAAAATGTTGCAGGCTTTAGCTTTACATAACCCGCCACGATAGGTCCAAGAAAACGGATACCGGGAATAAAGCGTGACACAAAAATCATCGGAAAGGCGTGCTTCCGCATCCTATCGGCATACCAAGAAAAAATATTGGCTTTGACGCGTCGCTCAATCATCAGAGCAAATTTAGTGCCGGTAAGACTTAGATAATAGAGGGCGAAATCGGCGCACAATATCGCCACAAAAGCCACGAGAACAGCGATTGGAAACTTCACAATGCCGACAGCCGAAATGTAACCCACCAAAAGCATTACCACATCTTCCGGCAGGGGCACAAAATGGCCGCTCAAAGCCACTAGAAAAAAGATGCCGACATAAGAAATACTTTCGAAAAATTCGATAGGATTGTTCGAAAAATTTAAAAGATTAGCAAAAAGCTCTGTCATTTTGAATTAGGTGAAAAACTCGCGAAATTTTATTGTAACACGCTGAGTGCCACCGAATTTATGTCACCCGCACCCATAGTCATTATGATGTCTGACGAAGAAATTTTGAGTTCTGCTTCAATTGCCGCAAAATCGGCGAAGGTTTTCACCTGTCCATTAAAAACGCCAGCCGTGCGAATTTTTTCGGCTAAAATCTCCGAAGATATGCTCGGATCGGCCGGCTCACGCGCTGCGTATATTGGGGCGATGAAAAGATTTTCTACACCACTTTCCGCGCCGCCAAAACAGTGAGCGAAATCTTCTAAATGCTCTTTCGTACGACTATACAAATGTGGCTGAAAAATTAGAGTGAGTTTTCTGTCTGGAAAAAGTTTGCGCACGCTTTCGAGTGTGGCGCGAATTTCCGTTGGATGATGAGCGTAATCGTCGTAAACAAGCGTGCCGCTTTTTGTTGTGCCCAAAAAATCGAATCGACGCCAAGTGCCGGAAAATTCCGCGAGCGAACGCGTGGCCGATTCATCCGACACTCCCAAAAGCCGTGCTACCACCAAAGCCGCCTTGGCATTTTTTACATTGTGCTCGCCCGGCACTTTTAGCTTTGGCATTTCCGCATCGGAAATTTTCGAATAATCAGAGACTTGCGCGGCCAGGCCAGCGTCACCGACACTACCTGCACCAGCAACAACCGCCCTCATGTTCGCCCCCTCAAGCTCACACACGAGCGTGCCGTCGGCTGGCAAAAGTTCGGCAAATTCTCGGAAACCTTTTTGCACACCGGCAATGTCGCCGTAATAATCGAGATGGTCGTCGTCGATATTTGTAATGACAGAAATATTTGGATGAAGATTTAAAAATGAACGGCTATACTCACACGCTTCAACCAAAAAATATTTGCTTTTGCCAATCACAAAATTTGTACCTGAGCTTTTCATTAAGCTTCCCACAATCACCGTCGGATTGAGGCCAGCGTCGATTAAAATTTTGGCAATCATGGCTGTGGTTGTCGTTTTTCCATGACTTCCGGCCACCGCGATCGTAAATTTTTCCCGCGAAACCACAGCGAGCATTTGCGGATATGTAAGTGCCATAAGGCGGCACCTCCGCACCTCCACAAGCTCTGGATTATCTTCTTTTATAGCAACAGTGTAGACAACGAGACGCTCCGCCGAAAAATCTGTGCCAAAATCTGTGCCAAAAGCTTCGGAAATATTTTCCGCTTTCTGACCAATCGTCACCTTGGCACCAGCCTCCGCAAGAGCACGGGTAATCGGCGACTCGGCCACATCCGAACCAGAAACAATTTTCCCATCGAGCAACATCATATGAGCGATGGCTGAAATGCCGATACCGCCGATGCCGATAAAATGCACTCTTTTTATTTTTTGCAAATCTAAATCTGATGTCATAAATTTTCCGATCTAGCCAAGTTTCTTCACAATATCATCAAACTGATCGCCGCGATCGTATTCATTTTTGAAAAGTCCAAAAGACGCAAAACCCGGACTCATTATTAAAGCATCACCCTCTTCTGCCAGCGCCACGGCTTTTTCCACCGCCTCTGCCATCGAAGAAACAAACTCAACAGGCAAATCGCACTCGCCGCTCATCTTCAAAAGCTCGCCGCGAATTATTTCCGTGCCAGTGCCAGGCAAAACCACAAGAACCTTCGCATATTGCGGCAAAATTTCTAGCAAACTTTTCATGTCCAACTTTTTGTCTGCGCCGCCAAAAATCAACACAACTTTTTTCGCCGGTGCTGGTGGAAAAGCTTTCAAAGCCACAATCGTGGCATCTGGTGTGGTGGAATTTGTGTCGTTGTAAATGTCTACACCTTTATATTTTTTAACAAAAGACAAACGGCCATGCATGCCCTCATATGTCGCCAAGATTTTCTGCGTGTCAGCCGCGATATTTTCCCCGCCGCTCACGCCTTCCTCGCGCTCATCGCCCAAAATCTTCACCGCCGCCAAAGCCAGCGCGGCATTGAGACGATTGTGTTCGCCAGGAATTTTCAAATGAAGATCGGCGGGCAAATCAGACGCGTGCACGACGATCATTTTCGACTTCGGTTCCGGTCCAAATTTTTTAATAAACTCCGCCACCTGCTCGCTTACGATGAGAAAATCGGCGGGGGTTTGGAAACGATAAATATTTGCCTTGTCGGCAAAATAAGGCTCCATGTCACCACCGTAATAATTTAAATGATCCGGCATGAAAGTGGTGAACACGGCGATGTGCGGCGAAAAATCCGCGAATCCCTGCAATTGCCAAGAGTCGAGCTCGAGCACCGCAATGTCCGACGGCTTCACTTCCGGCAAAAGCGCAAGCGTTGAAAGACCGCGCACATTACCACCAAGAAAAATTTTCGGCGCAGGGTCGAGCGACTCAGACGCGACCGGCGGCACTGCACTCAAAACCCTATAAATCATATCTGTCACCGTCGACTTAGCTCGCGTGCCAGTGATACCGATCGTTTGCACACCAGACAATTTTACAAAAAACGCACTGCTCATCACTACAGGCACATTATTTTTTTCGGCCTCGGCAACAAAAGGCGAGCCGAGAGGCACGCCAGCGGCCTTGATCACCATATCGGCCGATCGAAAATCCTCCAGCCGATGCTCACCGAGCACCAGCTTCACATTTTTAAATTTTTTAAGCTGATCAATAGATGACGCAAGCTCCGCCTCGCTTTTCAAATCGGTCACGGTCAGATCCGCGCCGGCTTCAGCCAGAAAAACGGCATCGCCCACACCGCGACCGAGCAAACCGAGGCCCATGAGTGTAATTTTTTTGTTTTTGAAAAAATCCATAACGACCAAAACTACACCGAAACTACAGTATATAAGATATATAAAAAAAGAGCGGCCCGTTCACCAGTCACCGCCCTTTTTACCCTTTCTTTTTGTTCTCTAGGATCTTTTTGTCCTCTAGTATCTTCTTGAGTTCGATAAGAAGCTTTTCCGTCGAATGTCCCTTCTCAAACAAATCTGAGGGTATGCTAGAAAGACGAGTCAACATCGCCTCGCCAAACAATTCCCCAACCTTGATCGCCAAACAGAACTCCGGGAGTGATTCAGGGGGCACTCCAGCATCCCTTGCCTTTTTGTAAATCCCCGTCATCCAATTGTTTCGCGAGTGAATAAGCCTCGCCTTGTCTCCTTTATCTCCGGACTT
This sequence comes from uncultured Candidatus Saccharibacteria bacterium, assembly GCA_964356815.1. GTDB lineage: Bacteria > Patescibacteriota > Minisyncoccia > Phycocordibacterales > DATGWK01 > CAYHIR01. Next base: position 986 of record CAYHIR010000019.1, on the reverse strand, counting down.
GGTCACTTTTCACCTCCTTTACAAATTGGTGTTTTCCAGCGTTTTCGAACATTCCCCCCCCCAACGATTTCCGCCGCAACAATACATCAAAAAGCTGTTCGTGTAAACAGACAAGCCACAGGCACATTTCGGTGCGCGATCCAGGAGTTGAACCTGGGACCTCGTCATTATCAGTGACGCGCTCTAACCACCTGAGCTAATCGCGCATAAAATACACAAAACGGATACGAAGCGGACAGGGCTAAACCTATCAAAAAAACAGCCAAAAGAAAAGAGCGCCGCGTACCATTACGCGACGCCCCTAGGAGCACAGAGATGACAACGTCGGCTGTCACCTCCACACATGAAATCACACAGCGATCCCAATCCGTCCATCAAGAACGGTGTCGCAAACGAAACAGGCGCGAGTGCCGCCACAACCCGTCGCAGTGGGATTGCCGCAGCCCTGACAGATCGGCAAATTCGCCGAACTGCTCCTGATAGAGCAGTCGATCATCCGATCGAGAGCACAATCGAGCTGAGCGGGAGAAGGATATTCACCCTCATCAATCTCGCCCCGGACACGCCGAATCTTTTCGAGATGAGCCCGATAAATCTGATCGGGCGTACCGTGGAATTCATTGTCCATCCCCTTCGTTGAAACGGGACCGTCCGTAGTTGAAAAACTCATGTTCCATCTCCTTGAAATGAGGTTCAGAAACCGAGGCTACATGCCTCACTACCTGCCGAAAAGCATATCATGGTATAAATTATTTGTCAACATAACGCAACAAATAGGGAAAAATATCAATGTTTTATCCGTCCAGCAAAAAACCGCCCTTTGAAGGCGGCTTTTTGTTTAGCATACTCTGTTTCGTTCCGTTCGTATTCATCGTATTCACCTATTCGGTGAGGTTTTCGGTCTTTGCCGAATGTCAGGTGCTTTGGGATATCACCAATCCATCGAGTGTCCACATTGTTTGCACAACATATCCACAAGATATCGA
>CAYHIR010000018.1:0-11196 GCA_964356815.1 uncultured Candidatus Saccharibacteria bacterium | reverse complement strand
AATTATCAAATTCCTAGTCAACTGATTCCAAGGTCTTGAACCCTTTTAGGTACCCCGAGCTTAAAATTTCTTGCTATCACCTCGGCCAATAGAAAATCGGCTGGCGTATTAATGTCCACCGATCTTTCGATGGGCATAATGAAAGCTCGACAGTCAACCCCATTACCATGCAAGGAATTTTTATCCATTACTACCGATCGCTTGTTTACATAGATTCCGCCATTCCTTTTGTACGCGGTGGGCAAATCCTGTCGACGAAAGACGTTTTCCTCCATGCCATCAATATACTGAACCAAACGACCATCGACGATTTTCTTTATCTTCACAGGGTGAGTATCATTAATTTCACACACACTTACCACTGAATCGGCATCGGTGTCGATTATTAGCTTTAACATGTTATCGATATCAGAAGAAAGAATGAACGGGGTTGTCGGCTGAATCAAGAGGACGTAATCAAAGATAACACCATCCCTTTTTTCAATCTCGAGCACGGCGTGTTGAACCACAGGTAACGACGGGGAATTGTCCAGCGCCAGCTCTGATGGTCGTTTGAGAACCACCCTCTCGCCGCCATACTGTTTGGCCACCGCCAAAATCTCATCGTCGTCAGAAGATACAACAACACGCGTTAACAGATTACTACTCAAAGCAGCGGTCAGCGAATACCATAAAAGTGGTTTACCATTAAGCAACCGAATATTCTTTCGTGGGACCCCCTTAGAACCTCCGCGGGCAGTAATAACAGCTAAACTTTTATTCGACATAGATCATTCATAATTTACTACTTTTTAAACAAAAAGAAACTTTTTTAGCTTGTTAGCAATAAAAATGTCCGTGGCCTCACGCGACTCAACTGTCATACCACCAATATGGGGCACGATAATCACATTGGGGTTATTTTTAGAATAAAGTACGAGCGGATGATCGGGTGGAACCATACCGCCAAAATCTACCTCTCCTGACAACACATCGGTAGCGTAGCCGGAAATTGTTTTAAGCTGTAAGGCATCGATTAAATCGGTCTCGTTAACAATGCCATCACGAGAGGTGTTAATGATATAACTCGTTGGTTTCATTTTTTGGAATAGTCGCCCATTTATCATTCCCTTAGTTTCATTGTTTAGATGGAGATGGAGCGAGATTACATCACTAACGACAACCAGCTCGTCCAAAGAAAGTTTTTTATAATCTGGGAACCGGATTGAGTCGACATTAGGATCGGCAAAGACAATATTCATACCCAAACCGTGACCATATCGTGCCATCATTTTCCCTAGTCGCCCCAAGCCGACAATTCCCAAGGTCTTTCCGATAAGACTACGACCACGAAATAATTCCCGCTGCCACTCTCCCCTTTGGACTGACTGCGTCGCCAAGTGAATTTGACGACACAAATTAATCATCAACCCCAAAGCCAACTCGGCCGTGCCACTTATGGTGTCAAGAAAGTCATTTTCGCCACGCAAACTTAAAACACTTATCGATCTGGCCATAGCGGCGTCTAAATCAATATGGTCAAGGCCAGTCGTCACCGTGGCAATCACTTTTAAATTTTGGCCACGATCAATCACCTCTTTATTAATGTTTAGTCCTAAGCCAACCAATAACACATTGTATTTCGGTATGAGCTCCAGCAGTTGGTTCTGGTCAAGATTCTGACAATTAACCTCACCCAACTGTTTCAGTATCCCAGCCGCCGCTGGCGTGTAAGTTGTACCAATGGTATTTAGTATCTGCGTGGCCATTAAACAAAGTTTTTCTGGACATACAACCCAACCGTGGCCAAAGTCTTAGCAATGTTCTTTGAGGTATTTTTTGCAAGATAAAGATTGGATGGCGGATAACGTTTGATTCTTAACTGTTTGTCTATAGCCCTTCGAATCGCACCTTCATCATGGTGAACATTCAAAACATTGTGGGCACGTAAACGACCGTTTTGTCGACTGCCAACGTTAACTACCGGAATACCCAGATATGAACATTCCTTTATGCCCGCCGACGAATTACCAACAAGACATCGGCTATTTCTAAGAAGCCAAATAAATTCTTGAGGATTGATGTCTCTCATAAAGCGTATGGCGTGCCCCTTTTCGTTGTCATTAAAAGCTCTTAGTTCGCGAGAGATAATTTCTGACCCCAAATCGGCATTGGGCCAAAACCACAGGGTCTGCATACCTAAACCATGTATCGCCCGGAGAAGACTGGTGATGTTTTTCAACACTTGATCTAACTCCGTGACCACCGGATGATACATAACCATCAAATATTCCCTGCCCAAATCAATATCGGCACCACTGCCCGTCTTCTTCATGTCAAAATTTTTGCTAGGTGATGTTATTTTGTGAACCACCTCAACATCTGGGCTACCGTAGTTGAAAACGTAATCGGGATGTTCGCCCATTCGTAAAATACGTTTCTGGGATTCTCCGTTAGTAGGAAAATGAATGTGGGAAAATTTTGTTATCGCGTGTCGAACACTCTCGTCGATAGTACCAGAAACATCGCCACCTTCGATGTGAGCAATCGGGATGTTTGAGAAGGCGGCAGCAATAACCGCAGCCAAAACCTCAAACCTATCGCCGCGCACCACCACCAAATCGGGCTTAATATTGTTGAAGAGCGTGGAAAACTCAATTATACCTAGACCGGCTGTTTTAGCTTTAACTATCGGCACGTCGCCCTCTAAATTGAAATGAACCTCATGCACATTTCCAAATCTTTCCCGTTCGAGAATATGCCTCACCGCTCCATACTTTGAAGTGTATCGAGAGATAAGCGTGGTGCCACCGATAGCTACATGAAGCTCAACGTCTTTGCGTCTTTTGAGCTCATCTAAAACAAGCATGTTTCGACTGTAGTGAATTAGGCTGGTGATGACAAAACATATTCTGCGCCTAGATCTCTGGCTATTCATAATGGTCAGTAAACCATCCGACGGCAAACAGGTCAAATCACCAAGCAATTTCGGTGGGGCGAGACTTCCCATTATTAAGGTGAGAAGAGAGGTGCTTAACGATACTTTTAGTTGGCAAAATTGTTTGCCCAACGCCCTGTTTCAATAGATCAAGAATAATTCTGGATATGGCTGTTTCGGTTGGGTGCAATCCATCAAACATGTTTAGGTCGGTAAGTGATAACTTGTCCAGTTTTGAATAGTCAGAAAAAACGTAGCCGTATTTTTTGAAAACTGCCGGTAATTGTCTAGCGGTTTCCAGTAACAAACCACGATGATGCGGAGAAGTCATAATAGCGTTGTAAACCTCTGACGACATGGGGGGTAAAAATCCAGCGACCTCAATACCATTGCGATGGGAAAATTCCAGAAATTCGTCAATGATAGACAATCTGTCGGCAACAAATTTACTATCGTACGGAAACTGCCTGACGCCATTTCGCACCCGCTGGACGATAGGCGGACTTTCACGATCTCGATATAACATTTTCTCTCTAGTTTCCTGGAGATAGGTCGCATATTGATAACTACCATCCGTGCGAAAGCCGTTCCCATACAATGCTTGTAGACCGATAGCCAAGGCGTCACCAAAGCTTTCGCGGCCAGAAAAGATATGAGAGACAGATGAAGGATTCTTTAATAGTTGCTTAGCCAAATAACGAAAGGTGTAAAGATGGGCCGGCCATTGTTTAACCGGATCGTTCCCCTGTTCACCAAGGATTGGTGTTGAGACAATGTCTCTCTTGTGCCCAAACCAATAATGATCGATGCCAAAAAATATGATCCTGGGTTTGATGGCTGGCCGGTAAATTTCAGTAAACTCGGACAACTCACCCAATCCATGAATCATCCCGCCAGCATTATAAAAAGTGACCTGCGGGAACATCTCTTGGCGCATTTGCATTACTCTTGATGATCCCAAAGCAACAACGTCTGGTGATAAAGCCGAAAGAACTAGATATTTGTACCTACTCAACTCCTGGTCCACGACCTCGCGACCGAACAACACTGGTATTTGGGTTTGAAACTGTCTTTTAACCACGGTGCTAAGGGGCATCAATTCACCGGAATATTGGGCCAGAAACTCAAGGGTACCAAGCATTAAAACTATAGGAGAAGCAAAAATTGCGACTCGAAGTAAAAACTTTTTAAACTCCGGAGGATACATCATTAAAACTGGAAATAAATAAACGGGTTGTAATCAAACGCCCCCAAAAACAAGATTGAAAGAACCACAAAATAATAGATCAGAAACCTTGTCCATCTGGGCGTATGAGCTAATTTTAGAGGATACTCGCTGAACCTTTGCCACCATTCCCAAACTAATAAGATTAGTATCAATAGCCAACGTTTGGGATAGAATTTGGTAAAACCTAGTACCGGTGGATCCGATACTATTTTACGAATAACGATGAGGGCATCTTCCAGGTTCTTAGAACGGAAAAAAATCCACGGTATCAGAATCAAGACAAAAGTTATAACAGCTAAAAGGAGATTTTTTGTGCTCGCCCACAACTTGGCTTTTGGTCTTAATAACATAGTTGTTTAAATAATACTTAGACCACCGTCAACGGGAAGGTCTAAGCCGGTTAGATGGTCAGTGCTGGGGTCCAACAAAAATCTAACCGCCGTAGCAACGTCTTTGGGTAAAACTAATCTTCTTAAGGGTGTTTTTGATTTAATTAGGTCTAAAAGGTGAAGGGGATATTGTTTGGTTAAACCATCCCCCATGACACCCGGGGAAACCATATTAACTCTAACTCCCATGGGTGCCAACTCCATCGCCATAACCTTAACCAGTCCGGCCAGAGCATGCTTAGCCACAATATAGCTGGCCAACCGGCTGGGCGGCATGCCTCGCACACCGCTGGAACCAATAACAACAATATTTTTCATGTGACTAATTACGGGCAGATGTTTGACCAACAAAAATAATCCCTTTACCTGAACTTCGAGATGGCGAGTAAAATCTAGCCATCCCTCCTCAGTAAGTTTCTTAAAAACCAATGGGGCACCAACCATATAAACCAGGTTCCCTAATTTCGATTTGTTGGAGTGGTAAAATCTTTTTATGCTCGCTTCGCTGGTCACGTCCAAGAGCACTGGTGACACGGTGACGTGGTCAGAACTATTTTTAATCCTGGGCGCAACGTTCGAGAGATTGGCCTTCGACCTAAAAGTAAGCAAGAGACTATGACCGCCTTTTATTAACTCATCACTTACAGCAAGCCCCAAACTACCAGAAGCACCGATCAATAATGTCCTGGGAATCATGGCAGATACTTTACAGTTGCCGTTCCGGTAATCAGCTCTTGGCCGCGACTATCACTAATTATCGTAATAATCTCGACTGTTCTAACTGCATCGATTTTGTTTTTTATCACCCCAGTCACAATCAGCTTTTCTCCCAAATGGGCGGGTTGTCTAAAATTCAAACTCTGAGACAAATACAGGTTATTGTCGGCTAAAAAGTGCATCCCCACTAATCGTGAGAAATAGGAAGCCAGTAATAGTCCATGGGGTACCAAGCCATCAAACCCCAGTTCTTGAGCAAACTTCTCATCCCGATGTAAACGACTATTGTCCCCGGTCAACTGGCGGAAAAGATCAAGGTGACTCTTTTGAAGTACTATTTCGAAAGCCACCCTGTCGCCCACAAATATTTTCTCCCACCTTGATCCTATAACAGATTTAACATTCATACTCAATATTATGACGATTTAGCAGCGATTTAATGTCGCCGACGTTTTTAACAGCCATCAAGTCCGAGGTCTTGAATCTAGAGCCAGCGGCCTTTTCAAGTTCCACAATTAGCATAATGGCATTAAAGGAATCCCAGCTAGGGGTGTTGTCGGGCGACATACGGTCATCGATATTACGCCGATCAATTTCTAGTACTCGCGATAAGATATCGTATAACTTTTCTTTCATTATTTTTTGTCTAATCTGGTCATAATGAAATTATTTGGCTTGAAGTCATAATCAACTAAATCTCTTTCCCAAAAGTCTGCGCCGGATTCAGTTTTTGTTTTGCGAAAACCAAACAACTGATAAAAATCTTTTACTTGGTGGTTTTTGCTCGTCGGAATATAGCAGCCCAGAATCTTCTTGGGCTCAATGGCTTTAAGAAGGTTGAGGATGTGCCCCAAAAATTGCTCCTCCACTCTCTTACCTAAAATCCTACAACTAAGTAATAGTGAGTCAATGATCCAAAAATCAGACTGGCTGAATACAATACAAACACCGGTTAACCCATAATCACCAAAACGATCTCGCATCCTCAAGGCCCACAAACGATAACCAGAGCTAACCAATCGATTTACATCCTCTTCTTGATAGCGCTTTGTGGTTAAATTAAATTGATTAGTTTTTTGAGTCAACTGAGCAACCCTAGGGATCATGGTTGAACTTACTTGATCAATACTAATTTCTATCTTCAGATCAGCCAAAAAGGAATCGAGGTCAAGGTGAGAACGCTTAAGTTCCTTTCTCGCGGCATCCTGACGATACATATCGGAGCGTTTTTGATCTTCTTCGGTGAACTCAAAACTGTTGAACCCGCGATAATCCATGAGCACTCGTGGGTACATGGTGTGATCATTTGGAAGTTCAATAACAGAAACCTCTGGTAGGACGTTTTTTACCAATAGACGATTGGATGGGTCATCGTCGAGAAAGACTAGACTGTCTAGGCCCAAATTAAGCTCCGTGGCAATCTCGCGGAGATTGGTGGCTTTGTCTTGCCAGTTTATCCGCGAAGCAACAAAGGCATCGCTCCTCAGAAGCATGTGGGGGTGTTTGTCAATGACTTCTCGCGCATCCGCTTCGTTGTTTCTACTATTAATTGCCAAAATGGCCCCTCGCGAAGAAAGATTAAATAATAGTTTCTGAAAATCGTAATATGGTCGACCTTCACCATTTGGAGCCAGTTTTATTCCCCCCAAACCATCTTCACCAATCACTCCTCCCCACAAGGTGTTGTCCAGGTCAACGACAATGCATTTCTTTTTTTGGCCGCTCAAAGGTATGAGATAAGAAACTAATTCTTCCGCCCACAAAGGTAATGCTAGGGGCGAAACCCTCATATCAGCAACGAAAAGATATTTGTCATTCCAGGCCCATTTTTTGCCGACATGAGACAACCACTGATCTAAGTCAAAGACAAAAAACTGCCCCGAGTTTCGGCACCAATCTTTTAATTTTTGATTATAAAAGTCGATTATCTCGTACCATCCATCCGCCAACTTACTCTCTAATATGTCATGGGGCGGAGGCCAAGTTTTGACAGCTGTTGAAATAACAATCTTGGCTTTAGTGCGAGAACCGAGTTCAGAGAGATAACGTAACACCATATCTATTGTGTTATGCTCAAAAGACTTCCTGTAAGTAGCAATTTTACTTCGATCATTGAGAAAAAAATCTTGGTCGAGACCATGAAAATCCAAGAAAAGAAAGATTATGTCCGGCCCAAAGGAGTAAAGATTTTTTGATAATATTTCCTGTTGCCATTGGTTATACGCCCCGGCAAAAACTTCTACGAAAATATCCTGAAGATAACTCTTGGCAATGACGCACTCAGATAGCCCCGTCAAAGTAAAATTTCCTAGGATAGCAATTTTCTTTAGGGTTTGTCCGGAGCGGTCGATCCCCCTAACCAAAGCCCGGCAAGCCACGAGGGAATCAGTAGAAGGAGCATTGCTGTCTTTCCTCTGATACATAACCATAGCTTATTTAGTTTTCTCTGCGACAGTCACCACGGCGATAGCAAAATTTTGCTCGTGGCTAATGCTAACATAAACCTCCGGGTGCGGCCAAACCAACACTCGCAACCACGGCCGACCGGTCTTGGTATGACAAACCTCAATCAGTCGATAAACCAACCCGATCGAAACATCCGATGATTTCAAAAACGCCTCCTTGGCCGCGAAGAATCCTGCTAAATGTTGTTTCGGTAAAGGTTTAGAAAAAGCATAGTTCCACTCTTTTGCAGTATAGACCCTCTGCCACCAGTGATAATCTGCAATAGTGATGGACTCGAATCTGTCAATTCTTATAATATCAACGCCAATCATCAGATTAATTTCCTGATCCAGGAGTATTCTTTCTGGATCGATGTGATCGAATCCAAACATCACCAATCAAGAGTTCAATAACAAGATAAAAAGAGAAAATGACTCCCATAAAGACAAAATTCCAACCAGCACCATGCCATAAACCAACCAAGATAAAAGAAATAACGGTAGCGACATAAATCTTGACCCTAGAACTACCTGGAGACAAAAAGGCGATCGGATAATAAACGTAATCTCTAATCCAAGTAGATAGCGAGATATGCCACTTACGCCAAAATTCGCTAATGGATCGAGAAAAATAAGGATAATTAAAGTTGCTCAATAATTTGAAACCAAGCAACTTAGACGAACCAATAGCCATATCCGAATACCCAGAAAAATCACAATAGAGCTGGAAAGCAAAAAACGCAGTCGCCACCAGCAAATCACCCCCGGCGGCCCCGGCCACGTTGCCGTAAACTGAATTAACAACCACGGCTAAGTTATCGGCAATCACGACCTTCTTAAATAACCCCCAAGTGATTTGCCTTACACCGTCAACGGCATTAGAAATAGCGAAGAACCTCCGCTGGTTGAACTGGGTCAACAAGTTAGTGGCTCTTTCGATTGGTCCGGCCAACAAAAGCGGAAAAAAGGACACATAAGTTAAGAAACCAAGCAGATTAGTTGTTGACTTGAAACGGCCAAGGAAAACATCCAGACTATAGCTCATTGATTGGAAAGTATAGAAGCTAATACCGACAGGCAAGATTATTTTTATGGTTGCCGGATTGCTGGATATTCCTAGAACGGAAAATAGGTCGCTAAACGATTCGGTGAAAAAATCATAGTACTTAAAAAAGAAAAGAACGGTTAGATGCCCAGCTATGACAAACAATAAATAAAGCCGACGAGATATTTGATTGGTCTCGAGGTCGATTAATCGACCTAGAAAAAAATCTAACAGGCTAGACGCGAGAAGTAGGCCCAAAAAACGCCAGTCCCACCAGGCGTAAAACACGTAACTGGCAACCAGCAACAAAAAGTTCTGACGCCCTAAACCCAACCTCCAATAGCAAAGAAATACGATGGCAAAAAAAACAAAATAGCTCGGCGAAGTAAAAAGCATTATTCTATAGCATCCCAAGTAAGTGGTTGGTACTTGGCAAGCCGTCTTTTGAGCCGACGTCCCAAAACATCCGGCCAATACTGAGACCTAATCCCATTCAGGTGCAACTTTGGCCTCATCGACCAAATAACGGTTTGGGTTACTGTGGTACCAGGATCGATGTCGATAGCGGCCACCAGAGTCTTATGAAAGTAGGGGCGATATTTGTTGGTGGCACCTTCAAGTTCTTTCTCGGGGAAACCCAAGTATGGCGTAGTATTTTGTCTGTGATACTCCCCCCCTCGCACCGCCTTCACCAAACTAGAAAGCTCGTCTGGGGTCATCGAGACACGGTGGTCTGCGCCCCACAATTCTCTTGATAAAGAAAAGTGTTTCTCAATCAGTCTGGCACCCAGTTTGACGGCGGCCAACGCAATATCATTTTTGCCAATAGAATGATCGGAAAAGCCTATAGTCACACCTGGATATTTAACAGCCAGACGAGATATTGTTGACAAGTTGAACAAATTGTCGGGACACGGATATTCGCTGACGCAATATAATATTGTCAGATCACCAACCCCACGGTTTATCAAATAGTTTACTGCCTTATCTAGCTCGGTGTAGCTAACCATGCCGCTTGAGATAATTAATGGTTTGCCAGTCTGGGCAACAAAATCCAAAAGTGGAAAGTCCAGGACATCTCCCGACCCAATCTTCCACAAGGGAACTCCGATCTTCTCAAGTCTCTCTGCGGCCATCCGACTCATCGGTGTAGAAAAAAATACCAAGCCCCGAGATTCGGTATAGGACTTTATCTCAGACCAGAACCAATCCGGAGTAGCATTGGTATTTCGCTCGATCCAGCCATATCTGTCCTTAAGGGTAAAATGGGGTGAAATTATTTTCTTTAGAGGATATTGTTCGTCAGTTAGTTCGTGAGTCTGAAACTTTACGGCATTGGCTCCACAGTTTCGCGCCTGATCAACGAGTTGCTTCGCGTTTTCTAAATATTCGGTAATTGGCCGATCTTCCTCCGTCTGGATAAAATTCTTGCCTATTTCTGCGACGAGAAAAACTTCGTCTTGGCAAAACTTATTCATATATTGGAGGATAAAACGGGTCACGCAAATAATCTCTCACTAACCCCTCAGTAAATTTTTTCTCAAGTTCTACAAGGTGAGCCGCCGAGCAATCTGCAAAACGATAAAGTTTACCGGCACCCAAATCTTGGCGGTGGCTTGGGAGAGAATGACCCGACAAAAATATCTTCAGCGTTTTTATCATTAATTCCACACCCCGGATGATAGTTTTGTTGCCGATAGAATGTGGCGTATCATCAACTTCAATCTTTGGTCTACCTTGCACAATGATCGGACCTGAATCGATCCCAGGATCAATGTAGTGTATGGTGACACCAACGTAGCCGAGCTTCGCTTCGTAGAGTGGCCAGAAATTCGTCCCCGAGCCACGGTAGTATGGCGACAATCCTAGGTGCATATTAAAAATCCTGCCAGGAAATCTTGTGATAATTCCATTTCCCAAAATAGAACTGCCGAAAACCGCCAAGCAGTCGGCACCCCAAGATACAATTCGGTCAACCACCCAGTTCTCGTTAATAGTCCCGGCTGATAATAAAATAGTGCGGTCTGGCATAATATTATGGATCACTCCGTGGCTTCCAAAATATTCCTCTTCAGACCGGGACCGATTGGCAAAATATTTCTTGACCTGGCTATCTAAATCTGTTCCTCGACCTTTGGTGCTGGGATCACGCTTTTTTTCCTCCAAGACTAAACCAACAGTTTCAAAATGTTGGGCGAGTGAATCGGCAAAATAATAATGACGCAGTTGGTTACTAGTTAATATTGCTAACTTCATATTCCCAAAGATTGGATCTTAGCGTCCCCACCTGGTCTTGGCTATTTGACAAGTATCGACCCAAAAAACTTCGGTCCAGGTAAGACCCGGCACAAAATGTGGTGAAGAGATACTTTATACCACAACTGCCAAACCAAGACAAACGAGCGTAATGGTTCAATAGCTTGGAATCACTTTAACCGTTAACATCCAAGCATATG
>CAYHIR010000017.1:0-11376 GCA_964356815.1 uncultured Candidatus Saccharibacteria bacterium | reverse complement strand
AACCCCCGACCTTCTCAGTGTAAATGAGTTGCTCTACCAACTGAGCTAAGCGCGCGTCAATTTACTATATATCACGAACTCGTTCTTATCAAATCATATATTTTTGAACCCCCGTGGTATACTTATATACAATACCACTATGAAGAATCTAGAAAAGCAAAAAGCAGTTGCTTTAAGGCAAAAAGGGGAGTCGGTTAAGCACATTGCCAAAACGCTAGGTGTCTCAAAGGGCAGTGTAAGTTTATGGGTGAGGAATGTTGAGTTAACACGGAAACAAATTGCCAAGCTAAAGGACAATAGTCACACTACTGTTTCCATTGAAAAAAGAAGGGTCGCAAGACTAAAAAACGAGAGCCAAAAACGCCAATTTTTTATCGACAGAGCAAAAAAAGATATCAAGAAAATATCTCGAAACGATCTAATGTTGATTGGCACAGCTCTCTATTGGGCGGAAGGTAGAAAACGAGGTAAGCGAATTTTGGGTTTTTCAAACAGTGATCCATCGATGATAAAAATCATGATGAAATTCTTCCGTACAATTTGCAAGGTAAAGGAAAATAGATTTAGAGGCCACATACACACGCATTCTCATCTAAACGCAAAAACCGCGGAAAAATTTTGGTCGGAAGTCTCGAAAATACCACTGGATCAATTTCATAAGACTTACTTTAAGCCAAGTAAATCTAGTGCTGGTAAGATGGATGGTCTTCCGTACGGAACTTTCGATATTTATGTTTATGATGTAGCCTTGTTCCTTAAGGTGCAAGGATGGACAGAAAAGATTAAAGAGCTGATTATAAGAAAATGAAAATCGACATCCTTCACGAAGACCCAAATTACATCATCATCAACAAGCCCGCTGGTTTGATGGTGCATGGCGACGGCCGCTCTAAGGGTGAGACATTGGTGGATTGGATTAAGAAAAACCGGCCAGAAATAGCCGAGGCAAATGTGGGTGAGCCAATAGAGCTTGCGAGTGAAGGCGGCGACGAGGATGGTGGTGAAGCTGGCGAAAAAATCGCGCGTGTGGAACGCCCCGGCATTGTACATCGTCTCGATCGCGACACTTCTGGTGCAATGGTGATTGCAAAAACGCCCGAAGCTTTTGCCGCACTCAAAGAACAATTTCAAAACAGGGAAGTGAAGAAGACGTATCATGCCGTCGTTGAGGGCAACTTGAAAGAAGATGATGGAATAATCGACAGACCAATCGGCCGCAGTGCGCGCGATTTTCGTCGTCGAGTTTCTGGGCGCGGTGCCAAAGGTGAACTTCTTGAAGCAATTACTCGCTGGCATGTGATGAAGCGCGGGAAGCTTGGCGATGTTGACGCGACTCTCGTAGAAGCCATTCCCAAAACCGGTCGCACACATCAGATTCGTGTGCATTTTAAGGCTATTCACCATCCAATAGTTGGTGACGCTATGTACAACCCGAGATTTTCAGCGGCACATATTGCTCGTGTTGCTCTTCATTCATACTCGATTGCTTTCACCGGTCTTAATGGCAAGAAAATTTCGGCTATCGCGGCGTATCCAGACGATTTCGCCGCTCTTGTCGCAGCGCTGTCGGGTTAGTTGCCACCCTCTCTACTATGTGCTAAATTGTGTCTCACTATGGATATGCATGGAATCACAGTCACTTCTGCCAATATGGACTTGCGCCGCAAGCTAGATCTTCGCGCGGGCGACACAGTAAAGGTCTCTCAGAAGATTCAAGAAAAAGGCAAAACTCGCCTCCAAGCTTTTGAGGGTCTTGTTTTGGCTGTAAAACACGGAAAAGAGGCCGGCTCGACTTTCACTGTTCGCAAAGTGGCGAGCGGCGTTGGTGTTGAGAAAATTTTTCCTCTCTATTCTCCAAATATCGACAAAATCGAAGTTGTAAAACGCTCAAAGGTTCGCCGTGCAAAGCTCTATCATATTCGCGAAAAGGCGGCTAAAGAAGTTCGTCGTCAGATGCGAAATGTACGCCTTGTAAAAGATGAACCAGCCGATGCGGTTGCAACAGAAGCTGTCGCTGTAGTTGCAGAACAAGTATAATAGTGTTGCGCGCGGGTGGTGTAACGGTAGCCACGTACGCTTGAGGTGCGTATGCCGAAAGGCGTGGAGGTTCAATTCCTCTCCCGCGCACCAGAAGTTAAATATTTCGATCTGCAAATTTATTGGCTGTTTTTATCTATTATTGATATGGTTTAGTGAGTGACAATGCCAGTAGCAGCTAGTCTGCAGTATTGTCGAAGTTTCTTGTTCCTTAACAAAGAGAGGGGGTCTCATATGAATTTGGCCACGATGAAGGTCATTCAGGGTGGAATGGGGGTCGCCATATCAGGTCCTCCACTCGCCAATCAGTGCTCCAGACACTCGCAAGTTCTCGGTACGGTTTCGGGTGTTGCCGCCGAACAGGTCATGGCCCGTGCGCTCCAACAAGGAGATGTCGGTGGACATTTCCGTCGAGCGCTTGCCCATTTCCCGTTCCAAGGAATGGCCGAACAGATCATCCACAGATACTTTGTCGAAGGTGGCGTTTCTCCTGGTCAGGAATTCAGGACAGTGCCAGTCTTCAATCTGCGGCCGAGCCAAGACCTGATTGCTCTTACTGTGGCAGCCAGTTTCGCTTTTGTTTGGTTGGCAAAAGAAGGCCACAACGGATCGGTGAGTGTGAATTATCTCGAGAAAATGCAGATTCCTCACATCTACGCGCTCACTGGAGCCATGCTCGCCGGCGTTGATTTCGTCACGATGGGGGCAGGCATCACGCTTCAGATCCCTGGAGTGCTCGATGCTCTTTCCAAAGGTGAGTCGCCGAGCTATCGGGTTTCTGTGGAAGGTAGTAAAGAGGGAAGCGAGACGATCAGTTTCGACCCTCAAACTTTCTTCCATCGTTCGAACGGGAATTTTCCCGAGATGATGCGGCCGGGTTTCTTGCCGATTGTTTCGACGGATGTTCTCGCTACACTCATGGCCAAGAAACTGCCAAAGGGTAGTATCCAAGGGTTTGTGATCGAAAAGCCGACCGCCGGTGGTCACAACGCACCGCCAAGGGGCGCGCTGGTGCTCGATAGCGAAGGTGAGCCGGTCTATGGTCCGCGTGATGAAGTGAATTTTGAGAAACTTCGCGCTCTCGGCATTCCATTTTGGATCGGTGGCTCGTTTGCATCACCCGAAGGCCTCACGCGAGCGCAGATGCTCGGTGCAGTTGGTATCCAGGTCGGTTCCATTTTCGCGCTCTGCGAAGATTCAGGCATGGACCCAATTTATCGCCGAGAGATTCGTCATCTTGGGTATCGTGGCGAACTCATCATCCGCACAGACCCAAAGGCATCGCCAACCGGTTTTCCCATCAAGGTCGTGCAGTTGAAAGGCACGCTGTCCGACTCGGCAGTCTATGCAGATCGACATCGCGTGTGTGATGTTTGCGAACTGCGCGTTGCGTACGAGAAGTCAGATGGCACAATCGGTTTCCGTTGTCCGAGTGAGCCAGTTGCTGACTATCTGAAAAAGGGCGGCAAGATTGCAGATACGGTGGATGCTCGCTGTATCTGCAATGGCCTGCTCGCCGCGGCCGGATTCGGTGGTCCAGACGAACTGCCGATCTTCACGCTCGGTGATGATGTCAGCTTCTTGCGCCATCTCATGGAAGACGAAAACGGTTCTTACAGAGCAGAAGATGCAATTCACTATCTTTTGCGGCCTGTGCAATCCGCGCAACCGCAACCCGTGTAAGATTCTCAGATTCTCAGCAGTGCGCCCCGAGTTTTGCTCGGGGCGCTTTTTTGTGCTAAATTTTAGGTCGAGTGTTCTTAACAAACAAAAAAGGAAGGAGGTGGCTAAATGAATGTCGACAAAAAATTTCTCGAGATTTCTCGGCGAAGAGAGGTGTGTCGTGATAGAAATCGTCACACACATCGGCGATGCAGATTGCTTTTGGGGACGGAAAATCAAACGCTCGAAAAGTTTGAAAAGTTCGAAGTGTCGGAGTTTTCGGCGCCCCACTCGCACTCAACCACTTCATTTCCTTCAGACTCTCCGATTTCTGTTTCTAGTTTCGTCGTCACCGCTTTCTGTGTGGGAATGAATGAATGACAAAGATGAATCCAACCGACCCCGCGTTTGTCACGCGGGTTTTTTTCTTTTTTCTAAGTTTTTTTAATTAATTTTATGGACTAAACAGCCGCTGATTGATAGACTGGCCGCAGGGCTCTTCGCCCTATGGTGGCTATAGTTTAGTGGTAAAACTCCGGTTTGTGGAACCGGTATCGAGAGTTCGATTCTCTCTAGTCACCCCCAGATGAATTTGTTAAAAACAATAAGAGAGTCGGATGTGTTTCCAGAAAACTTAGCCGCTCCGAAAGTTGAAAAATACAAAGAGCGTTTTGCTGCTAGGGCTGTCGTTTTCGATCAAGACGGAAATGTTGCACTTCTATATGTCTCAAAACACAATTATTATAAATTACCTGGCGGCGGAATTGAAAAGGAAGAAAACATTGTGGAGGCTTTAAAGAGGGAATGCTTGGAAGAGATTGGTTGCAATGTCGAGGTTAAAAATGAGATTGGCGAAATATTAGAATATAGAGACCAGCATAGTCTTAAACAAGTATCCTATTGTTACGTAGCTAACGTCGTTGGCCCAAAAGGTGAGCCACACTTTGAACAGGGTGAAATTGATGAAGGTTTCCAGATAGTTTGGGTGAGTCTGGATAAGGCGGTCGAGCTCATGAGGCAGAGCAGGTCTAATATTTATAATGGAAACTTCATTGTTATCAGGGACTTGGCTTTATTGGAGGTTGTCAGTGATAGAATGCAGACACTTGATTAGTTACTGCTAAGAATCTTGGTTCTAAAACAATCTATCCAGCGACCCCAAGTTTCTTATTTGGAGAGTGTTTCCGAATACGGCGTTTTTCTTGAGCCAAAAGTAAGGTTTTATTGGCAAGGAAATTTAACAATGGTTATATTGTGCACATTGGCTTGGATTCCAGAGCAACATAAAATTAATGAAAGAAATTAAAATTAGAAAAGCGATCCAGAAAGATTTGCCAGAAATTATGAGGGTAGAGAAGAACAGTTACTCACCCCAACTGCAAGCTTCTCGAGAGGTGTTGGGATTTCGTTTGAAGACTTTTGGAATATGGGTTGCTGAGGTCGATGGTGTGATTCGAGGATTTTTTACTTGTGTTCCAGCAGAGCTTTCTTGGCCAAATCCAAACATAAAAGAGATAATAAAAAATCGGAATCCAAAATACACACCCTGGTTTGAAATATATATTAAGGGAATAAAACCAAATACGTTATTTGTTACTTCTACAGCAGTGGAAACAGGTTGGCAAGAGAGAGGAATTGGGACAGCCCTTGTGAAATATAGTCTATCTCTTGCTAAAAAACTAAATCTCCAATATCGAGCATCAGCTTTAAGGTGTGAGTATTTAAAATTTTTCAAAAAGACAAAAAAGCCAATTAAGGTATTTGTCGACGAGGTGACGAAAGGCAATATCCAAGACCGATTTCTTGGGCTTTACCTAAAACTTGGCTTCACATTGGACCAACCTTTGCCCAACTATGAACCATACAAGGGTAGCAAAGATTTTAATATTTTTGCTTATAAGAAAGTAAAGTAGTTTGGCTTATATAATTTAACTTTTCTTTTTAACTTTCCATATAGTCTCAATCGCTAAATATACACAGAATATCAGACCTCTGGGGACCCCCGAAATTTATACTGGTATACTTTTAGTATGAAATTTCCAAAAGACATTCTCGTAATAGATTTTGAGGGAATAAGAGAACCTGTTCAGATTGGAGCCATACTTTTGGATAAAGAAACACTTCAGGAAAAAGATAGTTATTCTTCGTATATATTTGCTGACTTAAAAGGAGAAATGAAAAAGAAATCTGGTATTTCAGACAAAACTTTGATGGGGGCACCCAGCCAAGCAGAAGTTGGAAAGATGATTTTTGAAAAATTTGGAACAAATATTATGTTAGCCTCCTTTGTCGCTAATTCCGATGCCAAAAATTTTGAAAAAATATTAAATTCTGCTGGCCTAGATTTTAAAAGTTACGACTATCATATTCTAGATATTTGGCCTATTGCTTATGTTCATCTACTAAAACAAGGATATCAGGGGGGAATTGGGTCAGAAGAAATATTTCAAATGCTCGGCGCTAAGCCTCGTGAACTACACGATGCTTTAGAGGATTGCAGAATGACCGCTGAAGTATTAAGAAAGATTCTTTTGTAGTAGTTCTAAATCTGTCTATCCACCGACCCAGCGTTGTTTTTCTCGGAAATATCCATAGGCATCAATGACTTTCCAGTTCTAATCTGATATCTTTTTGATATGGAACAGAAGCTTGAATCTTATTTTAAGTCTCTTAATCTTGGAACAGTATCAGGTGTCACTGAATTGAAAGATGGGAACAGCAGCAATCATAACAATTATAAAGTTGTAACCTCACAAGGAATATTTGTTGCAAGAGTTACGAAACCCGGAGACTTGTTGGGGTATACGAATTTATCTGATGAGTACACGATTTTGAAACTTGTTGAAAGATACAACATTGGGCCGAAGGCTATCCATATTGATTTAGAAAATTTTGAGAACCCGATTCTCATTGAAGAATTTTTAGATGGCATTTCTTATCTCAAAATATCGACCGCAACCGAGGATATGTTGGAAAAAACAATTGATCTGCTTGTTGCGACTAGTAAGGTGGGTCTGGGTTTTGAGCAATTTCCTTTCAAGTTTACATATACAACTTTCCAAACAAATTTTAAGGTTTGGATGACGCGAATGGAGGAAATTAAAAAAACTCTTGGAGATGGGAATCAAATTTTGACTGATTTTAATTCAGTTATTGATTCAACCAAAGAAATTCTTATTAAAAAAGATGCGCTGTTAACAAGTGCTCCAAAAGAATTTATTTATAACGACATCCATCCTGGCAATTTGTTCTGGCTTCCAAGAGAGGGGAAAACAAAATTCATTGATTGGCAAAAAGTGAGTCTTGGGAATCCAGCCTTCATGATTTCTCTGTTCGCAAGACGATTTTTCGCTTATTTCTGGGGAATGGATGAAAAGGAGTTTGCTGCAAAGGTCATAAAGTCTTATCAGGATAAAAAGCAAGTTAGGGGTTTTGAGGAATTGTTTTACGCTTCAATGCTTGAACGGGCAGTCTCGGATATGATTTGGAGTGTTTGGGCAGATGTTAAAAAAGGTGTGGCTGTTAAAATTTCAAAGGCAGATGAGAGTCAATATTACAAAGAAGCGATAACTTTGATGTCTGGAATGTAGACAGTAGCGTCGTTCCTCTTCTCAAACCCAGTTCTAACATCCTCTACGACGGCACCCACGCTTTGGTATACTTTTTATAATATGTTTTCATTTACTCGCATTATTCTTTCTGAAACATATCAAGAAATCTATGGACGCGGTCTAGAATATTATAAAAAAGATAGATCAAAAATTCTGTCGACCACCAATAATTCATGCTCTGCAATTGTTAAAGGAACTGATACATATACTGTCCAGTTGGGCTTTAGAAAGATTGGTAGCCCAAAATACGACTGTTCATGTCAGTACATGGTGAGTCAAACCAGAAACAAAAACCCCTGTAAGCACATTATTGCTACTTCTTTAGCATGGGATGTGATGAGAAAAGTATCAATTCCAGATCAAGATAGTGTTGGAAGTCTTTCAATTGCTCCATCAGAAATTTCCCATAAAGATCTTCAAATTGCGTATGGAAATCCTCTACAAGCAGATCTAAAGGTTATTCGCATTGCTGCTGATGAACTTGGGACATGGTCAAGACCCCATGCACGTTTACCAGATATTCCAAAAGTTTGTAAGGAGAAAATTGTCAGTATGAGTGGGATAAAGAATGGTTTAGCAGAGATAAGATTGTGGTCACACAAAAGTACTTATGACTTGTATTTCTGTGCAGGTGAAATGGTTGCAGCATTTTGCGAGCTTGTTCGCTGGGCCAAATCTCATATTGTAGAGGTCGAGATAAATGAAAAAGTAGAGATAATTGAATTAATTACTCATTTTCACAAAGAGCTTATCTTCGAATTGATAGATGATAGTGAAGGACTCCATATATTTACTGAAGCACATGCTGACGATCTTATTGAAACTATCATGAAAGATTCAGAACAATTTACAGCTGCACAGCATACAAAATTAAGAAATATTAAAGCAATGATCACCGAGTATTAGTAATTGGGATCTGACCACTCTATTTTCAACTAGTAAATATAATAGCTAGCTTAAATACAATTTGACATATTTAAAGTAATCGCTTAAACTCTAAGTATAAAAATCCATAGGTAAAGTTAGTCTCATGTCCAAAAATATATTTAAGGCAGGAACATATAAGCAGCAGCTTGATTATAAAAGTTTCTCACCCAACTTTGTTAATTCAACGTACAAATGGAATGACCCTCAAGTGGATGTATTACTTGAGGACGCAACTCGTTACTTGGGCGAGCTAAATGCTTATTCTCGATTAGTTCCTGATGTTGATTTTTTTATTCGGATGCATATTTACAAAGAAGCAACAACTTCTAGTCGTATTGAAGGTACCAAGACAGACATGGATGAAGCGCTTCTCCCAGAAGAGGAAGTGAATCCTGAGCGTCGAGACGATTGGTCTGAAGTTCAGAATTACACAAAAGCAATGAACTATGCTATTTCTGAACTCGAGAAATTACCACTCTCGATGAGATTGCTGAAACAAACTCATAAGATTTTACTTACAGGTGTACGAGGAAAACATAAAATGCCTGGTGAAATTCGTACTAGTCAAAATTGGATTGGTGGTGCAACACTCAAAGACGCTGTTTTTATTCCACCTCATCCAACGGAGGTTCCAGACTTACTGGGTGACTTGGATAAATTTTTACACAATAAAAAGCTACAAATACCCAACCTTATAAGGGCTGCGATAAGTCACTACCAGTTCGAAACCATCCATCCGTTTTTAGACGGAAATGGAAGAATAGGACGACTTATGATTACTCTTTATTTGGTAAGTGAAGGAATACTTCAAAAACCAACTTTATATTTGTCAGATTTCTTTGAGAGACACAAGGGTCAGTATTATGATGCACTGACTCTTGTTAGAAGTTCCGATGACCTTGAGCATTGGATAAAGTTTTTTCTAGTTGGTGTTGCAGAAACAGCTCGAAACGGGAAAACTGCTTTTGAAAAGATTATTTCATTGCGTCAAAAATCTGAAGAAAAAATAATGACCTTGGGAAAGCGAGCTAAGGTAGGACAAGAACTTTTGCGTGTTTTATATACCCAGCCTGTCTTAAACGTACGCCAAATTCAAGACGCACTTAAAATTTCTGCTCCCTCTGCAAATTCGCTCGCAACAAGTTTTGAGAAGCTCGGTATTCTCAACGAAACTACTGGTTATAAAAGAAACCGCCTTTTTTCGTTTAGTGAATACATTAAGGTTTTTGAGAAGAAATAGTGTTTTTTGGCGTGGGGTAGAATACAGGGATGTAGATGGTAGTTTCGTTTCTACGCTCAAATATGGTTCGAACATCCTCTACGACGGCACCCCCAATAAAGAATATGCTATCCTCATATCGTGCGCTCTCATTTCTTCACATTAAAAAACTGGGTTAGTCGGCACGAGAAAAAACTCTCCTCACTCGCGCTTCTTTTGGGCTTCGTTCTTGATGCTCTGACTCTGCGTCGAATAGATAATCTGTATGAAAATGCTGTTTTTATTTTCTACTTTCTCATCATCGTATTCTCTATTGTTGCTATAAATTATATCGAAGCGGGGAAATATGAGAGGGAATGGGTCGGCCGAATGCATCCTTTTTTACTTCTTCTTGCACAGTTTGCGTTTGGTGGTCTGTTTAGTGGTTTTTCAATCTTTTATTTTCGAAGTGGGTCGCTTATATCGAGTTGGCCGTTCATCATCATTCTTTTTGCTCTGCTCATCGGCAATGAGCGTTTGCGCAAACAGTATGAGCGTCTCGTTTTGCAGATTTCGCTTTTATTTGTGGCTTTGTTTTTCTTCACCATCTTCGCTGTGCCGGTAATTTTAAATCGGATGGGAGCAATTGTTTTTATTTTGAGTGGGGTGGCCGCTCTAGTTTTGGTCACGGGGTTCGTCTATTTTCTTGGGCGTCTTGTGCCAGAACGAGTGGCGAAAAGCAAACGCCTTCTCGTCTATTCAATAACCTCTATTTTTCTTTTTGTTAATTTACTTTATTTTACAAATCTCATTCCACCCATTCCGCTTTCTTTGAAAAAAGCCGATGTCTATCATTCTGTTAGATATACCGGCAGTGAGTATTTTGCAAAAGAAGAAACGCAATCCAAGCTTTCGGCTCTGCAAATTTTCGAGAACATTCATATTAGAAAAGGGCAGTCGCTCTCTGTTTTTAGCGCGGTCTTTGCGCCGGACAACATCAGCACGACCGTCGTGCATAATTGGCGTCATTTCGATTCCAAAACCGGCCGATGGATTTCGATCAGTCGAATTCCTTATGAAGTGATTGGCGGAATTGATCGCGGTTATCGCGGCTACACCACAAAAGCAAACCTTGAAGAAGGTCTCTGGACAGTCAACATTGAAACCGCCCGTGGTCAAATCATCGGCCGAGTCAAATTTGAGGTGGTTTACGATGATCAACCTCATGAACTTGTGGAGAAGGTTCTTTAGGGTGGGGTAGAATACAGGAATGAAAATCATTCTCATCAACGGCCAAGGCGGAACAGGTAAAACTACACTATTATCACAGCAGGACTTACTAGAAACCAAGAGCAACTCGATGAGTTTTTGAAAACTTTGGACGTAAAAGCCGAAATTGTTTTTGTTTGGCTACGAGCAAACAAAGAAACTCGCGTCGCTCGCAGAAAAGCTCGAGGAAGAGACGGCGCAGACAGCGAAGAACATTTTGAATTTATGAATCAGATTTATCCCGATGTTGAAAGTTTCGATGTAAAAGAAGGAAAATATATTGATATAGATACTTCGGCAAAGTCGGTTCAGGAAATCGTTCGGGGAATAATTGAAACTTTGATATGAAAATCTATTTCGCCGGCAAAGTCTCTCCTGTCGACGGTGTGCAAGATTGGAGAAATGTTTGGGCAAATATTCTGGCTGAAAAGACGGGATTGCCGATTGTAAATCTCGATCCCACCAAGGCCGATGAAAATCTCGGCGAAGATTTAGACTTAGGGAATCCGGATCTTATTTTTGGAAGAGATTGTTATCTTATTAAAGAATCCGACGCTGTAATTATAAATCTCACTGATGATGTTGGAGTAGGCGCTTCACAAGAAATGATTATCGCGAAATATTTCGGCAAGCCACTTATTGCTGTTACAAAATTAAACGGTCGCTATTGGC
>CAYHIR010000016.1:0-13454 GCA_964356815.1 uncultured Candidatus Saccharibacteria bacterium | reverse complement strand
CCTTGGACTACGACAAATTACCAATGGAGTGCAAAATGAGGTGGCCTTATACAAAGCATTGACTAAATTTTGATTATAGTATACAATAGTGGGGTTAGATAAGGCACAATATAGCCATAAAAATAGCAATATAGAGTCGAGCTTATCGAGCAGGTAATAGTTAAAAATCAATCAAAAATGCAAGGAACAATCAAAACCCTTACAGATAAAGGATACGGATTCATCTCTCGCGAAGGCGAAGCAAAGGATCTCTTCTTTCATTCTAAAGAGTTGAACGGCGTTATGTTTGACGAATTGAAAGTTGGCGATTCTGTCACTTTCGAAGTCACACAAAGCGAAAAAGGCCCAGCAGCTACAAACGTAGCCCGCGCGTAAGCCAAAAACAAAAATCCCCTTCAAAGTTACCGGCGTCGCTTTCTACATGAAAGCGCGCCTCACTCTCAGCCCGACGGCTTCCGAGAGTAACTTTGAAGGGGATTTTTGTTTTTGCTGAAAAGCTCGTCTAGTTAAAACCTAGGGCGCGCAAAAATATCACGAGTTCGTCACCTTCGATTTTTCTGTGCGAGCCTTCGGGTAAATTGCCGAGTTCGATATTCATCACGCGAATGCGTTTGAGGTCGTCGACCTCTTGAAATAGGGCGGAGCACATGCGGCGAATCTGGTGCTTTTTACCTTCAGTGAGAATGACGCTGAATTTTTTGTCGCCTAAAATTTTTACTTTACACGGACGAGTTTGCTCGTGCTCTATTTTCACACCAGCTTCCATTTTTGTTTTAAAACTCGAACGAAGCGTCTCTTTCGTGGTTACCAAATATTCTTTTTCGTGAGCGTGTTTTGGATCGAGCAGACCTTCGGTGATGCGGCCGTCGCTCGTGAGGATCATGAGGCCGTGAGAATCTTTATCGAGTCGGCCGATAGGGAAAACATCTTTGAGAGCAACGGCACTTTTTATGCTGTGTTTAATGTCTTGTTCATTGCTGTGCGAAGAGTGAGTGGCGACACCACGCGGTTTATTGTATGCAAAATAAACATGCGGCTTTTGTTTGCCACGAAAGCGGACTTCTACAGAATCGCTCTCTTGCACTTGGTCGCCGAGCACCGCTGGTCGGCCATTTAGAAAGACCTGACCTTTTTTTATAAGTTCATCAGCACCACGGCGGGTGGAGTGTTTTTTCCACGCGAGGTATTTGTTTATGCGCATTGGGAAAACTGGCTTTTTCGGCATATTGCTCGGCGCGGCTGTGTGCAAGGGTCGTTTTGACGGTTCATTTTTCATGTGCTCGGCAGTATAACATCATTTTAGGACTTTTCCGTGTTATCATGTCGAAATGGAAAATCTGATGAAGGCCGACATTTTTTTCTTTATAACCAGCGCGGCCGTGATAATTTTCACTATTGGCATAATTGTCGTGGTTTTTTATGTAGTTCGCATACTTCGCGACATGAGACACATCTCAAAAACCATGTCGCAAGAGACAGACAAAGTAGCCACGATCGTCAATTTATTTCTTGATCGGTTTTTGCGTCGCAAAGGTCGCTCGGCTAAAATTAAAAAGGAAGAATAATATGAAAAAAACTAAATCTAATAAGGTGGTGGGTGCAAAAGCTACAAAAGCCACGGGCAGTACTAAGGGAATGAGCGGGGTAGAAAAAGGCGTCTTGGTGGGGGTAGGAATTGCGGCTCTGGCCGCTTCTGTGGCTGGCACTTTCTATCTATATGGCTCAAAGAATGCCGTGAAGCATCGTAAGCAGGTGAAAGGCTGGATGCTGAAAGCTAAGGGTGAGATTATGGAGCAGATTGAGAACCTTCCTGAGGTCACGGAAGATATTTATATGGCCACCGTGAAGAAGGTGATGGGTCGTTATAAAAAATTTAAAAACATCGAGGCTTCGGAGATAAAAGATTTGGGCGATGAGCTGGGTTCGCATTGGGAAATCATTAAGAAAAAATTAAAAATTAAGTGAAAATTTTCTTCGTTGTAATCGCTGGCTGTGCTCTGATTCTCGGTATGACATATTTTGTTGTGCGAGAGCCTGTCGTTTATCCTACTGGTGAAGAATTTATTCCTGGCAAGCCGCTCGAAACAGAAAACATCAGAGTTCTTTCACCTTTGCCTGGCGCGAAGATCAAAAGTCCGCTTGTTGTGCGTGGCGAAGCGCGTGGCACTTGGTATTTCGAAGCCTCTTTTCCTGTGAGGCTCAAAGATGCAAACGGCAAAGAGATCGCGGTGAAGCCAGCGCAAGCGGATGGTGAATGGATGACTACCGGATTCGTGCCTTTTGAAGTTACCCTCACTTTCGACGCTTCAGCAATTTCTGCAGTTGGCCCAAGCGGTATAAAATCTGGCACTCTAATTCTCGAAAAAGATAATCCGTCTGCTTTTCCGGAGCACGCTGACTCGGTTTCATTGCCGATCATTTTCTAGTTTAGTGCACTTGTTTCAAAACATTTTTGTAAAAATTTTATAAAAAAAGAACCCGCGATATTTCACGCGGGTTCGAACAGTTTTTCAGTCCAGATGATTGATTTCCACGACCGAATCACCCTCGATGATGATTTCGTAGCCTTCACACGGCCCAGGGGCTTTTTCGAGAACAGTCGCTTTGTGATGCTCTCGGTACGATGCTTCGTGTGCCATGAGCTGAAGCAGAAGATCATCACAGACAACGAGCGTTCGATCCGGACCCATTCGCATGATTGCTGCGATG
Source organism: uncultured Candidatus Saccharibacteria bacterium (assembly GCA_964356815.1). GTDB lineage: Bacteria > Patescibacteriota > Minisyncoccia > Phycocordibacterales > DATGWK01 > CAYHIR01. The sequence goes on along the minus strand of CAYHIR010000016.1, from coordinate 10,745 downwards.
ACTTCCGCCCACGCCCGGTTTCCAAATCCCCGAAGAAGGTCCTTGCTCGCGATTGGCGGTGCCTGTGTTGCTGTGGTGGCACAAGCGTCGCTCTCTTCTTCGGGTTGCAAACTTCCGGGCGCTCTGAAGTGAAGCCCGAAAGCCTCTCTCAACCTTTCGCCCGTCAAACCTCGTTTCTGGGGAATGATGAGAGCATCAAGCTCTTGGATTCGAGCCTGTTCTGAAGCCAGAACTCTGTCCACACGGAAGATAGTTTGAATGGCACCGACCATTTGTGTCGGTACGAGGGCCATGTCGAACTTTTGTTCACCAAGCTTTTCCGATCGACTTTTTGCCTGCCGGATTCCACGAGTCGACAGGGTTTGGAAAAACAAGTCCGGACCTTCAGTTCCGCCAGCCAATTCGCCATGTGCGATGCAGATGATCGTCCTACGGATTTCTTGGTTCACGATTTGCTCCTTCCTTCAGGGGGTTATTTGAGTCTCTTTGACATTTTTACGACGAACATTTTGTCCGCATAGGAGAGTATCATGAAAGATTGTATAAGTCAAATCGACGTGCGTCTTACAAGGGTTTATTATGAATGGTGATGAATAATCTGGACGATTCGAAGAAAAAAGAAATAGCAATTTTCGGCGGCGGTTGTTTCTGGTGCACTGAAGCCGTTTTCAAAATGCTTCGCGGTGTGCTTTCTGTGGAGCCGGGCTACGCTGGTGGCGATGTTCCAAATTCCACATACGAGCAGGTTTCAAACGGCAACACTGGTGCCGCGGAAGTGATAAAGATTGAATATGACCCAGCCGTGGTGAACTACCGCGATCTACTAACAGTTTTTTTCGGCAGTCATGATCCAACCAGTCTCAACAAGCAAGGGAATGACATCGGTACGGAGTATCGCTCGGTAATTTTCTACACTACGAGCGAGCAAAAGCGGGTCGCCGATGATTTTATAAAAGAAATAAATGCTTCAAATTCGACGGGCGCGCAGGTGGTTACGACGGTCGAAGCACTTGGTGGTCCCGAAAATTTTTATCCGGCGGAGGATTATCACAAAGATTATTACGCCAAAAATGCTGGCTCAAATGCATATTGCGAGCTTGTTATTAATCCAAAATTAGAAAAAGTTAAGAAAAATTATGCAGCGCTTTTAGATAAAATTTATGAATGAAGAAAACAAAAACATCGCGCCGGCAGATGAAAAAGAGTGGAAAGAAAAATTAACGCCCGAGCAATATAAGGTGTTGCGCGAAAAGGGCACGGAAGCGCCGTTTTCTGGAAAATATTTACACGATGAGCGAAGCGGCGACTATGTCTGCGCGGCGTGTGGCAATCCACTTTTTGCTTCTAATGCGAAGTTCGACTCTGGCACTGGTTGGCCGAGTTTCGACAAAGCTCTGCCCGGCGCAATTCGCACTATCACAGACGAATCAATGGGTATGACTCGCACCGAAATAATCTGCACAAAATGCGGCTCTCATCTCGGTCATGTCTTCGAAGATGGTCCAACTGAAACCGGCAAACGCTATTGTCTCAATTCTGTTTGTTTGGATTTGAAAGAGAAACCATAAGTGCTGTTTAGGCTATCCACACACCGTACCCATTTCCCATAGAGTCAGTTATACTAGATGCGTTATTAATTAATTTCAGCAAAGCAAATGGATTATCTCGACTACATTTTTCTTATCGGACGCGTTCTGTTTGGCGGTTTCTTCTTATTGAGCGGCATCGATCATTTTCGAAACACGACTGGTTTAATCCAATATGCAAAGTCTAAAGGTGTTCCAGCGCCAAAATTCTCTGTCGTTATCACTGGCATCGTTCTCATTTTGGGCGGCGTTGGTATCATTCTCGGTTTCTATCAAATGTATGCGGCAATTTTAATCGGCCTCTTTTTACTCCTTGCGGCGTTCAAAGTTCACGCCTTCTGGAAAGTCTCCGATCCTCAATCTCGCTCAAACGATCGCATTGGCTTCACAAAAAACATCGCTCTGCTCGGTGCGGCTCTTGTTTTCATCTCAATTCCTACACCGTGGGCACTTTCTGTGAGCGGCACATCTGCTAGCTCTGCAAATAGCAAAATAAATGGCGGAGTAAAAAATGACACAAACACAAACGCTAGCTCGGGTGATGTTGTAAATAGCGAGCCCGTCACACTTCCTGCTCAAGGCGAAATTTCCGGCCGTGGCGGTATGGAGCTTTCGGGCGCAGTGGGCGGCTCATCTTTCGGTGCTCCTAGCGTTGCATCTATCACTGTCTTCAATCAAGCGGCGGCTATCATGGCTAGCGTCTCTCTCGTCTCAACAGATTCTTCTGCATGGCTTGCTGTGCGTGAAGATCGCGGTGGCCTAGTGGGCAACATCCTCGGCGCAAAAAGAGTCGACATCGGCACAACAGCAAATGTCAGCGTGCCACTTCAGCGCTCTACCGAAGCTGGAAAAATCTATCACATTGTGCTCTTTAAAGACGACGGCGACCGCCTCTTCGATTTCAAAGTTGATCCACCAATGATTAGCTCTGCCGACAGCGCTCTTATTTCTAAGTCGTTCTTGGCCATCTAACTAAGATCTGAGGAGAACGGTAAATTTCGCGCCAAATTTTGACCCGCGCACAGTTATCGTGCCGCCAAAATCCTCCTCGATTATTTTCTTTATCGTCGCTAAACCAAGGCCGGCCCCGTGCCGGTTTTTGGTTGTAAAAAATGGTTCAAAAATTTTGCCGCAAATTTCTTTTGGTATGCCACAGCCACTATCGGAGACCGTTATTTTCACAAATTTTTGCCGCCGCACCACACACTCAGTGCAAAGAATTTTTATTTGATTGCCTCGGCTTTTTTGTCGGGTTTCGCTACAAGCATAAATAGCATTTGAAATCAGATTGGAAATTATTTGTGAAAACTTTAGTCGGTTTCCCCAGATGAAAAGATTTTTTTCATTTTGCGCTCTATTTTTCGTCACATTTTTCACCCTTACGATGATCTTTATTTTTAGCCGCTCTGCTTCAAAGCGAAACGGCTCGACTGCAGCTAAAATTTCTTTTTTAACTCCGAGCCTTGAGCGGATTTTTCCACGCTTCATATACGCTCGTGCCGACTTGGCAAATTGCTCTATGCTTTTTCGGGTTTTGGCACTTTGTTCGGCATAGCCGCGCAGAACCTCGCTATCTTTGGTGAGTTTTTGCTCCATGTAGTTCATGGAGAGCGTAGCGGCCGTCATGTGATTTACGAGGTCGTGGATGAAGCCACCGGATGTTTTACCGAGCTCGGCGAGGCGAATTATTGGTGTAACATTTTTCGCCATTTTTATCTTTATTAAACAACAGCCATTTTATACCCACGCCCGGGCACATTTTCAATAAGTTCTGGTTTGCGGGGCGAGCTGATCTTCTTCCGTATGTTACAAATATGAGTCTCGATACTGTTTGAAAATGGGTCGCCATCCAAGTCCCATACATGCTCAAGTAGACGACCGCGACTCACCACCACGCCTTTGTGCCGCATCAAATATTCCAAAAGTAAAAATTCTTTGCGAGTCAGATATATACTTTTCTTGCCGCGAGAGACATCTTGAGTGTTGGTGTCGAGGGTGATATCGCCGGCGATGAGCGTCTGGGCGAGCATGGTGTGAGGGCGACGGAGTAGGGAACGGATGCGGGCCACCAACTCTTCAAAAGAAAATGGTTTGGTAAGATAGTCGTCGGCGCCCATGTTGAACAGATCGATTTTTGTGGGCAACTCGCTTTCTACTGAGAGTATTAAAATTGGGGTGGTTTTTCCTGCACGGCGAATTTCTTTACAGATTGTATTGCCACGCTTTTTCGGTAAATCGAGGTCTAAAATTATCAAATCGTACTCATTTGTCCGAGCAGTGAAAGAACCCTTTTCGCCATCTGAGGCGGCGTCTACCGTAAAAGATTCGGCTTCGAGACCAAGCTTGATCAAGCTCCTAATATGAGCGTTATCCTCAACAATTAGTATTCTCATGGGTAGAAAATTAGTTTTTAAAAGTGGCGATTTTCGTCAAATTTCCCTATAGGAAACTGTTATTAATTTCTGACAACAGCTTAATAAAATACTCAAAAAATGGAAGTTTTACTCTGTTTATACCCTGTGGATAACCTATGGATAAAAACTGTATAAGCAGATTTTTTAATGATGTCTTTTGAAGTGCACGAAAATTTTTTGCTAAAAATTTTCTCCGCTCGGCCCGTCGGCTGTCGCGAGGCACTTCAAAAGACATCATTAAAAAATCTCGACCTAGTTTCTATAAGATTAGAAATAATATAAAAACAGCTAAAATTATTCTATAGACACCAAAAGAAATGAAAGAGTGATTTTTTACGAAAGCTAGTAAGAATTTTATTGCCAAAATGGCCGTCAAAAAAGAAATTGTGAAGCCGATGATTAAAATATGGAGATTACCTTCAAAGACCGCAGGATTTTTAAATGCATCGTAGCCTGCCGCGGTGGCAATCGTTGGAAGAGCTAGTAAAAAAGAAAATTCTAAGGCGGTAGATTTTGAAAGGCCGAAAAGTCGGCCAGCAATAATGGTCGCGGCTGAACGAGAGACTCCTGGAATGACCGCCAAAGCCTGCGCGACTCCAATGCCAAAAGCTTGGATGTATGAGGGTTGAGAATCTGTAACAAGAACGGTTGATTTCAAAGTTTCTTTTTGCGCTTCTTTTTTGTTCTCGTAAAGTTCTACTAAGATGAGGATAATGCCTCCAATGAGCAGACTCCAGAAAACTGCCTCAAAATTGCCAATAAGATGAGATTTTATAAAAGGATAGAGGGCAAAACCGATGAGGGCGGTGGGCAAGAAAGCGGCGGCTACCTTCGCGATTATTTCTGGATTGTCGATTATTTTTCGTGTGTACAAAGAAAGAACGGCAAAGACGGCACCAAGCTGAATGGCGATTTCAAAACTTTTTATAAACGCACTTTGCTGGATTTTTAAAAGCTCAGCGGCGATCATCAAATGGGCGGTGGAAGAGATAGGTAAAAATTCTGTGACGCCTTCTACGATGCCGAGGATTATTGATTGAAGTATGGTCATTGGGGTTTTTACTCGCGCGGCGAGGAGTACTTAAAAGAAAAAGCACCCCGCTCTCTGGTGAGAGGGCGGGGTGCTGGAGGATAGAGAGATCATTGGGAATCTATTTAAAATATTAGCACCGCCAGTTTTTTTGTCTAGTGAAGTTGTGAACATGGTCATTTATTTTAGGTTTTCGGGATGTTTTTTAAGCGAGTGGTCATTGCTAATCCGCAGACTAGTATGACGGCCAAAATGAAGAAGGAATTGCCGATAGACATAAAAAGAAAGACTCCAGAAGCTAAAATTGGCGCGACCAAAAGGGCAAATGGTCTGGCCATTCGGAAAGCACTTACGATATCTGTGTCGCTCGCGGTGACATGTTTGAAGAAATAGCTTTCGGTACCGATTTCCACGAAGCTTGCACCCACTCGGGTCGCAAAAAGCAAAATTGCCCAGTAGAGAAAAACTGGCTCGCGGAGAAATGGAATCAAAACAGTGGCGATCGCGGCCACGGTGAAACCAAAAAGAATTATTTCTTTCTCGTCACGGCGCTTGTCGGCAATAATGCCGAGTGGCAATTCAAACATTAAAAACGGCAAAAGCATGATGGAGAAAAGCAGACCGATGGTTGACCAAGCGAAATGCAGGTTTAGATTGAGATGAATGGCCATGTAGATGACCATCCAAGCGTAGAAAAGTTCCAACACAAATCGGCAAATTATTACCCCGCGCAAATCGGCGTTTTTCCACGCGGTCTTAAGGTGCTTGGAGATTCTGAAATGAGAAATATTGAGGGTGGCGAAAATATGCTCCGAGCCTACGCCAGTGTGAGGCATTTTTCGGGCTATTAAAAAGAAAAGTGGCAAGAGGAAAAATAGAGATAGAAGATAGATTGGCACAAAGTCGCCAGTGCGATTGGCTATTATGCCCACGATGAGTGGCGAAAAGATAAGGGTCACATTGGCGGCGGTGAGAAAGATAGAGCGCACACGGCCAGTGTATTTTTCGCCCCGAGTCACTTTTTCTAGAAACAAATCCAACACATATACGATGAGTAAAATGGCCGCTTCGTGAATGATGAAGAAAATGCTAAGCCACAAAGCATTTTGGCTGAGTATCATGCCAATGATACCGACAGCTTCGGCGAGTATTGCTCCGAGAGCAAAGCGACGCACACCAAACTTGGCGATAATTTCCGGCGCGCGGAGCATTAGAAAAATGTTTACGAGTGAACCAGCGGCAAAAAGCAGGCCGAGAGTTTTCTCGCTTATAAAACGCCCGAGAAAAGGCGAATTTATGTAGATAATGAGATACGCGTGTAGCGAAAAAAAGATGTTTGCGAGATAAACATCTTTCAACTCGTGGCTGAATAGGGCGCGAAAAGCTCCGGACATATGCTTCAGTATAACAGACGGAATGCGGCGTCGACTTTGCGGCGTGCGCCGGCGCGATTACATCCCAAGCATTACAGGGATGACGATTGGTTTCTTAGCGGTCTTTTGGAATAGGAAACGGCTCACAGCTTCGGAAACATTTGTCTTTACAAAGTCGAAATTGATCGGATTCATGCCGACGGTAGAGCTTTCGACAGTTTTCTTGATGAGTACGCGTGCGCTTTGGAGAAGTTCTTGAGATTCGCGCAAATATACGAAGCCGCGGGAAATAATATCAGGCGATTTTTTGAGTTTGCCTGTTTTGGCATCGATGGTAGCGATAATCACAAACATACCATCTTCAGCGAGCATTTTTCTGTCGCGAATAACCACTTCTTGAATGTCGCCAATAGTAAAGCCTTCAACCATCATATCTTCGGAAGGGGCTTTCTCTTTGAGCTTCACGATTTTTGTGCCACCATCCGTGATTTCTATTATTGAGCCGTTGTCGGGCACGATGATGTTTTCATTTGGTACGCCGAGCACGGTGTGGGCCATTTCCGCATGCATTTTTAGCATGTAGTGGTGGCCGTGAACAGGCATAAAGAATTTGTAAGGAATCCGATGATGAATCCACTCGAGCTCACCGCGTTTGCCGTGGCCAGACGCGTGCACATCAGAGTCGTGATAGGTGATGATGCGCGCATCGTGGCGGAAAAGATTGTCTTTGAGGCGAGTGATGGCTTTTTCATTGCCAGGAATGACAGAAGAAGAAAGAATAACGGTGTCGGTTTTGTTGAGTCGGATAAACTTATGCGTTTTATTTGAGATACGCATGAGGGCGGCAAATTCTTCACCTTGCGCGCCTGTGGAAATAATCATTATTTTATTTGGCGCATGTTTCTCAATGTCGTCGATAGAAATAATGTGATCGACGTCTACCAAACCCAAGTGCTTAATGATGTCTACATTCGTCTTCATACTCCGACCCTCAACAATTATTTTCTTGCCATACTTCTTGGCCATCTTTATAAACTCGATGATGCGCTCTACCTGCGAAGCAAATGTCGCAATAATGATGCGGCCAGGCACATTTTTTACAATCTGCTCAATGGTGTCGATGACGACTGTTTCAGAAAGAGAAAAGCCGGGGCGCTCGATACCAGTAGAGTCCATAGTAAGAAGGAGAACATTTCTGTTTTTGAAGAATTCATATTGGTCAACTTCTTTTTGTGTCGCTACGCCCTCGATGTTGTCGATACGCACATCACCTGTGTTTACGATGTCTCCAAGGGGTGTCTCGATTATTACGCCTGTTGAATCAGGGATAGAGTGAGTGAGGCCGAAGAAGCGCACCTTTAGGTTTGGTGTAATAGGAAGCGCGCCGTCTGATGCTTCGACGATCTTAATATTGAGCGCTGGCAAATGGGGAAATTCTTCTTGGCGTTTTTTTATGAGCAGGGCACCAAATTCGCGAGTGTAAATCGGTGGATTGCCAAGACGGGTGATGAGATAGGGAATAGCGCCAATGTGATCGAGATGGCCGTGGGTGATGATGACAGCTTTGATTTTATCCTTTCGCTCTTCAAGATATTTTGTGTTTGGCAAAATGTAGTCGACGCCCGGTGTTTCGTCGTCGGTAAATTTAATACCGACATCGATAACCAAGATCTCATTTTTGTACTCAATGAGCATCATGTTTTTGCCGATTTCTTCCACACCTCCGAGCGGAATGATGCGGATGTTTTCGCCGCTCGCCGGAATGATGTCGTTTTCTTTGCGCTCGCGTCTTGGGGCAGAATGTCGTTCATGGCCTCCACGCCCACCGTGGCTGCGTCTCATACCGCCGCTTGATGCACCTCCGCCCGATCGGTGTGTTCTGTGTGCGCCGCTCGTTTGGCCACCTGCGTGGCTACCAGCTGGCCGTGCGGGCCGGCTTGCTCCTGGTGTACTCGTATGTTGTGTTTTTGGTCTGTCGTTCATGTTTTTGTTTTTAAATTTCGTCGTTAATTTTGTTAATTTTGTTAATTTTGCTGTTAATTTCTATTGATTAAATATTTTCCAAATTCGGTTCGTATCGATGTACCATTTGTTGACTCCGGTAAAACGGTCGCTCGCGGTTATAATCTTTTCCGCTTTCTCTCCGAAAAGTTTCTTCGGCACGACGTAAATAAAATCGGGCGAATAAACAAAAGCCGCCGGATGATCTTTGTCGATTATTGAAATGAGCTCTGCTAGAGATTTTTCTCTCGCCGCTCTGTCGCTCTCGCCGCGAATGGTCTCTAAAATTTTGTCGGCAGAAATATTTGTGTAGAGAGCGATGTTGAGGCCCGGATCATTTCTCTGGGATGAATGCCAGAAAGGGTAGAGGTCGTAATCGCGACCTACCACTTCGCCGAAAAATAGAGCATCGTATTTGCGCGGGCGAATAACGTTCTGATTCAAATCGTTTGTCTCAAAAATTTGAAGCGAAACATCGGCGCCGATTGCTCGCCAACTTTCCTGAATAATTTCTGCGGCTCGCTTGAGCTCCGGTGCATTACCTGTAGAGATAGAAAAGGCGAGCTCTACGGTGCCGGTTTTGGTTTTTTTCTCCATAACGCCTCTTTCTTCGTTCAAAGTCCAGCCGCCGTTTGTAAGAATTTCGAGCGCTTCGTCGCGGTAATCTTTTGGGGCTTCACCAGCCGTTTTCTGGATATTAGAATTTTCGTCGGTGGCGCTACCGGCGGCTGAGGCGGCCGAAAAAGCCGGAGCTGGGTCGCTCGCCACATGGCCGAAGCCGCCGAGGACTTCGTTTACAATTTTTTCTTTGTCGATAGCCGCATCAAGAGCGAGTCGGACTTCTTTATTGATAAAAACAGAAGCTTGGTTTTGATTGAAAAAGATGCCGAAGACGCGACCGAGCGGAATGCGGATAATCTGGCTTGTCTCTGTGTCTACTTCGCTCGCATAGACCGGCGAAACACCCGAGAAGCTGTCTATCCGACCACTTTTATAAGCATCAACGAGACTTCTTTCGTTTGCATAAAATCTGATTACGATATTGCTCACAAATGGGCGACCAGAAGTGTAATTTTTAAACGCCGCGAGATCGTAAAAAAGAGGCACGCCGAGAGAGTCGCGCTTCACACTCTTTACTTTATATGGACCACTGCCCACCGGATTGATATTTAAATTGTTGAATGCAAAATCTTCTGTTGGCACATTTTGCCACAAATGTTTTGGCAAAATTCCAACATTTAAATTTTCCGCAAATGGCGCGTACGGCTGTCTTAAAGTGAAAGAAATTTCTCGATCACTATTTTTGGTGATCACCACACCCTCCCAAGCGGCGCGGCGCGGGCTTTTTGTGGCTGGATCCTGAATTTTTTCTATTGTAAACTCCACATCTTCGGCCGTCACCGCTTTGCCATCATGAAAAACGGCATCGCCACGAATTTTGAAAGAATATGTGCGCTTGTCCTCGGAAATACTCCAAGATTCTGCGAGATCAGGTACGGTTTCACCCATAGGTGTGAAGCTCATGAGGCCAGAATACACAAGAGAAGCGATATCGCGATCGACATCAGATGAGGCGATAACTGGATTTACAAATCGTGGCACACCAACGATGCCTTCAGTGAGTGTGCCACCGGCTTCTGGCACGGCAACTAGAAAACTATTGTTTGTATTCCAAATCGCATTGATGCTCGCAATCACAAAAATAGTAAGAAGACAGTAAAAAATTATTCGTTCTGTTATAGAAAAAGACGCGACGGCAAAATCAATTCGCGCAATAAAACGACGTAGAAAATTATTTTTTGTCGGGTTCACAGCTATTTAGTAGAATTTTTTGCGATTTTTGTGACGGAATCGCGCCGGAATTACTGAATGAGTAGGGAAACGACAGTGGATGCCACGAAAAGTAGGGCAATGACAATCGTAGAAATAAATAATGTCTTTTCGAAACCGCGGCGTTCGCGATGAGCTGTGGAAAATGAGTCAGCGCCAAAACCAGCACCGAGGCCGGCCTCTGATCTTTGAAGTAATATGGCGGCTGCCAAAACGACAGCGAGCGCAATCTGCACATACGGCAGGACTGCTTGTACGGTAGACATCATTCGGGGCATTGTACTATAAGTGGCCAATAAGACAAGTTGTTTCGAGAAATTGCATGGGAAAGTAACCGGCGTAGATTTCTGTTGAAATCTCGCCTCACTCTCGGCCTCATCGGCCTCCGAGAGTTACTTTCCCATGCAATTTCTCTACACAACAAGCTTATTGTTTCATACCACACTTCAAATAATTATGCATAAGGTCAGATACATATTGCACTCTCTAATCAAAGAGAGTGATGAGAATA
>CAYHIR010000015.1:0-15386 GCA_964356815.1 uncultured Candidatus Saccharibacteria bacterium | reverse complement strand
TATATTGATTGCTTGCGCTTTCGATATACCGAACGGAACAAAACAGAAAATGCTAATCTTCTGATTTGCCCGAGCTAAATTTTTGAAGATTTAACCTTGCGAATTTTTTCTTCGCTCACTTGGAATTATTTTTGTACACAAAAACTAAAAGAATGTTTTGAACTTGCACATATAAGCTTTTTTACGGCCTTTTACAGCCGCTATTAGCCTACATATATACGTTCTATTGAGTTTTCAAAGAACCCTTTAAAATACCCCGTTTTTCAGGGGTTTAGATAGTATATAGGTAAAGGAAATGGAGTCAAGCCTGCGAAGAAAATGAGTTTCGAAGTAACCGGCGTCGCCTCCTACTGGAGTCGCGCCTCACTCTCGGCCGCCTACGCGGCCTCCGAGAGTTACTTCAAAACTCATTTTCTTTTTCGATTAATTAGAAGCGGGAACGTCTAGGAATCTAAAAGTTGAAAGAATTTTTTCTTGAGTCTTTCTGTCTGCATCGTTTATATTTCCGTCGATGACCAGGATGTCACCCAGACCAGCGAGTGCATCGCAGTTAAATTCAAATGAATTTCTTCCATTTGCTTTTACACACTCTGTTGTTTGATTATAAATTTTAACTTTAGCTCTTACAGAGCCGTATTGTTGATTCCATGATGACGGCACACTTTTAAAAGTAATGACCGTTTCCCAGACTTTTCCGTTAGATAAAACTGAGTCAGTCGCCTCTCTTTCATTTTGAATTTTAATTTTACTTGGTTGCGTTTGTGTCTTTTCGAACGGCGCATCCGAATACGGTCCTTGAGGGTGTATGCCAATAACCGTTTCTGGATTCGAAAGAAGACTATTGCTAATGTAAAAATGTGGCGTGAGACCAGGGCCTTCAAAGTATCTACCTACATCTTGCTCTGAAACAAACCAACCTTCGGGATATTTAATTTCAAAACCATATTTATCGTTTTTGTATGTTAGCCACAATTTCTCTTGAGACGATGACGAGTACGCAGGATTTAAAATGGACGAAGTATCGGGGTCCAAAAGATAGGATTTAGTTTCCTGATATTTCATTCCAATATAAAAAGTAAGAACTGGCACTACCAAAATAAAAAGAATTATTGCTCCTAATTTTGAGTACCATGTGACTTTGTTCCACTCTATATTCATTTAATCAGTTTACCACAAACCTTAGCCATACAGATCACTATGCGAACCTATGGCCACAAAAAGAATAACGCTCGGATCATTTTTATCCAAAATAGCTCTTAAGTCGCCAGTAATATTTATACTCCAAAGATTTTCGTATTTGCCAGAAAGTTTGTGAAGATTTAGTTGCGCGTGCCCAGGTTCGCTTTGAAAAAGTTGCAGTCTTTGGGCAAATTGCTCACGGATTTTTTTAGGTAATTTTCTAAATTGTTTATCAAAATTCCGAGAGGAGGAAATCTGCATAGTGGGCGTGCTGAATTAAGATTACTTGTTGAGATGTTTTAGAAAATCTTTCGTTGTTCTAAAAGGCCCGCTAACATTGGCTTTTTTCATGTCTTCTCGCGCCTCTTTCACAAGACATTCTAAGTAAGGTGTCATTTTGGGCGCAGTAGAAACACTAAACTCACCCGTTCTGGCAAATTGGCTGAGAGATGCATTAACAACCGAACTTAAAGAAAGCCCGAGCTCTTTGGCTGTTCTTTGAGCTTTCTTTTTTACCTGTTTATCTATTTTTAAATTGACCTGCGTTTTCATATGTATCGTTAGTATATACTTATGGTAGGTGGTGTCAAGTAGTTTTATCCCAACTTCAGAGCTTGCTTTTTTGTTTTTTATGAATAGTATGGTGATCGGAATGATGAAAAAATAACCATTAGAAAGAGAGGCGCACAAAATGGAAAAAGGTCCTTTTTGGATGCTCGGTGGTGAAGAGGGGGTTTTAATTGATTACACAATCCCCCTCTCCCAGGCATTAGCGGATGCGGACGTCGTATTGAGCGAATGGGACACGGACAATGATCCGAGCGCAATGCGTGACGAAAAGAAAGCACACGCTCAGCTCTCAGTGGAATACCTTCTCCCTTTGCACTTCACCAGTTCAAATACAGCATTTGATCTGTTGAAAGAACTGCGGAAGTTTGGCCGCCCAGTCACATTGAGAGAGGTGCTCGGTGTCAAAGCCTGCTCAGAGGTGTTGAGGAATCTTCTAAGGATAGAGGCGCCTGTGCGGATAGACGCAATACCTGTCATGGGGACTCTACAAGAAGATGGGAAGGAGGTACCCTCAATCGCGAGACATCAACCGAGTGGTCGTTGGGGGCTTATCCCCTTGGTGGCATGGCTGCCCACGATCCTTTTGCCCAGCAATCTTCTCATCGTCGTAACCAAAGAAGAACGGGTTGGATAAAACCTTGATTCGCATGAGGCTGCTCGAAAAAACGAGTGGCCTCTTTTCATAACTACAAAGTGTTTTTTATATCTTAATGTAGAATGTACCCCATGTGTGGAATCATTGGATACCTAGGAAAAAGGAATGCGTCTGAGGTAGTGATCGACGCTCTCAAGCGTGCGGAAACTCGTGGCTATCATGGCTTTGGCGTGGCTGTGCCGGTGGCAGGAAAATTTGAGATTAGAAAAAAGGGTGGCGAAGATTGTCTGGAAGAATTTTTGCGCGAGGTCGAGGAGTCTCCTCTGCCTGCTTCGTCGTATGCCTTTGGACACAATCGTTGGGCAACGCACGGTGCGCCGGAAGACAGAAACTCCCATCCCCATCTTAGTAAGTCCGGCCGGCTTTCTATTGTTCACAACGGCATCATCGAAAATTATTCTGTTTTGAAAGATACGATTGAAAAAGAAACTGGAACGAAGCTGGTTCTATCTTCCGACACCGATACAGAGGTTTTGATCAACTGGATTGAATACATCCAAAATTTTTCTAGCTCCAGCGGAAATTCCGGCGCTGGTGGAAAAAATTCCCTTTCTCTAAAAGAAGCGGTGAAAACTGCGCTCGAACACGTGGAAGGAACTTTTGCTTTTATAGTTGCCTCACTCGATGAGCCGGGTGTTTTTGTGGGTGCCGTCCGCGGTAGGACGATGCGAATTGGGGTTGGTGAATATGAGGGCGAAAAAGAATTTTTTACTGCCTCGGAAGTTTATCCTTTTGCTCATTACACTCAAAATTATGTTGTCATTCCTTCTCACAAATTAATTTCTGTATCAAAAGATGGATATGCCGTAGAAGATTCGAGAACGGGCATAGCCGAGACTCCGGAATTAAAAAAGTTGGAGCTCGTTCTTCAGAAAGTTGAAAAAGGTGAATACAAATATTGGATGGAGAAAGAAATTCATGAGCAACCGAAAATGATCGCCAATGTCCTACAAGGAAGAATTAATCCGAAAGACAAAAGTGTTGTCCTCGGAGGCATAAAAGAATATGAAAAAGCTATTGCATGTGCGTCTGTGCTTCATGTTGTCGCCCACGGCACTTCTTTTAATTCAGCTCTGCTTTTTAAATATTGGTGCGAGGCGCTGGCTGGAATCCCTGTAAATGTTGAACTGGCAAGCGAGTTTCGTTATAGAAAAACACTCGTGAGCAGAGGTTCTTTTGTGATTGGCATATCTCAATCCGGAGAGACAGCCGACACCATCGGTGCCTTGGAGCACGCCCGCGAGCTCGGAGCAACGATCCTCGGAATCTGCAATGTCGAGGGCTCCCATTTGGCCGAAATGACCGACGCTGGAATCTTTTTGCGGGCTGGTAGAGAGCTCGGTGTGGCTTCTACAAAAGCCTTTACTGCCCAAATGGCCGTAGCCATGATGCTCTCGCTCCACCTTGCGAGAATCAAAGGCTCGCTTACAGAAAATGCTTGTTTAGAGCTATTTGAAGAACTCCAATCTTTGCCGCTTTATATTGAGGAAACACTGTCTCTTTTTAGTGGCTCGGAAGATGATGTCGAAAAAGATAGCTCCGGAAATGGCAACGAAAATAGAATCGCCGCCGCGTTGAAAATTATGAGCAACGCATCGAGCGCATATTATCTCGGTCGCGGTGTGTCATACCCCATTGCCATGGAAGGTGCGTTGAAGATAAAAGAAATTGCTGGCATTCACGCCGAAGGCTATGCGGCCTCGGAAATGAAGCACGGTCCGATCGGACTTTTGAATGACAATATGCCAATTGTGGCAATCGCAACTTCATCTTCTCAAATAGATAAAATGATATCGAACATTAAAGAGGCTCAAGCGCGCAAAGCCCCAGTGATCGCATTGGTCACTCGCGGAAATCCAAATAATGTGCCGGCCGATGTCTACATTGAACTCCCAGAAGTTCGCGAAGAATTTTCACCATTCATAAACATTATTCCCCTTCAAATCATTGCCTTTCGATTTGCCCTGATGAAAGGTAAAAATCCCGATAAGCCCGAGGGCTTAGCTAAATCTGTGACTGTTGAATAGCTGATTTTTGCTAATTTTTTTCTTTTTTATCATTTCTTAAAAGTTTCTTAAACCCACTACTTCATAATGCTCGCCAGAAGAGACCGTAGTGTGCGGTTTTTTCATTTTCCAAACGTCTTTTTCGAAAGGATCGTGCAAAATGGTCAAGAAGTTCTTTGTGGCAATGGTGCTCATGGTGATGTCGCTCACGGGTCTGGCAATCGCCCGCCCGACGAGTCAGCAGACCAACTACTGGCACCAACAGATGTCTCAGACGCAGCGCAATCGGGCAATCGTCGATCGGGCTGAGCAACAGGCCAACACGTGCTACAACCTGTCCTGTAAGGATTGGGTTAGGATGATCGTGCGCTCGGCCTCGAGCAATGTCGTGAACATTCCTTCGAATGCAAGCGATTATCAGTGGGGGTCAAGTCCAGATGTCATCGCCTATCCCGTCTACCCCACAAGCGGGTTTAAGGCTGGCATGATCATTCAGATGCGTTGGGAAAATCAGAGCAAGCCTGGTGTTTACCCTCACACTGCGATCATCAAGTCGGTGTCGAGCAGCAGCATGAAGTGGCTCGACTGCAACTGGAAAGGCGACGGTCAGGCACTGGTGCACACCGTCACCTTCAGCGATTTCCGGACGGCTGTCGGCAACTTCTACACGGTCTACGAAATCCGCTAACACCCCCCCAGCATCTCTCTGTTCCACGAGATTTAAAATTTTAAATCTCAAGGATTCCACTTCGGTGGAATCCTTTTTTATAGATCAGGGTAGAATTACAAAGTTAAAAACAAACATGATAAACAAAAATTATATTTTGTGGATTACAATTTGTTGTGTACTTTTGATAATATTTTTACAAATTCCGCAACACGAAAAAAATATTCCCGCAGAAAATCCAACAGAAATTATTGAGAGGGTTTCCTATCCTATACTCAGCGTTGATGAAAAATGGCAAACATACACAGACAAGGAGCTCGGATTTTCTATAAAATATCCTCCGGGGACGGTGCCGGAAAAGGTCGAAAATGGAGTTTTATTTTTAGAACCAGATACAGGTTTTGGTTGGTCAAACGTGACTGTTAGTAATTTCGTTGATGGTGAGCGGTTTAAATTTAATAGCCAAAGAAACACTCTTGAAAAAACACTGAAAATCAACGGCTATGATGCCATCGTCTTTTATCCACACGACGATGTGGAATCATTCCCATACGAGAAAACACTAGAGGTTCAAAAAGATAACAGGGTCTACTTTATTTACGCACGAGGCACCAATTTAGATTTTGATAGCGTGTGGAACAGCTTTAAATTTTTAGAAACTGGGTGGGAATAAAATCTATTTCTTCTGCAACTTCTCAAAAAATACTAGGAGCGGACTCGCGAGGAAAATCGAAGAATATGTACCGGCGATCACACCGACGAGAAGGACAAATGTGAAATTGCGAGTGGATTCGCCACCGAGGAAATATAGAGCGACGAGTACGAGGACAATAGTGAGAGAGGTGTTGATAGAACGGCCGATGGTCTGCGTGATGCTCTGGCCGACGATTGTTTCAAATTCTTTGCGTTCACGCTTTTCGTGGTCGAGTTTTAAATTTTCGCGCACGCGATCGAAGACAACGATTGTGTCGTGGACAGAGTAGCCGAGAATAGCGAGAAGCGCCGATACAAAAAGCAGATCAAGATCACCGCCTCGGAAATGACTCCAGACCACAAACACACCGGCTGAAAGCAAGATATCGTGCACCAGCGCGATGATCGTGGCCGCGCCATATTTCCAAGATGAAACGGGCTTAGAAACTTTGCGGAAAGCGAAGGTAATAAAAAGTACGATGCCGAGAATGGCCACGGCAATCGCCACAAAAGATTTGTTTTTGAGCTCTGCGCCGACGACAGGACCGATGGAGTTGAATCGCTCTTCTTTTGGCACTGCGGAGCCGACAGTGAGTGCCTGCAGTATTTTATTTTTCTCTTCCGGGCTTATGCTTTTTGTTTGCACAATAAACTTATTTTCACCAGATGGACGGACAGAATATTCTTCGAGGCCAAGTTTATCAATATTGGTTTTTACAAGCTCTTGCGCAGGTCGAGTGGTGGCCGCGGTGGTTGGGGTCGACATTGAAGCACTTGCCGGCGCTGAATAAGAAACTTCGAGCACAGATCCGCCGGTGAAATCGATGCCAAAATTGAGGCCGTAGACAAAGAAAGCGGCGATGCAAAGCACCGACAAAATGGCCGTGATGGCGAAGAATATTTTTCTGTGATTTATGACAAACATAATTATTTTTTAGCTACATTTTGCGCGGCGCCAGTGTGAAAACCCGAACTGAATAAAAATCGGCTAAACACGCCCACCTCTGCGCCCGCCACATTTTTGCCTGCTTTACTGCCACCACTACCGCCACTAATAGCGTAAAGGAAAATTCGCGAAGCGGTGATGGCCGTAAACATACTCACAAAAACGCCAATACCGAAAGTGAGGGCGAAGCCTTTTACAGAAGATGTGCCGATCCAGAAAAGCACGAGAGCCGTGATGAGACTCGAAATGTTTGAATCGCGAATCGAGAGCCATGCGCGGCGGAAACCTTCATGCATCGCTTCAGACACAGCCTTACCTTTTGCAAGCTCCTCGCGCAAACGCTCGAAAATTAGAACATTGGCATCAACCGCCATACCAATAGAAAGAATAAAACCGGCCAAACCAGCGGCTGTGAGGGTGACAGGAATTAATTTAAAAATTGCGAGCGAAATTGCAATGTACATCACGAGCGAAACGCTGGCCACAAAACCCGGTAAGCGGTACCAAAGAATTAAAAACAGAGCGACCAAAATAAATCCCCACACACCGGCTCGCACACCAGCCACTAGAGCCGCTTCGCCAAGAGATGGGCCAATGGTCTGCGTGCCAATTAGCTCCACAGGCACAGGCAAAGAGCCATAATTTAAATTGCGCACTAATTCGCGGGCTTCGACGGCAGTAAAATTGCCAGAAATCTGCGCGCGGCCATCCCCCACTTCTTGACGAATATACGGCATGGAAATTGCCTCACCGTCGAGGAAAATAGCGAGTATTTCATTGACATGCTCCTTAGTAACTTTTTTCAAAAGCTCTTTGCCTTCGGAATTGAATGTGAGGGAGACGGCCGGCTCGCCAGAAGTTGGATCAAACTCAAGCTGGGCGCGCTCCACTAATCGGCCCGTGATGCCAGTTTCCGTAAAAAGATCTTCCGTCGCTACAGGATTTTCAGATTCTAAAATCGCCTGCAATTTTTCCTCCGCATCTTTTTTTAGCAAACGAAATTCGAGCAGAGGTGTCTTGCCAATGATGGCCACAGCGCGGTCTACGTCTGTAACACCCGGCAAACCCACGATGAGACGATGCTCCTTACCTTCAGCAAAAGCGCCAGTTTCTTCTACTTGCACAATAGGCTCAGATACACCAAAAACGTTTACTCTGCGCTCTATTACATCGCGCAAGCTGTCCATTGAGCCAGAAATATCAGTCGGATTTATCTCAGAAACATCGGCGCGGTATGTGAGCTCTGTACCACCAGCCAAATCGAGACCGAGCTTGAAAGGAAACTTGGCAAAACGAGAGTCGGGCAAACGCTCTGATGCGAAAACAGCGTAGGAAAGGCCGGCGAGGAGAATGAGCAAAATAACTGCAAAAATTCGTGTCCGTATCATATAGTTTTGGCTATGAGTTCGCCCATTATAGACTAAACCCCGCTTCGCGACAATAAAGCCTTCACAGTCTTCAGAGCGATCTTTAAGTCGAGCAAGAACGAACGATTTTTCAAATAATAAAGGTCGTAAGACAATTTCATCTTCGTTTCATCAAAACCGACCGTCCACTTCGGTGGTGTCTTGTGATAAAGCTGTGCCCAACCAGAAAGCCCAGGCTTTACGAGGTGGCGAATATTGTAATAAGGAATTTCTTTTTCGTAGAGCTTCACGAGGCGCGGAATTTCTGGCCGTGGACCGATGAGCGAAAGTTCGCCCCGAAAGACATTCCAAAGCTGAGGCAATTCATCTATCCGAGTCCTGCGGAGAAATTGTCCGATACGCGTTACTTTAGAATCTTTGGCTATGCCGTCGGCTTCATTGTGAACTTCAAAACTCCTAAACTTTATAACCTTAAAAATCTGATTATTTTGCCCAACACGCTCATGGGTAAAAAACACTGGCCCGCCGTCGTCTAGCTTGATAGCTAAAATAACAAACGGGTAGAAAATTAGAGAGACCAAACCGACAATGGCGGAAATTACAATATCCATGCCGCGTTTCAAAAAATTGTTCGTGCGATTCGTTGATACAGAAATGTTTTCTAAAAACCAATTATATTTTACGAGTGAAAGCGGCACACGATCGAAAATATCCTCGTAAATCTTATACATATCGAAAAAGCGGACCTTAGAAAAGATGAGATTGTACAAATTTGGCAAAATAGGCTCGACCTTATCGTTGCGAAGATCCACAGCAATCACCTGCACCCGCTCACTGTACACTCGCTTCAAAATTTCTTCTTGAAAATCGAGGCTGTTGATCTTTTCTAAGTCTACAGAAGAGATGAAAAACAGGTCATAACGAGAATTGTTGTTGACCTCATCTTTAAGCTCGCGCATCTCTTCCCCACTGCCAATGAGCACAGCTTTCTGCTTGTCGCGCACGGATAGAAATGCGTCGCCATATATACGCCACGCCAAAAGAAGTAGAAAAGAAATGACGAGATAGACGAAAAGATTTGTTTTCGGAGAAATTCCAAAAAATGGCACGAGGTAGAAAAACAAAACAGCAATGATGCTGTTTACAAGCTGAGAATTAAAAATGATCGTCGGAATCTTACCCTTAAGAATGAGCGTGTGCTTTTCGTAAAGGCCAGCTATGAAAAAAACTAAGAACCAGAGGACGAACAAAATCGAAAATGGAAAGAAATGCCAACGCAAAAGCTCAGCACTTGGAATTTCCGAGTAGCGAATGGCTAGCGTTAGCCATAGGGCTAGAGTGAAGAAGAAGACATCACCGACAAACAGAAGCAATGCTTCCTTTTTGTTTGAGCCAGCCATATATGAATAGGGGTATATTATACGCAAAAGGTCAAATCAGCAACATTAATTTCAACTTCTAAAAATGGCCATCTGTGTGCTAATATAGCCCTGTGAAAAGCAAACGGCTGAAAATTCTGTATGTCATAACGAAAGGCAACTGGGGCGGAGCGCAAAGATATGTTTTCGACCTAGCCACCTCCCTATCCACCCTGTCTCCAGAAAAATTCGATGTCGCTGTAGCCTACGGCTCTGGCGACATTTTGCCTAAGCGGCTAATGGAGCATGATATCCGCACCATTCAGGTATACGGCCTACAAAGAGACATCAACCCCCTGCTCGATGTAAAAAGTTTTTTCGAACTCGTAAAAATTTTTAAGGAGGAACAGCCCGACATCGTTCATCTCAACACTTCGAAAATCGGTGGTATCGGCTCTTTAGCCGCGCGCATCGCTGGTGTGCCAAAAATAATTTTCACCGGCCACGGCTGGGCTTGGAATGAAGATCGCTCTCTACCCTCGAAAATTTTTATCATCGCCGCCCACTGGCTCACTATTCATTTTTGCCACAAAACGATCGCTGTCTGCCACGATGTTAAGAGACAAATAAAAAACTTGCCTTTTATAATGGACAAAAAAATTGTCGTTATTCCAAACGGTATTAACGAAATCACTTTCGAAGAAAAGGCCGCCGCACGATTGAAAATCGGCGGCGGCTCCGAAAAGATTTGGGTCGGCACTATTGCCGAGCTTCATAAAAATAAGGGGTTGGATATTTTGATAGACGCCTTCGCCGCCACAAATCATGAGTCGCACAATGCGGCACTTTACATCATCGGCGAAGGCGAGGAAAGAAAAAACCTAGAAAAACAAGCTAAAATGCTCGGCTTGGCAAATAGAATTCATTTTGCTGGATTTATAAAAGACGCTTCTAAGCTACTCAAGGCTTTCGATGTTTTCGCCCTTTCTTCTCGCACCGAAGCCTTTCCGTATGTCCTTCTCGAAGCCGGTCTCGCCCAACTTCCAATCGTCGCTTCGAGTGTCGGCGGCATACCCGAGCTTATCAAACACTTAAAAACTGGCCTCCTCACCAAGCGTGGCGACAAAAACGAGCTGGCTTCAGCCCTCGAACTTCTCATCACCGACAGCGCCCTCGTCGCCGAAATGAGTCATCGTGTGAGAAAAGAAGTTGAGAACAATTATTCGAAAGAGCTTATGGTAGAAAAAACTTTGTCCGTATATAATAGTAAGTAACATGAAAAAGCAGTTTGGTTTCACATTAATAGAATTATTGGTAATTATTTCTATCGTCGGTTTGGTTTCAAGCGTTGCTTTGGCCAATTTAAACGAAGCTAGAAAAAGAGCCCAGATATCAGCTGGCATTCAGCAAGAAATTTCTATCAGGAATGCTGCGGGTGATTCTATGGTGGGCGAATGGAGTTTCAACGGCAGTCCAGGCGTCGCTACTGTTGCCACAGACACTTCTGGCAACGGAAATGATGGCACAATAGTAAACGGCAGCTTCGTCGAGCCAGGCTCAAATGGTTCTGGCTCAGCAGTATATCTAGGCGGCCCAGGCGCTTATGTTACTGGCACAGGAATTGCTAGTGGTAACAACGAAAACACAACCGTCACAGCCTGGGTCAACCCAAACGAAATCACCGATGCTCGCTCTATATTCAACAGCGGTTACGATGGTTTCTTAAACTACAGCCTGGCTATTTCTAGCGGTGGCATCATAACAAGAACCCAAAACTTCTTAGCTCCAGTGCCAGAAGATTGCGATGTTTGCGAAGGAAGCTCACTTATAAAAAACAATGTATGGACTTTTGTCGCCACAACATTTTCAGATAGCGGCGAGATTAATATATATACAAACGGAACGCTGGCACAAACCTACTCCGGAATACCAACAGTAGGCGCCTCCGGTAGCAACACTAGGTGGACAATCGGGGCATTGTCTAGCAATGGAGGCGGCACATCCGCGACAGAAAATTTCAGTGGTTTAATAGATGAAGTCCGAGTCTACCGCGGCACCAATCCTTTTGCCGCCTCAGATATCCATCGCCTTTACACCCAAGAATTAGAAGCTAGGAAATTTGCAAACATATGAGCGATGTTCAATTTGAAGACGAAGATGTAATGCTTGCAGAGACGAGCAAATTTAATAGGGATGGTGAAGCAAAGGGCCTCATGAAGCTCGCTATGAAGCTTGGTGCTAAAAACGAAACTCAGGCCAGCTATGTTCTCATCGGCATCATGGTCGCCTGCCTCATTGCCACAATGTATGTCATCTCAAGATATATTTTGAGTTAACCTACTCCAACCATTTCTTGCGCTGCAGAATTTCGTCCCACAGGCCGACTATATCTGGCCATGGCCGAAAGCATTCCGAGCGCCGCAAATTCCACCACCAAATGACTACCGCCGTAGCTCATAAACGGTACGGTAATACCCGTGACCGGCAAAAGGCCGACGTTCATACCAAAATTAATTAAAATTTGCGAAAACAAAAATACGGAGACACCGAGTCCAAAAAGAGTTTCAAAATTTGAAGCGCCGTGGGCCGAAAGAATCAAGACTCGCGCCACCAAAACGCCAAACAAAAAGAGAAGGATCACCGCGCCAACGAAGCCCCACTCCTCCACGAAAGCGGCGAAGATAAAATCGGTCTGATATTCCGGCAAAAATCGAAGCTTCGATTGCGTACCATAGCCTATTCCCTTGCCGAAAATCTGCCCCGAGCCTACAGCAATGGTCGACTGAAAAGCATTGTAACCAGCACCGCGCACATCAGCCAAAGGGTTTATAAACGTCATAATTCTTTGCTTTTGATAATCCTGAAATGCGAAGGTCCAGAGCAGAGCAAAAGACGCCAACCCCAAGAAACACACAGCAAAAAGATGCTTTTTTGATATACCAGAAACCATCACCATACCAAACCAAATCATGAAAATAATAATGGCCGAGCCGAAATCTGGCTGAAGCAAGACGAGTAAAAACAAAACGAAAGCGTAGACACCCGAAACCAAAATATGCCTCGCTCGCGCAATCTCAATGTGACGCCGTGTAAAATATTTTGCCAAAAGCAAAATAAGGGCGAGCTTCACCGGGTCGGAAGGCTGGAATGAAAAGAAACCAAAACGAAACCAACTCTGCGCGCCCTTGGCCACATGCCCAGCCACAAATAAAAGCAAAAGCACCAGACACGAGGCGGTGAAAATTCCCACAATCACCCCCGTTCGTCTCAAAAAGCGTAAATCTAGCTGTGAGAGAACGAAGAAAATTGCTAACGAAATGATGATCCAAATAATCTGACGATCCGCGGCCGCACTATTACCCACAAAAGAGTTCATTGTTACCAGACCCGCAAAAGAAATGAGTAGAGCCGGCCCGATAAGCAACCAGTCGGTCTGCCGAAGTGTATTTCGAATGTTAGATAGAAAAAAAGCTAAGCCGCCCATGGCGCTCATGATACACGAGAAATTCTTCGGAAACTAGAAAACGAGATTAGAAAAAATTGGCTGGTATAACGCGCGGAATAATTTCTATAAGCGCTGGCTGATTTTTGCAAATCTTCACCGCAATTTCCTTGTAAATATTTTTCAATTCAGCCACAGAAGAAGCTGGGAAATACTGCTCCGGCACCGAAGCGATCTTTTTCAAAAATTCGGCATTGACCTCATCACCCAAACCAATTACATAAAGCAGAGCACCACCCGCTTTGGCTTCGTTGGCTTTTTGCTCAGCATAGTCTAAAGCATAATTTGGCTCACCAGCTTTTTCTGGCTTTGTGGCAATGCCGTCTGTAAGCAGTACGATCACTCGCTCGGAAAGATCGTTGAGCTCCGGAGAGCTGAGGTTTTGAAAGGCTCGGTCTATGGCGTCGCCAATATTTGTGTACTGAGTAGTGCCGTCGCGAGTTATGGAAATTTTTTCAACAGCTTGTTTTACACCAGCGTAATCTGTTGAAAGTAGGGCATCGGGCGGACTTGAGGCCTCTGTGGCAAAAGACACTATCCCCACCTTATCCACACCGTCTAGATTGTTTACAAAGGAAACCGCTGCTTCTTTAACGGCCGTAAGGGGCTGTGGCGGGTTGGTACCGTCCGATTCCATGCTTCCAGATCTGTCTATCGCCAGCATCACACCCAGAGCCTCTGGGCCACTACCCACAACCTCTGGTGCAGGACCTGAAGGAGTGGTAGACGCACCGCCGCCTATACCCCCCAAGCCCACCCCACCAAGCTGACAAATCTCCTCTCTAGTTTCAAAAGGCGCTGGCCAAGTGAAGACCACATCTTCCGCCTGGCCGTTAGAAAGCGTGTCGATAAATGTGCGCGATGCACCAATAGCGTTTTCTTTGTCGTCGTACACTAGCGCCACCACCTCAATATGATTTTGCGGCGCTGAAGAATTGTTTTTAATTTGAGCATCAATACGCGGTGCAACCTCTTCATTTGAAAGAACTTTTTTTATTACAGCCAGATCTGGACTAGCTGGAATATATCTAAACCACGCTGGCTTCTCGGTAAAACTAAATGCCACACGGCGCGGCGTAGACGAAGCCTGATTGCCCACCGAAATATTTGGTTCAAAAATAGCAAAAACTTTATTTTTAGGAATAAAAGCTTTGTTAGCGCGTGTGGTTATGAGTTCGTTTTTGTCATTAAAAAGTTTAAACTCGTAAGAAACCACCGCCTCCGAATTTAAATTTGGATTTTCAATATACGCCACCGCGCTGTATATGCCCGGCGCTGTTCTGAAGGCGCGATTCCAAACCACTATCGGATCTATGACCTCAAAACTACAAAGTAGCTGACACGAGCCGCCACAGTCTACCCCACCCTCGTCGCCATTTTTCTTGCCGTCAAAACATGTCGGCTTTTGATACAAAATAAAAAACAGCGGAATAATTATGACAATCAATGCCACCGCCGAGGCAATCGTAATATAAATCGCTTTACGCTTTTCACCCCAAGTTAACATCTGCTAAGTATAGCAAGAATCTACGGTGTTTTTTTAGATAACACATGTTGAGAAGTGACTACGCAGGCCGAAGAGGCCGAGGACTAGGAAATTTCAACAGAAATTTCCGGTCACTTCGAAATATGTGTTATCTAAAAAAATTAAACTCTTAGTTCTGGCGGCTACCTACTTTCCCCACAAGTGAGTATCATCGGCACTACGGCGCTTAACGGCCCTGTTCGGAATGGGAAGGGGTGTGACCACCGCGTCAAGCCACCAAAACTAAAAATTCAATTTCATTTGAAAACTCGAATGTGAGCACGAACAGTCGCTGGATAAACCAGAGCAAATTCGTGCGAAGTGGGAAATGAGGGCGACAGGGTTCGAACCTGCAACCTACTCGAGGGTATGAGCCGCGAGTGCTCTAACCAATTGAGCTACGCCCTCAAAGATAGAATAGGCATGGAGGGAATTGAACCCTCAACCCCTAGCGTGTTTAAGCTAGTGCTCCACCATTTTGAGCTACATGCCTAAATGCGTTCTTCAATCTTTCTCTTCCTCCCACATTCGAATTTTCAAATGCGATTTGTGATTTTTAACAGAAAAACAAAAACGTTGCTAATTAATTTCAAGAAACAGGATGCGTAATGTAGTGGTATTCACATTTCCTAATGGAATCGACATTTAGTACTCCTCGGCTGAACACCTTACGGTGCTTACACCTAGAGCCTATCAACCTGGTCATCTCCCAGGAGTCTTAACGATTCCTCATCTTGGAGTTGGCTTCCCTCTTAGATGCTTTCAGAGGTTATCCATTCCCGACTTAGCTACGGAGCGGTCCACCTGGCGGCAGAGCTCCCAGACCAGAGGTCAGTTCAATTCGGTCCTCTCGTACTAGAATCAAATCTCCTCAAGAATCAACGCCTGCAGTAGATAGGAGACCAACCTGTCTCACGC
>CAYHIR010000014.1:0-20039 GCA_964356815.1 uncultured Candidatus Saccharibacteria bacterium | reverse complement strand
ATATTCTCATCACTCTCTTTGATTAGAGAGTGCAATATGTATCTGACCTTATGCAGATGAGAAAAACATCGAAAATAACTCAAAACAGGGTATGTTTTTCTCATCTCTAAGAGTGACGATTGGGTGACAAGGAACTGTTCGATGAATAATGTAGCATATATACAGATAGGGTGTCAAGTTTTTTTACTACTTTTTTTACTACATCTCATATCGTGTCGATTAGGAAGATAAACTGGGTCAAATATTTCTTTATGATTGACGGCCTTGATAAATCTCAAAATTTGAAGCTCCACGTAGTATTCATAAGAACAACATTGCCCAAAAACTTCTACAAAATGTTTTTGGGCAAGTCTTTTGTTTATTCTGTGCAAAAAGTAGGCGACGTATTTTTGTTCAAGCTGAAGAAACGGTTTCTTTTTTAATCTCAAAAAACGTAATGCCTCGGTGTCTACAATATCCGATCGAAATATTTCCACTAAATCGTAAGCTAGTGGTGCGCTATTTGTTTCATGAGGAATGTGAAGTATTCCTAGACCTGGCTCAATATTGTATTTTTCGAGAATCTTTTTAACTAAATTTGTAATGTGATGATATCCAATGTCTAACAATCTATTTGTGATATCTGTTTGTCCGTGTTGCCTATTTTTAAAAACGCACCATGTTGGCAACAACGTACGAAATTCATCCCAAAAATATTTAGCCGCTCGAGCTTCGTGAAGTAGGACGCGCTGATCTGTTAATAGATGGCTCTCGTCTAATTTAGGTAAAGATTTTCTATATTTTTTAAGTAGAGCATTCTGTCTTTGAATTTTTAGATCGATAATTTTTCTTACTGAAGCAGTGCACAGACCCCATCGAAAGACGGAGGGGGTGGGCTACTTGAGAACATTTGTGCGGCGAGCGTCGCCGTGGTGCACAGACCCCATCGAAAGACGGAGGGGGTGGGCTACTGAGAATGAGTGTACGAATGTGCGCGCCGTCGTGCACAGACCCCATCGAAAGACGGAGGGGGTGGGCTACATGGCGGATAAAATTTCGGGTGTCTTTGTGCCGGTGCACAGACCCCATCGAAAGACGGAGGGTAAGGTATTTCAAGGGTCACTTCGGTGGCTCTTTTTTTTGTAAAAAATTATTCCCCCTCCGGCTGTTCAATAAGTGGAATTTCGATGCCAAGTGAACTGCCGGTTATGCGCGCGACGTCTTTATCTACTTTTTTTAATTCTTTGCCGGAATTGTTGTAATGATTTATAACGGTACCCAGAGACACACCGAGCTTTCCGTGAAATTCTTCGTATTTTTTGAAGTGAGTTATAAGCTCCCCCACTCTTTTTACGATGTCTTTGGCGGTCTCTTCGATATGCATGGCTTTGAGGCCTTGAAGAACGGTTTGGAGATACGCTAAGAAAGAGGTCGGGGAAACGATAATGACCTTATACTTGCTGGCCGCGCGTTGGATGAGATTGTCGGTTTCTTCAGTGACGGCGCCGATTTTGTTTATTAAAAGATCGTAATAAATGGCTTCGTGCGGGATGAACATAAAGGCGAAATCCATCGTCCCCTCACCTGGTTGAACATATTTGGCAGTTTCTTGAATGCGGAGCTTCAAATCGTTAACAAAAATCTTTTCAAACTTGTCGCGCTCAACGGGATTTTTTTCTTCGGAGAGTTTGTTATAATTTTCAAGCGAAAATTTTGAATCAATTGGAATGATTTTATCTTTCACAAAAACCGCCGCGTCAACGATTGTGCCGTCGCTAAATTTGTATTGCATTTCGTAACTACCAGGCGGCAAAACATTCTTGAGAAGAGTTTCCAAAAAATATTCGCCGAGCACACCGCGTTGTTTTGGATTTTTGAGCACATCTTGAAGCGATTGAAGCTGATCAGCAAAAGAAACGACCTGTCTGTTCGTCTCGTCGAGCTTGGTGAGACCTTGGGTGACTTCGCGAATAAGTTTAGCCGACTCGGAAAATTGCGCACGCATCGATTCGTTGACATTGCGCGTCGTCTCCCCGACTTTCGTGTCTATTGTGCCAATGCGAGCATCTATCGTGCGACCGAGTTCGTTCATTTGTTGGAGGAGGAGTTTGAAGCCAGTTTCATTTTCTGTCGTTTTTTCTGCTTGACCGACGCCGCCAAAAACACCGCCCGCTCCGCCGATACGACGCATAAAAAACCAGAGCGCCAAGGCGTTGATCGCAACAATCACAAAAAGCGCTATAATAATGACATTCGGGGACATAAAATTTTTGCCGCGTTTATTCGCTCAATTATACCAGAACAATATGCTTCAAGAAAAAATCGCCGCTGACATGAAAAAAGCTATGATTGCCAAAGACCCTACGCGGGTAACTGTGCTCCGCGGACTCATGGCCGCATTTACAAACGAGCTTGTGTCTAAAATGAAGAAGCCCACAGACCCTCTCGCCGAAGAAGACGCTGTGGCTGTTGTGTCGCGCGCGAGCAAACAAAGAAAAGATTCGATTGAGCAATTTACCAAAGGCGGCCGCGCCGACCTCGCTGACAGCGAAAAAATCGAGCTAGCAATTCTCGAAGAATATTTGCCGAAGATGATGAGTCGGGATGAGATTCGACCGCTCGCCACCGCTAAAGCCACGGAGCTTGGCATTGCCGCAGGTGCAGGTAACAAAAGCAAAATGGGTCAGTTCGTTGGCGCCATCATGAAAGATCTCAAGGGCAAGGCCGATGGTGGTGATGTGAAAGCGGTGGTGGAGGAAATTTTGGGCTAAGTTGTGGATCAACCTTAAGTCGAGTTGACATCTAGCAATTAAATATTTATACTGCACCCGGATCGAAAACAACCCCAAACCCCGCAGAAGGAGGATACTAAAGATGCTGGAATCAAAGCTCCGAGCAGTGACCGAGATGGCGAGAGGTCTCATTCGACGCGAGACCTTCGACACGAAATCAAAAAAGAAGTCGCCCATCAAGAGGCACATCGTCCACGCACTTGAACGGCGCGGGGTGAAAGCAACCAAAGAAAACATCGAACTCGTCAGAAAAAGGCTGAACAATTCTAATCTCAAAACGCAACGACGAATGCACAGGATGATTGCCAAAATGTTACAAGGTATTACATTTGGCGTAATCCAGCGCAAGACGTCGGCTAAGAAAGTACTGGGTAAAACAAAGAAGCGGTCGACCATGACGCGCAAAAAGCGATGAGTGAGAAGAAGAACGAGTAGACACGCACCGCTTCCTATGGGAGGCGGTGGTTTTTTGTAAAATTTAATTAAACTCCAGCCACTCCCCTTCGCTCACAATCTCCACCTTTCCATCAACAACTTTTATTGCTGAATTGTCGTCGAGAGCGTAAATTTTTTCAGTCATACCCACAATCGCTGTTTCAATATTTTTCTTGCGAAGTTTTGGAAAATATTCTGAATTGAGGTGCGGCAGAAAATAAAAATCAACAAGATTAAGACCGACCATGTTTTTAGTTTTATCTAAATCATCACCGTATACAACCTGTGATAGTTTTAGCATCAAATCTTTATTTGTAACCATACTACCAGCGCTTACACCTACCCACACACGAGTTTTCAAAAGCTCCGGTAAGAGCCGCGCTAATCCAGATTTATTAATCCACTCCATAAGATAAAATGTGTCGCCACCACCGAAAAACAAAACATCGGCTTCTTCAAATCTTGGTCGCCATACATTTTCTGGCACAGCTGAAATGTCGGCGATTTCTATTTGTTTAAAATTTTGCTTTTGGAGATTTACGAGGTCATCGATAAGCCAGCCCTTATCACCATTAGCCACAGCCGAATTTGACGCGGTGGGAACAAACACGATTTTTGTTTCTTCTGGCTTTTTACCGACTAAATCAAAGAGGGCTTTGGCGATTGAGTCGTTTTTGAGGCCCGCGGAGGTTAGAAGGAGTTTCATAACAACTGCGAAAAGATAAGTATCACCACAACCGCGCCGGCAAAAACGCCAACCGTCTGGAGAAAAAGTTTGACCGCCTTTTCGCGCTCCCCATCGATGAGCATCAAAACCGGCTGATAGAAAAAGAGATAGGCCATGAGTGCGGCCGAGAGAACGAGAGTGCCAAGCGCCGCCATCGGATAAAAAATACTTTCGTCTGGACCGCCGAATAAATTTTGCCCCCAAGATACCGTCGACACAAGCACGATAATATACGCGATTGCAAATAGAGCGTTGTAAAATGGGTTTTTTGTCATGGGGGGGTAGTATACGATAAAAATTTATGACCCTACCGGGAATCGAACCCGGGTTTGAAGCTTGAGAAGCTTCCGTCCTAGCCGCTAGACGATAGGGCCGCGTTGTGCCGACAGCTTTGCCGTGCGCTTAAGCAAAATACACCATTTCTAACGATTCTGCCACTCTGATTCCTGTCGCACGAGAAGCTCGGGGGCGTCTTCTGGATTTTTGAGAATTTGAATAACAGCCTTCTCCACGCGCATACCCTGCGAGCCTTTGCAGAGCACTACATCCCCCGCTTTTATTTCACCCTTCAAAAATTCGCCTGCCACAACAGAGTCGTCGAAAGAAAAGATTTGTTCCGACGAAAAGCTGGCCGCCTTAGCACTTTCGGCAATAGTTTTTGCGCGCAAGCCGATTGTGACGAGAACTGCCGGAACATTTGCAAAACTCTGTGCCGTTTTTTCACCCAAAGCACGATGTTCTTTCGGTGAAAACTCGCCGAGTTCGAGCATGTCGCCAAGCACAGCGATTTTTCTGCCGTTTGAGCCAACACTTATATCATGAAGTGTCTCAAGCGCTTCGTGTGCAGCTACAGGCGAAGAATTGTATGTGTCATCGATAATTACTGAGCCGTAAATACCATCTATGATTTTCATACGACCAGGCGGAGTTTCGTGCGAGCGGAGCGCTTCTGCGATTTTTTCAAGCGACATATTTGAAGCAACGCCTACAGCTGCAGCGGCAAGAGTTGAATACACGTGCTGGCGGCCGAGTGTGCCGCTGATCACAGCCTCCACGCTTTTATTTTCAAAAGTAATTTTGTATTTAACACCAACCGGTTTTTCTGTTTCGTATGCAATAGCGTATTCACTCGCGCGCACATCTGCGCGCTCGCTGAAGCCATATGTGAGCACTTTGGCATCTGTGAGATCGGCAAACGTCATCACATCCTCGTCGTCGGCATTGAGAATGATAAAACCGTCGGGCTTCGTAGCCGCGGCAAGATAACTTTTTTCTTTTTTGAGAGCGGCTGGCGAGCTGAAATACTCTACATGCACCGGCACTTCGCCAAGGCGCGTAATGACAGTGATGTCGGGACGAAGCCACTCACCCACTCGCTTTATATCACCTGGTCTATCGGCACCGACCTCCAAAACAAGTGTCTCGGGATATTTTTGCGGTAAAAATACAACAGCCAAACCCTCAAAAATATTTTTAATCCACAAAAATATATTAGACCAAGCATTAGGCTTGCCAAGTATTGTGAGTGGCAGGCCAATTTCGCTATTAAAACTTTTCATGCTCTTACGCACGAAATGCGCCTCCGCAAGCACGGTGTAGATAGCATCTTTAGTCGTCGTTTTTCCCACACTTCCAGTGATCGCCACAATCTTCGGCTTATATTTCTTAAGTACAGCTTTAGCCTCGAGCTGTAAAATTTTAGCAATTATTGATTTGAAAAAATTTTTCATGGGGTGATTTCGCGCACGTCTTTTACGCCGCGCCGTGCGCTACCTGTCAGGCTCAATTTCGTAATAATTGATGAGATACTTCGTTATGTCAATAAAACTGTGGGTAAGAGTCTCGGAAGCATATTGGACGCCTTTTGGATGATAGGTGTAGAGGAATACGAGAAAGCGGGCGTCGTAGGCTGGGAAATAACCGAAAAATGAGTGAAGAAAGCGATCGTCGTAGTATCCACGACTGCCCTCTAGAGCAACTTGCGCCGTACCAGTCTTCGCCGCAATGCTGTAGTGCTCCTGCTTCACCGTGCCGCCAAGCAGAGCCTTGTCTACGACGTTCACGAGCATCCGAGAGATTTCTGTGCTGGTTTCTTTTTTGAGAACTCTTCGGCCACCCACTCCGCCACCCATGCCTTCTACGCCTTCCGCCACGCTCCCATCGAGAGTTTTTGAAAGGCCCGTCTTATATCTAATTTGTTTCACAATATGCGGATTCACGAGCACGCCGCCATTGGCCAAAGCCGAAAGAGCGCGCACGGTGGAAATGGGCGTCATGGCCAAGCCTTGGCCGTAGGAAGCTGTAGCAAGCTCAATATGCCTTTTACTCTCAAGATTGCTCACGAGCGGTGCGGCTTCGTATGGTAAATCGATGCCCGTTTTTTCCGCCAAACCAAAACCTTTCATATATCGCGAAAAAGTATCGTTGCCCATTTTCATAGCCGCAAAAGCCACGCCGGTATTGAGAGACTGATTCAAAACTTGTTGCATATCCACCACACCGCGAGCCTTTTTGTCGTAATTGTAAATTTGATAATTGTCGAGAGTCAGCGTGCCGGCGTCGTTGTAGGTGGTTTTGGCCGTGACTACGCCAGAGTCGAGCGCCGCGGCCATGGTGAGAGGCTTTATAATCGAGCCCATTTCGTACACGCTCTCCACTAGCCTATTCGAAAACACGCTTGGGTCGGCCGCTTGGAAAAAATTTGGATTGAAATCGGGATGGAGCGCCATGGCCACAATCTCTCCCGTATTTGGATCGATGACGATGCCACCGCTATAATCTGAAGTCCATTTATTGTTGACCCTTTCTATCTCCTGCTCAAGAAAAGCTTGTACCGATGGCTCAATAGACGTGACGATGTCGCCACTCCCGCCGTCGCCTTCAACCGTTTTCTTAATATTCAAAAAAGTTTCGACGAAAAAGTTTGTGTAGAGCGACTCGCCGCCAGAGCGCTTCAAAACATTTTCATATGTGCGTTCGAGGCCGTAGCGGCCGGCGAGTTCGTCTTCCTTAAAAGCCATGAAGCCGAGCGTGTGAGCGGCGAGTTTTTCATTTGGATATGAGCGCCATTTTTCTTCATAAGCGCCGAGGCCGGGCACACCAAGCTCATTTATCGCTTCACCAATAGACACCGAAACTCTTTTTACAATTTCTTCATACGGATCCTGCTTTTTGCTGGCCTTGGCAAAAAAAGTGTCGTGATCAAATTCCAAAATATTTTTTATTTTGTCGTACGCTTCGTTTGGATCGATCAACACAGAGGGATTCAATGCCACCAAAAAGCCACTGGTCTGCGATGCGGCCGTAACGAGCTCGCCATCTTTGGTCGTGAGAAAAATACTGCCACGCTCAAATGTTTTCGAGCCTGGCGAAAGAGATTGCCTGTCGGCCTGCGAACTGTATTCATCGCCAGAAACAATTTGCAGAAAATACAGCTTGGCAATGAGCACCAAGGCGAACAGCATAAATAGAGAAAAAATCAGCCGAACTCTAAACGGCGCAATAACCGACTTCGTCATATCTAATGATTATAGCGCACCCGCGCGAGCGATAGTGCTCACAGATTGGCGAGGAATGAATGTTGGTCGAGCTTCTTTGTAGCCTAGAGAGTACACCAAATCGGCAGTGATTTTATTTGAAAGTGAGAGATGTTCTGATTGCAATGAAACGATATCTGTACTTAATGCGGAAAATTTTTCGGCTGTGGCTTCGCGTTCAACAACCAAAAAGACTGTCTGATGAACGAGGAAAACATAAAGGCCGGATAAAAAGAAAATGCCAGCCAAAAGTGCCCACACAATGGTTTTCTGATTTGCTTCGCTTGTAATTTTTCTAAGCATGAAATTTTTAAAATAAGTGGCGATTTTTGCTATGCGGCTATTTTTTCGATAATTCTCAATTTGGCACTCCGCGAGCGCGGATTCGTTTTCTCCTCTTCAATAGATGGCACAATAGGTTTTTTGGTAATTCCTTGCGCCCGACCTTCGGCGATAAGCGACTTAAAGTAGCGCTTCACGATGCGATCTTCCAAACTATGGAAAGAAATGACGGCCATTCGCCCTGTTGGCGCCAAAATCTGAAAGCCTTTGCGAATGCCCTCTTCTGCCGCGCCGAGCTCGTCATTCACCGTGATGCGAAGAGCTTGAAATGTGCGAGTAGCTGGATGAATTCTGCCGTGACGATATGAGCCAGGCACCGCTTTTTCGATCACAGCCACCAAATCAAATGTCGTAGCAATTGGCTTCAAGCGTCGCGCCTCGACAATCGCATTGGCAATTCGAGCGGCATATCTTTCTTCGCCATAGCCTCGGATGATGTCGACCAAATGCTCTTCCGTCCAAGTGTTCACAATATCTTTGGCAGTGAATTTGATCGCAGACTCATCGGCGGCAACTTTATCAGACATCGTCATGAGAAGCGGTTCGTTTTTCTTAAACGAGAATCCTCTGCCCGATTCTTCTATCTGAGGCGATGAGATGCCGAGGTCGAAAAGAATTTTGTCGACATTTTGCACGTGGGCTTCATCAAGCGCTTTATCTAGATTGCGAAAATTGTACTCAAAGGCTTGAAAATTTTTCGTGACTTTAGACATTCGCTCGCTCGCCGTGCGCAAAGCCACGCCATCTTGGTCTATGCCAATGATTTGCACAGTGTCGCCAAATGCTTCAGCCACAGCGGCACTGTGTCCGCCGCCACCGAGAGTGGCATCAAGAAAGATGTCGCCGTTTTTAAGGGCTAGACCGTCTATTGAAGGTTGTAAAAGAACGGGAATGTGTGGCATGAAATTTGGCCGGAAACTGCGATTAAAGCGCGCCGATATCACCAAGCTTTTCAGCCAGTGAGTCGGCCTGCTTTTCGATCACTCGTTTGTAATCGCTCCATCGCTTGTCATTCCAGATTTCAATTCGGCTATGAACGCCAGCGAAGACACATTTTTCGCCAAGTTCGGCGAAAGTCTTCAAGAAATCCGGAATGAGTACGCGACCAATAGAATCGACCTCGGCTTCGACAGCGCCAGAAAGTAAGAAGCGATTAAAACCGCGACTATCAGACTGACCTAGCCCAAGCGTGCCCAATTTTTCGGCAATTTTGGCCCATTCATTTTGCGAATACAAAAACAAGCAGTTGTCGAGACCTCTCGTGATCACAACTGCTTTGCCAAGTTCTTTTCTGAATTTCGCCGGAAGAGAAACTCGGTTTTTATCGTCGATTGTATGTGTGTACTCGCCGATTAACATTTGAAGATCACTATGGGGTCAAGACAGACTGGAATTTTCATACCACTCTATCCCACTAGGCTAAAGTATATAACACTGCTTCCCACTCTGATATCCCTTTATCCCCAGTTTGAAAGGTTTGTTGACAAAATTATTTAAGTATGATAGAATCGTATAAGAAATAGCAAGCGGCGAACATAAGTAGCCGCTTTCAGCAAACAGCTTTTTGAGAGGAACGACCGATGAAACCTTCGAATACTTTGGTGGTGATTCTGTTACTCTTTTTGGTGTCGTCGACAATACAGGCAGGAATCTTGGTGTACAAATCAACACAGCAGGACAACAGACTGATCGAGCTTGCGAAAGAAAACAGCGAACTGAAAGAAGAGCTCAGGCTTTCACAAGCTATCGTGAGCTCGGACGGACACCTGATGATTCCGTACTCTGATAAATACACTCCCAGTAAGAAGGTTTTCAGAATCTGGCTTGGCGTCCGACCAAGTGAGTTGGAAATTCTTACCGTCTTTGGGGTTGACCCTGAGACAGAAGGGGGTAAGGATATTTCCCGGAGTTTTGTAGAATACCTCAAAATCCGGCAACAGGAAGCCGAGTTGGATGAAATCGAACAGTAACTCTTACCGCCACATCGTGTCTACCAAGACCCACGCTCAATCGAGTGGAGGGTCTTTTATTTTTATCGCGGCCTTAAAGTCGGAAAAAGAATAACCTCCCTTATATTTTTCGTATTAGTTAAAAGCATCACCAGCCGATCAATCCCAATTCCCACACCACCAGCGGGCGGCATGCCGTATTCCATCGCCTCCACGTAGGCTTCGTCCATAGATTGAGCATCGTGCTCGCCGCTTGATTTATTTTTTTCTTGATGAAGGAAACGTTCGCGCTGATCGATCGGATCGTTTAGCTCGGAGAAAGCTTTGACGATTTCAATGCCGCCGATGACGAGTTGGAAAGCGTCAACGAGATCGGGTTTTTCGAGTTGGCGTTTGGCGAGAGGAAGATAATTTGCTGGGTAGTCGACGATGAATGTAGGCTGAATGAGTTTTGGGCGGCAGACTTTTTTGTAAATGTTGTCGAGAATTTTTTCAGTGCTGTCCCCTGTCTCCACGCGCACGCCCAAGCGCTCGGCTTGAATTTTTAGATCGCTTGGTGAAAGTGAGGATGGATTTTGGATGAGCGTCATGCGACTAATGAGATCGAGATATGATGTGACAGCGAATTTTTTGCCGAGGTCGATTTCGATTTCGTCGAATTGGAATTTTTCCGAACCAAAAACTTTTTTCACCAAATCTTTGAGTATTTTTTCGACGAATTTCATTTGGCGAGGTGCGTCGCTGTAGGCCTCGTAATATTCGAGCATTGTAAATTCAGGATTGTGAGTGACGTCTATGCCTTCATTGCGAAAATTGCGGCCGATTTCGTAAACTTTTGGAAAACCGCCGACCAGAAGCTGTTTTAAATAAAGCTCAGGCGCGATGCGAAGGTGGAGATCGGTGTCGAGCGCATTGTGGTGCGTGGTGAAAGGCATAGCTGAAGCACCGCCGGCCTGTGGCTGGAGCATTGGTGTCTCAACCTCTAAGAAACCAGCTTTGTCGAGCTCACTGCGAAGTGCGCTCACGATTTTTGAGCGAACGATAAAGCGCTCTTTGACTGCCGGTGTGGCAATAGTATCGAGATAGCGGCGGCGAAAGCGCTCCTCAGTGTCTTGCAAGCCATGCCACTTTTCGGGCAAAGGGCGGAGACTTTTGGCGAGCATTTTCCAAGAATGGACCTGGATGGTTTTTTCGCCACGAGCGGTGGTGAAAAGATGACCAGACACTTCCACGAAGTCGCCCATGTCGAGAACCTCCGACCAGAGATCAAAATCGGCGTCGGAAATATGTTCACCCTTTTTTATGAAGCCTTGAAAGCGGCCAGTGCCGTCGTCGAAGGTAAAGAAAAAGATCGCGCCTTGTGGGCGGAGGGATAAAATGCGGCCGACGAGGGTGAGTTTTTTGCCTGGCTTGTTCGGTTTGCCGGCTTTATCGTCGCCTTTTGCAAGTTTTGGGAAAGCTTCTACAACCTCCGCGAGTGTGTAGCTGGCTTTGGCAGAAATAGGAAAAGGTTCAAGGCCTCGCTTTTGGAGAGCTCGGAGTTTTTCCATGCGTGCCGCGCGAATATCATCGAGTGACGCCATAACTCTATATTACACTATTTAATATCAACCAAGGTGTACTTCACCATACCCATAGGTGTGTTGACACTGAAAGAATCTTTTTTGCGACGACCGAGAAGAGCGGCGCCCATTGGTGATTTGATAGAAATTTTGCCGGCGGCAGAATCGGCTTCCTCAGAGCCGACAATAGTAAATGTGGCTGGCTTACCATCTTCTTTTTGAACGGTAACGACAGAGCCGATAGATACAGCATCGGTGCTGTGCTTTGAAGAAGAAACGATGCTTGCGTCTTTTAAAATTGCTTCGAGTCGAGCAATACGATCCTCTACATTTGCCTGATTGTCGCGTGCTTCGTGATATTCGGCGTTTTCGGAAAGATCGCCAAGAGACTTAGCGTATTCGAGAGCTTCAGCCACTTCTTTACGGCGAACATGTTTTAAGTGATCGAGCTCGCTTTTGAACTCATCATACTTTTCTTGTGTTAAATATTCACTCATATTAGTCGGTTGATTGTACTATCAAGCTAAATCGGAGTCAATTTTGGAAGTATTCCGGGGCGTGAATGGCCATCCAGTCTAGAGTGGTGCGGACCACATATGTAGCGCCGATGGTGTTTGTGTGCGGGCCTTTTTCCATTACCACAGCAAAAGCGTAGCGTGGATTTTGGTACGGAAAGAAACCAACCGACCAAGAATTTACAAACTGTTTTCTCGATCCTAGCTCAGCGGTACCCGTCTTACCTGCAACCTCCACAAAGTCCACATTTAAGCCAGAGGCTGTACCTTCGGTGACGGCCCGTCTCATACCCTCTCGGACAATTTCAAAATTTTCTGCATCGATAGGAATGTTTTGTGGGGTTTGGACATTTTTTTCGCTGGTTTTGTTAGCTTCGCTGGTTTTGTTGGTCATGGCCAAAAGTGTGGGCGTGAGAACTTTGCCTCCGTTTGCCAATGCGGCTGTGAACGAAGCGGCCTGAAGCGGTGTGATTTGCATGCCGTATTGGCCGATGGAAATATTGTAGGTGTCGCCCACGCGCCATGGATCGCCATCGAAAGCCGATTCTTTCCACACTGGGTTTGGAATTAGTCCATCTTTTTCGTGCGGCAGAGCAAAGCCTGTGGCCGAGCCGAGGCCAAACATTCGCAAATATTTTTCAATACGCGCCACACCGAGACCAAGCTGATCCTCGTAGCCGCCACCGATTTCATAAAAATAAACATCGGAAGAAACGGCCAGAGCTTTACGCATGTCTACCCAGCCGTGAGCTTTCCAATCGTTGAAGACAGTACTTTTGTCTGGAAAATATGGATTTTGAATGGAGATCGAGCCGGTACTTAAAATTTCCTTGCTTGGGCTGATGATTTTTTCCTGCAAAGCGCCGAGGGCAACGATGGGTTTGATGATCGAGCCTGGGGTGTAGAGGCCGGCCACGGCTCTATTTAGAAACGGCGTTCGAGCGTCGTTTTGATAACCAACGACAACCTCTTTTTTACCTTCCGTCACCAGATTAGAATCGTATTCAGGAAAATTGGCCATCACAATCACCTCACCACTTACCACATCCATCATCACCGCCGAGCCGCCGGTGAAGCCACGCTCTTCCGATGTATTTCTCATCGCAGTATAAAAAGCATCAGAGAGTCGGGCGTCTAGCGAAAGAGAAATATTTTCGCCATCGACAGGCAAACGCGCTACACTTTCTGACTGCTTACGACCAAGAGCGTCCGTCTCCACAATCTTCACGCCGTTTTCGCCAGAAAGTTTTTCATTAAAAATATTTTCGACGCCATCTTCACCAAGAAAATTTTTACGAAAGAAAATACCAGCCGAATCTTTGACCGGATATTTTACATAACCCACCACATGGGCCACACCCGAGCTCGTGGCATAACTTCGCAGAGCAAATTCATTTTCTGGAGCTGGTGTACTGTTCCACGCGAGTTGGACACCATTCCGATCGAAGATTACGCCGCGATTGGAAAAAACATCAGACTCATGCAGACGATTTTTCTCACTTCTTTCGGCATACGCTTCGCCTTTATGCACGCCGAGAAACCACAATCGACCCGTGAGCACCAAACCAAAGATGATAAAAACTGAAGATATAAAAATAAAAACGCCGCGCGAAAGTGACCGCTCCATCCGACCTTGAAATTGATGCGTATCGAAGTCGGGCAAATTGCTTGAGTCGATAAAAATATCTTCTGGATCGATTTCCGCACTCGAGAAGCGGCGACGTGAAAAATGTTTAAAAATATTTATCATATAAATTCAAACGCGGACGCAAAAGAATAGCAATGATGAGTAAGACGGCAACACTCGCCAAAAAAAAGAATCCGAAGTCGCCTTCTGTTACTCTGCCACCGGTATAAGCCGCATCGGCCAAAAAAGCTATCGGAATTATTTCATATTGGCGATTTATGACAAACACGCTCACGGCCGCGCACACGAGCCAAAGCCACCACGGCAAAATGAAAATGGCGACGAGAAGGACGACATCGAGCGCGATTCTAAATGCGGGGGTTTTCATTTTTTATTCGGTTGGCTCGGCGGGCGTGACCTCACCGCCAATTTCGGTGTCGACCTCAACCCAACGAGTTTGATTTAGATTGACGATAGAGCTCACACGCACAAATTTGAAAGAGCTTGCGGGTGTAGACTCAACGCTCACCACCTTGCCGAGTGGCGAAGGGCTTTGGCCGGGTAGAAAAATAATATCGTCGGGCAAAATGTCGGCATCTTGTGGCACACGAGCTTCAAAACCACCGCCGCCGGTGCCGGAAAGAATTACGGCGAGATCGGATCGTTCGACGATGCCGTGACTTTCAAAACCACCATTGGAAAAAAGAGTGGCGGTGGAATTTTTACTACTAACCGAACTCACTTGCCCGAGGGCGATATTGCCAAAGCCAAAAATTTGCGCACCAACCTTTATACCAGCGAGTTCACCGATGTCTAAAATGATAGTGTCGTATGGCGACTGGGGCGGCTTAGCGAGGATGACGGCCAAGCGGCGTGAAGATGCCTCGCCACGGCCAAAAGCTTCAAGCAATTTCTGATGCTCGCTTTCGAGTATGCCGTAGAAAAGCAGATCGGCCCGATAGCGCTCGAGAGCTGTTTTGAGCTCGGCGTTTTCTTCCACGAGCGAGGCGCGCGGGCGAAACATTTGCCCCACAAAGCCAAGCTGATTACCCACAAAATTCCGCGCCGACCACAGTGGCTTAGCGAAAAATGTGCCGAGTGAATTAGAAAAATTTGGCAAAAAATACAAAATGCCAACAAAAATTAACGCGAGTAGAAGCGCGTACACCGCCGCCTTGAGAGGCCGTGAGCCACCACCACTGCGATTATTTTTTTGGAGGTAGATCTCCTTCATTGGCAATTAAAACTTCTTTGAAAAATTCTAGATTTTCTAAAATGATACCAGCACCGCGAGCCACAGCGGTTAGCGGATCTTCAGCAATGTGGACTGGAATTTTTATAGCGTTTTGCAAAAGTGAATCGAAACCGCGGAGAAGTGCGCCGCCGCCGGCTAAATATACGCCGCGGTGCATTATGTCTGAAAGAATTTCGGGCGGTGTCATTTCCAAAACCTCTTTAACAGACTCAACGAGC
Source organism: uncultured Candidatus Saccharibacteria bacterium (assembly GCA_964356815.1). GTDB lineage: Bacteria > Patescibacteriota > Minisyncoccia > Phycocordibacterales > DATGWK01 > CAYHIR01. The sequence goes on along the minus strand of CAYHIR010000014.1, from coordinate 5,102 downwards.
GTCTCGACCGAATTGGCCATCGCCTCGCGCACATCGCTATCGGTAATGACCACTTCTTTCGGCAAACCCGTCACCAAATCACGGCCTTTTATAACCGCTTCCATGGGCTGTGCGAGTGACAGAGCTGAACCGATAGCAATTTTTACATCTTCGGCTGTTTTTTCGCCAATTAAAATTTTAAATTCGCCGCGAATATACGAAATGATGTCGCTGTTGAGTTTGTCGCCAGCAATGCGGACATTTTTTGAGCGCACCACACCGCCAAGAGAGATGACGGCGATGTCTGTCGTACCACCACCGATGTCGACGATCATACTACCCACCGGATCCATAACCGGCAGACGAATACCGATAGCCGCGGCCACTGGCTCTTCCACAATATGCACTTCGCGAGCGCCAGCATTGCGAGTCGCGTCACGCACTGCACGAATTTCGACATTTGTAATGCCCGATGGCACGCCCACCACCACGCGCGGGCCGATAAATTTTTTCGAATCTTTTTGCGCCGAGCTGATGAGATAAGTGATCATCTCTTCGGTTATTTCGAAATCGGAAATCACACCATCCACAAGCGGCTTTACAGCCACAATGTGCGCTGGCGTACGACCGAGCATTTGTTTTGCCTGATTGCCTATGGCCACCACACGGCCGGTTTTCTGATTGATCGCCACGACAGACGGTTCATTCACTACAATCCCTCGCCCCTGCACATACACCAGAGTATTGGCTGTACCCAAATCGATGCCCACATCATTTGAGAGCATCGAGTAAAATTTTTCTATTTTCGGAAATATTTCGCGACCGAATTTGATCATTTTATTCATTTCTGTTTGTCAGCCATTTCATTCGCCTCGCGCAAAAAATCAGCCATCGGCATCACGCGCACTTCCCCACTTTTTCTATCCACTACTTCCACCTGTCCCGCCTCAAAATTTTTGTCGCTCACAATAACACGTGTCGGAATTCCAATAAGATCGGCATCGGTAAATTTTGCACCCGCTCGAAAAGATTTTGTGTCGCGGTCGTCGTATAGGACGCTGGCGCCAGCGTCTTCGAGTTCTTTATATAGAGCATAGGCCGAAGCAATCGCCGCCACGTCTGTCGCAATATTTATGAGATGAATTTGAAACGGTGCAACGGAAGCCGGCCAGACAATTCCCTTTTCATCAGAACAAACCTCAACAATCGCACCCATTAGCCTGCCTGGGCCAATGCCATAGCTACCCATGAAAACAGATGCCCGACCGCCGCCTTCCTGATCGTAGACAAGCCCGAGTTTTTCAGAGAAACGGGTGCCGAGGGAAAAAATATTGCCCACCTCTATGGCTTTGTGCGGTTCTAACTCGCTTTCGCTCAAGCCAAGCTCGGCGAGTACTTCTGGTGTGAGAACCTCTTTATTGACCGCAATCTTTTTATCGCGAGAAACATGCACAGTGTCTTCGCCTGCATCTGTTAGCATCTGAAACTCATGAGAAAACTTTGAAAACGAACCGCCGGATGCGAAGGTGAGAAAAGTGGAGGCTCCGATGCCGACGGCGTCGAAAATTCGCGTGTAAGTCGCTTTGGCTTTTTCGTAAAATTCGGCGTGACTTTTTTCGTCGAGCGAAAACGAATACAAATCTTTCATCAAAAATTCGCGCATGCGAAGGAGACCACTTTTGGCGCGTGCTTCGTTTCGAAACTTGGTTTGGAATTGATAGAGATACGCCGGCAAATCGCGGTACGAGCTAATATGCTCTTTAGCGATGAGCGTAAGTGGCTCTTCGTGTGTGGGCGCAAGGCCGAGTGTCGTGCCGTTTTTTAAATCAGTGCGAAACCAAACATCCATCTTTTCGTCGCTCCAGCGATCCGTTTCTTCCCATGCAAATTTTTCCTGAAGTGCTGGCAAAGAAATTTCTTGGCCACCGAGTGCGTTCATCTCTGTGCGGATGATGCCGACAATTTTATCAAGCACGATGCGGCCAAGTGGCAAAAAAGAATAGACACCAGCAAAATTTTTATGAACAAAACCGGCACGAATGAGCAACTCGGCACTGCGCGCCACTTCATCTTTCGGTGCATCTTTACGCGTTTTGGAGAAAAGTTTTGATTGCTTCATGTGCAAATCATATCAGGCGAGAATGCGATGTACAAATTTGATGGAAAGGTGTTTGACAAATCAATAAAGGTATAATATGATACTAACCAACACCTTAACCAAGAAAGGAGGTGAACAAATGGTCAGCAGAAGTAAGGCGAGAGATCCCCGTTTCTGGAAGAAATGGAGAGACTCTGGAGCTGTGTGGGATGATAACCCACTTTCTCCGGAAGTGATCGGAGTCCTGAACCTGGCACTGAAGGAAATTGAAATCCGGAAGGTGCTTGAGGAATCAAGACAGCAAATTCCCCCTGAAGTTTTGAAGAGACGTTGGTACCTGTAACTCTACGGACAAAAAAATTAAATAAAATTCTTGCAATTGAGCGTCAAACACCATGCGAATGCGGGTGTTTTTTCTTGCAAATTTCTAAAACAACTTCCACACATCACTGACCGTCACCACAACCATCAAAAGAATCAGAATTCCAAAACCAACGATGTTTAGCCCGTTCGCAATTTTTGGATTTATTGGGCGACGGCTCACAGCTTCAATCGCCACAAAAAGCAAACGGCCACCGTCGAGTGCTGGAAATGGTAGGAGATTTATAACCGCAAGATTGATGGAAATAAAAGCCGTGAAAGAGAGAACGTAAATAAATCCGAGCTTCGACGCATCGCCCACGAGTCCAACGATGCCCACCGGCCCAGCAACTTGAGAAAGATCGGCTTGGCCGAGCACAGAATCTTTTACAAAATCAAAAAGACCGACGGCCGTTGCGCCTGTGAGATAGACGCTGGTTTTTAATCCTTGCCACAGGGCTTTGTGAACCGGAAGCTTGAGTGTGCCGATCATGTCCATGCCGATGCCAATAGCTGGTTTGCCTTCTATCACACCCGCGCGAGGAGTGACGGAAACGGTCTCGACAGTTTCGCCGCGAGAATATGTGACGGACAGCGCTCGCTCGCCATTCGCGGCAATAAAATCTGAAATGCTTGCAGGCGTGACTTCAGCTTCAGAAAGCGTCATTTTTCCAGATTCAATAGATGTAATGACGTCCCCCACTTTCAAACCCGCCACAGCCGAGGGCGAATCAGCGACGATACTTGTGAGCACGAGGCGCGGATTTTCGACTTCGCCCAAGCCAGCGTCTACGGAAGTGGGCAAACCGTAAATAAAACCGACGGAAATTAAAAGCCAAGCAAAAAGAAAATTGCAGGTTACGCCAGCAACCAAAATAAAAGCTTGAATCGGGCGGGATTTTTTACTAAAACTCACACCGCGCGGAGCAATGCCGAGAGCAATTTCTTCTGGCGTTGCTGTTTGTTCAACCTCGCCTTCTTCGAGCGGATTTTCGCCAAAAATGCGCACGAAACCGCCAAACGGAATCCAATTTAAGGTAAATGATGTGCCAGCGCGACGGAAAAGTGTGGCGGCACGAGGCGGATAGCCGATGCCAAATTCGTCCACGCGTACGCCGGAAATTTTGGCGGCAAAAAAATGTCCGAGTTCGTGGACGACGATGAGAACGGCTAAAATTATTATGAAAATTATTATGGCGAGCATGTTTTAGCTCATTATCTCCTGCTCTTTGCGGGCGGCGGCTTCCTCCAGCTTCGCGCCAGCGTCGTCGATGATTTTTTGCATTTCGTTTTTGAAACGAAATTTCTCATCTTCGCTCATACCACCTTTTTTCTCGTCGGCCTGAATTTGTTCCCACATTTCATCGCGCTCTTGGCGAAGTGTAACGCGAGCGTCTTCGAGTTTTTGCTTTGCGAGCTTAATGAGCCCAGTGCGACGCTCGGTGGTGAGCTCTGGAAAATTGACTCGCACACCTTTTTCGTCGAGCGACACAGACAAACCAAGATTTGAATCGGCAATGGCCTTTTCGATGGCTTTGGCGACCGTCATATCCCACGGCGTGATGCGCAAACTCCGCGGCCCCTCGCCCACCACACTCGCCACCTGATTGATCGGCATCGAACCGCCATACGCCGGCACATTTATAGAATCGAGAATACTCGGTGCGGCACGATTGGTGCGAATGGAGGCGAATTCTTTCTTCAACCACTCTTCGGCCTGAGCACATTTTTCCTTAAACGGTGAGAAATTGTATTGCATGGGAAGATTGTAGCATCTTCTCAGTAGTTTTTCGACAAACGGCGTAGATTTCTGTTGAAATCTCGCCTCACTCTCGGTCGCCTACGCGACCTGCGAGAGTTGCCTCAAAACTACTGAGAATATGTTTGGCTATTATACCCACTTGACTTTATAGGACTAAGTGTGCTATAATAGTAGCAGACAGAAACGAACTAGCGAGATGTTCTCGCAGGTTCTTCATGGAACAAGACGGAAGGAGCACATGATGTTGCGAGTATTTTTTCGGTACAGGCCGCAAGAGTTTTACACTCCAGTAAGCCTGGAACGACTCAGCAGAGAGATCTGTCGAATTGTCGCGAGGGCGGCAAGCACTGAGAAAGTTCGATTCAATGAGTATGACGTCTGGGTCTACACCCAACCCCACTCAACAGGAACATCGGCTCCTGGTGTACACTTCGAGATCCAGCCGATCGGTCAGCGAAAAAGAAAGGTTGGATTTAACGAGAAGACGCTTCGCAGTATCAAGTTTCAGATCTTTACGAACGGACTACTTCCTCGTGATACTGACAACGAAAGCCCGCTCATCTTGTCCGATGAGCTGCACGTCTGAAAGGAGCCGCGGAATGAACATCGTCAGATTTGTCATCTCCACAGCCAAACGCCTTCTGTGGCATGCAGCAACTGGAAAGTGGACGGTGGCAGACACAGCCGTAGCAACCGTTTTTCTGTTTGCCCCGCTCTTCGCACTCGCTTTTCTTCTGCGCATCGTGCGGTAAACAGCCAAACATCGCACCACGACACCAGAGTCAATTTTGATTCTGGTGTTCTTTTTTATCCCAAACTAATTCTTCCCTTCCCTCTTAGATTTTTTATCGTAATCTAACCAATAGCTTGGCATCACTTTGATAATAATTGCATTGGCGCACG
>CAYHIR010000013.1:0-21743 GCA_964356815.1 uncultured Candidatus Saccharibacteria bacterium | reverse complement strand
GATGATATTTCATCAAGTGGTGCCAAGCTATTGAACCTATACGTCGGGCTTGACAAAATATACGATAGGGTGTATAATCGAAACGGATAGATGAAAGGAGACTCCCATGAACTACATGAGGATTTTGGCTCTGAGCACCGTTTCTCTCATGGTGTTCATGGGAGGGTGCCAAGGCGGAGGTAAACAGACCGCCTGCGAGGATGATCGTTTTGTGGTCATCCCCGGGCTTCTGTCGTGGAGTGCGCGGGATGCTGAAAGGTACGCCCACTACCACGACGCTGGAGGTCGATACGAGGTAGACTTCCGCGCGAATTCTGGTGGTGGATATCGCGATGGCGATGGCTACCGGAAAGCCCACGACTACTACGAGCCTCGTTCCGGCTGGTGAGCGCGAATTCGTTCGCCCTCTGCCACTCCGGACAAGACCTGTTTCCGCGGTCGCGATGAGCACGAGCCTAAAAACTCGCCACATCGCCCCGCACCCATAGCAAACCCGACCCATTTTTTGGTGAGCGGGTTTGTTTTTTTGCAAATATCGCGCGGGAAAATAGTTTATAATATATGAATGCATAAACCGCGGGTTGTTATTTTGGGCGCCGGCTTCGGTGGTACCTACGCTTTGATAAATTTGATGCGTCGTTTGCGGCCGCATGAGGCGCATGTCACGGTCATCAATCGCACAAATTATTTTCTTTTCACGCCGCTCTTGCACGAAGTAGCGACGGGCTCGCTCGCACACCACAACGTTGTGGAATCTTTGCGCTCCATTATGCGACCATACGCGGCGGATTTGCTTGTGGCTGAAATACAAAAGGTGGAGACGGCTCGAAAGGTGGTGATTACGAGTGAGGGTGAAGTGTCGTACGATATTTTGGTTGTCGCCACTGGTTCAAAGACCAATTTTTACGGCACGCCAGGTGCGGAAGAGCACTCTTTTGTTTTAAAAAATCTTTATGATGCGATAAAGCTACGCAACAGAATAATCGACTGCGTGGAAAAGTCGACGACGGTAGAAGATTCCGTTGAGCGCAAGCGACTTTTAAATTTTGTGATCGTCGGAGCTGGCGCGACGGGCGTAGAACTCGCCGCCGAAATTGCCGATTGGTTTTTCGATACCTTCAAAAAGTTTTATAAACATAAAATAAATTGCTCTGATATCTCGATTCATCTTTCCACCGACGGCACACATGTTTTGCCTCAATTTCATCCAAGTTTGCGTGCTCGTTCCGCCTACATTTTAAAAAAGAAGGGTGTACAGCTTCATTTTGCCGCGCGCGCTGTGCAAATAAAAGAAAAAAGAGTGATTTTTGCGGATGGTTCTGATATTGAAACCGACACAGTTATTTGGGCCGCTGGCGTAACACCAGAAAATTTGCCGGCCGATGTAGAATTTGCTCGCGATTCTCGTAAGAGAATAATTGTAAACGCTAGTCTGCAGGTGGAAAATCATCCAGAAATTTTTGCTCTTGGCGACATCGCTTCTTTTACTCAGGCTGTTGTTCAAACCGACGCTCAGTTTGGCCAACCTCTACCCATGCTTGCGCAAGTTGCCGTATCAGAGGCGGAGATTGTGGCTCAAAATGTGGCGCGTTCGGTGAGAAATTTGCGAAGAAATTTGCGCGATCTCCGCGCTCTACCTCTCGCAAAGTTTAAATATAGAAGACGGGGCGATCTGGTGTCTCTCGGCACTTGGCAGGCGGTGGCGGATATTTTTGGCACGCGTTGGTCTGGTCCTCTAGCTTGGTTTATTTGGCGCACGGTCTACCTCATGAAGTTTTCTTCGTGGTCTAAAAAGATTCGTATTGCTGTCGACTGGACTATTGATATTTTCTATCCTAGAGACATTACTAAAGCGTGATCGCCGGTAAATATGTACTTCGAAATGGCCGTAGAAAATTTCTGATGAAATTTTCTTACTTTCCTCGGCCGTCTTCACGCGGCCTGCGGCGCCACTTCTCAGCACATATTTACCGGCAATCATTCATCTAGTAGTTTTTCCCAAAATTCGAATGTAAAATATAGAAAACCAGCAATTAGGAAATAAAACGGCGCAAGAATAAGATAGAGAATTTTTTCAGCGGCACCGCCTTCGTTCCAAAGCTTATCTAGCCAGCTTTTATCTTTGTCACCGCCATGATATGTGAGAGCGAGCAGGAGATAAAGCGGCAAAAATATTGGCGCGAGGATTATGAATAAAATTAACTTTACAGCTTTCACGGTTTTGGACTGATTTTATCTTCGTCTCGTTGCTCTATGGTGAAGTGGTTCAAGATGGGCGGCAACGCCAACAGCTGTGGCGATAATCAGCAGATTTTTTATTATGTATTGACCTTCGAGGGTGGGAATAAAAACCGATTGCCAAGTTATCGTTTTTAAAAGAGCGAGTGGTGCGGCAGTTACAAAAAGATGGGGTAAAAGAAGGAAAATTGCTAGACGCTCTAGACGGGGGACAAGAAAGGCGATGCCAATGGCCATTTCATAAAGACCAAGACAAAAAATAAATTGATCGACGCCCATGTTTATAAAAGAAGGCATTGAAGCGTTGAACAAATCAGTCACGAGCTGATTGGCCGGACTGGCGCCGACTACTTTCAAAATACCAAACCAAAAAAACACCACACAGAGAGCGAGGCGAGCCACCGGCATACCCAACATTTTAAAAGCGTTTATGATTCCGCGATCTATCGATTCCATCGGCCGTAAAAATTTATCCATTTCTCTGTTCATTTTTATACCTTTATTATACACGAACACTACAAGCGAACGATACAGGCTTCGTATGGCATTAGCTCCACAGTCTTAAGATTTTGATATGTTGATCCTCCTCTGCTTGTAGAGAAAATAATTTTTGTATGTGTGTCACTAATCCGTCCGTTGTTTTGACCGACAGTTACGGGTAAAATTTCACGCTCTATATTTTGGCCAAAATTTACAAGCACAAGTAAGCGCTCATTGCCGAAGTGTCTTTCAAAAGAAAAAACAGATGGGGAATTGGAATGGCACGGTGTGTATTCGCCGAGGTGTAGAGCCTCAGAACTTTTCCGTATTCGGATTAGATTTTTATAAAGTGAAAGTGTGGAATTTTCTTCCTGTTCTTCATTTTGAACATTTATTTTTTTAAAATTTTCGGCAACTGGAAGCCACGGTTTGCCATCTGTAAAACCGGTATTCGTCGAATCGTCCCACTGCATCGGCGTTCTTTCCATATCTCGACCTGGCTGTAGGCCGGGGAAAATTTTTGCCAACACATCTTTTACGGCATTTTCGGGGATCGAGCCGTTTGTCATACCTATTTCATCGCCATAATAAATGAATGGCATCCCTGGTAATGTGAGCTCTAAAAAAGCCACCAGCCGAGCCTTGGTTTCACCGAGTCGGCTGGCTAAGCGAGCAACATCGTGATTGCCAAAAACAAAATTTGGCAAATGACTCGGCTTTAACTTGCTTTGATACTCGTCGATAATTTTTTTGTATTCAGAAACGATCCATGGTGTGCCTATGAGGTTAAAATTAAATGGCATGAAGCGGCCATTGGGGCAAAGATCGTAGACTTTTGTGAGCTCTTCGAGTCCAACATACACTTCACCGACGATAAAAAGATCAGGATGTTTTTCGAGTGCTTCATTTAAAAAAGTGCCGATTATGTTTGCGCGTTTATTTGAACTGCTTAATTCGCCGCTCAGACTAAAACGATGCACAAGTGCTTTATATGGTTCGTCGGTTTCTTTGTGAAAAGTCGGGTTGCGTTTCTCGTCTCGCAGTTTTTCATCTTCAAGAAAATGTTGAAGTGCGTCTACACGAAAGCCGTCGACACCTTGATCGACCCAAAAATCGATTACGCTCATCATTTCTGCACGCACTTCTGGATTGTGCCAATTGAGATCCGGCTGCTCTTTTAAAAAAGTGTGGAGATAATATTGGTCGGTGGTTTTGTCGAATTGCCAGGCTGAGCCACCGAAGACCGACAGCCAATTGTTTGGCGAGCCGCCTTTTGCATCGCCATCGTGCCAAATATACCAATCGCGCTTTGAATTTTCACGAGAAGAACGCGATTCAATGAACCATTTGTGTGTCGCGGCAGTATGATTACCAACGAAATCAACCAAGACCTTTATTTTTCTTTTCTTTGCTTCATACACCAGTCGCTCGAAAATTTTTAAATCACCAAAAACCGGATCAACATCTTTGTAGTCTTCCACGTCGTAACCAAAATCGACCATCGGTGAGCGGAAAAATGGGCAGATCCAAATAGCATCCACACCAAGCTTTTGTAGGTAGTCGAGTTTTTCAACAATTCCTGCTAAATCGCCCTGACCGTCGCCATTTGAATCCTTAAAACTCAGGGGGTATATCTGGTAGACAACAGCGTTTCGCGACCAGTGCTTATTCATTGTATTTTCATTGTATCAAATTTATAGTATAATTCTCTGTATATGGCTTTTTTGTTTAACAAGGAGCCCAAAAAACGCGTTCTGTTTGTTGCTCCAGAAGCTTCTCCTTTTGCCAAAGCGGGTGGGTTGGGCGAGGTAATGTTCTCTTTGCCGCGAGCGCTAAACGACCTCGGTTACGATGCCCGAGTGATGATTCCGCGTTATGCCGGTGTTGATCTCAGCAAATTTCATCTTCGGATGGAATATGAAGGTCTCAATGTGCCAACGGGTAGCAAGAGTGGAAAAGATAACGAACCAGAATTTCTCACCTGCAATGTGCGAATTTACGATCCGAAAGAGCAGAAAGATGGCAAAAATGGCAATGGTGGCAACGGTGGCGAGAAAAAGTTGCCTGTCGTTACATATTTTTTAGAAAACGAAGAGTATTACGAAAAACGCTCAAATATTTACGGTTATGGCGACGATGCGGTGCGTTGGGCCTTGCTTTGCCGTGGTGTTTTAGAATTTTTCAGTCGACCGAAGTCGAGAGATTGGGTGCCAGATGTCATTATTGCTTCCGACTGGCAGACAGGCTTACTTTCTCAATATTTGCGTACGGAATATAAAAATAGTCCAGCTCTTTCGAGTGTGTCGACGATTTTCATGATCCACAATCTCTATTATCAAGGTCTTTTCGATCACCATTTTGTTTCGGAAATGGACTTCGATGACGGTCATTCACCCGTGCCATCTTTTTTCGACTCTCGACTCCTTAAGTTGAACGGCATGCGCCGCGGTATCATATCGAGCGACATCATCACCACCGTCTCGCCAACGTACGCCAAAGAAATCATGACCAAAGATTTCGGCGAGCTTCTCGAAGATCTTTTAAAAGAGCGTCGATCGCGTGTCTACGGTGTGCTAAATGGCATCGACTATCACGATTTCAATCCCGAAACTGACCCTCATTTACCGAAAAAATATTCCGCGAAGTCTATCGCTGGTCGGGCAAAAAATAAACAAGAGTTGCAGGCGCGTTTTGGTTTGCCCAAAGAAAAAAATGTACCGGTTTTGGCCATAGTCTCTCGCCTTGTTGAGCAAAAGGGTTTCGAGCTTCTCTCCACGATTATTGAGCCGCTTTTGAAAGAGCTTGGTTTTCAGCTTGTAGTGCTTGGTTCGGGCGAAGCAAAATATATGAATTTTTTCAAAGATTTGATGGAAAAATATCCAAAGCAGGTTTCAGCTCATCTTTCTTTCGACTCAATTTTGCCGCGGCTAATATATGGTGGTGCCGATATACTTCTCGCCCCATCGCGTTTCGAGCCTTGTGGCTTGGTGCAAATGGAAGCTATGCGTTACGGCACGATACCGATAGTGCGCAACACGGGCGGCTTGGCTGATTCTGTAGAGGATTACAACTCTCGCACCGACGAAGGCACGGGTTTCAAATTTGCCGATTTCAATTCATTCTCGTTTGCTATCGCCATCACTCGTGCTTGTGAGCATTTTCGTAACGCGCCAGTCTGGAAGGGAATTCAGAAGCGAGCGATGATCAAAGATTTTTCTTGGGAAAATTCGGCTAGAGAATACGCTAGCCTTTTTGAAGTTGCCGCAGATGTGCGCCGCAGAGCGAACGGAAAAGACGGAAAATAACTAGTGGGGCGAAAATAAAAAAATGTACTGGGCAAATTTTCTTCATGTCTATCAGCCGCCAACTCAGAAACCTGTTTGGGTGAGGCGTATTGCCGAAGAATGCTACCGCAAACTTTTCGGCGGCCTTCGAAATGTGCCTCGCGCGCGTCTTACGATAAACATCAACAGCATTTTGTGTGAGCTATTAGAGCAAAACGAAGCGAGCGATGTTATTGCTCACATAAAAGCTCTCCTTGATACTGGGCAAATAGAGCTCACCGGTAGTGCTAAGTATCACGCCTTCCTTCCGCTTTTGCCAGAATCGGAAATTCGCCGACAAATAGAGATAAACGAAACATCTCTCACAAAATATTTCGGCAACGCTTGGAAACGCGGCGGTTTTTTCTCACCCGAAATGGCTTACTCCAAAAAAGTGGCCATGGTGGCCAAAGAAATGGGCTACAAATGGATTATTGTCGACGAAATGGCCTTTCCGCCAGACAAAAAATTCTCCGCCGACACTCTTTATGAAATAGAAAGCGTGCCCGATTTTTATGTTTTCTTCCGCGAGCGCAATTTTTCTTTCAAAATTCTTTCTGCATCGCAACTCAGCACCTTGCCATCCATTCTGCGTTTCCTCGAGCCGCGTTTTAAAGAGAAAAATTTTACCATCACGGCTATGGACGGCGAGACGTTCGGCCATCATCGCCCCGGCTTGGAAAATCTTCTCTTCGATCTGCTGGGCGAGCCTCGTATCGAGCCAATAATGCTTTCCGATATTCTCGACAAAAATCCTAAAAAAGAAATTATCGCACCGCGCGAGTCTACATGGGCCTCTTTGCCAAAAGATTTCACTATCGGCGAACCATTTCTGCGCTGGCACAATCCAGAAAATATAATTCAAAAAAAACAATGGGAGCTTGTAAATTTGGCGATAAAGATTGTTGAACGGGAAGGCGGCGCGCGCAGCGGCGCTGGTGCGGCCGAAACTTCAACAGCTTCAGCAACTTCAGCAACTTCAGCAACCTCAGCCCGCAATTTGCTCGACAGTGCGCTCCACTCCGACCAATTTTGGTGGGCGTCGGCGCGGCCTTGGTGGAGTATAGAAATGGTGGAACGGGGTGCGCACGATCTGCTCGGTGTAATTTCAGCCAGCAAAAGCGCGACACCCGAAGAAAAATCTCATGCTGAAAATCTTTACAAAGAAATTATTTACACTTGTTTCGATTGGCAGCGCTCTGGTATTGTCGACGAATTGGCAAAATCTGAGAACGAAGAAATTCGCGAGCGAGTAGAAGAAAAAGAACAGCTTTTCGTTACTAAAAAAGAATTTGAAGAATTGCGCGACACATTAAACGAACAAATGAAACTCGCGGCTGAGACGGGAGAATATCATCGCGCGGGCATGATTAAAGATCGTATTCGCGAGCTTGAGGAAGAAATGAAGAAGTTGTAGCCTCCTGTGGATTTGTTGTGCACTTCCAATATTTTAAGCACTTGCGCCACTTTTTTACGGGTGTATACTTTTACTCGGAATGAGTTTCTATTTGTAGACGCATCGGATGGGGTCCGAGCGTATCAACCGAAACCCTGACGGTTACAATATCGGGGATGGGGTTTCTTCTCCAAGTTAGAGGAGACGCAGAGATGGTATCAGTGCCAAGTCTGACTGTGCCGGAACATGGTAGGTCTCAACGTTTGAGGATCGCTGGGAGTGAACGAGATGAGCGTGTGGACCTGCTGGAGGTGCCACGGCTCGACATCGAACTGTCGCTGGGCGGATTGGAAAAGGATCCGTCGCGCGGTGACGAGCTCATCGTTTTCTTTGGGAATCGGGAGGATGATGAGGTGCCACCCTGTTCCCAAAAAAATGATCGGGGGTGGCGCATCGCTTGCAATGGAGGGCTCAACATCCTCCTGCATCACAAGAGCATCCTCACCCCTCAAGGAAACGAGTTTCGGTGGTGCAGGGTGAGGGTTTTGGGTACTCGTCAGGGCAAACTCTACACTCTTGTTTGGGTTGAGATCGTCGGTTTCGAGAAAGATCTGCCCGCCTCTGCTCTCGAGGAGAGGCGACAGATCTGCGGGAGGAATCCCAACAAACGGGTTGGGTATCCGATGACCACTCGTCACCCTCTCGCTCTCGCGGCCACTGGATGAGGACGAGTTTCTTCGAAGGGCTTTACAACAGCCAACTGACCGCCGCTCATCGGAGCCGCGGTTTTTTTCTGGTAAAATTTAACGCCCGATCTCGTCAATCTTCGCCGCCAAAATAAAATCATTTTCAGATAAACCTCCAATAGATTGAGTCGAAAGAGAAAGCATTACCTTATTCCAATCAGTAAGATGAATGTCTGGATGATGATTCTCAGCTTCAGCAATCACGCCGACTTTATTTACAAAAGCCAAAGCGGTGGCAAAATCGGCGAATTTGAATGTTTTTTCGATGCTCTTATCTTCTATAATATGCCAACGATCGATTTCTTCGGAAAGTTTCTCCACTTCTTCGTGTGGTAAGCGGCCAGTTTTCTCTTCGCACGGCTTACATTTTTTGTTTTTTAATTCGTCGGACATGTGTTTACAGCGCTCGGCGATTAAGGTTGTCTCAAATCGGTGGTGCGCATAGGAGCTCGGCGAATCTTTTCGAGTACGACATTTTCGTCATCTTCGATTGAATAGATGGAGAGATCTTCAGCATCGATCATACCGCGCGACAAAACTTCTTTTTGCAAAAAAGCCTCCAGAGGCCTCCAATATTCCGAGCCGAAAAGAATTACTGGTACGCGCTGGATTTTTTTGGTTTGAATTAGAGTAACAATTTCGAAAAATTCATCTAATGTGCCAAAACCACCAGGGAAAAATACGAAAGCTTCGGCAGAAAAATTTAGGCAGACTTTTCGAGTGAAGAAATAGTAGAGGGGCATTTCTGCAGTGAGGTATTTGTTGGTTATCTGCTCTTTGGGGAGCTTAATGGTGATGCCCACGGAACGGCCGCCAGCCTCGAATGCGCCCCGATTTGCCGCTTCCATGATGCCCGGACCGCCACCGGTAATGACATTTAAAATGAGCTCTTCAGAAATTCTGCGGGCCAGAGACTGCGCTTTTTTATAGTATTCATTTTCCGGTGGCAAGCGCGAAGATCCGAAAAAGGTGACGGACAGGGGATAGTCCTCAAGAAATTTGAAACCTTCGCGAAATTCCTTTTTGATTTTTGATATTCGCTTTCGGGCCGCTTGATGCATTTCAAACCTTGAAAGTGGCTTGATAGGTAAGAACTTTTCTGGCAGATTGCTCTGCGCATCGCTCTGGTTTTTTTCAGGCTTATCCATATTTGAATATTATACAAGATTTTAGTATATTTACATTATGAAAAATTTAAATCAAAAACAAATGTTGGGAGTTGCGGCGGCTCTGGTCGTCGTCGGCATTTTCCTTCTTTCGAGAAGTTTTGTCTTTTCGTTTTTTACTCAAAATTTAAATTCAGAGGTTAATGTGGATAATGAAACAAATATGACCGAAACTATAAACGATTCAAGCGCCGATTTAAAAGTGGTAGATGTAGTGGTTGGTGGTGGTGCTGAAGCGGTGGCTGGAAAGACAATTGTTGTAAATTATACCGGCAAACTCGTAGATGGCACTATTTTTGACAGCTCATACCCACGCGGTGAAGCTTTCGAATTTGTACTCGGTGCAGGCCAAGTGATTTCTGGATGGGACACGGGCGTAGCTGGTATGAAGGTTGGCGGCAAAAGAGTTCTTACTATTCCACCAGATCTAGCTTATGGCAACAGAGCCGTTGGTGCAGTTATCCCAGCGAATTCCACTCTAATTTTCGAAGTTGAATTGGTTGATGTTCGATAGTTTGACTCACGCCCGCTAGTTTGATGTCCGGCAAATTTCATATTGAGAAAAAACTCAAAGGCTCTGCGGCCACGGGCCGAGCTTCAATGGGTCGCGCCGGAGTTTTGAGCACACCGCACGGCGACATTCAAACGCCAGCTTTTGTGCCTGTAGGAACGAAAGCCACGCTCAAAGCCCTCACGCCCGAGCAAGTGCGCGATTTGGGCGCGCAAGTTGTATTGGCAAATACCTACCACCTTCTCCTTCAGCCTGGCGACACACTCGTGCGCGATGCCGGTGGCCTCCATAAATTTATGAATTGGCCTGGGCCGATCATCACCGACTCCGGCGGTTTTCAAGTTTTTTCTCTCGGCACGGCGTACGGCAAGGGGATTAGTAAAATTTTGAAACCAGATCCGGAGCCTTTGCTTGGTGCTGGTACACGCGACGCTGGTGCGCCGATTTTTAACGCGGCCGATGACGAAGAAAAGGGCCCGGCCATCGCTTCCGTCGATCCAAATGGCGTCACATTTCGCTCGCACATTACGGGCGACGCGCACTACATAACACCAGAAAAATCTATCGAAATTCAACACAACCTCGGCGCCGACATTATTTTTGCTTTTGATGAATGCACTTCACCCGTCGACTCCGATCATTATCAACGCGAGGCGCTCGACCGCACGCATAGATGGGCAAAACGGAGTTTGGCTTTTCATCAAGAGGCAAAAGGTTCGGGCGGGCAAGCCGGCGCAATTCCGCCGGCGGAAAAACAAATGCTTTTCGGCGTAGTGCAAGGCGGAAGAAGTGAAGAACTTCGTCGCGAAAGTGCCAAATATATTTCCAGTCTCGACTTCGACGGCTTCGGCATCGGCGGCTCGTTTGCCAAAGAAGATATGACGACGGCTGTCGGCTGGGTAAACAGCGAATTGCCGGAAGACAAGCCGCGGCATTTGCTCGGCATCGGTGAACCCGAAGATCTTTTTATGGGTGTGGAAAATGGTGTCGACCTTTTTGATTGTGTCGCACCCACACGGCAGGCGAGAAATGGCACGCTCTATTCGAATCACGGCCGCATCAATATCACCAATGCAAAATTTGTCGCCGATTTTTCACCGATCGACGCTGACTGCGATTGTTACACTTGCAAAAATTTTACTCGCGCCTATCTCGCTCATCTTTTCCGCGCCAAAGAAATGCTCGGCGCCACACTCGCTTCGATTCACAATTTGCGATTCATCATTCGACTCGTGGAGCGAATGCGAGAGGGGATTTTGAATGATACTTATTGGGAGTTTAAGGAGGGGTTTTTGGGGAAATATGCGGGCGCGGGTGATCGGTAACCCTCGGTTTTTTAGCTTGACATAGCATACTCAGTATGCTATTATGTCAGGCGGGATTTTTTGGGCCATTGTGGATCAAAGACCGTACATTTTCAAACCAAAAACTGGAGGTATCAAATGAACCACGTTCGCAAGACGTACATCGAATTCCTGTACCCGGGCTCGTTCTTCAGCGAGAGCTCGACGCGGGAGGTCAAGACCCGCGACCTGTCGAAGGTCAAGGTGCCGAAGAACGCCTTCGGCTTCAAGTTCTTCGACATCCTCTCCGTGGTGGTCGACGCCGACGGCAAGAAAGTCCAGCTCATGAGTGAGCGGATCAACGTGTCGCCGATGCACTACTACGGTGGCAAGCTTTACACGGTCGAGGAGCTCAAGCGCGAGTTTCCAGACAGTCACACCCTCATCAGCAATATCGAGGGCAACGGCTACCCGAAAGCGATTCGGTGCCGTACAGGCAACTGGCAGCCGTTCGAAAAGACCGACGTCTTCGTCGAAGCTGTCGCATGAACGAAGGCCAAGTATCGTTGCAACATCGAGGGCTCCTGCGCAAGCAATTGCAAGGGAGTTCTTTTTTTGTTAAAAACTTACTATTCCTATATAGTAGCGATATGTCAAAACTCCCTCAAAATTCCCAAAAATTCAAACTCTTCAACGAATTTAAGCCGGCCGGTGATCAGCCGAAGGCGATTGACTCGCTCGTGGGTGGCTTGAAAAAAGGTCTGAAGCATCAGACGCTTTTGGGTGTGACGGGTTCGGGTAAGACGTTTACGGCGGCCAGTGTTATTGCGCAGGTGCAGAAGCCGACGCTCGTTATTGCCCACAACAAAACGCTCGCCGCTCAGCTCGCGCAAGAATATCGCGAATTTTTTCCGGAAAATGCGGTGCATTATTTTGTTTCATATTACGACTACTATCAGCCGGAGGCGTATATGCCGGTTACTGATACGTTTATAGAAAAAGAGGCGCAGATAAATAAAGAGATTGATCGTCTGCGACATGCTTCCACACAAGCTCTGCTCATGCGCAAGGATGTGATTATTGTCGCGTCGGTTTCCTGTATCTATGGCTTGGGTAGTCCGGCTGAATATGAAAAGGTGCATTTGAAAATCGAGCGTGGCATGGCACTTTCGCGCCAAGAATTTTTGCGCAAGCTTGTGTCGCTTCATTTTGAACGCACAAATGCCGATCTCACCCCAGGCTCTTTCCGTGCACTCGGTACTTCTGTAGAAATTATGCCGGTCAATGAAAAATTTATGTACCGGATCGATATTGATAAGGACGAAATCGCCTCAATACAGCTCATTGATCCAGTTTCGCGACACATTGTAGAAACTGTCGAAAACTTTTTTCTTTTTCCAGCCAAACATTTCATCACTGGCCCCGACGAAGCGGCGCGAGCGATGAAAACTATCAAAGCTGAGCTTGAGGACCAGCTTGGAGTTTTTCAAAAAGAAGGGAAACTGCTTGAATACGAGCGCTTAAAACGCCGTACGGGTTACGATTTGGCGATGATCCGCGAAATCGGCTATTGCAACGGCATCGAAAATTATTCCCGCCATTTTTCTGGTCGGATTGCCGGTGAAGCACCCGATACTTTGCTCTCATATTTTCCACACATTGCCGACGGCACGCCAAACGGCAAGCCAGATTTTCTCACTATTATAGACGAGTCGCACGTTACGGTACCGCAAATCGGCGGTATGTTTGCTGGCGATGCTTCGCGCAAAAAGACGCTCGTCGAGCACGGTTTTCGTTTGCCATCAGCTCAAGACAATCGCCCGCTAAAATTTTCTGAGTTTGAAGAGCGCGTCGGTCAGGTCGTCTACACATCCGCAACGCCCGGCAAATATGAGCACGAAAAAAGCGAGAATATCGTCGAGCAAATTATTCGCCCTACCGGCCTCATCGACCCAGAAATTTTTGTTTTTCCAGCCGCGGCGCGCGCGGGTGATTCCGACGGCGGCGCGTACCCTGGCCAAATAAAACACTTCATCGCCGAAGCTGAAAAAGTTATCGAAGGTGGCCATCGCGTCATCGCCACGACTCTCACCAAAAAAATGGCCGAGGATCTGAGCGTTTTTCTCAAAGAAAAGGGGATTAAAGCCGAATATTTGCACAGCGATATTCAAACACTCGAGCGCATTGAGATTCTCACCAAGTTTCGCAAGGGCGAATTCGATTGTCTCGTCGGTGTAAATCTCTTGCGCGAAGGCTTGGATTTGCCAGAGCTCGCCTTTATTGGCATTTTGGATGCCGATCGCGAAGGATTTTTGCGCTCAGAAACATCCCTCATCCAAATCATTGGTCGTGCCGCGCGAAATATTCTCGGCAAAGTTTATCTTTACGCCGACAAATCCACCGGCGCGATGGAATATGCCATTAGTGAAACGAAACGCCGCCGTGAACTCCAAACTTCATACAATACAAAACACGGCATCACGCCAAAAACAATTTCCAAGAAAATTAACGACATCACCGAACATTTGCGCAGTGATCACGCTAAGGCTGTAGATGAGCTGCTTCTGCTAGACGAAAAAATTTACGCCACTGATCCCACAAAACTCATTCGTCGTAAAGAAAAACAAATGAATGCGGCCGTAAAAATTCTCGATTTTGAAACAGCGGCCATTATCCGCGACGAAATTGCCGAGTTAGAAAAACGCGCCCATAAAGTAAAAAAGTAGTCCACAGCATACCGCGCGCTGATGTTATAATAATTGTGTGAATCTGACGCATCAAAATAAGTTTGAATCAAATCGTTGGATGATTCGCGCTCGGTGGTTTTATGCCCCGGCAATTTTTATGATGGGTCTGCTATCAGCCCTCGATCCGCTCGGCAACAATTTCTTCCCTGTGCCGGCGATGATGTTTTTGTTCTGCACTTTCATCTTGCTCAACCTCCTCTTCTACAAGCTTGTCAACTACATAGAGCTTAAAGATCTGAAGCAATATTTAAATCCTCTTGCCACCGCTCAAATCTGCTCCGAGCTAGTATTTTTTCTAATCATTCTTCATCTTTCCGGCGGCGCCACAAGCACCGCACCGATCTTTTTCTTCATTCCAATCGTTTCGTCGATCATTCTTTTCGATGTTCTCGGCTCGCTTATCATCGCTTTCATTTCTGGTGTTTTTGTAAACTCGATTGTCCTTTTGGAATATCAAGGAATTTTAAAGTATATCTATGGTTATCCCGGTCTAGGCATTCGGATGACTTACGACGAATTTTTGGTTGCTGTTACAGGTACAATCACCATCACCGCTGTTTACTTTATCATTGGTGCCATGTCTGGCTATCTTTCTTCGGTTATTAAAGATCGTGAATCGAAGCTTGTGGAAAGCCGAAAGCGTGCCGAGCTCCAGGCTGAGCGTCTTCGCCTTCTCAATGAAGCCTACAACAGCTACGCTCGCCAGCTTGTGCGTAAAGATTTGGAGCTTACAAAGCAAAATGAAAAATTTGGTCAGCTCGACAAAGAAAAATCCGAATTCGTATCGACCGTTGCTCATCAGCTTCGCACGCCACTCTCTGCGATAAAGTGGACACTCGATATTTTGCTAAAAGGCGACACCGTGGGCGAGCTTTCGGTGGAGCAAAGAGCTCTGCTTATGAAGGCCAATGAAAGTAATGAACGCATCATCAATCTCATTCGCGACATGCTCGGCATCGATCGTATTGAGTCTGGTGCATACGGTCTGTCTTTTGTCGACATAAATATTATAGATTTGATCGAAAATATTTTGGTTGATTTTGAATCACAGGCCACTCGCAAGAAAATTCAGTTTGTAATAAACAAAGACGAAAACTTGCCAAAAGTTTCTGTCGATCCGCAAAGAATGCGCGCCGTTCTCCAAAATTTGATCGAGAATTCTATAAAATATACTCGTGAAGGTGGCACTATCACCTTAGATGTCCACAGTGTGCCAGCATCAGCCCCAAACGCTCCAAGCGATTCTCTTAGTAAAAAAGATACGGGTTCATCTGTATCAGATCATATAAATATCGCTGTGTCCGACAACGGCATAGGCATACCAAAAGACCAACAAAAGGACATATTTAAGCGCTTTTTTCGCGCTCAGAACGCTAAAGCTCTGGATCCGGAAGGTTCGGGTCTTGGTTTGTTTATCGTGAAGACTATCATTCAGCGCCATGGTGGCACGCTCGATTTTAAGAGCGAGGAGAGCAAAGGTACGACCTTTCTCATCAGCTTGCCATTGCGACATTAATCACTCTCATATAAACTTATATTGACAATGTCAAAAGTCTTAATAATAGAACAAGATTCTTTTTTCGGTGATTTGTTAGCTCAAAAACTTCAGTCCGCTGGTTTCGAAACTTTTATTGTGAACAACGGCGCGGTGGCGATTGAACAAACAATTCTTTTTAAGCCAGACCTGGTTATTCTCGACATGGAGCTCACCACTGCGAGCGGTGTGGGTATTTTGAAAGAAAAAAATAAAGATCAGACGATTGCTTCGATTCCAGTCATCACCATTTCGCGTTCGGGTGAGCTAGCCGAGATTCGCGCCAGTGTCGATCTAAATGTGAAAGACT
The DNA here is from genome assembly GCA_964356815.1 of uncultured Candidatus Saccharibacteria bacterium. Taxonomy (GTDB): domain Bacteria; phylum Patescibacteriota; class Minisyncoccia; order Phycocordibacterales; family DATGWK01; genus CAYHIR01. The sequence goes on along the minus strand of CAYHIR010000013.1, from coordinate 6,009 downwards.
ATTTGGTCAAAGCTCAGCTCAATCTAGACGAACTCATTACGAAAGTTCGCACTCATTTACCAAAGGTTTCTATGGGTGCTAGCGGTGCTGGCCTTATTGGCAAGACCGTTATGTGGGTAGAAGACGATCAATTTTTGAGTGATCTTATATCTCGCAAGCTGAGCTCTCAGGGTTGTAAACTTTTATACGCAAAAACTGGTGAAGACGCTCTAAAAATTCTTGATACAGAAAAGCCAGATATTATAATCCTCGATCTTTTATTGCCAGGCCTTAGCGGCTTTGATGTTCTCCAGAAAATAAAATCCGACCCGCGCATCAAAAGCGTGCCGGTTGTAATTCTTTCTAATTATTCTCAAAACAATGAAATGGAGCGCGCTCAAAAGCTCGGCGCGGTAAAGTTTTTGGTCAAAGCAAGTATCGTTCTCGATGATCTTGTTAAAGAACTAAACGCTGTCGTCTCGCATTCTTAATATGTGTCTCGAAATGACCGTAGAAAATTTCTTCTGAAATTTTTTTACTCTCCTCGGCCGTCTTCACGCGGCCTGCGGCTGTCATTTCGAAACACATACTAAGAATGCGAGACTGCAATCTTTTTTTTCACCAAACATCGTTGCTGTTGACAACGGTGGCTTTTGATGTAAAAATAGCGCCGGAATCGATCCTTGAAACCGTGTTGGTTTCGAGTTGAAATAAAACACAAGGCGGCGCTAAAGGCGCCCTAGAACAAGGAGACTCATCGTGTTTGAAAGATTCACCGATCGGGCGAGGAAGTCGATGGCTCTGGCGGTGCAGTGGGCTCAGAAGTTCAATCATCCGTATGTTGGTGTCGAACACATCTTTCTCGGTCTGATCAAGGAAGGTTCTGGGGTTGGTGTAAATGTCCTCAAAAACTTGGACGTCAACTTGGCGGAAGTTCAGCTCGAGATTGAAGGGCTCGTCATACATGGTCCAAACATGGTTACCATGGGAACGTTGCCAAGAACCGAAAACGCCAAAAAAGCCATCGAATACGCGGTCGAGGAAGCTCGAAATCTCGGGCACAACTTTGTCGGCACAGAGCATCTTGTTCTGGGGCTCTTCCGAGCCGATGGCATTGCGAGCCAGATCATGAAGCATCTTGGTCTGAAAGAAGACGAGATTCGCGCGGAAGTCATCAAGTTGTTGGGTGGGGTTGATCCGGCTGACGCGGAGACGAAGGACATTACTCTCGCTCAGGCGAAGCCGCCGACTTCGGGAATGCAACCAGCTTTTGCTATCACCTCAGCTCCCGCACTTCACCTGGAAGTCACTCGTGAAGAGGGTGGAGAGATTGTTTGTGTGTTAAGTGATCACAAGACAGCCGAAGGTGCCGAGCGAGAACTCCGTTCGTTCAAGGGCGGTGATGCGGTGAAGTTGTTAGATCACGTCGCATTCACAGTTCATCCGAAGATGGACAATGCTCTGATCGCCCTGATTGCTCTTTGCGAGTCTGGCGACAGGTTTGATCCTGGAAGCTTTCATCGCATGATGAGCGATCTGATCAAGTTTGTTTTCGAACTCGGCATGAAGCACGGACAGCAGAACAAGGGCGAGTAACTTTCCCGTCGCGATTTTCATCGCCACCCACATCAATCGAACGCATCTCACGGGAGGTGCGTTTTTCTTTTGCTCAATTTGTTTAATTTTTCACCACACGAGCGGCAAAAATGACAAAAACTCGCCATCATTGTATGATGAACGGGTCTAATACAACCCCGTAGCGCAAAGCTTGGGGCGTTTCGTCTATAAAAGATGGGCGGTTGGCACAAAAATGAGCACTAAAGATCCGAAAAACAAAAAAGGCGAATCGGCCGCGATCGGCCGTAGTCATACCTCAGCTGTTTCCGGTGAGGATAAAATTGTCGTCAAAGGTGCGCGGACGCACAATTTGAAAAATGTGACGGTGGAGATGCCGCGCAATAAAATGGTGGTTTTCACCGGTCTTTCTGGTTCGGGTAAATCGTCGCTCGCATTCGACACGATTTTTGCTGAAGGTCAGAGGCGATATGTTGAGTCGCTCTCTTCGTATGCGCGGCAATTTTTGCGCCAGTTTGAAAAGCCAGATGTGGATGAAATTGTTGGTTTGTCTCCAGCTATTTCTATCGATCAAAAATCGCGTTCAAATAATCCGCGCTCTACGGTGGCGACGATCACCGAAATTTACGATTATCTGCGCATTCTTTATGCGCGCATCGGTAAGCCGCATTGTTTGGTTTGTGGACGAGAGATCGAGCGACTTTCACCCGAAGAAATTAAAAATTTTATCGTCAAAGCCATTTACAATCGTCTCACTGGTGCGCCGGCGGAGAAAGATCGCACACTCAACTTTCCTTTTTATGTCGAAATTTTTGCGCCAATCGTGCGCGGTCGAAAAGGTGAGTACTATCAGCTTCTTTATGATCTGCTCGGCAAAGGTTATGCAGAAGTGCGTGTAGACGGCGTGCGGAAAAAACTTCGCGAGCAAATAATTCTTTCCAAAAACAAAGCCCACAATATTGATGTGCTCGTTGATCAAATAAATATTTACGATTTTCAAAAATCAAAAGACGACAAACGCTCTACCGCGGCACTCGAGCGACTTTCTGAGAGTGTGGAAAAAGCCCTTGAAGAGTCGGATGGCTTGGTGCGAATTTCTTTCAATGATGTTGCTCCGGTGAAAAAAGCGGCTGGAGCGGCTTCTGACGCGGGCAAAGAAGAGGAGTTCTTGATGTCCTCTAAGTTTTCCTGCCCAATAGACGGCTACTCATACCCAGAAATCGAGCCGCGACTTTTTTCTTTCAATTCGCCACATGGTGCGTGTGCGGAGTGTAATGGTTTGGGCACGCGCCACTTTTTTGGTAGCGAGGTTTGTCCAAAATGTAAAGGTGCACGACTTCGTGAGGAGGCTTTGAATGTCATTGTGGGCGGCAAAGGTGCAAATATTTCTGAAAAATTAAAAACTGGCGGTAAAAATGTTGTTGATTTGGTGGCCTTGTCTATAAAAGACGCCAAAGAATTTTTTGAAAACGTGTCGCTCACTCAGCGCGAAAAAGATATTTCGCGAGTTATAAATAAAGAAATTGAGGCTCGGCTTCAATTTATGATCAACGTCGGCATCGAATATCTTTCTCTCGATCGCCGTGCTCATACGCTTTCTGGCGGCGAAGCTCAGCGTATTCGGCTGGCATCACAGCTCGGCTCTGGCCTCGTGGGCGCGCTCTATGTGCTCGATGAGCCTACCATTGGCCTTCATCCGCGCGACAATGATCGCCTCATTAAAACTCTGCTCGCTCTGCGTGATTTGGGTAATACAATTATTGTCGTTGAACACGATGAAGACACCATTATTTCTTCCGATTATTTGGTCGACATCGGCCCAGGTGCTGGCATACACGGCGGCGAGATTGTTGTGGCCGATTATTTAGACAAACTTTTGGGCGCCAAGAAAAACGACAGCGGCTCGCTCACGCTCGATTACTTGCGCGGTGAGCGGCATGTAGACTTGCCAGAAAAACGACGCAACACACCAAAAGGTGAGCTATCCATTCGCGGCGGCAACATTTTCAACATCAAAAATATGAATGTTGATGTGCCGCTTGGCAAATTTGTGGCTGTTACCGGTGTCTCGGGCTCTGGTAAGTCATCTTTTCTCTACGAAATTGTGCATAAAAATTTGCTTGCAAGGCTGGAGAGACGATACAGAAGTGCTGAAACACACAATTGCGCAAGCTTCACAGGCAGTGAATATCTCGGCCGCGTTATTCTTATAGATCAATCACCAATCGGCCGCACTCCGCGTTCCAACCCGGCCACATACACCGGCGCGTGGACATTTATCCGTGATCTTTTTGCCGCTTCGCCCGAAGCTCGCGTGCGTGGCTGGAAAGCCAATCGTTTTTCTTTCAACGTCCGCGGTGGCCGATGCGAAACGTGCCAAGGCAACGGCATGATCGAAGTGGAAATGCATTTTTTGCCCACAGTATATGTGCCATGCGATGTTTGTAGCGGCAAGCGCTTCACAAAAGAGACACTCGAGATCACATACAAAAATAAAAATATTTATGAAATTTTGAAAATGACTGTCGAAGAAGCGATGCAATTTTTCTACGACATTCCCGCCATCTCCGATCGCCTAAAAACCATGGACGAAGTCGGTCTCGGCTACTTAGAACTCGGTCAATCAGCCACCACACTATCTGGCGGCGAAGCTCAGCGTGTAAAAATTTCTGCCGAACTCTATCGTCCGCATCTTCAAAAAACTATTTATCTGCTCGACGAACCAACCATCGGCCTTCACTACGAAGACGTAAAGAAACTCATCGAAATTTTGCAAAAACTTGTGGATAAAGGCAACACGGTTGTGGTTATCGAGCACAATATCGACATTATCAAATCTGCCGACTATATAATCGACATTGGCCCAGAGGGTGGTGCTGGCGGCGGTAAAGTGGTCGCAAAAGGCACACCGGAAGATGTTGCCGCTGTGAGCTCCGAAAAATCGCATACGAGCTATTATCTAAATCGCGCACTGAAGCAATTGAAAAGGAAGAAATAAAAGTGGCGCGCAAAAATTGATGAATAAAAAACTCAAAGGTTTTAGCAAATTGCCAGATTCGCCGGGAATTTATCTATTTAAAGACAGAGCTGGCAAAATTTTGTACATCGGCAAAGCCACTTCGCTTCGCGATCGCGTGCGCTCGTACACCCGCGGCGATTTACTCCTCACTCGCGGCCCACTTCTCGAAAAAATGGCTGACATTTTTGATCGCGTCGACTTCAAAGCCACAAATTCTGTCCTCGAAGCACTCATTCTCGAAGCGGCATTCATAAAAAAACATCAGCCGCCATACAACACGCAAGAAAAAGACGACAAAAGTTTCAATTTTCTTGTCATCACCGATGAAAAATTTCCGCGGGTGCTCATTCGTCGCGGGCGTGAGTTGGCCAGTGCGACCAGTGCGGCGCAAACCGGTGTGGGTGAAAAAAACGCGCAGGACGGCATCGTATACCGCAGTATTTTCGGGCCGTTTCCGCAAGGGCGAAGTCTCAAGGAAGCCTTAAGAATTGTACGTAAAATTTTTCCATATCGAGATACGTGTCAGCCGTTTGTTGAGACTGCCGGCACCAAGCCGCCGCGCGCCTGTTTCAATCGCCAGATTGGTCTCTGCCCGGGCGTTTGCACCGGCGAAATAACATCAGCCGAATATATGCGCATCATTCGTCGCATCGAGTTATTTTTCGAAGGCAAAACAGATTTGCTCGCTCAAAATATTGAAAAAGAAATGAAAAGCGCTGCCAAAAAACGCGAATTTGAAGAAGCGGCGGCTTTGCGTGGCACACTTTTTGCTCTGCGACATATTCATGACGTGACACTTATCGGCGATGACATTCGTCGCTCAGGTTCTGTCGGTCGTCCGATTAATGTTGGCGAAGGTGCCGCGAGGGGTGGAGAAGACGGCAAAAATTTCCGCATCGAAGCCTACGACATCGCGCACATTGGTGGCAAATCAACTGTCGGAGTTATGGTTGTCTTGGAAAATGACGAAATCGAACGCGCACTCGGCCGCCGATTTAAAATTCGCGGCATGCATGGAGCGCCCAGCAAAGTAAAAAACGACGACATCGGAAACTTGAGTGAAATTTTAGAACGTCGCTTCAATCATCCCGAATGGCAATTTCCAGACATCATCGTTATTGACGGTGGTGAAACACATAGAAATGCGGCAGAGAAAGTTTTAAAAAACCGCGGCTTTCACGGTGTAGTGGTTTCTGTTGTAAAAGACGAAAAGCACAAACCGCGAGAAATTTTGAGCAATGTGAAAAACGCCAAAGATACAGAAATTGCCCAAAAATACGAGTCGCAAATTCTCCTCGCCAACAACGAAGCTCATCGGGCGGCGATGAGTTATCACAAAGTTCGAAGAAATAAGGACTTCGGGTCTCTACGTTAAATAATCGCTTCTGCGACCACAATGCGAAGATTTGAGACACTGTCTCCGTCGTCATCGAAAA
>CAYHIR010000012.1:0-24156 GCA_964356815.1 uncultured Candidatus Saccharibacteria bacterium | reverse complement strand
TAAAAAAGTCGCCAAGTTTGGCGCGCGTGAAATCGCCAAGCTCATGAAAGGCGATCCGAAAGACCCAACCAAAAATATCGTCCGCAACCGCGCAAAAATAGAGGCGGCAATCAGCAACGCTCGCATTTTCCTCGAAATCCAACGCGAATTTGGCACATTTGGCACATATATGTGGAGCTTCGTTGGTGACAAACCGCTCACTAGCAAAAAATCGATCAAGAAACTTTCAAATTATCCTAAATTCACACCCGAAGCCGAAGCTTTTGCCGCCGACCTCAAACGCCGCGGTTTCCGTTTCTTCGGCCCGATCGTCGCCTATGCCCACATGCAAGCGGTGGGTATGGTGGATGATCATATGGAGGGGTGTTTTTTACAAAAGAAAAACGGCAGTCGTTAGATGTAGAACATCTTTCGAACTGCCGGTTGTGGTTGCACGTTGGTGCTGAACTAAGTCACGTTGCTTCAGCTGTCGGTGATCCGACGTGAAGGATTCTCTTGGAGACGATCTCCCAGTTTGCGATTCCGAAGATGGCGCCCAGGATGCCGCTGAATACCACGAGCATCAACTGCTCCATTGGCGAGGCTGTGGGTGGCGTGAACCATACATACGTCACTGCACCACCAAGCATTCCGTCGACACCGCAGAGAAGCCGCTTTCTGGAGTGAATTAGCTTGAACATGTTCCAAGCAAAATGCAACAGGAAGCAGATCGACTTCCAAATTCCCGAGGCGATGGAAACCCAGAGCTTCCAGCAGATGAACCTTGTTGTGGCTCTTGCCATCCACATGGCCCTAGTCAAGGTCAGCGCAATTCCGTTGCGATAGGTCAGCATGAACGGCTGATGACCTTCGCGTTCAAGATCGGCGTTCCGATCTTTTCCGCAGGATATAAAGTAGCGCCGCTCTCCGTCTGCTTGCACCATGGCCATAATGAGTGTGACCACACCAAAGACAAGTGTAGCAAGAACGAAAAGAAAAATGGCAGCCACGATGTTACCGGGGCACCAGTTAATTTCCCCCGAGTCTTTTGTTGGTGGGGCGAGAACGACAAGTGGGGTCATTACCAACACGCTGAGCGTGGTACCCATCAACAGGAACGGATGTGGTTTCAAAAACCACACTTTTACATCGTGTGCCACATCGCCTGGAATGTCCCGTGTGCCCTGCCACGCCCTTGTGGCCGCGATTGGAATTGCCCGAAGAACGTCACGGAAATCGTAGCTGATGTAGCCACCAGCAAACCCGGCGATAAGGCCGAGCCACCAATAAACCGGTGCGAGTGCGAATGCAACGGCGCAACAAAGCACACTACCGATGAAACACGCCAACCCAATCTTCGCTGTATCGCTCATGGAAATCCTCCCTTCAAGGTACATTTTTGCCCGCGAACTCCGCGGAACTCGACAACAGGATCGAGTGTCTGGACAGGACACTATCATATTTAAAATGCTTTGTCAATTTTGCGGTGAGGGCAACGAGGGTGGTATATTTCCCTCGGAGAGTGACAACAGTGTTCTTTGGCCAGACCACAACGCCCTGGGATTTCCTTCGGGAATGAAAAGGGTGAAAAATTATGGCCACTGTGTCGATTGAGGCGACGCGACAGTCCGATAAATGCAGCCAATTTCGTAGGTTGTTACCGTGGATACGCGATACTCCACGGCGCAGGGTTGCCTTAGACCTCTCCAGTTTTTTTCACACCGCAAGATTCGTTCTGCGGTGTTGATTTTTATGTATAATTAGACCCGTAAACAATTTATGAGTCTCGACATCTCTACTCTGCAATATCTTTCAGGTGGAATTGCTGTTTTGTTGGGTCTTATCGGATATGTTTTTTATGCTCGCGGTATTTTATCTGGAAAAATAAAACCCCATGCTTTTTCTTGGTTTGTCTGGAGCATTCTCACGGCAATAGCTTTTGTTGCACAGGTGGTGGAGGGCGGCGGTGCGGGTGCGTGGGTTACAGGTTTTACTGCTGTGATAAGTTTTATTTTTGCTCTTGTTGGTTTCGGTCCGTCCTCTCGTTTGTTTATTACAAAAAGCGATTGGTTCTTTTTTGTCGGCGCTCTTCTTGCCATACCACCATGGTACTTTACCGGTGATCCGCTTTGGTCGGTTGTCATTATAACAATCGTCGACGCCGTGGCTTTTGTTCCGACTTTTCGTAAGGCCTATTTTCACCCAGAAACTGAAAATATTTCTACTTATGCGCTATCTAGCTTAAAGTTTGTATTCGGGATACTTGCTTTAGAGGCATTTACTATTTCGACCACTCTTTATCCGGCATCTCTTATACTGGCAAACGGCATTTTTATCGCTATGGTTATGTGGTGCCTTAGATTCAATAAGACCCAAAATAAATAGAGCCAGAGGCGCACTTTGAATGTTGGATTTTGTGGACCTGAGGGGTTTCGAACCCCTTGCCTCAGCTATGCCATAGCTGCGCTCTACCAATTGAGCTACAGGCCCGTCGGGCTATTCTACAAAAAATCGCCGCGAATACAAAATCTCAAAGTTGTGTTAGAATCGCTTTCACGGGCCCTTAGCTTAGTTGGTAGAGCGCCTCATTTGCAATGAGGAGGTCACCGGTTCGAATCCGGTAGGGTCCACCATATTTCATTTATGAATAAATATTCTATCAAAATCGTTTCTCTTTTCTTTGTACTCAGTTTAGTTTTAATTGCAATACCCGCATCTGCTGCGAACGAGTCTTCTTTGAAAATAAGAATTCCAAAGAAAACAGGGGCTTATATGCCCGGTGACAGCATTAATATTTCATGGAGCCCATCATCTAAGCCTATTCAAAACATCGTCTTGCTTTCGACAGGAAAGGAAGATGATGAGAAATATGTTCTTAAAAGTGACAAGGTTAACGGTGATCCGATAAACACTTCTGGAAAATTCAATTATACTTTTGAAAATCATTTTATCCCGTCAGGTTCTTATTATGTCGGCCTCAGTCTTCCCGGCACTGACGCTATTGCCGCTCGGAGTTCTAAGAAAATAAAAGTAGAAAATCGACCCTCTCTTTTTTTTGGTACCCAAGATGGTGAAGTGAATTCCGTCGCGGTTTCTCCAGGAGATTCGGTTACCCTTGAATGGAGAGCTGAAAGCGTAAAGAAATGCAAGGCAAGCAGCTTTCCCGCAAACTCGAAATGGAAAAAAACATTAGCTGCCTCAGGAACAAAAACCTTGCGTGTTTTGGTGCCCACAACTTTCTATCTTAGTTGTAAAAATAATTTAGGAGAAATAACTGCTGGTCTTGAGGTGAATACACATACACCGGAGCGCTCTACCGCAAGAATCGTACCGAGCACTACCTTTATTGGCTATAACTTTTCTTTAGGTACCACCCAGCAACAAGCACTAAGTTATTCGGATTCGATCAGTATCTTTAATTCTTCAGCTATTCAGCAGATTTATTACCGTATTGTTACCGAAGATAAGCCTGACTGGATAAACACTGGATATAATACTTCGCAACTAGTGTTGCCACCAAACGGAACAGCAAGCATCGGCGCTTCTGTTGACCCGAGTAGAATTAGTCGGTCAGGTACCTATGTGTGGAACTTGAAACTTGACGGCAATTTCTCCAATTCACCTCTGTCGATTCCTATCACGATGACGATTACACGCTAGTTTCAAACCTTTTTTCAAAAGAAAGCTCCATTAGAATTTTGAAACATGAACAATCGCCCCCTCCCACCCAACACAAAACGCCATTCCGAAGAGCCGAGTGCTAAAAAAGTTTTCAGTGGGAAACGCTTTGATGTCTATCAGTGGGAACAAGAACAGTTTGATGGCACAAAAGCTATATACGAAACGGTGAAGCGTGCCGACAGCGTGATAATTATTCCAGTCATTGGCGATGAGATTGTAATCGTCAGAGAAAAACAGCCGCATTGGGAAAAAGATGGTCTCACGCTCGTCGCGGGCGGAGTCAATCCCGAAGAAGACATCGCCGCCGCGGCAAAGCGCGAACTTGAAGAGGAGACTGGTATGGTTTTTGAAAAATTTGACCTCGTTTATATTGAGCCCGTTCTTCCTGCAATAGAATGGACCGCCTACACTTTTATTGCGAGCGATTACAAAACAACTAAAGAAAAACAGTTAGACGCGGGTGAAAGAAACGAGGTGATGAAGATTAGCTTCGATAAGCTTATTGAACTCACGCGCGAAAGAGCCTTTTTCTATCCGCCAAAATTTGTTGAAGATTTTTTGATTCGCGATAGGGTAGATGAATTAAAAAATATCTTTAAAAACCCAAAAATTATTTGACACAACGCCCAATGTGTATTATTGTTACCTTGGAGGGATCGTTGCCAAACACCGTGGTTCATCACATACCAATCAGATACGAAATAAAGGAGACGAATAGTGGCGAAAAAAACTGGTCAAGTAAAGCCTCCGAAGCGTGAACGATTGAAGCCTGTCTTGTGGCCTGTTCCAAAGGCCGTTCTTGTGCCGGTCGGGATACCAGGAGCACCTGTCACAAGAGTTGAAAAACCCGTCGAAAAACCCTACAGCGAGGCGGAATTTTTGAAGGTTTTCAATAGAGTGAGGCATCTTCTGGCCAGTGCAATCTGTCCGTGGAAACCAGACGAAGATGTCATAACTCTCGAGACGACCATGGCCCACTTGAATTTGGATCGAATGAGCAGGCTCTATCTCTCTGCGTCAATCACCCGCGACTTCGATCTGGGGATTGTTCCCACTGAAACTATCGATTCGTGGAAAACCGTCAAAGAAGCGGTCGAGTACATACTCGCCGAAACCAAGAAAAACGAACTCAACCGCTAACCATCACCGACGCCACCCAGGTTCAACCTCGGCGGCGTCTTTTTTTAACCCAAATTTTATTGTAAAATTATCAGATTCGGACGCAATGTAAGACACACCCTCATTTTCCGTCTCTATATATGGCCAGTAACCTCGAGCAAATTTTCATAAAATCGTATAAAGAAAACGCCGACGCTCTGTTTCGGTTTTGTTTTCTTAAGGTGTCCGACAGGGAATTAGCCAAAGACCTGCTTCAGGATGTTTTCTTACGCGCGTGGCAGTATTTGCAAAAAGGCAATTCGGTCGACAACATGAAGTCATTCCTTTTTTCCGTTGCTCGCAATGCGGTGATTGACGAATATCGCAAGAAAAAATCCACCACATCCACCTCGCTCGACGCTCTTTTTGAAGAAGGTTTCGATTTTGCCGCCGGAGCAACGGGCTTTGCTGGCGGCGCATCTGGTGCATCCGGTGGGATGAACGGCGGCGATATGATCTCTGCTCTCGATTCCGTGCGCGACGGCGAACGAGCCATGAAATTTTTGGCAACTCTTCCCAAAAAATACCGCGAAGCCATTCATCTGCAGTATGTGGAGGGCCTGAGCTTGGGAGAAATTTCCGAAATAACCGGCGAAAGTTCCAACAACATTTCCGTCCGCATCCATCGCGGCTTAGAAAAACTTCGGGAAATTTTAAAAAACGACCATGAATAACGAAATAGAAAAAAAATTACAAGATGTCGGCAAAATCGCGCGTCGCACCACTCTTTCTCCGTCAGAAAAAAATCTCATTTTCAAAAATGTCGATGCTTTTGTGCGCAACAATCCGATACAGGCAGCAAATCCGGCCCAGCCGATAAAAATAAATCGCCCGTCACCATATTTTTCTGTTTTTTCTTTCCAATACCGTCACGCGTTTTCGTTCGCCCTCATTGTGTTTGTGGTTTTTGGTGGCGGCACATCGTATGCGGCTGCGGATGCTCTTCCGGGTGACATTTTGTATTCGGTGAAAGTTGGTTTGAATGAAAAGATTGCGCCACTTTTCTTGAGTGATATCAAAAAGGCCACCTACAGCGCGAGTTTGGCCGGTGAAAGGCTTCAAGAAGCGGCTTCTTTGGCGGCTACAGGCAATCTCGACGATCAGAAAATTGCCATTATCGAAGAGCAATTTGAAAAACAAGAGTCTAAAGCCGCGGCGAGCGCAGAGTCTGAGCTAGTGTTTGAGGAGGTTTTGAAAAAAAACGAATCAGCCCTATCTATTTTGGTTGAGAAAAAACGCGAAAGCACTGCCGCATTGGTTGCCAGCTTGCCGCCAGAAGTTGTTTCAGAAACTGCTCCAGAAACATTTAAAATTCCGTCGGCTGGCGAACCCGTCAATTTTCCGTCTGATTCAAAAAGTATTGAAACTGACATGACGCCTTCCGGCCCAGCGGCTTTTGGCATCGCTTCGTCTGAGTCAGAGCCTGCTCCTATAGAGATTTTTGCAAAAAAATTAGCGCCTGCTGTAGAGCAATCACCAACGGTCAACACCACAGCCTCTCTCACAGTCACCTCAGACATCTCGACCGCTTCCTCAACTCCCGCAAAACTTTTGGAAAAAGGTGACAGGGCTGTAGAGGCTAAAAATTATGGTGAGGCTTTCAAGCTATATCGCAAAGCCTACGATGCCGCTAACGAAGCCAGTGCAAAGGCAAATGTGGATAAGGTGGATACCGCTCTTGACGCTTTGCCAAAGTAGGCGTATCTTAGAAAACTGGTCTGCTGAGGGGTTTCAGCAGAGTTCTTCATAGGGGTTCTTCTTTTTAACGAAAGAGGGGTTTCGATGGGCCATGATCTTTCAGTTTTGACAAGCAAAAGGGAACACGACAGGCTTTTCGGGATTATCAAGGGGTCTTCGTTGGCGCGGAACCACCCAAAGACTTACCATCGCGCTCTCAGGTCTCTCGACTCGCGCAGGGCCTTTGATCCGGGCATCATTGATACCATGGTCATGTCGGTGCCGAAGGACATGAGGTTTCAGCTCCGCATCGATTTCATGAATTGGGGAAAACAGAATCAACCGGCCGAGACTCCTGGCAAACTTTCCAATCGTGGCCATCGGCCGAATCCGAGGATCAGGTCAACCAATCGAGCCTTCGCACCGGCTCAGTGAAGTGGCCTTTCTTCAGCCCCACCATAACGGATCGAAGAACTAAGACATGATGCCGCCGCACGCAGTTAGTGTCGAAGTTAAACTTCTCCGTAAAGCGGGCACTCCTTAATTGGGGTGCCCGTATTTTTATAAACGAAAAAACAAAAATCCCCTTCAAAGTTACTCTCGGAAGCCGACGGGCTGAGAGTGAGGCGCGATTTCTCCAAAAATCGACGCCGGTAACTTTGAAGGGGATTTTTGTTTTGCAGTCTACATGCCGCTATTCATCATTCCATTGCTTCGTCCGCCCATAAAACCAGCCCAAAGGAAGATTACAGCAAGGACCAAGTGAAGAACATTGTCCGCCATACTTACTTCAAATAATCCTAGAACATCTCCAGTGAAGAAACCTAGGAGAGCAACCAAAAGGTAGATAATACCGAATACTTTCAACACCATTCCCATTGAGCCAGCTGACTTCATGGCTACAAAAAGGAAAATAAGACCTGATACTAGATGAATAATATCGTGAGTTCTGTCTGTCTGAAATAGACCTTCTGGACCAACGATACCCATACCACCAACAAAACCCAAAATGCCCAAGATGATGAAAATAACACCAAAAATCATCCCAATATTTTTTGCTGACATAAATATTAAACGCTTATTAATTAACCTAACTTGATAATCGACATTATTATTGTATCGCATATGGCCGTCTAATATTTTTTACGGTGTGGATAGTTTCGATGGGTAATTTTGGGTGTATAATAAAAGTCTAAAGAAAAATAAAATATGAAAGATTCGATTGAAAATTTTGCCAGCCAGTTTGGTTTTTTGCCGGTTGTAGAAAATGCAGAAAAATTAAAACCAGCAACAAGTTCTGTACTTTGCGGCATGGGAGGCTCACATTTGGCGGCTAGTCTTTTAAAAATTGCCAATCCTGAGCTCGACATTTACATCCATCGAGATTATGGCTTACCAGCTTTTGCGGAAAAGCGCGATAGTATGTACATTGCAAGCTCTTACTCCGGTAATACAGAAGAAGTTCTCGATTTCGCCGAAAAAGCTCGCGAGAAAAATTTTAATGTTGTTGCGGTGGCTACTGGCGGCCGGCTTATAGCGTGGGCGCAGGAGCACACCTTGCCATATATCATTTTGCCCGATACCGGCATTCAGCCTCGCATGGCTCTTGGTTTTTCTGCTATTGCCTTGGCAAAATTGGTTGATCCGAGCGCCTTATCCGCCCTGGCAAACCTCGCCAAAAGCCTCGATCCGCTTGTTTTTGAGTCGTCCGGTCGGCAATTTGCTGAAAATTTGCGCGGCAAGGTGCCAATTATCTACAGTTCACGCGCAAATCTGCCTGTCGCCTACAATTGGAAAGTAAAACTCAACGAAACAGGCAAAATTCCAGCGTTCTACAATGTTTTTCCCGAGCTCAATCACAATGAGATGAACGGTTTCGACTCTGCCGGCGCTCTCGCTCAAAATTTTTACTTCATTTTCTTAAGCGACGCTTCCGATCATCCTCAAATCGTGCGACGAATGGCCGTTTGCAAAGAAATGTATGAAGCGCGCGGCCTGACGGTCGCTCAAGTTGAGCTTTTGGGCGAAAATCCTTTCACAAAAATATTCAACTCACTTCTTTTGGCCGATTGGACAGCGTTCGCTTTGGCCGAATTTTATGGCAACGACCCAGAAAATGTGCCGATGATAGAAGAATTTAAGAAAAAAATCGCCGGCTAGCAGGTCGGCAAATTTCATGTATCTACTTTTCGACATCGGTGGCACAAATATGCGCTTGGCGGTTTCGGAAGATGGTCATTTGATTTCAAAAACGGAAATAGTGCCGACGCCACACGCCTACGAAGAGGGAATTAAGCTTTTTGTGCAAACAGCGCGGCATTTGATCGGCTCAAGCTCCGGCTCGGCTGGCGGCAGAAAACTCGTCTCCATCGTCGGTGGTATTGCCGGACCTGTTGATCATAAAAACAATTTGCTTTTGGGCGGCACAAATATGCAGGATTGGATAGGTAAGCCATTTGGTGCGGATGTTTCTGCGGCCCTCAGCACGCCTGGCGGGCCGGGCGTCCCCGTCACTCTCCAAAACGATGCCTCAATGGCTGCGCTTGGCGAGGCGATGGTCGGCGTTGGAAAAGGTTTCGATATTGTGGCTTACATCACCATCGGCACTGGTGTGGGTGGCGCGCGCATAGTGAAAGGACAAATTGACACGGCGAGTATTGGTTTTGAACCGGGTCATCAGATGGTCGATCTTCATCACACGCTCGAAGACTACATTTCCGGCGCGGCAGTGGAGAAAGCGACGGGTAAAAAGCCGAAAGAAATTCCCGACCCAATTTTTTGGGACGAAATTGCCAAGATTTTAGCTTTTGGTTTGGCCAATACTGCCGTGCATTGGTCGCCAGATGTCATTGTGCTTGGTGGATCGATGATCACTGGCGATCCAGCTATTCCAATCGACACAGTGGAAAAACATCTGCAAGATTTCTTAAAAATTTATCCGGAATTGCCGATTATTAAAAAAGCCAAGCTTGGCGACATCGGCGGTCTGCTCGGGGCTTTGGAGTATGCACAACACGCGGCGCGCAGCGAAAAATAACTTTAAATAAAAAACAAAAAAACCATGGCAAACATTTTCATTCTTTTGGGACATCCAGACAAAAATACAACGTGTGGCAGTTTTGCGACATCGTATGAGCAAGGGGCGAAAGCGGCTGGACACGAAGTTCGACGAATAAATCTCGGTGATCTTAAGTTCGACCCAATTTTGCATAAAGGCTATCACGAAACGCAATTACTCGAGCCAGATTTGCTCGCGGTTCAGGAAAATTTTAAATGGGCGAATCATATTGTGATTTTCTATCCAAATTGGTGGTCTTCGATGCCCGCGCTTTTGAAAGGCATGTTCGACCGTATGTTTTTGCCCAACTTCGCTTTCCATTTCAATCCAAATCATATGTCTTGGAAGAAACTGCTCACTGGTCGCTCCGCGCGTGTGGTGGTAACGATGGACAACTGGCCCTTTATCGCATGGCTCATGTTTGGCGATTATACGAATGAAATCAGCCGCGCAGTGCTCGGTTTTGCTGGCGTTCATCCCGTGCGCGTGACAAAAATCGGCCCGATATTGAACATGTCGGAGAAACACAAAAAATATTGGCATGAAAAACTTGAGCAGTGGGGGAGGGTGGGGAAATAACACGTTTTAACACAAAAATCTAGAAAATTCAGCTTGTAAAATGGCGATAAATATGCATATAATAGCAACCATGATAAATACTCCCAAAAAAGGATCTGTACGTTGCATAGTCTTTAAAGATGGCGATTCTTGGTATGGTGTCGGCCTAGAATTTAACATTATTGAGTCAGCGGATGACCCTGATGTTGTTAGGTTTAATCTTGATGAGGCAATACAAGGATATGTTGAATCTCAAAAGAAAATAAAAGGAAGCCGACTATCGCCACTCAATCAAAAACCAATGGAAGAGTATGAAGACATGTGGAAAAACATAACTTCTCTTAAACCAGTTCCCAGTCCGTTTGAAGTCAGATACTACGGAGTGGCCACCGTTTAACATCACCAACATCGATACCTAAATGCCCAACGGAGTATACAACTGGACATTCAATGACGCGGTCGCAGTTCTTAAAGAAAATGGTTTTAAGTTAAATCACACTAAAGGTAGTCACTTTTACTACACAGGTCATTATGGGAATGTATTAAGACAGGTCTGTGTTCCAAAACACGGAAATATTGCTCTCAAACCAAGAACTTTAAAGGGAATTATCGCCCAGTCCGGACTTCCAAAAGAAAAATGGGGGATTTAAATTAGGCCAACCGTTTTTAATAAAAAGTATTGGCATGAAAAAACCGCCCCTCCAAACGATCTTTCGTTGGGGGCGGTCAAGGTTTTTGAGCGACGATGCTTATCTGGTGCCAGAGTTTCGGGATGGAGTATCCGAGTTCATTGAGTGTGAAGCTGTTTTTTTTACTCTCAGAGATTCCAAGCACTTCAAAACCCACACACAATTCGATCACCTGCTTCTCGTTGAACCAAGATACTTGTTTGCCTTGCGCAACCCAGCCGTCTTCTTCTCCCAAGACATTGCAAGCAAAGATACCTCCAGAACGAAGTCCAGCGAGGACATTTCTGAACACCTCGCCAACTTGCAATCGGTCCAGAAAAAATAGAGTGTTGCAGGAGAAGGCGAAATCGAAAGTATCTTTTTCAGGCTTCCAGATCTCAATCGGTGAAATGTGGAGCTCGATGCCTTCTGTTGCAAATTCCAGAGACTCGTCTGAGTTGTCAACAGCAACTAGGCGAGTGAATCCTTGATTCTTCAAGAACTTTGAGTCCCGGAGATTTCCGGCACCCAAATCTAACGACGACTCTCTTCGTGTAACGAAGTCACTCAGAGTATGGACAACTAACGAGTTCGGGTTCTCTCCAACTTGATGGTGATACCGCTCCCATCTTTTCATCGCAACACCTACTTTCTGGTTTGTGTGCTCCTTTGTTTCCTGCAGAAGATCATCCGCGCGGATTATGGTTGTGGGCAGTGATCATAATCTCATGTCGCGCCAAGTAGTAAATGGTTTGTTTGCAGTGGAAGCAGGACTTGGTAAATGATGTCACGTGGCCGCATTTCACATGAACTCCGTCAGAAACGTAATGATTGTTTTTGCCACAGTAAGGACAGGCTGTGTTGGTGTGATCGCCGTGGGTCTGATTTGGAATCATTAGGGCCTCCTTTCTGTCTCATTGTTTAGGAACACCAGCGCTTGTTCTAACATATAGTTTTAAATTTATCAAATTGCTTGAAATTTTTTATAAAAAAGTAGCCCCAGGACTTTCATCCTGGGGCCTTGTCTCAATCGATCATCTCACGGAAGCCTGGCTTATCCGGGCTCGTGAAGATGCACCTCGTACCCTCGAAGTACTTTCTGAGGATTTGCATCATGTCGAAGCTGGGGGATGAGTAGAGCTCAAAATGGACCACTCGCCTTAGCTCTTGATGCTGGATGGCGCCAGTTTTACCTGACATCAGCCTCGCATCAATTTCACTGATCGTTACCCACCTCACGTCGACACCGACGTTCATGATGGCAAAGAACTGAGACATGTCCTTTGCGAGATACTCCACCAACAAGGCAATGCACTTCTCGTTCACGTTTTCAATCACAAACTTCATGCGTTGTTCTCCTTACGGTTTCTGGCCGTGAGGAGTTTTCATCCTGGCTTGATCTCCTAAGAGACGGTGAGGATGAAGAGAGTGACACTGTTTCTGTACACCACAGGAAACAGCCTAGCCTTAATGGAGGCCCACCCTCTTGAACTGACTCTTTGTAGTATAGCATGTATAGTTATTTTGTCAACAAAACTTGAACTTTCTTCCCAAACAAGTCATAGTTACACTCTAAACAAAAATATGTCCCTTTCAATCGGCATCGTAGGTCTCCCAAACGTCGGAAAATCGACGCTTTTTAATGCGCTCACAAAGAAGTCTGTGCCAGCGGAAAATTATCCGTTTTGCACAATCGATCCGTCGGTCGGTGTGGTGGCTGTGCCCGATGAACGTCTCCAAAAGCTCACGGAGTTTAGCCACTCTAAAAAAACCATTCCTGCGGCGATAGAGTTCGTCGACATTGCGGGCCTTGTGGCTGGTGCGGCTGATGGGCAAGGGCTTGGTAATAAATTTTTGGCGAATATCAGAGAGGTGGATGCAATTGCAGAAGTCGTACGCATTTTTGAAGATCCGAATGTTATTCATGTGAACAATAAAATCGATCCGCTCGGCGACATTGAAGTCATCAATCTCGAACTCATTTTGGCCGACACGGAAACTGTCGCCAAACGCATGGGCAATGTAACGCGCGACATGAAGCGACCTGGCGCTGAGGGCAAAGAGGCGATTGTGGAGCACGCGGCGCTCGAAAAAATCGAAAAACTCCTCAAGAGTGGCCAACTTGCCCAAAAAGCCGATTTAAATGAAAAAGAAATTGAGATTGTAAAAGGTCTGCATCTGCTCACGATGAAGCCGATTCTTTATGTTTTGAACAAAAAAGCCGGCGGAAAAAATTTGGATGAAATGAAAGATGAAAACGGCGCGGCTGATGCTCGTTACCAAAAGCTGATCAATTTTTTGAAGAACTCCGGCGCTGGTTGGGTCGTTGTCGATGCAGGTATTGAACACGAGCTCAAAGATTTAGACGCGGGCGAAAAAGAAACTTTCCGCAAAGAACTCGGCGGCAAAGATGACGGTATCAACAGTCTCATTCGCAGTGGTTACGAACTTTTAAATCTCATTACATATTTCACAACTGGTGAAGATGAAACCCGTGCATGGACAATTCTCCGCGATTCCACCGCACCTGTCGCTGGCACCGCTATTCACAACGATTTCAAAGAAAAATTCATCCGAGCTGAAGTGATCGCTTGGGACACCCTACTCACCGCCGGCTCCTACGCCGCTGCTCGCGAAAAAGGTCTCGTGCGCACTGAGGGAAAAGAATACATCGTGAAGGACGGGGAGGTTTTGGAGTTTAGGATTTAGGCAAAACGCTCAATCTTCGACTATTTACATTTCATAAAAACATGATAACGTTTCATCTGGCGATTCACCTTTGTGGTGGGTCAATTCCAGCTCTTTCTAGTCAATCAGAAGAAAGGGATATCATGATTACGCCTGCAACGGGTAGCACGAGCTTTTGTCTCGATCGTTTCTCCGAAGGTGCCGGAATCGACTTCAGAGGAAGGAGCGGCCCCCGGAGTGTGAAGAAAGTTCGAAGGCAAGTCTGCCGTCTCCTTGGAATTGGGAGCTCCGCCGGATACAGGTGGTTTGCCTTCGGCATCATGCCAAACGGTGTGCGCCTTATCAGGCTTCGGTACCTTCTGGAGTTCGTCGGGTACACTATCGAGGAGACTCAGGATTTGACTCCTGAGCAACGCATGCTCGCGAACCATCTCGCCCTGTCCGTGAACACTGCCGATTACGTTTCTGGTGTCATGAAAGTCAGCTCCGACACCGTCATGAATTGGGCAATGGGTCGGTTCACACCCAACGATGATCACACGCTCGGCATCAAAGGGTGTCTCAAGGATTTTGCCAAAAACGCTCAAAAAGAGAGTAGGCGCTGGCGAGAAACTCTGCGGTCACTCGACCTCATCTCTGAGTCGAAAATTCGGAGAAAGGAACAACCTGTCGCAACATCTGCTATCGAGGGTACTCCTCCCGATGCTTTGTGCGACGAGGGTGATCGTGTTATGGTCCACGTCGGCGCCGCCACTGGCATGATGGGTTGATGTCCTGGTTGTCAGCGAAACTCATTTCGAGCCCCCGCTTCGTTGTTGCGCGGGCTCTTTTTTTGTGCATTTTTAGGCGTGTTATAATAGATGAATAATACTCCCGTAGTGTTCTAAACTCAACACACTCCATCGGTTGGTCGTTCAAGAAGGAATGAATCTCTTGCATTCTTCTTGAATTACGGATTTAAGAATGTGGTATAATGTTTGCTATCATGAAAAAAAACATCCCGCTTATCATAGCCATAGCTTTGCCGGTAGTTCTCATTCTCGCAGTTTTAGGTACTGTTCTCGTACCAAAATTTACAATGTCTCCAGAATACGACTTTATTTACACCGACTACTATTATCAAGGAGGTTTTTACAACGATTTTAATTATTATTACGACATGCAAGATGGCTTTATTGTAAAAAAAGATATTCTGCCGCCACCAGCAGGGCAAGAGTATTTATACAGAAATCGTGTGCCAAGAGACCCTAGTTTGTATTTTTACGATGTAAAAAAAGACACTTCAAGAAAAATTTCCTACGAAGAAGTGCGTGTGCTTAGATTAGAGCCAGGACCAACTTCACCAGACGGGTTTTTGATTGAAAATATATACAGTGATAACGGAATTTTCGATCTGTTCGGCTCGAATTCCGACAGAAACGGCCTGTTTTTGGTTAAAAACGCTTATAAAAAGAAATTAAAAATTCAAAATATGGATTTTTTCTATGGTAATAGTCACACGCCAGCAATTGGTTGGATAAAAAATAACTCAGTTGAACAATAAATAATAAAATAAAATGGACAAACAAACTATTTTAGCGCTTATAAAAGACTCGGTTTTTAAAAATATAATATATAAAAGTGACGTCCTGGATGTTTTTGACGAGCTTCAATTGCAATCAGTCACAAAAAAACGATTGAATGTTTCCCAAATTCTTTATGGGCTTGGTTCAGCAGTGGTTTTGGTCGGCATACTTGTTCTTCTATTCCAAAATTGGCACCTTTTGAATTCTCTAGCAAGAATTTTAATTTCTCTTGGCTCGGGTGTTGCGGCCTATATAATTGGAATGTTGGTGTTTGGAAATAATGAATTGAGAAGATTTTCTATCTTAGCTTACGCTCTCTCACTAATTTTAGTTCCAATTGGTGTCGCAGTAACTTTTTTTGAAATGAATGCGGATTCGAGCAGTCTGGTACTGGCGGCGGGTATGGCATTATATGTAATGGCCATGCTCCTCTATTTCACAAACGCGCTGTTAGAGAAAGTTTCTTTTGTTGGTTTTATTGTTTCGGCGCTCGCTCTCTCAATTGGTTCAGTGATCTTTCTTACTGACACCTCAGAAATAAATTCGTCCTCCATGATCCAGTTCATCACCTCCGGCGCCCTCCTTGTTTTATTTGCTATTTCTTATTTTTTATATAAGAAAGTCGATCTGTTTTTGGCACTGATTATCGCCTTTTCTACCTGGTTGTATTTCTCCGTAATTGGTCTGATTTTCGACAATCACAACACAACTTGGGAAATATACCAGTACGCAACCATTGTTGCCGGTGTGGCGTATATTTTTCTCGGTAAGTTTTTTTCAGGAGAAGATAATCGAAAAAGAATCAATCTGGTACAACCGTTATTTGTTATCGGTCTTTTGGCCGTTCTAGCCGCATCGTTGTCTATCGGTGGTTTTTGGGATGCTATTTATTGGGTAGTAATCTTCGGTGTTATTTATTTGAGTGTAATTATGCACAATAATGTTTTCCTGAAAATTGGAGCTATTTTTCTAATGATTTATATTATTAAAATTTCTGTGAAGTATTTCGCTGGTAGCTTAGGCTGGCCGTTAATGCTCGTCATAACGGGCATATTACTTGTCGCTATTGGTTATTTGACTGTATTTTTAAACAAAAAATACATAACAAACAGCTCTGTCTAAAATGGCGGTAAGAAAATACGACCACAAAAAAATCGAAAAGAAGTGGCAGAAAAAGTGGGCGACAGGAAAAATCTATAAGACCACAGAAGGCGAACGCGAAAAGTGCTACGTCCTTGACATGTTCCCGTATCCTTCCGGCGAAGGTTTGCATGTGGGTCATCCAAAAGGCTACATCGCCACAGATATTTATTCTCGTTTCAAAAGAATGAGCGGTTTTGAGGTGCTTCACCCGATGGGTTGGGACGCTTTTGGTTTGCCTGCAGAAAATTATGCGATAAAAAACAAAACACACCCACGGCTAGCCGTCGAAAAAAATATTAAGCGATATAAAGAGCAACTCTCGATCATCGGTTTCGATTACGATTGGTCGCGCGAAATAAACACTACCGATCCAGCCTATTACAAATGGACACAATGGATTTTCCTGAAGCTTTACGAACGCGGTCTTGCATATGAGTCGCATGAGCCGATAAATTGGTGTCCGTCATGCCAGACCGGCCTCGCTAACGAAGATTTGGAGGCGGGGAAATGCGAACGTTGTGGTTCCGTGGTAGAAAAACGCCCGATGCGACAATGGGTTTTGAAAATTACCGATTACGCGGAGCGCCTACTCGCCGATTTACCACCGCTCAATTGGCCAGAGCATATAAAAGAATCTCAGCGAAACTGGATCGGCAAAAGTGAGGGTGCAGAGATTGATTTTATGGTGAAGTCTGCGGCTGGCGACAATGCGGCCGGAAATTCTGCCGCGTCGGCTGGCGAAAAAATCACCGTATTCACATCGCGCCCAGAAACAATTTTTGGTGCCACATATCTCGTGCTCGCACCGGAGCATAATTTTGTCGCGCAAATTCTTCCATCTCTATCGGCTGAAAATCGGGAAGAAGTCGAAAAATATCTTGCCACCGCGCAAAACAAAACCGAAATCGATCGTACTACAGAAAATAAAGACAAAACTGGTGTGAAGCTCGAGGGACTCGTCGCAATCAATCCCGCAAACGACGAAGAAATTCCTATTTTTGTGGCCGATTACGTTCTTTCTTCATACGGCACCGGCGCAATAATGGCCGTGCCTGCTCACGATGAGCGCGATTTTAGTTTTGCGAAGAAATATGGGTTGCCAATTAAACAAGTTGTCGCGCCGCATTTGATCGATCAAAATAATCCGCCAGTCGACGGAAAAGAAAACACTAAACGCGTTATTGTCCACGCCATCGTAAAACACCCAACCGAAGAAAAATTTATTGCGCTTAAAAATAAAAAATTTCCTTGGAAAACGCCTATTACTGGTGGAGTTGAAGATGGGGAGGAAATAGAAACGGCAATTTGTCGAGAAATTTTGGAGGAAACTGGATACAAAAATCTCAAACTTTTAGATCGTATGCCGTATGTTATTCGAGCAGACTTTTATGCTGCCCACAAAAATGTAAACCGACAAGTAGTTTCAAATATTTTTCTTTTCAAACTTGAAAACTTAGACAAGAATGAAATTGACACATCAGAACAAGAAAAACACGATGTCATTTGGGAAGATTGGTCAAAAATCGATACACTCTCACCTGTTGTCGAGCTCGGTCATATCGTAAATTGGCTAAAAAAGGGTGATCATCCTTATACAGGTGATGGCGTTCTAATAAATTCAACGGATCCGTTTAATGAAAGTGCCACTTCTGAAGCCCGGTCAAAAATCATCGAATTCCTCGCAAAAAAAACCACCGCCATCCTCACCACCAAATATAAAATCCGCGATTGGGTTTTTTCTCGTCAGCGCTATTGGGGTGAGCCGATTCCGATGATTCATTGCGAAAAATGTGGCGCAGTGCCCGTTCCAGAAAAAGATTTGCCGGTCAAATTGCCCGAGGTGAAAAATTATGAGCCAACGGGCACAGGGGAGTCGCCTTTGGCCGCGATTGAGAAATGGGTGAATGTGAAATGTCCAAAATGCGGTGGCAAAGCCAAGCGTGAGACCAATACCATGCCTCAATGGGCCGGCTCGAGCTGGTACTACCTCCGCTTTATGGATCCAAAAAACAGCAAAGCACTTGTAGATCCGGCGAAAGAAAAATATTGGAATCAGGTGGATGTGTATGTAGGTGGAGATCATGCTGTGAGGCACCTTATATATGCGCGTTTTTGGCATAAATTTCTCTACGACATTGGCACAGTGAGCACGAGTGAGCCTTTCAAGCGTCTCGAATTTCTCGGTTTCATTCTCGCTGAAGACGGTCGCAAGATGAGCAAGCGCTATGGCAATGTCATAAACCCAGACGACATCGTTCATACATATGGAGCAGACACGCTTCGCGTGTACGAAATGTTTATGTCGCCATTTTCTCAGACCACATCTTGGGACACGAAGGCCATCATGGGCTCGGAGCGTTTTGTAGAGCGTGTCTGGAGAATTGGTGAACGATTCGCTGGCTTGCTAGGCAAAACAAATTCAGCCGAATTGCTCATATCACTCCACAAGACGATAAAAAAAGTCAGTGAAGACATCGAAACTTTCGGTTTTAACACCGCCATCTCGAGTCTCATGATTCTTTCCCGCGAGCTTGAGCACGCGACAGATTTTACCGCGGAAACTTTAGCAATTTTCCTCAAGCTTTGCGCGCCATTTATGCCGCATGTGACGGAAGAAATTTGGGCGACTCAAAAGCTAGCAAAAAATTCTATTCACAAATCACCGTGGCCGACTTTCGACGCTAAACTCACCGAAAAAAATACCGTGAAGATTGCCATTCAAGTAAACGGCAAGGTTCGCGATGAGGTAAAAGTCGCACCAGATACTGATGAAAAAACTCTCACTGCACTTGCTTTAGAGCGACCAGAAGTAAAAAGGTGGCTCGAGGGTAGGGAAGTCAAAAAAACCGTTTTTGTGAAGGGTCGGATTTTGAGTTTTGTTGTCTAATTTTGACGGCGCACGCACGCTAAAATCGTGCCAAAAATGGTCTAATCAACAGCTTGTCAAGGGCATATTTGACATTTTTAGGGGGAGTGATAGAGTTGGTTATCGAATTAATTTAAGTCATATTAATAGCCGTCAAAAAAGCCATTAAAAACCATATAAAACAATGAGTTCAAAACCAGTTAAACTTTCTTTCAATCCAAAACAAGCTGTCAAGACACTTCTTGCGGCTCTCAACAATCGCTCTAAAGATGTCATTGTCGGCCGATATGGTCTTGGTACTGAGACCAAAAAACTCACTCTTGAGGCTATTGGTAAAAAGTACGGCATTACTCGCGAGCGCGTTCGTCAGATTGAAAATTATTCTATCCAAAATATTCGTAAGTCGAAAGAATACGGCAAAGCCAAGAAATATTTCGATGAGTTAAAAACTTTCATGAAAAGCGCTGGTGGTATCGTTGCCGAACACGATTTTCTTACCCACATCTCTGTTGATAAGTCTGTTCAGAACCATGTCCACTTCTTTTTGGTCATCGGTGAAGAATTTATCAAGCACAAAGAAGATGAAGAGTTTAAGCATCGTTGGCAGATCGACGCCAAGCTTGCCGACCAAATTCACGACTCACTCCGTAAAATCTACGGCGAGCTCGGTGACAACGACATCGTGCCCGAGTCTGAAATCATCGCTTCTTTCTTGGAGTATGTAAAAGATGTCTCTGAAGAATACAAAAACGAAGAAGTTATCAAGCGCTGGCTCTCACTTTCGAAAAATCTCGCAAAAAACCCGCTCGGTGAATGGGGTAAATCTAAGTCGCCAAATATTAGCGCCAAAGGTATGCGCGATTATGCGTTCTTAGTTATTCGTAAACACGGCTCACCGATTCATTTCCGCGAAGTTGCAAAGCTTATCACTGAAGTTTTCAACAAAAAGGCTCATGTCGCCACAACTCACAACGAACTCATAAAAGATCCTCGTTTCGTGCTTGTTGGTCGCGGCCTCTACGCTCTCGCTGAATGGGGTTATATGAGCGGTGTGGTTAAAGATGTTGTAAAAAAGATTATCGAGAAAGAAGGTCCGCTTACAAAAGAAAAAATCATTGAAAAAGTTTTGAAAGAGCGATATGTGAAGCCAAACACCATCCTCGTCAATCTCCAAAATCCAAAATATTTCAAGAAAGATAAGCAGGGTCGCTACAGCATCGCTTAATCTAGGCTAGCGTCATTCGTACTAACAGTCGCTTCTGTCTAAACGGCGGTTGTTTCTGATATAATTCGGCCATATGTCGGACGCGCTTTTCTTCGTATTTAAATATTTGTACAACACAGCGCCTCTCTGGTTGCCAATAGTCCTTTTCATCTCATTTTTTTCTATCTGGCTAAAATATAAGCGCATTCAGTTCATCATCAAGCAGGGTGGAGTCTTGCTGGAGATTCGTTTGCCTAAAGAGATAACCAAAACACCGCTTGCGATGGAGATTTTCTTCACCTCTTTAGTGCAGGGTGGAGCAAGTGATTATTTAAGCACTTTCATAGGAGGAAAAGTTCGTCCGTGGTGGTCTTTTGAGTTGGTTTCCATAAATGGTCAGGTTCATTTTTATGTATGGACACAACCAAAGTTTCGTCAGCTTATAGAGTCTCAACTTTATGCCCAATATCCAGGAGTTGAGGTTGTTCAAGTTGATGATTATGCACCAGAGATTTCTCTCGAAACGGGAACTCATGGCCTTTGGGGTACAACATTTAAACTTACCAAAGATGATGTTTATCCAATAAAAACTTACATTGATTATGGACTCGATCGTGAGCAGAAAGAAGAGTACAAAACTGATCCCATGACTTCCGTTCTGGAATTTTTGGGCTCGGTTGGTCGTGGTCAACAAGTTTGGATTCAAATTCTTATTCGGGCGCATAGAAAACAAACATTTAAAGACGATGCACAGTTTTTGGGCGATTTTTTTGGCAAAATGCGCTGGGGCGCTGAGGCAAAAGATGAAATTCAAAAGAAAATTGATGAATTGCGTCTAGATGAGAGACCACGTCCACCAACAGAAGTCGAAAAAGAAGTTTTGGCCGCACTCCAACGAAGTCAAGCCAAGTTTCCTTTTGAGGTTGGTATTCGTGGTTTCTATATTTACGAAAAAGCAGCTTTTGATTCGGTCAATATCACTGGCCTCATTGGCAGTTTCCGTCAGTACAGTTCGAACGTACTTAATGGTTTTAAGCTCGGCAAATTCACCGATTTCGACTATCCTTGGGAGGATTTCTGGCGCACTCGCCGCAATGCTCGTGAGAAAAAGCTTTTAAACGCCTACAAGCTTCGCTCGTTTTTCTTCCCACCATACAAACATGTTATGGCCAAGCCTTTTGTGCTCAATACAGAAGAATTGGCCACCATCTTTCATCTTCCTGGTGCTGTGGCCTCTACACCAAGCTTGGTGAAGACCCAGTCTCGAAAGGGCGAGGCGCCACCAAATTTGCCGATTTAGCCACTGGCTTCGAAGATTTACCTTAAGGATTTATGTCGCCCACTAAACTCAGAAAAAAAATTGCTAATTTCTTTGGCTCATTAAGTGGCAAATTTTCTACGCTATCTAAAAAACAGAGGCGAGTGGTGATTTTTGTGGTCACTGGTATTTTGATCTGCGCCGTTTTTTGGATTTCTTTTTTTGCGCCGCCGGCGGATTTTCCTAGCGGCAACAGCAAAAGCACTGATGGCATAAAACTTTTCTCTATTTCTGAGGGTGAAACGCTGGGGCAGATCGCTACGGAGCTCAAAAATCAAAATTATATTCGTTCGCCACTAGCTTTTAAGGTTGTGGTTCATTTTGTTTTGTCGGGTGAACGCGATGCGGTGGCTGATGATTATTTTTTCGAAAAACCGCTTAATGTTTTTTCTTTGGCTAAAAGAGTTGTGAGTGGCACGACAAGTATTTCACCGATTAGAGTGACAATTCCCGAAGGATTAAACAAATTTGAAATCGCAGAGCTCCTTGCGTCCAAGTTGCCCAATTTTTCCCCAGAAGTTTTTGTGGCCATTGCGCCCGAAGGCTATCTTTTTCCCGACACATATTTCTTCTCGCCAAAAACTTCAGCCGATTTGGTAATAAAAACGATGACCGAGAATTTTACCAATCAAATTGCTAAGCTAAAAACCGAGTTTAAGATTGAATCTGATGAAAACTTTGGCCCAGAAGGCCAGCCGCTCGAAGATGTGGTGACACTTGCCTCTATAGTAGAAGTCGAGGCCCGACAAATCGAGACCAGAAAGACCATTGCCGGCATCCTTTGGAAACGCATTGAGTTGAAAATGCCACTTCAGGTGGATGTTTCTTTTAAATATATAAACGGCAAAAATTCCTACAATCTAACGAAAGAAGATTTGAAAATTGATTCGCCATACAACACCTATGTCTACGCCGGTCTGCCTCCCACACCTATAGCCAATCCCGGCCTCGTTTCTCTCCGCGCCGCCATCGCTCCAAACGAAACGAGTTTCCTTTTCTTTTTGTCGGATCGATCTGGCACAATGTATTACGCTAAAACATTTGAGGAACACAAAGAAAATCGCATTAAATATCTTCACGTTTTTTAAATAAAATGGCGCAAAATTTATTCATCACCAAAGGCGACGGCACAAAAGAGCCTTTTGATACCGAGAAACTTCGCCAGTCTCTTTTTAAATCTGGAGCGAGTGCTCAGACGGCGGCGCAAATAATTTCTCATGTTGAGCGAGAAGTTCAAAAAGATTCCACCACTTCTGAGCTTTATAAGCATGCATTTTTTCTTTTGCACAAGCTCGAGAAAAAAGCGGCATTCAATTATTCTCTCCGTAGGGCGCTCATGGAACTTGGGCCAACTGGTTTTCCGTTTGAAAAATATGTTGCTCACATTTTTCGCGAACGAGGCTTCACGACACTCACCGGACAGGTAGTGAAAGGCGGTTGTGTTGAGCATGAGATAGACATCGTCGCATGGAATGAAGAGAAACTCATAATGGCCGAGGCAAAATTTCACAATGAAGCTGGTGTGAAGACCGATTTAAAAGTTGCTCTGTATGTAAAAGCTCGTTTCGACGATTTGCGTGAATCGACATTTTTTTATGGTCGCCGCCGCTCGCTCGATGAAGGTTGGCTCATTACCAATACAAAATTTACCACCACGGCCATCGCTTACGGCATGTGCAAAGGTCTCACAATGATCGGCTGGAATTTTCCCGACAAAGGCAATCTCCGCGACATGATCGCCGACGGTAATTTGCACCCAATCACTTGCCTCACCACGCTCACTCGTGGCCAAATGGCGCAAATAATCTCGCGTGGCATGGTACTCTGCAAAGAATTGATCGGTCATCATGATTTGCTTAGAGAAGTCGGCCTTTCAGAGGAAGCGGCGTATAATGTGTTGGAGGAGGTGAAAGATTTTTCTTAACTAAAAATTAAAAACGCGGTATGCCGATGCTTTATCAAAAAAGAAATAGGGGACTTTTCAATCCGAAAGATTCGGCGCCTTTTAAAGTTAGTCGTTCTAAAATTGATTTGTTTTTAGAATGCCCGCGCTGTTTCTATCTCGACCGTCGTCTCGGTGTGCCGCGAACGTCGGGTTTTCCGTTTACATTAAATAGCGCCGTCGACCAACTTCTCAAAAAAGAATTCGATATTCATCGCGCGGCCGGCACATCGCATCCGCTTATGGAAGCGTACGGCATCAAAGCCGTACCTTTTTCTCACGAAAATATGGGAGTGTGGCGAGAAAATTTTGTCGGTGTGCAATGTTTGCACAAGCCAACGAATCTTCTAATCACCGGTGCGGTAGACGACATCTGGGTCAATGAAAAAGGCGAGCTCTCAATAGTCGACTACAAAGCCACGAGCAAAGAGGGCACTGTAAACCTCGACGCCGAATGGCAAAGCGGCTACAAACGCCAGATGGAAACTTATCAATGGCTCTTGCGCCAAAGTGGTTTCGAAGTTTCCGACACTGGCTACTTTGTCTACGCCAACGGCAAGAGCGACCGCGCCGCTTTCGACGGTAAGCTTGAATTCGATGTCATCATCATTCCATATAAAGGCTCCGATGCGTGGATCGAAAAAACTTTAT
>CAYHIR010000011.1:0-24981 GCA_964356815.1 uncultured Candidatus Saccharibacteria bacterium | reverse complement strand
AAATATTTCGGCAAGCCACTTATTGCTGTTACAAAATTAAACGGTCGCTATTGGCGAGAGGAGAGAGTTGTTGATGGCAAATCTTATAAAAATTGGATCAATCCGTTTGTTTCTATTCCGTGCGATTTGGTTGTTGAACGTATAGAAGACAGCGTGGATTTTTTGATGCAAATTAAAAGTCAGAAAATTAAAGATATTTCTGTGATTGATAGCTCCACGGGCTATTATCAAGGCAGAAGAACCTAGTTTACAATTACTTGACAATTGAATATAGATTGGTTTACAATTGACTTTACAATGTTAATTAAGTTAACCAAGCAAAAGATATTAGACACAGCAAGGGAAAAAGGTCAGATCCGTACCAAGGAGCTGTCTGGTCTATTTGGCGTGTCGAGGCAGTATGTAAGTATGCTCATTGCCCAGCTTGTGGAAGGAAAACTACTCATAAGAATAGGATCAACAAAAAACGCTTTCTACATTCTTCCAGAATATGCAAAAATCCATCCGCATATTTTACCTAGCAAATTCTTTAAAAAACTCAAGAATTTGGAGCTGGAAGAACATAAAATTTTGGCAGAAATAGAAGAGAAACTCCCCCAGATTTCAGGGCTCAAAGAACATACTAAAAATATCTTTACTTTTGCGTTTTCGGAAATGTTGAATAATGCCATCGAACATTCTTTGTCGGAGAATATTTCTGTTGAAATTTCGCTCACCGATGGCGAGTTGTGGTTTATCGTGAATGATTCTGGAATCGGGGTATTTAGAAATGTAATGCAGAAGAAAAAATTAAGATCAGAACTTGAAGCGGTTCAAGATATTTTAAAGGGTAAAACAACCACAATTCCAAAGTCTCACAGCGGGCAAGGAATTTTCTTCACTTCTAAAGCGGCAGACGTATTCATCTTGGATAGTTTTGGTCAGCAAATGACGGTTAATAATAAAACCCACGATATTGCTGTGCGACGAGTCGGGGTAACCAAAAGAGGTACAAGAGTTATATTTAGAATTAAGGCCGATTCACATAAGCATTTGAGCGATGTTTTTAAAAAATATACCAATTTAAATGACGGAAGCGATTATGGCTTTGATAAAACTGAAATTCGCGTCAAGCTCTACACAGCTGGTGGCGTAAATATTTCGCGCTCTCAAGCAAGAAGGATTCTTCATGGTTTAGAAAAATTCAAAGTTATACTGTTTGATTTCGATAAGGTTCCAATGATTGGTCAGGCTTTTGCTGATGAGATATATAGAGTATTTAAAAATAAACATCCGGATATCGAATTGCAGGAAGTTCACATGAATGAAGCTGTTAAATTTATGATTGAACGTTCAAAGACTGACGCCGCCCGATCTTAAGAAAAAGTTTGTCAATTTGCTATATTTACTCCATGATTCTGGACATATTTCTCGGAGCTTTAATCGCAAAATTGGCCAGCATTTATTTTTCGGTACCACTTACTTCGTCCGTGATCATTGCCGGAGTCATATTCGTATTACTCCCAGATATCGATTTACTAAAAATTTTCTTTCAGAAAGAGGGAAGAGATGCTAGTCAAGATTTTACACATAGAGACATTTTTCATT
Source organism: uncultured Candidatus Saccharibacteria bacterium (assembly GCA_964356815.1). GTDB lineage: Bacteria > Patescibacteriota > Minisyncoccia > Phycocordibacterales > DATGWK01 > CAYHIR01. The sequence goes on along the minus strand of CAYHIR010000011.1, from coordinate 23,394 downwards.
ACCCGCTTCCATATTTAATTTTAGGCACCGCTCTTGTCTGGTTTTTGGGCAGCCCACTTTGGGCTAGTATTTTTTTCTTTGCGTCGCTACTTCATTTTTTGCACGACAGCATTGGTATCGGTTGGGGTGTGAAATGGCTCTATCCATTTTCTAAAAACAGTTTTGCCTTTTTGTATCATTATGAAGCGCAGAGAAATAATCTGCCGAAAAAAATCATCTATATTTGGTCACCAGAAGAAGTCGAGAGACTTTCTCGAAACGGCGATAAAAATTGGGTAAAGAATATTTACTTTTCTTTTCATCCTTACTCCGTCGCAGAACATGTTATTACATTAATAATCGCTACCCTTCTTTTATTTGAGATGTAAATGGTTCTAGCTAAGAAAGGCTAGTTTACAATTGATCTTTTTAGGGGAAAGTATGTGTAATAAAAACACCCTCTTTCATTCATTGTAAGAAAAATTATTTTGTGCTAGTTTCTAACTGGAAAGTGAGGGCTCAAAGAAACAATCGACCAACAGGAGGTGTGCATGAGTGGCTTGGTCAGCGTTGAAGCGTGTCCTTTTTGGACCCCGGAAAGTGTGGCACAAGTCAGGAGCGCAACTTCTTTCAAGGAAGTTGCGGATGTGGCCTTGGGGATTTTGAGGGTCATGCCCCAGCCGATTTTCCAAGTGTGTGGCCCAATGTCTACCGGCGGCCTTGGTTGCCGAGAGAAAAATCTGGCAGTTTTCTTCGAGTGTGTCGAGGAGCTTCGGAATAGGGGGTTCAGCGTATTCGACCAGATTCCTCTTCAGCTCGGTTTCGACCGCTTGGTCGAGGAGTGGAAGAAGACAAACGAAGGTTACTGCGTGCCGATTTTGACGGCGGTCTACTGGCGGATCTTTCGTTCTGGTTTCGTGAAGACAGCTTTTTTCCTGCCAGATTGGCGCACTTCTTGGGGCACCAAATGGGAAAGACGTGTGGTTGTCCGCTGTGGACTCGATGTGTGCGAATTTCCGCCAGACTGGTACGAATCGGCGGTGGATAGGGTTGTTGGTTAAGATGTTGTTGTGATCGATTCCCAACCGTCACTCAACCGTCAGACACGAGTTTGGCGGTTTTCTTTTACTCCAATAGAGACTTCTGTATGTTACAATTTCCTTATGAAAGGCTTCGTTGCAAATATTGAAAAGCTAGCAACTGAAAACAAAAATTTTCGCCAAGTTTTATATACTGCAAAAAATAGCCAGCTTGTGCTCATGAGTCTGAAGCCGGGTGAAGAAATCGGCGAGGAAGTACATCAGCTCGACCAGTTTTTTCGTTGCGAGTCGGGAAGTGGTGCGGCAGTTTTAGACGGTGTGTCTAACGAGTTAACAGACGGTGTCGCAGTGGTAATTCCAGCTGGCACAAAACACAACATCATAAATTCCAGCAATGTGCCGATGAAGCTATACTCTATTTATTCGCCACCCAATCATCGTGATGGTGTGGTGCACAAAACCAAAGCCGAAGCTGAAAGCGACGAAGAGAGTTTTGGTGGAATGACGACGGAGTAAAATTTTACTTCGCTAAAACTCCACTCCCTGTCGACCAGCTACACCATGCGCAAAGGGGTGTTTTGTTTCTTTCATTTCGGTTACCAAGTCAGCCTTATCTATAAATTCCTGAGGGCAATCTCTGCCGGTCATGATTAAATGGTCCAAATTAACAATATTTGAATCAATAAAATCGGAAATGTTTTTTGACGAAAGTAAACCGAGTGAAAGTGCGTTGCAAATTTCATCAAGAATCAGAATGTTCCATTTTTTTTCACCCACTTCTTTTCCTGCATATTTCAAACCGTCCACCGCCGCCGCAATGTGAGTTTTTCGCGGCAGTTTATCATTACCAATTCCGACAAACCCCCTGCCTTTTCTGACAATTTTTAAGTTTGGCGAGAGTTTTTCTGCCGATTTGTGTTCGCCCGATTCCCACGGCCCCTTGATAAACTGAACCATCAGCACCTTACTACCATTGCCAATCGCTCTCAGAGCTTGGCCGAGCGCCGCGGTGGTTTTTCCCTTGCCATTGCCCGTGAAAATGATGATCATATTTTGATTTTTCGCCAGATTTTTACAACGCGATTTCACAAACGCCAGCTACGCAAGCCAATTCTTTTTTGACGTCTAGCTCGTCTGTTTTTTCATATGTAATTATTTTTGAATAATCAATGTGCTCGAGCCTTTTGGCTAGTTCCAAGTATTTCTTTTTGTCGATCGCTTCATATGGAGCAAGCTGATAAACATGATTGTCTCGCGGCAGAAATGAAAGTCCACCAACAATATTCCAATTTTTGTAAACCCAATTGGCCACCGCGATCCACTCATCTTCGCCAACCGACACGGTCACCGACGGATTATGCTCAGTATAATTTTCCTTCACTAATTTCCAATGCTCTAGCTGATCTAAAGCCGAGATGTCGTTTTTAAAGAGGGAACCCTCCGGAGCTTTGACCGGAAATTCGAGTACGAATGTGGTCGCATTCTCTTTCGATTGACCAACTTCTGGATGATATGGCACTCCTTGATCTTTCAGCATTTTGAAAAGCGAATCTGTGGTCGAAATTCTAACTCTCCGGATGTAATAAGGGGCATGACGCGGATGCATGCCGGAAGAGCAGTCTACCGTTTGAGAAAGTGTGCCCGATGGTTTTACGGCTGTGGCGCAAGTTGAAGGGTTGATGCCAAATTTTTTGGCATAAGTTTGATTAACCTTAACAACCTCTTTTCTTAGTTTTTCAAGAGTCTTAGCGTCTCTAACGGCGGGGCAATCCCATTGGCCGGTGATTGAAACACCAAGCAGAGCTTCTTTTTCGCATCGCTCTTTCCATTCTTTGGAAAGATATGGAAAATTGGTCAGACTGGCTTGATATGTGCCCAAAATCGTAGCGAGGCGAATTTTTCGGAGAAGTGATGCAATATCATCTTCTTTTCGAGCCACTACCTCTGATAGATTACAAAACTGTTTTGATTGTAAAATAATTTCGCCACAAGGATTTGTACCAATAGAGCCAATAATGTTTTGGCCAGTCGGGTCGAAGTAGCCCTCGTATTCTTTCAAAACTTTTATGCGTCGCTCGGGCAAAGTTTTTGCAAGTGAACCACGATTAAATATGCCGCGCTCTCCAGAGCCAGATTTCATGAGTGCGATCCATTCTTCCAAAAATTCAGCGTTTGAGGGTTTTTGATTGTAGACGACGGAATTATTGGCCAACATTCTTTGCGGCTCGGAAACATAAAACATACCCTTTTTGGCATCGCGAATTTCCGTGTCATCTAAATCCGAGAGGGAAATCATAGCGCTTCGTCGCACACCACCAGACACAACACAATCACCAATCATGCAGATAATGTCATGAACATCGATATTACGAAGCCTCCTACCTTGCCGAGCTAATATTTTTTCTCGAGTAAACGAAAGCAGTCTTTTGAGTGGCTCTGGTCCGGAAGCTTTGCCACCCATAGTTTTAAGGCGTGTACCAGCTGGTCGAAGTTGTGAGAAGTCAAAATCAATATCATTGCCCTCGGCCCAAATATTTGTGCCAAGTGTCAGTGCGTCTGCCCAGCCCTCTTTACTATCTGGAATAATGTGAGTCGAGAGGCGTTTACCGGTCTGTCTTTTAATTTGCGGAAATTTTTGTACATTCTGACTCTCAACCGACCAGCCGGCTCCCGCGCCACACATCGAGACATACATAATTTCCGCGAGATCTTGAAAACATTCTGGTGCGATGTATGAACAATTGTAAGCACAGACGCTAGTTTTGCGCGCCGGTAAACCAGCAAATTGCAGGAGCCTCATTGACGGCATGGCTCCTTGATTTAAAATGCCGTTTCGGATTTCTTCATACTCTGATTCTTTGAGTTTGTTGTCGAGATTTTCTTTCATGAAAGAAATGTATCGATCGACAGTCTCAATCCATGTTTCGCGACGATTTTCTTCGGTAATCCAGCGTGAATAAGTTCGATAATAGACAAATTCGCCAAGTGAATTTTTGAAATATTTCTTACTGTCCTCCGCCAATTTCTTCACTTTTGGTGAAATTTGAAGTCCTTGCGCTCGAATCTCAGCTCTTTTTTTTCGATAGAGAATATACGACTTTGCGGTCTTTACGTATTCGCTTAAGATGAGCTCTTTTTCTACACTGTCTTGTACGCCTTCTACTGTTGGAACAAAATTTTTGTATTTTTTAGTGATGCGTACGACATCAGCATAAACTTTATTGGCCACGAGCTCGGCTTCTTTGAGAGAGCCCTCATCGGAGGCGAGCATAGCTTTGTGAATCGCTGAAATTATTTTCTCGACAGTGAATGGCATAACCTGCCCATCTCTTTTCTGAATATTTTTTACGATTGGTTCAGCGGCGGCGGTCTTGATGACAGATTTCTTTTTTGATGTCATGGAATAAATAAAGAGAAAATAATTTAGTTAAGTAGTTAATTTACTACGAAATTAGTATAACAAATTTGAACTATCTTTGTGAACTGTTATAATCGATCTATTCTTATATTAGTTTCGAAATTATGAAATCACGCACAATTTTACGACCACCCCCACGCGTTTCTTCCCCTTTTTCACCCCTACCACAAGAGGCATACAACAAAAACGCCAATATCTACAAGATTTTGGCCAATTCTAAGCGTTTGGAGGTGCTAAATATTCTCAAAAAAAGGGAAGTGGGCGTTGATCAGCTCTTAAAAATCACCAAGCTCTCAAAAGCTAATCTTTCCCAACATCTAGCCTTGCTTCGACATAGTGGTTTGGTTCAGACTCGTCGCAATGGCCTAAATATCTTTTATAGAATTGTTGACCCAAGAATCGTTGAGCCCTGCAAAATTCTTCACAAACTTCGCCATAGACATCTTGTGGTTTAGGTAGTTTAGTAGTTTATAAACATTGCAATTATAAATGGTGGGGTCTAAAATTACCTTATTGTTATTTGTCGAGCGCAAGCTCGAATCTGCGAATTTAAATTTAAATCCAAATTTAGATTTAATGGGTGGGTTGGAAGCGAGGTGAAATTCCTCCGCTGTGCCGCAACGGTGAAGCCCTAATTTTTCATATGGAATTAGAGGGGATAAGTCCGGTCAGCAAATAACATTTGTCCCGAGCAGGATAATTTTTATGCGTCAAAGATCAGCTTATCTTTTCGTAATTTTTTCAATCATCTTTTTGGGTATTTTGATGTTGTTGGTTGTGAAAGCGCCATTTAAGAATGAGATTCAAGTTGAAAGCGAAGTAGAGATCAAGAGTCAAATACCCGTCACTTTTTTAGTTGGTGACGCGAGTCATCAGATTTCTGTACCAGTCGGCTCCTCGGTGTACGACGCTATGAATAATGTCGCTTCGACAACCTCTTTCCGTTTTGTGGCCAAGCACTTTTCAGGTCTTGGTTATTTTATTGAACAAATTAATGGAGTAAAAAATGTCAACGGCGCATTCTGGACTCTTTATATTAACGGTATTTATTCAACAGTCGGCGCTTCAGAATATCGATTGAAGGATGGAGATCTGGTTGAGTGGAAATTTGAAAAGAAATAAAAATGAAAAAAAATAAACCATTAATCTTAGTTTTTCTTATTATCGTCGTCGCAGTTTTTTTGACACCCTACAATTTTGTATTTGCCGACGATATCGTGTCTGTTCATCTTGATGTAGAGTTCGCTACCTCCACGCTTTTTGCCGGCACGATTTTAGTTTCGGCCTGCGCCCCGTCTACCACAACCACTTCGGGCGCTTCAAGCACGCCAATGTTTAGTGGATATTGCGCTGTTCTGCAGTCTGGGCTCGAAAGCACATGGTCATCTTTTGGTGATGCTCAATTTTTGGAAAGTGTAAGCGGCATAACCAATGATTATCAAAATAATTTGTATTGGGGCTGGTTTTCAAATCTAGAGTACGGCCAAACTTCGCTCGACCAGCACATTTTGACTCCGAACGAAAATTTACTCGTAACACTTGGCAGAATGCCTTTAAAAATCGCCGTATCCACCACGACCCCCAATGTTGGTGCTACAACCACAGTGTCAGTATTTCAGTTTGGTTTCGATGGTGCATGGAATGGAATTTGGTCTGGGGCAGGATCAAGTAATGTAAATATTACTCTCGAAACATACCCGACCGATAGCGAAGGAAATTATGATATTTTTGTGAGTTCTAGTACGCCGTTTTCTGTTTTTGCCACCAAAAATGGGTTTGTAAACAGCAATGTAATTACAGTCACTCCAATAATAAATGCTTCCACAACAGCCACCCTCCCAGAGAATCCTTCTGGAGGAAGTAACGATTCAGATGAAAACGATGATTCCAGTGGAAGTGATAATTCCAATCAAAATTCTTGCAATTTTAATCTTAATGAGGCGATTCGGTTTTTAGAAGCGACACAAAAATCAGACGGCTCGTTTGGTTCAAGTCTTTACACTGATTGGGTAGCCGTCGCTCTTTCTTTGAGATCACAAAGTTCTAGCCGTGATGGATTAGTTTCTTATTTAAAAAGTTCAGACAATGGATTTTCAAATGTCACCGACTATGAGCGTCGCGCCATGGCACTTATGGCTTTTAAAATCAATCCCTATAGCGGCACTTCTGTAAATTATATCCAAAAAATCCTAGATCAGTTTGACGGTACGCAGGTTGGTAGGTTGTCACTCGTGAACGATGATATATTTGCGATTTTTCCGTTGATTAAAGCAGGCTATTCTGCAAATGATCCGATTATTCAAAAAATTGCCGCGTTTATAGTTTCAAAACAAAAAAGTGATGGTTCGTGGGAGGGAAGTGTCGATCTAACTTCCGCTTCAATACAAGCTCTTGTCTCTGTCCGTTTACTCGATGGGGTCAATCAGAGTGTTGATAAGGCTCGAAATTTTCTTGTCACACACCAGCAAACTGATGGTGGTTTTGGTTCGAGTTTTTCGACGAGTTGGGCGATTCAGGCAATCGTGGCAATGGGGGAGTCGAGTTCGGATTGGATAAAAAATGAGAATAGTCCACAAGACGCACTTTGCTCATCGCAACAAAATGATGGAGGATTAGAGCCGGTCACAACAGACGACTCCACAAGAGTTTGGGCAACTGCGTATGCGATTCCGTCCGCCCTCAACAAATCTTGGTCAATGATTCTTTCTTCTTTTTCCAAACCGCGACAAACCGTTTTGCCAGCACCAAGAACACCGCATTTACCCGAAAATAGTTTGCCGATTGCCGAGTTGTTGGTCGAAGGCGATGAAAATCCAGAAAATTCAGAAAATCCAGCAATTTCAGCCACGTCCACTACATCTTCCACGACAGTTTATTCCATAAAATCTGTCGCAGATCCTATTGCGGAATTTGTTGAAGATGTGACTTCAAATAAAAACATCGACCAATCGCAAACACAAATTCGAGACTCATCACAATTAGCCGCTGTCGCAACAGGTGGTTATCCGGTGTCGTCTAAAATTGCAACGGTTTTTGCAATTGGTCTGTTGATATTATTAACTGTCGCCTTCTTTTTTAAATTTAAATATGTCTAAAAAAGAATTAATTTTTGTTTCTCTGGCAATCATTTCTGTAGGCATAGCCAGTAGACTTTTGCCACACCCGTGGAACACCACACCCGTTACAGCCATCGCCATTTTCTCCTCAGCCTATCTCGGCTTTCGTTATTCGTTCGCCATTTTTTTAGCAATTATGTTTGTAACCGACATATTTTTAGGTTTCTATCAGTGGCAAATTATGCTGGCTGTTTATGGTAGTTTTGCCACGGCGGCACTCATTGGTCTATTTTTAAGAAAAAAGAAAACCGTAGGCCTGATTTTGGTGAGCGCTCTAAGCTCGTCGGTTCTATTTTTTCTAATTACAAATTGGGCTGTGTGGCAATTTGGCACAATGTACGAACACTCACTCACCGGTCTTTTTCAATCGTATTTTATGGCACTTCCTTTTTTCAGAAATTCTCTCTTGGGCGATATTTTCTACACCAGTTTATTATTCGGCGTGTTTGAAGTTTCTCGTTCTTTTGTTGTAAACAGATTCGAATTGCTTTCAGCTGGTGACAAGAAGTACAATCATACTAGTTATTGATTCATTAGTTTATAAACTTATTAACTTATCAACTTATTTATGACAAACGAAAAGAAAATAGAATGGATTTTGCGAATCGGTGTTGCCGGTGAATTTTTAGGCCACGGTATTTTTGCCATTCAAGGTCAGAAGGATTGGATAGGGTGGATGCAACAACTTACAGGATTTGACGCTCCAACTTCCGCAACTCTTATGTTGGTGGTGGGCATTATGGATGTTCTTATGGCCGCGTTGGTTTTGTGGAAACCAATTCGTCCGCTTTTGCTCTGGATGGCGTTTTGGGGTTTTTGGACAGCGCTTGTCCGTCCACTTGTTGGCAAAGAAATTTGGGATTTTGTTGAGAGATTTGCCAATTGGGCCGCACCGCTCGCATTGTATTACTTGGTAAAGAACAAAAATTAGGTAACGATTCCAGGTCTTGTCCTCGACGATAAAAACACTCTTCACAGGAGGGTGTTTTTTGGCTAGCCGACTTGACATCAAATACCCCTAGGGGGTATGATGTAGATAATTAAAAAATTGAATAATTAAGTTCTGGTGAAAATGAACAAAGAAAAACAAAAATTAATTCGTCGTCTTAAGATCGCCGAAGGACAAATACGTGGGCTTCAAGAAATGCTCGCAAAAAATGCTTATTGCATTGATGTCATTACCCAGACATCAGCGGTAAAGCAAGCTCTTTCTGGTATTGAAGACGCTCTTATGGAAAATCATTTGAGTACTTGTGTTGTGCATCAAATGCAAAAAGGCAAACAGAGTAAAGCTGTGGGTGAGATATTAAAAGTCTATCGGCTTAAGCGCAAATAAAAATTCTAAATCCACCGCTACTTAATATATGTATACAAAAATCTACAAAATAAAAGGCATGCATTGCGCATCTTGCGCCAGTATCATTGAAAAAGAATTCAAAAAAACCGACGGTGTTCAGTCTGCTGAAGTAAATTATGGAACAGAGGCGGTAAAAATCACATTTGATGAGTCAAAAACAAATCCCGAGCATCTTTCGCAAAAAATAGAAAAGCTTGGGTATTTTCTTATGTCGGCAGACGAGCATGCGGAGCATCTTGGGCTCAATCAATCCAAAAAAGAAAAACTCGCGGAAGTGGCGGACATGCGCTCAAAAGTCATATCGGCAATTCCACTCGCCATCCTCAGCGTTTTTGTCATGGGTTGGGATATTCTCGCCCAATATAATGCGGTTCCTGAAATGAGTTTTGTAGTGGAAGAATTTTTTCACCACCTCTTGCCGCTCATGGCAACCTACATACTTTTTGTGGTTGGTAAGCCCTATCTTTTAGGATTTTATCGGTTTCTCCGCTATGGCAAAGCTAATATGGACACTCTGATTGGGATAGGCACAGTAGCCGCGTATCTCTACAGTTTCGCAGTCACCGCATTTGAAGATGTTTTGAAGCCATTTATAAATGTCGAGTACACATATTACGATGTGACGATTATCGTCATTACTTTTATTGCACTCGGAAAATATCTTGAGGCTCGTTCGAAAATAAAAACTGGCGACGCCATCGAAAAACTTTTAAATCTTCAAGCAAAAACCGCGCTCGTCATTAGAGACGGCAAAGAAATAGAGATTTCTGTGAATGATGTGAAGCATGGCGACCACATCATTATAAAACCGGGGGCAAAAATTCCAGTTGATGGAATTATCGTTGAGGGTTCGTCTTTCGTGGATATGTCTATGGTTACTGGTGAGCCGATGCCGGTTCAGAAAAAAGTTGGCGACGGTGTGGTCGCAGGAACGATAAACACTAGTGGCTCGTTTACATTTAAAGCCACTAAAGTTGGATCAGAAACCCTTTTGGCGCAGATTATTAAAATGGTCGAGAGTGCGCAGGGGAGCAAAGCGCCAATTCAAGCTCTGGCAGATAAAATATCGAGCGTCTTTGTACCGATTGTGCTCGTCATTGCTTTTCTTAGTTTTGGCGGGTGGCTGATTTTTGGCACTGGTCCGCTCGGATTTTCTCAAGCTCTTTCTTTTGGTCTCGTTTCGTTTGTCAGTATTCTAGTCATCGCTTGTCCGTGTGCTCTTGGCTTGGCTACACCAACGGCGATCATTGTGGGAGTTGGTAAGGGTGCGCGTGAAGGCATTTTAATTAAAGATGCAGCCACCCTCGAAAAATTACACAAAGTTGATACGGTAATTGTAGATAAAACCGGCACTATCACTATTGGCAAGCCAACACTCGTCGATATTGTTAATCTTTCCAATCTAAAAGACAACGAACTCGTTTCTATCATTGCCACGCTTGAGAAAAAGTCCGAACACCCGATTGCTCACGCGATTGCAAATTATGCCCAAGAAAAAAACATTTCACTTTTAGAAGTTTCCAATTTTCAGAATATTCAAGGTAAGGGAATCAAAGGTTCAGTCAATGGCGGAGAATATTTTGCGGGCAATGTGAAACTCATCAAAGATTTGAGCGTAGCATTTGATGTTTCAAAAATTGAACAATTTACCGCGCAGGGTAAAACACCGGTCATCTTAGCATCGAAAGAAAAAGTTTTTGGTTTTGTGATGGTGGCTGATGAGATAAAACCAGAGTCGAAGCAAGCTGTGGCCGACCTTCATAAGCTTGGCATTAAAGTCGTGATGCTTACGGGCGATGACGAGAAAGCTGCAAAGCATATGGCGTCGCTTGTTGGTATTGATGATGTTGTGGCTCATGTTTTGCCACAAGATAAGCTCGAGAAAATAAAAACGCTTCAATCACAAGGTCGAGTCGTGGCTATGGCGGGCGATGGGGTAAATGATGCACCTGCTCTTGCTCAGGCCGATGTGGGTATTGCTATGGGCACTGGCACCGATGTGGCTATTGAGTCGGCCGGTATTACACTTCTTGGTGGCGATATTTCAAAGCTTGTGAAAGCAATCAGGCTTTCTAAAATGACCATGCGGGGCATCAAACAAAATCTTTTCTGGGCATTTATATACAATATTGTTGGTATACCGCTAGCGGCTGGAGTTTTCTTCCCAATTTTCGGATGGTTGCTTAATCCGGTTTTTGCGGGACTGGCCATGGCATTCTCGAGTGTCTCGGTGGTGTCGAATTCACTCCGAATTAAAGCTAGAAAAATATAAACATGACTGCTCAAAAACAAAAATACATTTTCCATGTCCACGGTATGCATTGCAATGCCTGTGTGCTTATAACCGAAAACGAATTAAAAGATTTGCCAAATGTTATTCACGCCAAATCAAGTCTTAAAAATCATTCGGTTGAAATTGTTGGCGACTTTGGGGATAAAACCCTAGAACAAATTGCCGAAGAGCTCACAATACCACTTAAAGTTCACGGCTACAGCGTTTCGATGGAAAAGCAGAATCATGCGGCGAAATGGTCAGATTTTAAATTTGCCGTACCAATCGCTCTCGGTTTCGCGTTTTTGTTTGTGCTTTTACAAAAGCTTGGAATTGTAAATTTGGTGAGTGCCGGTAGCGTGACTTACGGTACGGCGTTTGTAATTGGCGTTATTGCTTCGCTTTCAACTTGCATGGCCGTGGTTGGCGGTTTGGTTCTTTCAATGTCCGCGACATTTGCTAAAGAAGGGGCAACCAAATCAGATCGTGTAAGGCCACAGCTTATGTTTCATAGCGGTCGGATTGTTTCATTCTTTATTCTTGGTGGAGTAATCGGTGCAATCGGTTCGGCGTTTACTCTAAATACTTCAGCCACATTCATACTTAGTTTGATCATCGGCATCGTGATGCTTATTCTCGGTATCAATCTTTTAGATACATTTCATTTTGCAAAAAGATTTCAACCGTCAATGCCAAAGTTCATCGCTAAACATGCCCACGGTGTTTCTAAGTTCAATCACACACTTACACCATTGCTTGTGGGCGTTGCCACTTTCTTTCTGCCGTGCGGATTTACCCAATCAATGCAACTCTACACTCTCTCTACAGGAAGTTTTTTAAATGGTGGTCTTACCATGCTTGCGTTCGCTCTCGGCACTTTTCCGGCCCTTGCTATTCTAAGTTTTAGTTCATTCAGTATAAAAAATAGCTCGAAATCAGGAATTTTCTTCAAAAGCGCTGGTCTTGTGGTGATAATGTTTGCGCTGTTTAATCTTATAAATAGCTTGGTGGTAATCGGTTTGATACCCCCAATCTTTAATTTTTAGTATAATGTGGTTTAACCTGTTTTTATGAAAACAACCATCTTTTCAATTATTGTCGCAGTCATATTTATCGGAGGAGCTTTTGCTTTAGCAAAAAGCGGCGGTGGAGGCAACGGCCGCGACCAATTTTCAAGCGCCAACAATGTTACTGTCGTTGATGGTCAGCAGATTATCGAGATTAGAGCCAAAGGTGGCTATTTACCGCGAAAAAGTGTAGCAAAAGCTGGTATGCCAACTATCTTGCGATTCGACACAAGTGGGACATTCGATTGCTCGTCATCCGTCCGGATTCCAAGTATGAACATAAGTAAAATACTTCCACAAACAGGCTCAACCGATATAGACATCGGCAGTCCTAAGCTCGCCACCCTTCAAGGAACCTGTGGTATGGGCATGTATCCATTTGAGATAGAATTTCAAGGCTAATTTTTAGAAATGTTATAATTCGAATATATGAAAAAAATAACCAGTCAATTTTTTATTCCATTTTTTGTATTTTCGTCAATTTTTGCTGTCGCTTTTGCCGTCAATTTTGCCAATTTCACCGCGCCAACCGCTCACGCCGCCCCGATCCTAAATTTTGGCGAAAATGTGACGATCGAAAAGGGTAGGGCTCTAGCCGACGATGTATATTTTGGTGCTAGCACCGTAATAATGAATGGCGCTCTTTCAGGCGATTTGTTTGGCGTGGGCGGTGATGTCATTCTCGATGGCACTATTAGTGGCGACGTGGCTGCGGCTGGTGGCTCTGTAGTAATGAGCGGTTCTGTGGCCGACGATCTTCGCGCGGCTGGCGGCAGTCTAAAAATTATAGGCTCTGTGGGCGACGATGCCTTTTTGGCCGGTGGTGACGTCTCAATCATTTCCGGTGCCACTGTCGGTGGTGATGCGGTCATCGCTGGTGGGCGAGTGGAGATAAACGGTACAGTAAATGGCACGGTAAGAATTTTCGCCGGTGAAGTTTTGATCAACGGCACCGTTGGCAATCTAAGTATTGACGCCGAGAATGTGGTGGTCGGTGAAAATGCAAAAATAAACGGCGCACTAAACTATTCTTCAAAAAAAGAAGCTGAGATTCACAGTGGGGCGCAAATTTCCGGTGCGGTCACTTTTTCTGAATTGAAATATTCTAAAGACGGTCGCAATAAAAATTTCGCCGCTCATCTTTCAGCCGGTTTGCTAATGAAATTCATTTCTTTGTTTGTTATCGCTCTCGTATTGCAATGGGCTTTTGGTCGCATGGCTACGGAAATTGTGGAAAATTCTATTTCAGGTAGATGGAAAAACATGGGTCGCGGTTTCTTGGCCCTAGTCGTCACTCCTATCGCCGCCTTCTTGATTTGCCTCACAATAATCGGCATACCGCTCAGTTTTATCTTAATGTTTTCTTATGTTGCTCTGCTCATTTTCTCCTGCTCATTCTTGGCTGTATTTTTCGGCGGTTTTATTTGGAAATATTTCAAAAAGTCGCAGGATGTGATGCTTAATTGGCAGACGGCTCTCGTCGGTTCGTTCACTGTCGTTATTCTATGGCTCATTCCGGTCATCGGCTGGCTTGTTATCTTCCTATCGTTCCTGATCATCCTCGGCACGCTCGTGAAAATGAAAATGGATTATATCGGCGAAGCTCGCTAAATTTATGAAAAACAATTTATTAAAAATAGGCGCTCTCACTCTGGTTTCAGTTGCGGTTTTTTCTGTCGCGTTTGCACCAGACAAATCTGTTTCCGCCCAAACCAATTCTTCGATTACTTCAGCTTGTGGTTTCTCCCGCGATCTTTATCTTGGTTCAACGGGTGAAGATGTGCGCTGTTTGCAAAGATTTTTAAATTCGCAAGGCTTCACGGTGGTGGGCAGTGGTCCGGGCTCGGCTGGCAATGAAAGCACATATTTCGGCGAACGCACTCGCGACGCCCTCATTCGCTGGCAGTCTGTAAACCGTCTTTCTACAACGGGCTCGATAAGTTTTTCTTCCGGCAACTCTTCCGGCAATTCTTCTAGTGGTTCATACAATAGCCGAGACGAAAAAGGAGCTCTCGACTCAATCGCTGACGCACGCGATCTTCTAGATGATGTTGAAAATTCTATAGACGATGCTTGGGGCGACAGCGATGATGAAGATCAGATTCAAGACGCTGAAAATTTTCTTTTTGACGGCCTGATTGATTTGTTCGACGCCTACGAATCACTCGTTGATAAAGATTACAGCGGAGCAATTGATAGAGCAGAAGACGCTCAAAATTCATTCGAAGACGCGATAGACGAGGTTGATGGTAGGAGTAGTAATCGAAGTAGTCGAAATGATAACGATAGAGACGACGCCGAAAACCGCCTAGAAGACGCCGAAAATAAGCTGGACGATGCTTGGGATGCATATTATGACGATGATTATGATGAGGCAATAGACTTGGCGGATGATGCGGAAAATTTGGCCGACGACGCTGTGGATGAGTTGTAGACAAACTACTCGGTGACAAATTTAAATAGGGTATAATGTTAGGATATGAAAAATATTAAAATATTAGGCGTATTTGTAGTGGTATTTTTGTTTTGTTTTGGTTTGGCAGTGCCCGCATCTGTTCCTGTGTCTGCAGAAACATCCACAGTCGCAGATTCTTCTTCGTCGGCAAAAATAGAAGAGTTACTGCAATTAATAGCCAAGCTTCAAGCTCAAGTAAAGACTCTGTCGACCTCGGCCCCTAACGCTGCTTTGTCGAGCAATCTCGATAGTTTTACAAAATCGCGCATTGAGTTTAAGCAAGAATTGAAAGAAAATTCTCAAAATGAAGATGTCCGCATACTTCAGAAATTTCTTGCTACAGACAAAACAATATACCCCGAAGGTCTGGCGACTGGTTTTTTTGGCCCCCGCACAAAAGAAGCCTTGAAAAAATTTCAGAATAAATTCAAACTCGAAACTACAGGCGATTTTAATCTCGGAACAAAAGAATTAATCAATAAAATTCTCCAAGCACAAGGAGTTGGAAAAGAAATCCCCCCTGGTCTTCTTATCGCCCCTGGTCTTAGAGATGGTAAATTTGAATATAAATTAGAGCTGAAAAATGGTGATGGACGCATGGATCTTAAAAATGAATCAAAGTTAGAAATCGAAGTCGAAAGTAAACACGGTAATGTCTCTAAAGTAAAAGTAAAAGATGAACGAAGAGATAAAATTGCGCGCTTCAAAACAGAAAGAGTTTTTCGTTTAGATATTAATGGTAGTGATAGAGAAAACATAATTAAAGAGATCGCTAAAAGACTCGGGTTGAGTGAGGTTCTTGTGGGTTCCGTAATAGAATTCGACCCTGACGACGAAGATGAAGATAACGACACTGAAGATGCTGATGACTCAGATGATGAAGACGACGACAGCGACGATGAGGATGAGGATGAGGATGAGGATGAGGATGAGGATGATAATTAAACCTTATTAAAATTATGAAAAACAAAACGCTACATTTTTTGTCAATCGCAACCCTTGTTTTAATGGGTGCAATTTTCGGTGCGTTTGTTATTCCTCTAAATACGAATGCTCAAAGTTCTTCTACTATCGTACCTTGTGCCTTTGAGGAAAATCTAGAGACGGGCTCCGTGGGTGAAGGTGTGCGATGTCTACAAAAATATTTAAACTCCAACGGTTTTAAAGTTGCTGATAGCGGTGTGGGCTCACCGGGCAACGAAACCGGCTCTTTCGGCGCTCTTACTAGAGAAGCTCTGAAGCGTTGGCAGACTGCTCGCGGCATTTCTCCGGCCACCGGCACCCTCGGCCCACTCTCAAAGGCCGCGTATTTAGAGCACATTAAGACTCTCCTTACTGCTCGACTCGAAAACACTGGCTCAACCCAGACACCCGCCTCTACTCCTACAACTCCTACAACTTCCACACCATCCACTCCTGTTCAAACAATTGTAAAAGAAAGTGCTGAACAAAAAGAGGCTCGCAAACTTCTCCAAGAGGCTCGCGATTTGGTAGAAGATACAGAGGATGATATTGAAGACGCGGATGAATTAGATGCCGCCGAAATTGAAAATTTAGAAGACGATGTTGTTGACGCCAAAGAAGATTTACTCGATGGCCTCTATGCATTCATTGATGAAGATTACAGCGAAGCGATAAATAAAGCCGAAGATATTATTGAATCAATGGGAGATATTGGCGACGATCTTCATGGCGACGACAATGATGCCGAAGAAGCCATAGATGACGCTCGCGCCGCTATCGAAGACGCCGAAGCTGAAATAGATGAAGCCTATGACGATGGCGATGAGGTGGATGAAGCTCGCGATCTATTAGAAGAAGCTGAAGAGGCTCTCGAAGACGCCGAAGACGCTTTCGACGACGAGGATTTTGACGAAGCTGAACAATTTGCCAACGACGCCGAAGAGTTAGCTGAGGACGCCGTTGATGCTATTGGAAACTAGTGAAAAATTCTTCGCTGTTCTTTCTTTCCGTTTTGGTGATAGCAAGTTTCGCGTTTATTGGTAATTCAATAAACACAGTTTTCCCGCATTTCAGCTCCAATCTTGTTAGCCAGTTTAGTGCTTCCGATCAGGCCGATTTACCCGCCTCGACATTTTTTGTTGACTCTGTCACCGAAAAATCACTTAAAAAGGTTTACGAAAATGCTAAAGATCGCGGTCGTAAAGTGCGAATCCTCGTAGTACCCGGTCACGATCGCCAATCTTGGGGCACGCAGTTCAATGGTCTCAAAGAAGTTGACCTCAATCTCGAACTCGGCGAAGAACTTTTCGACCTGTTGAGTCAGGAATCGCTCTTCGACGTATATATTTCCCAAACGAAAAATGGTTACACGAAAGAATTTCTCACATATTTCGAAGACCAGAAAGAAGAAACCGCCGTTTTTGTAGCCGAACAAAAAGGTCTGATGCAAAAATATCTGACCACCGGCAAAATTCATTCTGCTGTGAGAGTCGTTCACAATGATGCTCCCAACGATGTGGCGATGCGGCTTTACGGAATAAATAAATGGGCGAATGAAAAAGGCATAGACATCGTCATTCATATTCACTTCAACGATTATCCAGGCCGTCGCTTATCTCTGCCGGGCAAATATTCTGGTTTTTCAATATATGTGCCGGAAAGCCAATACTCAAACGCCAAAGGTTCTATGCCGCCAGCCGAGTCTGTTCATAATTGCTTAATAAAGTTTTACGCCGAGAGTAATTTGCCGATAGAAGATGATGGTGTGGTGGAAGATCAAGAACTCATCGCCATCGGCTCCAATAATTCTCTCGACAGCGCGGCCATGCTCATCGAGTACGGCTACATATACGAGCCAGCTTTCATCGACCCGAGCCTCCGAAGCGTCGTTCTTTCCGACCTAGCCCTCCAAACATATTTAGGCGTCTTGGATTTTTTTGAGGATGATAACGGGAATGACGACAATCGCGCGTCTGCTCGCGCGAACGCCGCCGACCTCGCCGTCACCCGATTTTTGCCACATAAATGGCAGAGCGATCTAAAAAAAGATGACGAAAGTGCGCCGATGGATGTCCTCAGCCTTCAGACGGCCCTCACTTTGGAAGGCTTGTATCCGCCGCCGGGCCGACAGAAAAATGATTGCAGTCTCACTGGTTATTTCGGTCCTTGCACGGAGCTCGCCGTCCGAGCTTTTCAGGAACGGCACGAAATTTATCCCGCCGAAGGTTTTGTGGGTGCGCAGACTCGCGAAAAACTAAATAAAATGTATGGAGTTGAGCAAATTTAATCTGCAATGGCGGCGAAAAAATTAAATCACTACAAACTCGCCGCCGCGCTCATCGTTTTTGCCTACGCTCTCTATTACATTTCAGACGCTTCAATCTCTGGCTGGCACCTTATCGACGGCGTAAATCTGATGTTTCACGAAGCGGGGCATGCAATAATTTTTTTCCTTGGCGAATTTGTGCAGATCGCCGCGGGTTCACTTTTTCAAATTTTAATTCCAGCAATTTTTGCGGCATATTTTTTCATCCATCGCCAACATTTTTCCGGCTCACTCGTTCTTTTTTGGCTCGGTCAGAGCTTAGTGAACGTTTCTATTTATGCAGGCGATGCAATTCGTCTGCAGTTGCCACTTCTCGGTGGTGATTCTGTAATTCACGATTGGAATTATCTGCTCTCAAATCTCGGCATTCTCCAACACGCAGACAAAGTTTCAGGCGGCATTTATTTTCTCGGCCTCATCACAATATTCGCTGCGCTCGCACTCTCTGTATTTTTTTCTTTTGAAAATAAAACGAAATCATGAGTCGCAACCTCACCATTTTTATTTCCATCGCAGTTCTCATTGTCGCCATCACTCTCGCCTGGTTTTTATTTTTCCGCGGACCTGGGCCGATTAAAAATTATCCTCCAGCAAATCCGAGCGGGGAGATTGTCGCTTTTGGTGATAGCTTGGTAGAAGGTGTTGGGTCAACGGAAGGTAAAGATCTCGTGTCGCTTCTCAGTGCTGAGCTTGGCAAGCCAATTATAAACTTTGGTCGCTCGGGCGACACCACAGAATCCGCTCTCAACCGTACTCAAGAAATCTTCAAGGAAGTTTCAAATCCAAAGGTGGCAATCATTCTTCTTGGCGGCAACGATTTTCTGCGTAAAGTGCCAAAAGAAGAAACATTTAAAAATCTCGGCATTATAATCGACGAATTTCAAAAAAGGGGAGCGGTGGTGCTTCTACTCGGCATTCGCGGCGGCGTTTTGAGCGATTCTTTCGAAGAAGAATTTGAAATTATCCAAAAAACTTATCAAACCGCTTATGTTCCAAATGTCCTCAAAGGTCTGCTAGGCGACTCTCGTTATATGTACGACTCCATTCACCCAAATAGCGCCGGCTACCAAAAAATTGCCGAAAAAGTGGTGCCAACTTTAAAAATGCTTTCTGAGTAGCTTCAGAAAAACCCTTGTTTTAAGCCATATTTTAGCTTTCTGGCGATGCAAAATGATTTTTCCCCAGTTTTTTGCTTGACATTGTTTACGTAGCATGATAGGGTATTGCCAGGACGGTCGCTTTGTGCCCCGCGTAAAGTGGCATAGGAGTCATAGAGTACTCCAGAAGTGACTGTGTAGAGTTCCATTCACCCAGCCCCGTAAAACGGGCATTTCTCGAGGAGGTCTCGCATGGACAACGAATTCGTGCCGCGACAATGCGGCAACCACTTCGCCCTCGTTGGGCACAATACTTTTATTTCCTTCGCCGCCGGCATCGAGGATCTCGCGCGCGCCAGCGTCGGCAACAAGCGTCGTGAGTGACGACAGCGCATCGGGGCGACTATGAGTAGCCCCTGACCCCAACAGTTCTTGTAATTGAGGTTTCGCCTTCATCGTCCAGTTCTTGTTCAAGTGAAGCAAGTGCCCTGGGATTAAAACCCCGGGGCCTCTTTTTTTACCCAAAATTTGCAAAATGCCGATTTTTGTAGTATTGTAAAATCCACAAATCAGCCGAAATTTTTATGAATCAACCCAATCAACCATTCAAATCACTCATCCTCACCACCGAGCCAAGCGTAGACTACGAGCTCATCGACAGCGGCGACGGCGAAAAGCTGGAGCGTTTTGGTAATGTCACGCTTGTGCGGCCAGATCCGCAGGCACTTTGGAATAAAAATTCACCAGAAAATGTTTGGCTAAATGCCACCGCGCGTTTTGTGCAAGACACTCGCGATAGTCGCTGGGTTTTTCGTGATGAAGCGACAGAAAAAGCATCGAAGGTCTCAGCGGGGGACGACGACTGGTCTATAAAAATCGGCGCGCTAAGTTTTCTTCTTGGTTTTTCATCTTTCAAACACACCGGAATTTTTCCCGAGCAAACACCAAATTGGGATTGGATCACGGAGACGATTCGCGGCGCAAATGATCGCGGCGGAGTAGCGGGCGATGCGGCAAGCTCGAGTGGCAAAATCTCTGTCCTAAATCTTTTCGGTTACACCGGCGGCGCAACGCTCGCGGCGGCTAGTGCTGGCGCGGAAGTCTGTCATGTCGATGCATCGAAAGTTTCTATTGCTCGCGCAAAAAAGAATGCCGAGCTTTCTGGTCTCGCTCAAGCGCCCATCAGATTTATTTTGGACGACGCTATGGCCTTTGTGAAAAGGGAAGCGCGCCGGGGCAAAAAATATGATGCGATCATCATGGACCCGCCGGCTTTTGGCCGTGGCCCCGACGGCGAGGTGTGGAAAATTGAAAAAGATTTGCCAAAACTCATCGACGCTTGCCGTGAAATTCTTGCCGACCAACCTCTTTTTGTACTCATAAACGGCTATGCCGCTGGCTATTCGCCGCTCGCGTATCTCAATATTCTCGAGTCACTTTTGCCTAAAACGGGCTCGGCCGGCACAACAATAAAAATGGAAACTGAATGCGGTGAGCTCACTATTCGCGAGTCGATGCACGGCTCCAGTGGTGGCCGACTTTTATCTGCCGGGATTTTTGCCAGATCTCGTCGTGCTTGACAATAAATCTTTATACTATAATATAGTACTATACTATTATAGTTATATTATAAAATGACCACCATATCTATCCCAATAAACAATAACCTCAACGAATATATAGACGAGCAGGTTCGTCTTGGAAATGCTTCCAGCAAAGCAGAACTCATTCGTCGCGCAATTATAAAGTTTAAAAATGATGAATTTGTAAGTTCAATACTTGAAGCAGAACAGGAAATAAAAGACGGCAAAATCTTAACTGGCGACCTCGACAAATTAGCTGAGGGATTTGAATAATCTATAACCTCTTAAGAGACATGATAACTGTCCGTTACGCGCCGAGATTTGTTAGAATGTATAAAGGTTTAGAAAAAAATCTAAAAGAGGAAGTTAAGAATTCAATTCTTCTTTTCAAAAACATAAAAAATCACAAGAAGCTCAAAGTCCATAAGTTAAGGGGCGTGCTCAAAAACGCCTATTCTTTTTCAGTAAATTACAGGGTTAGAATTGTTTTTAAATATGAAGATGAACATACGGTAAACTTGTTGTACGTTGGTTCTCATGACGAGGTTTATGATTAAACTTTTGTAACATCTGCACTCCAATCGCGTCTTAGTTTGATGTTATACTTGTGCCATTAAAGGGTTTGTGGGCGATTATTAATAATTTAAAAATAAAATATATGTTTCAAACAGAAGAAGGAAAAAGACTGTTTAAGTGGGCATCAGTCGCTTTTATTGTGCTTTCAGTTTTTCTCGCCGTGGAAGCGATTCACGCCTTGATTTCTCTCAAAGACGCTGGCCGCGAAGTGCCGCCGATGAATTTGGTCACTTTAAATGGCATGGGTGAAGTTTTTGCTGTGCCAGACATCGCTTCATTTTCTTTCGGTGCAAATATTATGGGTAAGACGGTGGCTGAAGCTCAGACACAAGTTACTCAAAAGATCGACGCCGCTCTCGCAATCCTCAAAAAGTACAATGTCGAAGATAAAGATATCAAGACGACCTCATACTCAATCAATCCTCGTTACGAATATGTGCAGGTGACATGTTTCGTTGCGCCGTGTCCTCCAGGTCGTTCTGTCATCACTGGTTATGATGTTGGTCAAAACATTCTCGTGAAGGTCCGAAAGACAGAAGACGCCGGTGCAATTTTGGGTGAGCTCGGCACTGCCGGCCTCACAGACGCTAGCGGTATTCAGTTTACAATCGACGACGAAGATGCTCTCAAAGCCGAGGCTCGCAAAATGGCCATTGCTGATGCAAAAGAAAAAGCCAAAATGCTCGCTAAAGATTTGGGTGTAAAACTCGGCGATGTTGTGAGCTTCTACGAGAATGAGGGTTATGGATATCCTTATGCCAATTACGGTATGGGTGGTGACATGATGAAAATTTCTGAAGCCGCTTCTGCTCCTGAGCTTCCAGTCGGTGAGAATAAAATTGTCTCGAATGTTTCTGTGACTTATGAGATAAGGTAGTTGCGAGTGTCAAGATTTTTGACACCTAATGTTTGACTTATTTACACAAGTCTGTATATTTGTGGTATATGAGTAATAAATATGCAAAATCTATCAAAGCCCTTAGAACGGAGCGTGGTTTCCTCCAGTCTTTTATGGCCGAAAAGCTCGATATTTCCAGACCTTCGTATATTGGCGTAGAGCAAGGCAAAAGGGAGCTTACCATCGGAGAATTTGAAAAGCTGTCTAGCGTTTTGGGCGTTTCTTTCGAAGAGCTCGGAAGTGGAGAATCTCCAAATTACGAAAAATACAAGCAGATGATCCTAGCTTTTTTGAGGTTGGAGAAAAAGATTCCAAAAACGAAACTCGCTAAGCTGGTATATCTTGCAGATGCCGGCTGGTTCTATTATCACTTGCGCAGTATGAGCGGAATGCAATATCGAAAAATTCAATATGGTCCTGTTGCAGATCCCTATTTCAGAGCTGTAGATGAACTATATGAAAATGGTCAAATTGATATAGAGCAAACAGAAGATGGTGCCATGCTTATATCACACACCAGAGCTGGTGCAAAAAATGCTTTATCTGAGATAAAGAGTGAAGAGTTGGCACTTATAAAAAGTATCGGAAAGAAATGGAGTGGCAAAAAAACTAAAGAAATTGTCGAGTTTACGCACAACCAGCTTCCGTATCTATGTGCCGATGATAATGAGATTATCTCTCTTGGTCTAATAACTCAAGAAGATCCTCATGAATATTACTAATAAATACACAGTAGTTTTTGCGCCTTTTGCTGAAAGACATTTTATAAAAACTTTTGCAAAAAAATATAGAAAAGCATGGGATCTTACACGGTTATTTTTAGAAGATGAATTTCGATTTTTTGATGTTTTGTTTAGTAAGAGTATCGCAGAAACGATTACAGATTCTAGAGAAATAAAAATTTGTAAAACAGAATTTAAAATTGCCGGAACGAAAGAATCTCGTCATGGCTCAGGCAATAGGTGCATCGTTGCTATACACAAAAATACTCGTGTTGCTAATGTTCTGCTCGTTTATTATAAAGGAGATTTGAACGGCAAAAACGAAACAGTAAGCTGGAAAGGTTTGGTTAAAGAAAATTATCCGGAGTATTTTAGTGTATTGTAGGGAGTAAAATGCGGCTTGACTTTAAGGTATTAAGTATGATATAATACTAGGTAGATAGAGTCCTTTAACAATCTTCTTGCAAACAATCGCCATAGCCTAAAGAGGCTTAATTCTAGGCACTTTTAGGCTATGGCGACGTC
>CAYHIR010000010.1:0-31626 GCA_964356815.1 uncultured Candidatus Saccharibacteria bacterium | reverse complement strand
ACATGCTGGAAGCCTCGGACTAAAGTCCGGAGTTTTCCTCTCGGAATAGAAGAAATGGATCGTGCGTGTCGCGCACGTAGTCGGGATTGAGAAATTTTTCAGCTTCTTCGGTAGTCGTTATGCCACGCGCCGCGAGCAATTCTTGCAAAAGTGGAGGGTGTTGACTCAAACGCTCACTCACAAGTGGATTTTCGTGCGCCACATACTCACGAATGAGAAATCTTTCCATCGGAGCATTATATCAGGGTTGGATATGGGTTTTTTTGAAAAGAAAAACCCCGAGCGTGATGCGCAGGGCTTCGATTGTTAAACGTCAATCGAGAACGTTTCTGGTTATTCGTTGTCCCAGTAGTCACTCCACTCGTTGTCCATATCACGGTCATGAGCTTCGCTCAGAGCTTGCTGACGGTCTCTGTGCTTCTCTTCCTGCTCCTCTTTTCGAAGCTCCCTACTCCTCTCATTTTCGAAGTAGCGACCGTAGTCGAATCGATCCATCTTGTAGATGGTCAAGACATCTCCCGAGTTGCCACTCCCGTCCTGCACGCAACGAACGATGAAGTCTGGCCTCAGACCCAGCTTACAGAGCTGAACTCCGTTTCGCTCGGCCTGCCATGTTTCATCAACTGCGTAACGATCACTTTCGAAGGGAGAGTCCGAACGGGTGTAGACCCCAGCGGTCTTCAGCCCCACCACGTTCCCACCAATAACGGCGAAGAACTTTGTGTAGGAATCGAACGGACCGCTTCCTCCCATTGTATACTGGGTCTCTTGCCCAGTTTCCTCCAGGAGGCCTGGACTGCCACGCTCTACCCGAATCTTGCAGACATGGTTAAAACCAGGAAGCTTCGACAGGAAACTGAACTCACGGACGAACGACGCTTTGTGATTGAATTCCATTACTTTTCTCCTTGCCTCATCCCGAGGCAAAAATACTTGTGTCGAATTTCCAAGTTCCCCTTGGCCCGTCGACACAGACGGGAAATTCTACCTAACACAGGCAGAGAGATAGGTCCTTTTAGGAGGAGCTATTTCACTGCCCATGTTGCTTATAGAGAATTTCAAAGGACTATTACCTCTATATACTACCATATTTAGTATACACTTGTCAAGGAGAAAATCGCGCAAAAATCGGGGTCAAATATCGATAAACTGGACAGCTTCCCTCCACACATAATCTACATCGATATTTTGCTTATATAGTTCTAAAATTTTTTCTCGTAATTTTTGATGTTGAGGGTAGCCACTATCTTCCATTCCTTCTGGCAATAGATGTTTGCATTCAACATTTAATAAAACCGTTAAGGCCTCTTTAACGTCATTGTATTTTTTTGCTCCAAGTCTTTCCTCCTCAGAAACGCCAAATTTATACCATGTATAAAAATGCCACAGTTCGTGCATTATGGTACCAATCTGCGAATGCTGACTGATTGAAACAAAAAACCAGTTTTCCTCTATGCTATACGGACATCGATTATTTACCGTCAGGTATACAGTGATTTCTTTTTCCAAAGATATACCAAAAATTCTTTCTGCAACCTTCTCAAACTCACTCGAAATGGAGTCGAACTTTCTCTGACAATCTTGAAGATATTGAGGAATATTATAGTTATGTTTTTCTAAATATTGGTCGATAAATACTGAGGCTGATTTTTCGTCAGGATTATCTCCGTAAGCAGAAACGAGTTCCGAATATACTTTGGTTGGTTGCGAAGAATTATTTGAGCTTTTCCCTTTATTTAACAAACACCAAGCATCTTTTTCTTTGTTGTATTCAAATTTTAGTTTCACCTGAACATTATATATAACTTCTGAACTTTCTCCTTGAGACTTATTATCCAAAAGAAAAACCGCCCCAACATGGAGATGGTTCTCCTTGTCGAAGCGGCTCAGCGCGTCGTACCACACGGTGTTCAGTAATCATCAAGAGCTCTGACCACATTGCCCCACCCACCATTGGCATCTTCATCTGGGATGTAACGCGATTGATGAATGCGAGAAGGACCGCCTCGAGCAAGTTCCCTCTTGTACTCAACACAATCAGGGCAATCTTTTTGCCTGTGTTCGTCCGTATGAAGATGGAGGACAACCTTATGCTCCTGAAGATTGAGCTCCTCCACCACCCTTTCCCTCTGGCTATTGGGTGTCGCATCAGGTACAGGCACTTTCTTGAACTCGTGTCCTTTCGTATTAGAGTAAAGGGTCCGACAGCGAGGACATGTGTGAATGTGAACGGTGGCCATGTTCGATTCCCAGTTTTGGTAAAGAAAAACCCCAAGCAGATACCCGGGGTTCTGTTCCATTTTGAAACGCTTAGGATTGCGTTTAGCTGTTGCGAATTTCCTGACCAGACGGGTCAAGTCGTCCCCAGTACCAAAAACTAGGGAAGCCGGAGCGGCCACTCACTTGGCAACCTAGCTTATAGAACGGCTTCCTCGCATTCTTCGTGAAGAAGTGGACGCTCAAGCCACGCCATCGGCATGAGAAGACAAACTCCAGACGTGTGGTCTGCTGGGCGACTGCGTAGAAATCTGTCGCTCGATGGATGGGAATGACTCCACCCCTACCATCAGAACCCTTGATGCAATTTTCCAACTGATAAGCAAGAGCGCCCACACAACTCTGATCCAATTCAGCGCCGTATATGTTGGCCACGGAGATGTCTTGAACGAGTTGCGTGAGCCGATCTCGAATTCGACAAGTGGTCTTGCAGGCTTCGAGATCACGACCAGGAGACTTAAGAGACGAGTCAAAGAACGATGTTGCCTTACGAAGCATGTGATTTTCCTTTAGGGTTGGCTCACTTAGGGCCGTTTTGGTCTATATCCGGACCATGTCGGTTGTAGGTAAATCCTACGCCACTTATCCGACAACACTATATACGATATAGCAATATTTGTGTTAAATTAGTAACAATATAGTGTCTTAAAATGGCCTTAAATATGATGTTTATAGATATATGGGTAAATCTGTGCGTAAAAATTGACAAATATCTAGCAATTTGATAGAGTTTGCCTATGTTAAATAACGCTAATTTACCCACCTCTTTGGAGAAAGCAGGTCTCTCAGAGAAAGAGGCTCTGGTTTATTCGTCCCTGATAGCCTTAGGAGGAGCATTCCCTTCCCAGATTGCTGAGCATTCCAAGCTTAATAGGACGACGGTTTATAAAATCCTAGTGGGATTGTCTATCAAAGGCTTAGTTAATGAAATTAAGAAAAGAAATAAAATTTTCTACCAGGTTGATAAACCCGAAAAACTTTTGCGTTATATGAAAAGCCAAGTAGCGCTCGCTCATGATCGAGTTGAAAAAGTTGAGCAACTTCTCCCCGACTTTGAAGCACTCTACGCCAGCCTTACGAATAAACCCAAGATCCTCTATTTCGAAGGTATCGATGGTGTTATGTCTATATATGAAGACATGATCACAAACCAAAAGAAGTACGAGATGTTGGCCTTCTCCAACGCCTCAGAATTTGCTAATGTTTTTCCCGAAAAGTTTTTCGAGAAATTTCGTCGCTCTAAAGAACAAATTGGGATAACTACCCGCGGTATTATTCCCGATACAGATAAAGATAGAGAATATGTTCCCCACTATTTCGCAGGATACAAAAAAGAAATTGTTCCTAAAATAAAATTTGTTCCATCAAAAGAGTTTTCATTCAAAGGAGAAATCACAATTTATGGAAACAACAAAGTCTCTATTGTAAATCTAAATAAAGAATATCTTACTGGCCTTATTATTGAAGACGAAACGATTCACAATATGATGCGAATGATATTTGAATTATCTTGGAAAGGGGCGGATCTGTTGCTGTGATATTATCTAGAAATATGGAAACCTGCATCTTCTGCAAAATCGTTCGCGGTGAATTGCCGTCGCATAAAGTGTATGAGGATGAAAATTTTTTGGCCTTTTTAGACTTGAATCCCCGCGCGCCTGGTCACACACTTGTTATTCCTAAAGCGCACGAACGTTGGGTGTGGGACGTTGTGCCTTTTGATACCTACTTTGAAATTGCCCGGAAAATTGCTAAGGCACAACAAAAAGCTTTTGGTGTGGAAGGAGTTTGGTCGCGCGTGACGGGCGAAGATGTCGCTCACGCGCACATTTGGATTTTCCCCGACCCGCGAAGTGCTCTAGGTGACGCAAAAGATTTTGCGGCTAATGCGGAGAAAATTCGGGCGAACCTTTAAGCACTTCAATTCCCGGCAAAGTTTCGTTTACTAAAAAGTCGAGCGTTGCGCCGCCACCGGTGGAAAGGAAAGAGAATTTGTTTTCGAGGCCGAGATTCCTGATAGAAGCCACGGTATCACCGCCGCCTATTATCGAGCGCGCGCTGGCGCTTTCTGCGCCGGCATCCCCCGCGCCGGCATTGCCGCTTACTGCCGCTATTATTTTCGCTAAGCCAAGCGTGCCTTCAGTAAAACCGATTTCATAATTGCCGAGCGGACCGTTCCAAAGAATAAATTTTGCCGCCGCAACTTCTTTCACAAGCATTTCAAGTGTCTCTGGACCAGCGTCCCAGATACGATCGCCTGCCTGGACATCGCCCGCAGAAACCGTCTCTCGCTGGCCGTCTCTCTCCACCACCACGTCTGTAGGCAGAATCACTTTGCCGTTTGCAATCTCAGCGACGATTGCCGAGAGATCGAAGCTGCCGTCGGAAACTACAGACTTGCCTACTTGCATGCCTTTGGCTTTGAAGCAGTCGTTGGCCAATGCGCCGCCGATAAAAACTTTGTCGGCAATTTTCAAAAATTTTTCGATGAGCGGCAATTTTGTGTCAAATTTTGCGCCGCCGAGAATAAATAAAAATGGATGAGAAGGATTGAGCGCAGTGCTAAGCTCAGCGACTTCTTTTTCAAAACGCATACCGGCAAAACCTGGAATAATTTTTGGCACACCCACAATAGACGCGTGGGCGCGATGCGAAACTGGAAAAGCGTCGTTTACATAAATGTCGGCTATCGAGGCGAGAAGTCGGGCAAATTCTGAATCGTTATTTTTCTCACCTGGATACGCACGCAAGTTTTCAAGCAATAAAAATTCGCCATCCTCAAGTGCTTTCGCCGCCGCACTTGCCTCTTCACTCATACAATCGGCGACAAATTTCATATCGAAGCCAAATTTTTCCACAAACACGCGGTGTACCGGCAAAAGTGTCTCGCCGCCTTTGCCTTCTATATGACTCACCACAATCGTCCGCGCGCCCGCATCGCGTAGAAAATTGAGCGTGTCGAGCGCCGCTTGCAGACGAAAATCATCATTCACAACATGACTGCCCGAAACCGGATCCAAAACTATCGGCACATTTAGATCGAGCCGGAGCAAAACGCGTTTGCTTTTGAGTGTCGCCGACTCTCCCAGTGCACCCGGAAAATCTTTTATTGATTTGAAGTTCATGAAATAGAATCAACGATTTTCAAAATCTCAACAAACTGCGCCGGATCCAAGCTTTGGCGACCCACGAGCAAGCCATCTGTATGACCTTCACTCACAATATCACCAGCATTCGCTGGAGTAACAGACCCGCCGTAGAGAATAGGCACCTGCACGGCAATATCGCGGCCGTATATGTCGCTCAGAAGTTTGCGGATGAAAATGGTCATTTCATGCATACCACTGCCCGTGAGCGCTTCCCGCTCACTTTTGCCAATAGCCCACACTGGCTCATAGGCAACGACGATCTGCCCGACATGCCTTTTTTGCACGCCAGAAAGGCCTGCCGAGAGCTGTTGTTTTAAAAATGAAAGATAGTTGCCGTTTACATCCCTCTCGCCCTCGCCGATACAGAGAATCGCAGTAAGATCTTCGCGCACCACAGCCGCCACTTTTTTGCCGACCATTTCATCTGTCTCGCCAAGTGCGCGGCGCTCTGAGTGACCAACAATCACATGCGTACCACCGCCAGCTTTCACCATCGCCGCGCTCACCTCGCCCGTAAAAGAGCCGCGATCTTCCCAAAAAATATCCTGCACGCCCACTCGCATCTTAGCTCGCACTTTTGAAGTGATTGATTTAACAGCCGCAGGAAAATATAGAAACGACGGACAGACTATCACTTCGGTGTACTTAAGACTCTCGGTTGCCTTTCGCGTGCCAGCCAAAATAGCCTTCGCCTCATCGGGCGTTTGCGGATTCATTTTCCAGTTGGCGATCACTAGGCGTTTGGTTTTACTCATGAAAAATATTGTAACACGCCGCCCTATTCCACCTCCTGCCAGCTTTTTATATTCCATGTACCACCCGGACCACTCACAAAATTTTGATTGGTCAGACCGGTTTCATAATCTATTGTTGTGTTATTACTTAAATGAATTTTATTGGCGACCACAGCTTTGACGCTCACATTGTTTCCAAAATCAACCCGCCCATTTTGAGCAACCACGATTACACCGTTAGCATTCTGACCAATATTATTGGAAAGTTCTACAGCATCATAGGTATCACACGCACCGCCTAAAGAACAATCACTCGAGCTGGTAGTAAGCATCATAATGTTTGAACCCTCTTCTCCGGAATTGAAGAAGTTTACATTGTTGCTTAAGTTGATATAGCCATCAGCCATAACTATTCCACCGCTCAGCTCGTAGTCTGAATCGAGTTGAAAGTTAATATTATTCGGCGCGATGATATTGCCCGTAACCCAAATTGTGCCGCTGATTATTAAGGTGTGGCCAGCTGGCAAAATCAGGTCGCCGTCGATTTTTTTAGGACCAAGAGAAGAAGATGAACTGAGCGGAGTGTAGTCGCCAGAAATCACCCCACCAGCTTCAGCATCGGATTTCCATTGATCAATATTGGCATCAGAAATCGGCATAGCGATCGGTGACGGATCGGCCAAGCTTGTATCACAAGCCGGATTATTACTTGCGCCTGTTTGACAAAAAAGTGTGCCACCGCCCAGCATATCTACATTATTAGCGGTGTGAGCGTGAGCTCGGTCTGAGACGGTCGTTCCCACTATTATATCTCTAATTTCAGAGGTAACACCCCCAAGATAAACCTTGAAGAATGCATCCAAACCAGGGGGCGTTGTGTCTGCCCATGTGCTTCCGAGTCTGCCGATCTTGGCCTGACCGTTGCCATAAGATGAATTCGCTCCAATAGTATAAAAATCAACAGAACTATTCGAAGTATTGTCAATTACAACCCAATATGTCGTACCTGAATTTAGTTGAGGATTGGAAGAAAGTGTAACGGTCGTCCAACCATAATTTGTGGTGATTGTAGACGCAGAGAGCGTTCCAGAACCCAAAACATCTGCACTATCGGTGCTTGGGCTACCAGCAGAATTTCTTACGATCTTAACTGTGGCATTTGCCGGCCCGCCCGTTTTTTTTATATAAAATTCTAATTTGTTTAATAAAGAGTCGGTAGTAACCTCAAAACTTTGAGCCAAATCTTGTGAAGCGGCTAGATTTCTAAAAACAATCGATGAGGTGGGTGGGATTGGCAAATCGTTTACCTGATCAGCCACCAAAGCAAGGCTATTGGCCGCGATTGCACTTCCAGTTATGAAATTATTGTTTGACCCGATAATATTTCCGTTGGAATAGACATTACCGTAAATGCCGGCGTTATTATCGAGAGAAAAACCACCCTGACCAGCTTGAACGCCGTAATTGAAAGAAGCACCAACTCCGACAGTAACGCTTGCTTTTAGTTTTCTTATATAGCCGTCGTCATCCCCTTCTGTTGTAATCAGTCGTGTGTCGCCAATATCCTCAACCTGAACAGTGGCTGTGTTGCCATCTAAGGTCAGAGTTTCGGAAGATGAGACTGAGAAATTATTTTTTAGGCGATATAAAACATCTTCAATGGCCGCCTCGGCCACAAAATAGCTGGATCTAGATTTGTATGTATTTGTGCCGATTTTTATCTGCTGAACCACTGGTCCGGCAAGACCAAGAACAATAGTGGTCGAGATAACAAGCAAAAAAATCGTCATCGATATGAGCATTTGACCAGATTTCAAATTGCGTCCGTTAAATTTTTTAAAAAAGTTTTTCATTTTAAATTTTAATAAGAGCCGCGAAGTATCGTGGTGGTTGTAAGACTAGAAGATTTTAAGCTATCATCCTGTCCACTTTCGACCGCCATTTCTATTCGGACAGCATCGGTATTAGAATTATTTACCGACTTAAAAATCAAGCTGGTAATTCTAGCGCTATTTGGCATGAGTGGACCAACGACCACACCGTTTTCTTCAACCTTAAGAATCCCCTGATCAACGAAAAACTCTATTGTTCGTGGATCTTCGCTGGAATCAACCGAGTTCAACACCAAACCGCCTGCATTGACGACCAAATTCACACCGAGATTGCTTGTTGGATCGATGGTTCTAGCTTCTCGAATTTCGCGGACCATTCTATCGAAAGAAGTAACGAGTGTTTCTTCAACCGCCCGACTAGCCTTTATGTTTCTTTGAGCGCGAGTTATTGAGACTAAAACATTTACAATTACCACCAACACCAGAGCGGTAAGGCCGATATATACAAGTGTCTCAACCAAAGAAAAACCTTTTTTATTATTATTTTTCATTTTATTGGACTGTTAAGCAAATTATTGAGCAAAATTGGTCACATAAGTAGACATACTTCTCGAGGTCGTAGCCGTGCCATCTTTCCAAGACACAGTTACGATAACTTTTCTAGTGCCATCATCAAAAACACCGCCTCCCGATCCGACAGTTCCACTGGTGGTATCTCTTTTTATCTTCGTAAGAACTACTTTTCTCTCAAACAAAGAATCTACAAAAGTATTGGTGGAGACAATTTGCCAAGAACTACCGTCGAAAGACAGAAAACGATTCGTTGCGACAGGAACATTACTAAAAGCGACCCAATCACTGTCTCGCACGAGCTTCACGGCCTCCATCCCCTCTTCAAGCAAAAAAGTGGCTCGAACTTTATTCAAATTAGAAAAAACTGTCTTAATATAAAAAACATGAACGCCATATATACTGCTCAATACCAAAAGAATAATAGAAACCGCGACGATAACTTCCACCAAACTCGATCCTTTTTTAAATTTTTGGCGAACAATCATGATGTATTTTTTTATCTTTAGTTGGACTGAGAAACTCCAGTAGCATAAACAGTTATCGTTTTAGTGAGCGTCGAGTCATTTATAGAAGCCAAAACAATCGTGCCGCTTCTGTTGGCTGCGCCAGTTAGTCTTGCAAAAATTATATCACTCGCGCCGCCAGAAAGATTGATATTGGAAATGTGTGTGTACTGACTGAGAGGAATTATCTGATTGAGTGGATCATTTGCAGAGTAACTTGTTCCTTTAAACAAAACAATCTGAAATTCTTCCAAGTGAACGCCATACTGTGAGGCGTCTTTGGAAGCCAAAACCTTGGAACGAGCCTCATTTAGGGTCGACAAAACACCGAGTGCATCTTCATCAACAGCGTGCCGAGCATTGAAAGATTTGAAAGAAAAAACAGCAATCGAGCTAATCAGAGCAACGATCGCAACGATCACAATGAGTTCAACTAAAGAAAAACCTTTTTTCATTTTTAATTTGAATGTATTCAATCTAAATAGAGTCAACCAAGGAATAAATCGGCGAGAGCATTGAGATGGCAAAGATACCAACACCAATACCAATGATAACCATAAGAAACGGCTCGATGATCGTCGACATATCTTTGGTCTTCTGCTCGACCTCATTTTCGTAGAAGTCGGCCACATTTTTAAACATTTCACCAAGTTTACCCGTCTCTTCACCGATACTTGCCATCTCGCCCACAAAAGCTGGATAAAGCCACTCTTCAGCCAGGAAAACTTCAGAAATTGGCTTGCCTTTCTCTATCTGTAGCGATGCCTTCCGCAAAACTTCTTTGTAATAAACATTTTGCACCACATCTTCGGTAATGCGTGTGGCGATGAGAAAATCAACACCGGCCGACAAGAGTGATGAGATGGTGCGCGCAGTACGGGCTG
Source organism: uncultured Candidatus Saccharibacteria bacterium (assembly GCA_964356815.1). Lineage (GTDB taxonomy): Bacteria > Patescibacteriota > Minisyncoccia > Phycocordibacterales > DATGWK01 > CAYHIR01. The sequence goes on along the minus strand of CAYHIR010000010.1, from coordinate 21,674 downwards.
AATTGGTTTCTTTTGTAATGCCAGAAATAACCGGAATATGAAGAAGTAAATTGTGATACGCTTGGCGCCCGCGTACTGTTTTTAAAACATAAGAAATTGCCACCGCCACCACGACCACCATGCCAGCGACGATTAGAAAATGATTTTTTAGAAAGTCCGAAAGCACAATAATGATACGCGTCGAGAGCGGCAGTTGAACATTTAATTCTCTAAAAACATCGGTGAGGGTTGGTACAACATAGATAAGCATCAAAACACCGATGGCAATCATCACAGTGAGGATGATGGCCGGATAAAGCATGGCGCCGCGAATTTTTTTCGCGAGCTGGTGAGTTTTTTCGAGCTGTTCGCCCACAGAGCGAAGAGATTTTGCAAGGCTTCCGCTCTCTTCACCAGCCTTAACCATCGATATAAAAAGTCTCGAGAAAACTTTGGGCCGTTTTTCCATGGCTACCGAAAGTGCTTCACCACGATTTACATCATCACTAAGCCCCTGTACCGTTTCTTTAAATTTTTTATTTCGCGCCTGACGCTCAATAACCGAAAGCGCTCGAGTGAGAGGCAGACCAGCCTCGATCATTGTCGCTAAATTTTTGGCAAGTAAAATTTTGTCGTTTATTTTTACACCCGATAGAAAAGGAATACTAAAGTTTAAATTTATATTTTTCATAATTTTATTCAGTAACCACTCGAAGAATTTCTTCTACCGTCGTGAGACCCTGAACAGCTTTAAAAACTCCATCCTCAATCATTGACATCATACCTTCTTTTTTGGCTTGTATTTCGATGTCTTTATCAGTCTTGCCTTGCATCACCAGCTCTTTTATGGTCGCCGACATTTTGAAAACTTCATAAATACCGACACGGCCAGAAAAGCCATCGTCCACACCCTTCGAGCCAGCCGCGCCGGGGCTTTTGGGTCGCCAGAAAGGAATTTTGTCCCAAGTCACCTTCGCATCAACAATTTTTTCTTCTTTTAGAAAATGTAGGACTCGCTCTAGGTCTACAGACGCTGCTAGGGTTTTCTGCTCAGCACCAGACAGAAAATATTTTTCTTTATCATCTGTAAGCCGACGCACCAATCGCTGACCAATAACCACACTGAGAGTGGAGGCAATAAGAAACGGTTCAGCTTTCATGTCGATAAGGCGCGGAATAGCGCCGGCGGCCGAATTTGTATGAAGAGTAGAAAGTACCAAGTGGCCAGTGAGTGAGGCGTTGATGGCAAGCGCGGCCGTTTCATTGTCGCGAATTTCACCGACCATAATGATGTCTGGATCTTGGCGAACGAGTGTGCGAAGGCCGTTAGAAAAAGTAAGACCAATTTCCGATTTCACCTGAGTCTGATTTACTCTGTTCATCTGATATTCAACAGGATCTTCGATGGTAGAAATATTTACATCGGGTGTATTCAAAATATCGAGCATCGTATAGAGCGTAGTGGTTTTTCCGGAGCCTGTCGGGCCGGTGGTGAGGATCATACCGGTGGCTAAATTCGAAGCTTTGTGCAGACGCTCAAGTGCTTCACCATGAAAGCCAAGTGCCTCGAGAGAAAGACCGGCCGTATTTTCGCGGAGCAAACGCATCACGGCCTTTTCGCCAAAATAAATCGGCAATGTGGAAACGCGGAAAGAAACTTTTTCGCCGTCCATATCTATCTTAAATCGCCCGTCTTGCGGCAAGCGTTTTTCGTCGAGCTTCAAATTTGCCAGCACTTTCACGCGCGCCAAAATACTCGGCCCAGAATTTTTGGGCAAAACCATCGCGTCGCGCAAAATGCCGTCTATTCGATACCGCACTATCACCTGGCTCTCTATCGGCTCAATATGAATATCTGATGCGCCTTGCAAAATGGCATGCTTCAAAAGTGTCTCCACGATGCGCACCACCGGCAAATCTTCCGCGAGCTTTTTTAAATCTTCTTCAGAAACATTTTGTTCTTCACCTTCGGCAATAGTTTTTAAGCTTGCCGACTCTTTCTGAATCAAGTCTCCAAATTCCGCCTTCAAACTTTTCTGATACAAAAGCAGAGCACTTTTTATTGAGTCGCTGTCGGTGAGACGCGGCAAAATCTTTAGGTCGACTTTTTTCTTTATAAAATCAATAGCGGGCAAATCGTCGGGATTGAGCATCGCCACCTCCAAGCCACTACGGCTTTTTTTGAAAGCTACAATATTGTGGTTGCGAGCGATAGGTTCGGGAATTAAAGAAAGGATGTCAAAATCTATTTTTTCACCCTTAAGGTCAACGAAAGGAATACCGAGAATACTAGACTGAATGCGGCGCAGATCGTTTTCGCCGATTTTACCCGCGCTCACCAAAATTTCTCCAAGCGATTGCTCGCGCTCCCCCGCTTCTTTTTCGGCCGCTATTACATCAGATTTCGAAACTAAGCCCGAATCAATTATAAAATCTCTGAGTTTCTGTTCTTCAATGTGCATAGAAATAAATTTGTGTCTTTATTATAGCAAAATAAAATAAAAACCCCTTGAAGTAACCGGTGTAGATTTCTACTGAAATCTCACCTCACTCTCGGCCGCCTACGCGGCCTCCGAGAGTTACTTCGCGGGGTTTTTATTTTATTTTGCTTCTAAAAAGACTTAATTTATTTTACTGAAGAGGCGCACATCGGATAGAGCTTACGCGCATACCGCAATTTGTTTTGCCGTTGGCTAGCTGACAACCACTATTAGTATCAACCAAACCAAGTCCAGTAACCACCTGACCAGAAGGACAAGTGATTTGCTGTATAGAATCGCCGTTTCCATAATACCAATTTGAAGAGCCTAGGCTTGGAGTGCCGCCGCCACCAGTGCCAGACGGACCTTGTGGGCCAGTGGGGCCAGCGGGACCGCGCTCACCAGCTGGGCCGGCAGGACCTCTTTCGCCTGTACCACCGCCACCAGTGCCACCGCCTGTACGATCTGCTTCACAAACCCAAGAGCTACCTGTCCAACGGCTAAATGAGCCAGACGAACAAGACTGCAAACCAGAGAGTGAGAAAGTATCGCCGTTTAGAGTGAGACCAGTACCAGCGTAATAAAAACTACCGCTACCGCCCGTACCGCTAGTGCGATCTGTGGCACAAACCCAATTATTTCCATTCCATCGGCTGTATTGATCAGAGGAACAAGATGGAGAATCGATTTCTAGTGAGTCGCCGTCGAAACGAAGGCCGTCACCAGCATCGACATCATCACTATTACCACCGCCGCTATTACCAGTACCACGGTCGTCGAAACAGCCCCAAGAGCTACCTGTCCATCGGCTGTATTCACCAGAAGAACAACTCTCAAGATCGTCTAGAGAGAAGGTATTGCCACTAAGACGCAGACCCTCACCAGCAAAATAGCTTGTGCTACCACCAAAAAATCCACCACCTCCACCAGCTGGGCCTTGAGGACCCTGAATACCCTGCGGGCCTCTTTCACCACCAGAACGATCGGCACCACAAATCCATTCGCTACCCGTCCATCGGCTGTATTCACCAGAAGAACATTCTTCAGGATTTAAAATTGATTCTTCCAAGAGGCCGGCTGCGAGGCCAGCTGTGAGAGTGCGACCATTTGTGCCAGAACCATTTAGATTAAAGGCGGTCTTGATTAATCCATAACCCAAGCCAAGAGACAGGAAAAGAGCCATGATTAAAAAAACTCCCAAAATGACTGTAATACCTGATGTTTCTTTCATATAGTAATTTTTACTTCTTTTAATTTTAACTAAATCAACAAAAACCCTCCTTTCGTTAGGTTACGACTATACACTATTGTGTTTTTGTTGTCAAGTTTAACAACAGCACGCCTAAGAGGACTTGAAGCACAAGACGGCGTCACTACTCCATCTTTTAAAGACGCCTGTTATAAGATCTGTACACCAGCTAGAACCACCGTTGTCGAAAACGCCAGCTGAGGTCCAGCCTGATGGACACTGATTATGATTTGGCGGATTATTTGAAATACAAAAAATTTTAACCTGTGGTTTGGGTATTGTTCCACCATTGCCTGAATTGGAAACGACAACGCTGCCGACCGTAGGATTAACTGTGATCCTTAAATCGCCAGAGCTTAGCGAGTTCACACCAATTGGCACTCCGGGAGTACCGCTTGGCCAAGAAGTTATACAGTCTCCACCAAGACCACCACCAAGACAAAAACCAGCGGCACGAACATAACCTGTTGCACCATCCCCAACCACTTCTAGCTTTTTATTTGGAAGAGTAGCACCAAATAAGCCAATACCAACATTGCCGTTATTTACAATAAAACCCGGATTTGTTCCGGCACCAGAAGCCACAACAAGACCGCCGAGTTTTGTCTGAGGATTTCCAGAAACATCTATCGACTTATCTGTATTACTGGCTGGAGGGCTACCTGTTGGACCAGCCCACACGGCGGCTGAAACATATTGAACAGAAAAAACTAAAACCAAAGCCAGTAAAATGATTTTAAGATTTTGAAAAATGTTTGGCTGTGAAGTTTTCATTAAATCTTTTATATATTTTTATAACAAAGCACTGCATCACTCGTATAATCTATGAAGGCTCCGGTCGAAGTCGAAAAACACCAACTATGCCCCCCGTTATCCAAAACACCGGCTGATGTCCAACCGCCAGTGGACGAACACTGATTGTGATTTGGTGGATTATTTGGAATGCAGAAAAGTTTTACCTCTATCCCGGCAGTGGATGATGTATAAGTGCCAGTATTAGTTATAACAACATCCCCCTTACCATCAAGGGGAGAAATTCCAATGCCCGGTCCAGGAATGATTCTTTTTACACCAGTAATGCCCGGAGGGTTAATATTCCAGGAGCTGATACAATCTGAATTTATACAAAAGGCCAAGGCACGAATATAACCATTTACATCCAACTTTTGACCAGGTGAGGCAGTTCCAATACCAACATTGCCATTTGGGACCATAAAACCGACTCCGGTAGGAGCCACGCTCGCACCCACAATGAGACCACCGAGCTTTGTCTGCGCAAAATTCGAAACATTTAATGTTGATGTGGCCTGATTGGCTGGGGGGACAGTATTAGTTGGTGGCGGCGCCCAAGGTGCCGCGAATGCAAAGTGGGCACCCAAAACTAGAGTTATCAATACGCCAAAAACAACAAATCTCATCATCTTGGCGGTTCGTCTTTGATTTGAATTTTGTAATAACTTCATTTTATATTTGAAAACTAAAAACTATTTGTAACACAGCACAGCATCGCCAGTATGATCTATAAAAGAACCACTTGTTGGGGCAGTGGTGCTCTCACACCAACTGTGTCCACCATTGTCGAAAACACCGGCTGATGTCCAGCCTGATGGACAGACATCAAAACTTGCTGGATTATTTGCAATACAGAAAAGTTTTACCATCGTAGCGCCAGGAAAAATTATGCCAGTGGCAGTGTTTGTAATAGTTACCTCACCATTTAGTTCAGTGAGAGAAATATTCGAGCCAGGAAATGTCGATACCGAAGTTACCCCCGCACTACCCATAGGAATGGCAGGTGGCCAATCTTTTATGCAATTGTTTGGATTATCTCCGATGCAAAATCCATTTGAAGATTCTACATCGCCATTTACATCTAGCTTTTGAGAAGGGTCGGTTGTTCCAATTCCCACTCTGCCGTTTGGCACCAAAAACCCAGTGGTTACCAAAGGACTATCGCCCACAGTCAATCCACCGAGCTTCGTCTGCACAATACTCGAGACATTTATGGGCGCGGCAATATTAGGACTGATAGGAATGGCGGTTGGCGCGACCCAGGTGGCGGCGATTGCCGACTGAATACCGAAAGCCAAAACTAGAGCCAGTGCAATGATTTTTAGAGTTTGATAAATGGGCATACATATTACCTAAAACAAGAAACCATATCACTACTCCAATTCCTAAATGTTCCAGTGACAGGGTCAGCGCACCAAGCAACGCCACCGTTGTCTATTACACCCATTGATGTCCAACCAGCCGGACACACATCGTGGCTTGATGGATTATTTGCGATACAAAAATATTTAAACTGCGTCGGACCGGCCGGTGCTGCCGCTCCCGCATTATCCGCTTGACATGTCCATGCGCTACCGTTCCATTTAGGAATTTGATTTGTGGAACAACCCTGAGGAATGACATAAGATGGTTTTAAATATAGTTCAGCGGCAGAGGCGAAAATCGTACTGTTTTGCAAACCAAATGGACCATCGCTCCTAACATTGAAAATACCGTAATTACCGATATGTGTATTGCCGTTGTAGAAAGTAATTACCCCACCCCCACCAGCACCCGTGTTGTCGTTCCCCCACATCAAGGTGCCGTTTGTGTCTTGCGCCTTCAACACCTGACCAGCTGCTGGTCCACCAGGAGCAACCTTCATCACAACTCTACCACTCGGCACATTTAGACCAACCGCTGTTGCACTATTCGGATCAAGTCCGGCCCCAACCGTTAAACCACCATCTTTTATTTGTCCGGTGATACCGACATTCAATGGCGCTGGTGTGTTGCCACCTGGCGCTCCAGTCGTCGGTGACTGCCAGCCTACCGCTTGAGCCACAATGTACTGGAAGCCAACTGTCAAAACTAAGGCCAAGACGATGACCTTTAGTGTTTGAAGAACTGAGGCCGATTTGTTTAATGTTGGTGAGATTTTCATAATATTTTTTTATTGATAATTTGATAAATTGATAAATTTGGCAATTTTAAAATGTCGGCGAGATATTTTTGATTATTTTTTCTTGGCCGTCATCGATGCCTTAAGCTTCGAAAGCTCAGCGGCAGACAAAGTACTGCCACCAGTGGCTGTCATCGATTTACTCAAACGTGCCTCTTCTTCTGGAGTAAGTGTGGATGGACCGGTGGCTGTCATCGATTTAATTAGAAGCTCTTCAGCAGTAAGATTCGACGGCTCATATACTGGCACCACTTCTTTTCCACCGAGCAAAGTCATTACAACAAGCACGATAGCAATAACCAACACAATGCCGACCGCGCCGTAAATTAGTTTTTTGGTCTGATGAGTTTCGACACTCTGGCCCATGTTCTGGCCAAGGTTTTGATTAAAATTTTGATTTTGGATTGGATCCATATTTTTATTTTTTATAATTCAATTATACGCGGGTCAACACCGATTACAATTTCCACCGGCCCACACTCGCCTTCGGCTGGCGGTATATTTTCGTCTCTCACTGAAGCAGAGAAAGATTTTCGGCCAAGTGTTGAGTACGATCGGGTAAATGTGCCGCTTGGTTGCTCTGCCCCAGCTACGCCATCATATGAAGGAGTGAAGAACAGCCCGCCGATTAGAGTATACCCACCTTCGCCAGAAGCATTGACCTGCCAAACTACTGGCCGATTTACATAATAAATTGCTGATACTAATGGATCGTGCGATACAGGCATCGGACACTGCACGCTCAAGCTTCCGGCCACAACATCCACATTAATAGTGACCGTAGCTTGATGTGTAAAGTTGCCACCTGGACCAGCGGCTGTGCCAGTAATAATAATTGGAGGGGGTAAAGAATCGACAGGAAAACCAGCGGAATTGACAGTTAGATTTACAGAGCACGGTGAGCTTGCGCACAAAGCCGATGTTGAACCATTAAAACTTGAGCTGACTCCAGAAGGATTGGCAACACCCAAAGAAACTCCACCCGCGGGCCATTGTGCGCCTGATGGAGTGGTTATTTTTACTACAACAACCTTATTTACAATCGCTGTATCCGGAGGTGTGACAATGATAGAAGGAGTGGCATCGATAGCGAAATCTGGCAAGTTTACATTGCAGAAACGCACATTGCCGCCGTTGCCGCCCCAATTCATCCAGCCCGTCACATAAGGATCCCAAGAATAGCCTGAGAAAACTCCGTCACTAATAGAAATCTGATGAGTGGGCACCGCGGCATTCTGTCCTGCCCAACCATGGTTGCCCAGGCTTATAAAACCCTGCCAGTCGGCGCGGTCGGCACCAGTGCAATCTCCCACAGAAGGATTGGTGACAGGACCAATAGTGCCGCCACAAGCGCGCGTCCAACCGCGGAGCTTCAAATCTTCCATGAGTGTCACGTCTGATGGCGCAGAATTGTCTGTCTGGACTATTTCTGCATTGCCATTCCACACAGCAAGTGTGCCAGCGGCGGCATTATTTGCCGGTGATGGAAAACTGCCAGCGACCAAACCACCAAATCTCACCCAGCCGATATTCGGGCTCCACGCATTGCCTTCTAGGCGAAAATTGCCCGATGCGTTTGTGGCAACGACACCATAATTTGAAATAGAACCGGAGCCGCAAAGAGAATTGTCTATTGTGCCGTCGGCATTGGCATCACAATCTTTTGAATTGAAACTCAGCCAGCCGGCGCCAGTGTCTGAACCCTCATCTGTCGCACCCCAAGCAAAACCACAAATAGGAATCGAAACTGCACCGCCGCCCGTCTGCCCAGAAACTTCTTTGGCTGGATTTGTGTCGCCGATATTTATAAATGTCGTCGTTACCGCTAGCAAAAAGAAAAAAACAGTAGCCAAAGCTAACTTAGAAGAAAATCTCATTATTAAATTGTATCACGCGGAGAAAAAATGGAGCTGAGAGCTGATGGTTTTTTGGGGATAAGGAGAGTTTATGAGGTTAAAAAACCATGAGCCTTTTTTCTATCAATCGTTTCGAAATCTGCGTCTGGATAATTTCTCTTAAAAACCGCTGGTGTTTTAGTTATTTCGTTCCCCCATTTAAATTCAAAAGCTTTAATTTTGTCTCCTTTTAATTCAAGATAATCTATCTCTTTCTGATCAACAGTTCTCCAGAAATATTGCTCCGGTGGAATAAAACCACTATGCACAATGTGCTTTAATCGCTCAATTATCATGCAGTTTTCAAACAGTGCTCCGACATCTCCTCGCGCTGTAATCTGTATCGGTGAAAAATTATCTATGAGTGCGTTGCGAAGTCCGAGGTCGACAAAATATATCTTTTTTGATTTGACTACTTCCTGACGACTATTTTTGGCATACGAACCAAGACGGACAATAACATAATTCTTTTCAAGTAAACCAATATATTTTTGGATGGTGGCAATGCTGGCTCCAAGCGTAACGGATAGTTCGCGATACGAGACCTCATTACCTATCTGAAATGCAAGAAGCTTTAGAAGTGAAACGACTAGCTCTGGTTTTCTAAGTCCATCAATAGAGAGTACATTTTTGTACAAATATTGAGATACTAGAGTATTTAGATCTCTCTTTTTGTTTTCTTCTGTTTGTTCTCGTATTCCAGGATATCCGCCAAAACGCATCAGTTCACCAAGCATTTGTTCTGCATCAAATTGGCGGTTGGCCAACTCTGTAAGTCCAAGTGGGTATAATACATATTCCCTAGATCTTCCTGTAAGTGGTTCGGATACTTCATTTGCCAAATCAAACGACGATGATCCAGTGGCTATGTATTGCACTTCTGGATGATGATCAAAAAGACTTTTTAATACTGAACCTATGCCCATAACGGTTTGAGCTTCATCAAAGACAACTATTTTGTACCCCACAACAAGAGAAAAAATTTCTTCGGTGTTTCTACGGGTAAGAATTTCATTATTTGAAAGTAGCTCACAATCAATATAGCGAACGGTATCGCCAAACTCCCGAACTATATGCTTTACCAAAGTGGTCTTACCCGCTTGACGAGGGCCGTAAATGATAAGTACCTTGCCCTTAAAAAGGGCTTTTTTCAGAACATTTTCGAGTAATCTTTCTATATACATAAATCATGTGTTATCAAATATGGCTATTTTTGTCAATGTATACTAGACAAATATACGGAATATCTTCTTTTTTTATCTTTCGATTATATCTGGTTCGACACTGATTTTAAAAGTAACAGGACAATTGCCATCTCTACGCTCAGTAAGAGGAGCAACCACAGAGCCCTCTCTAACTCCAATGTTAATTGTTCTTGTGCCAATAGTCGTAAAAGTTTTACTCAGCGAAACCGGGTTGTTAGAACCCGCTCCATACCAATCGCTTTCATCACCCAGATTATCTACATTGGCTTCAAACGGAGTAGATACCGCGGGAACTGCAACCTCCACACCAACATCAAAAATTGCCGGTCTATTTACAAACGCCTCTACATCTCCAGGTGGGCAATTTAATACTAAATCGCTTGGGGGGGGTGGATTCACAGGACCCTCAACACTAATGGTGGTGGTACCATAATGAACAAGTTCATTACTTGTAAAACCCTTGACAGCAAACTCATAAGTATCTTCAGGCACATTAGATGATACTGCGACACTAATAGACTTTGGAAGACATGGAAAGCTTGGACAAGATGATAGAAAGTTTGGAGTTATGGTTATCGTGCCTTCCGAAGGTTGGGGTATTGTCCTCGTAGTCGATGTTGATGGTACCGGCAAATAAACTAAAGATACGGCCTGGTCTTGCCCACCGATTTTAGTGACAGTGATAGTTGCGGGTTTTGTCGTTGTTACTATGTTGGATTCGGTACTTCCTGGAAAGTCGCCCGCTGGATGAGAAAAAGAAACAGGGTTAGAGGTTTGGTTAGAAGTAGCAATATTAAAATCAAAGGGGGTAATGTTACAAAAATGGACGCCATTAGCCCAATTATCAGAACTACCTGTTGGTCCCCACTTCATCCAGCCCAAGATATCGCCACCCCAAGAATAGCCATTAAACACACTGCCACTCACACGAGCATTGGATGCACTGAATCCTCCTTGGTTTGTACTAGAGTCCAGCGGAAAACCGGGATCAGTGTTTTGAGCATAACCATCAAGCGCAACCCAACCATCCCAACCACCAGATGCTGTACTAGAGGCGTTTTCGTTAACATCGGAACATTGTCCACCCTCAGTGCCAGCACAAGCTCGAGCCCAGCCACGCAGACGACCTGATGTTAAATCAGTACACGGCGAAGCGACGGTGCAAGAAGGTGAGGGAGATGTGAGAGAATAATGTACAATTCTTGCATTACCACAGTTGCCTCCATTTACTGGCCAGCGTGGGGCGGGAGGACCAAGTAATAACGAAGAGGTGCAGGCGGCACCATATCTTTCATTTACAAAAATACCTTGAATTTTGGCGTAATTAATATTTGAATTTCCGCCGTTAGTGTAATGCTGAGTAGATGATGCAAAACCACCAAACTTTACCCAACCAATATTCGGACTCCAAGCACAACCAACAAGCTTTGAGTAGGAACCAGATGAAGGAACTGGATAGAAACCAGAACCATTCGGGTTTAAAGCTACATCATTACCGTCTACTGGATTTTGAGCGTAAACTCCGTATCTTTTTAATGGTGTTTCGGCGGCAGGACAGCCAGGTGGGGCATTTGGTCCCGCGTCACCATCGCCGTCAGAATCACAATCCCTAGAATTAAAACTCAGCCAGCCCACCCCACCTTCTGGCGTAGATCCCCAAGCAAAGCCACAAAGCTGGCGATCTGGCGGAGCGTCGGCGACAAAACCGCAACCGTCAGGAGGGAGTAGATTTGCATTTATGCCCCCATCATCCACATCAATCCTCGGATCTCTGCCGGGTCGATTTTGGTTATCATTGTTGCCACGGTTATTGTTGTCGTCGTTGCGTCCGTTGAACGGCCACCAATCTCGCCAACCCTTTCCGTGCGCTTCTTCGATAGAGGCACCGAAATTCGTAAGTGAGGCAAATGTCATCAAGACGACCAAAAAAACAATGCTCAAACTAAGCTTAGAAGAAAATCTCATTCAAAAATTATATCACGCGATAAAAACCATGGCTTGCTAGCGCGAAATTTTTGGGGACAAGTTTTCAATATTTTCTTTATGATTTCTTTAACTTTATTCAATTATTTTGGAGCATTATGAAGCACTAAAAAACACCATCGAGTGGTGTGTTTTAGTGTGTCTGATCTTCAGTTTCGAGATTAATCTCTGTACCGAACAAGGCTTTCGCCCACAGACACTCTGCTAGCTTATACCTAAATAATTTAATTGTCAACCTGTTGACAACTACAAACCACCTTGCTACAATACAGAAGTTATCAATGTGCTTAAGTTCCCGCAGTTCGCCCACCGGCGGGCTAATTTTTTTAGAAAATCGGCGCAAATAAAGTAAAATAAAAACATGTTAGACCTAAAAGTTATAAATTCAGTGCTATTACAGCTTGAGCAAGAGCGCGGTATTCCCCGAGAAAAGGTTCTTGAGGCCGTAGAAATGGCTCTCGCCACAGCATACAAAAAAGAATACGGCCAAAAAGCCCAAGTTATTCGAGCTAAGTTTGATTTAAACAGCGGCAAAGCCGAATTTGTGCAGGCCAAAATTGTTGTTGATGAATCAACAGTTGTGTTTGATCCAAACGACGAAACAGAAGAACAAACTTTCAAAAACGAAGCTGGCGAAGAAATTGAAAAAGATATTTTCAATAACGAGCGCCACATTCTCCTTTCTGATGCTCGTCTTATAAAAAAAGATGCCAAGCTCGGCGACGAAATCATCTTCCCTCTCGAAGGTAGAGAAGACTACGGCCGCATCGCTTCTCAAACCGCCAAGCAGGTCATCATCCAAAAAATTCGCGAAGCTGAAAAGACGGCTGTGCTCAAAGAATACGGCGCCCAAGAAGGCAATATCGTCACAGGCACAGTGCAAAGAATGGAACGCGGCAATATTTTTGTCGACATGGGCCGCGCGACGGGCATGTTCTCATATGAAGATCAAATTCCCGGCGAACGTTTTGGCCAAGGAGAACGCATTCGTGCGTATCTTTATCGCGTCGAAGAAAGCCCGCGTGGTATTTTCCTTCGTCTCTCTCGTTCTCATCCACAATTTTTGGCAAAACTTTTTGAATTAGAGGTGCCAGAAATCGCTGGTGGTACAGTGTCTGTAAAAGGCATTGCTCGCGAAGCTGGCTCTCGAAGCAAAATCGCCGTTGCCTCAAGCGATAGCCATATCGATCCTGTTGGCTCTATGGTTGGCCAAAGAGGTGTGCGCGTTACTACCGTTATGAGCGAACTCGGTGGCGAAAAAATCGATATCATTGAGTGGTCTGCTGACGATAAAAAATATATCGAAGACGCTCTTTCTCCAGCAAAAGTTATTTCTGTCGATTTAGACGCGACCGAGAAAAAAGCAGTTGTAAAGGTTTCGGGCGACCAGCAATCTCTCGCTATCGGCAAAGGTGGCCAAAATGTGCGCCTCGCCGCCAAGCTCACAGGCTGGAGAATCGACATCCAATCTGGTGATACTATTATTGAAAGTGCCGAGGGCACAAGCGCTGAAGCTGTGAAAGCTGACGAAGCAAAAATAGAGGATGTGAAATAATCGCCGCGAAATCTAAAAATAATCCAAACAAAAACATGAACTTATGGCACGACATTGATCCGGGCACAGCCGAAAGCATCAATACTATTATTGAAATCGGCAAGGGCTCAAAAAATAAATACGAGATCGACAAAAAAACTGGTCTTATTGCTCTCGACCGTACCCTCCACACTGCTCAAGACTTCCCTTTCGACTACGGCTTCGTCCCACAAACACTTTGGGAAGACAACGATCCATTAGATGTGATCGTTCTCACCACATACCCGCTTTTGCCGGGCACTTTGGTACGCGTGCGACCAGTGGCCATTATGGGCATGATAGACAGCGGCGAATCCGACTCAAAAATTATTGCTGTACCAGAAAAAGATCCACGCTGGGATGATGTGAAAGATTTGGCAGATATAAACAAACACACTCTCCGCGAAATCGAGCATTTTTATTCAACCTACAAAAATCTTCAGAAAAAAGTCGTCGAGGTGACCGGTTTTGAAGGTCGCGAGGCGGCCATGGCGGCATTCGCTAAAGGAATCGAGGCATACAAAAAAGAGTTCGATAAATAATTTTGCCGATCGGCTTTGCTAAAAAACTGTAATAAACTGGACAAAAACCCGTCTTTATGATAGGGTTCGAACTTACAAGAGGTAACTTAGCATTTGTTTATTAGTAGTTAAAATTTATTGTAATGAAAAAAACAGCCATATTCCTAGCCATGTTTACGATAGTAGCGGCCATTGCAATTTCCAACAGCGCCCTTGCTGTATCAACAGACGCAATCGAAGCTTTTAATGAAATCGGCTCATACAAATATGTTGCGGAAGAGTCCGTTACAGAGCCAGTTGTTGAAACTCCTATAGAAGAGCCGGTGGTAGAAGAAGTTACAAACAAAAATCCATCGATAAAAGATGCTACCTTAGACTTGGCGCCTGAGGAGATAGTTACCCACCCTATAGTAGAGATCAAAGTAGAAGACAAAAAATCTAGTTCGAGAAGTGGCAGAATCTCTGCAAACACAAATTCTACTACAGCCACTCCATCAGCTGAAGAACCTGAGGTTGTTGTTACAAGCAGACTCGATTTTAACGGCGACAACAGAACTGGCAATCTCGATGTGCAGCTCGTTCAATCTTCATGGGGTCTATGTCCAGATAAATCAGGTGTTGCAGATTTCTGCATGGGTGACGCCGATCTAAACGGTGTGGTAAATTTTGCCGACATCACTATGCTTTTGGCAAATTGGTCTCCTAGAATGCGCTCCGATATAAATTGGGACGATGTCGTTGGTCATGCTGATTTGAAAATGCTTCTAAACGACTGGCTATCTTGCCCGAGCGAAGAAAATGCTGAGTGCAGAGCCGATGTCAATTCAGACGGCTCCGTAAACTTCGCCGATATCACCATGCTTTTGTCAGACTGGACAGAAGTCGAAACGACACCTGCGCTATAATAAAAGCGATCTTACATTGATAATTTTTAGAGCTTAATAATTAAAAAAATAACCAAACAAAAAAATATGAGCAACATTAATCGTTTAAGTTTTTTTGCCATAGCTCTTGTCTTAGTTTTCGGAGTTGTTTTTAGCATCCAGAGCGTATTTGGCGTATTGAGCGCATCTGCACAGACAAACGACGCCAACGACATCAACGACGCTTCGGTAAATGTAAACATGGGTGTAAAAACCGACTCATCAGTGCGGCCGACTTTTTGGAAAAACTTTACAAATCGTTGGTTCAAAAACAACACTGTAAATAATGTAAATAATTTCGCTCCAGCACCAGACAATGTCTCTATCCCAACCACAAACGATGCACTCTCTTATCCAAAAACTCAAAGCGTGAAGTATGACTACGGAATGACTAATGGTCCGACCGAAAACACTACTGGACCTTTCGCTGGCACAAAAGAAACTCAGACTGGCATTTTCGGCCGATGGAATTTGGATTCTGTCGAACTAAACACCCCTAACAACAATGTAGAAAAAATTGCCGTGGGTAACATGGTTTTGAGTCTTTCGAACACAGGAAAATTCGAACTCGTCGGCACCTGCAATTACATCTCTGGAACATGGCAGCTTGGTAAAACAACAACAGATGAAAGAACTGGACAGATCTCATTTTCAAATGTCACCGCTACTGAAAAACCTTGCGTAATTTGTCAGAGCACAGAATGTACTGAGGCTAAAGCTCGCACAGATAAATATTTAGGCTTTTTTAAGTCCGCACAAACCATCCTTGGGAACAATTGGACAAGTCCAAGAGTATTGAATCTCATTGCGTTAGACGACAGCAAACAAAAAGTTTTTTTCTCATTTAGCCGAGGAGCAAGTGTTGCGCCAATCGATGGCGGCGTAAAACCAATAAAACCAATCCGCCCAACTCCTCCAATAACAAAAGTGCCAGAAAAAGATCCTATTAAGCAACCAATTACAGACTTCTCTGATACTGCAATCGGGTCTCGTTTTGACCAAACATTTCGCCAGCTTACAGAAACTCACAAAAAGCTCTCCGGCCTAGCCGACAGAGTGGAAGCACAGGCTAAAAAAATGGCGGCTAACGGCACAAACATCACCGCTGAGACTAATTACATTCTCCAGGCTCAAGCAAATCTTAAAAGAGTTTCTACTGCCATTGCCGATGCTCAAACTGCTTTCAAATTAGAATTGCAAACATACAGAGACATTAAGCCGGAAAGTTTCGGAGGGAGCTCTGCGATCAATTCGAGCATCAACTCAAGCGAAAATTCCAAGAAATATTTTGCCAAAACTATTGCCAATATAAACACTGCCAAAGCCAGCCTTATAACAGCAAAAGGTAACATAGATCAAGCGTGGTCACTTCTAAAAGCTAAACTTCAAGAAGAGCAAGAGGCTCGAGGCGGCGATACCGACAACACACAAAACACCAACCAATCTGTTGATTCAAGTCTGTAGAGAGTTGTGAGCTGTGATACTATTAGTGCAATTAGAAATGTGCAATTAGTATAAAATTAACTCCTCAAAATATGGACAATCAAAACGCGGGGCCACAGGGGCAACAGTTTAACCCAATAAATCCGATCGTGCCGGAATACAAGGCGCCGGAGACAAAAAAAGATAGCGGTGGTCTCGGTCCAATAATCGGCCTGATAGTAATCATTGGCATAATCCTCATCGGTGGCATTTACTATTTCTACAAAACAGTGAATACAGACAGTGGTGCCGATCGAGCCGCCGAAGAAAATGCTCAGCAAAAACAGAATGCCGAACAAAACACTCTGAGTGAAGAGCAGAATATCCAGATGGAGCTTGATGGCTTGAAAGACAATTCGATAGAAGAAATTGGAGGAGACATCTTCTAGTATCAATTAGTATCCACCCTGCCAAATTTTTAGTAGAATACGCGGAATGACAAAAATGAAAGAGGCGGAAAAGAAGTTTACTGTTATCGCGACCAAAAAATTGGAGCGATCGGAATTTGAAATAGACGCGGAGATAAACGCCGATGTTTTGGAGCGTCTGTTTAAAGAGACTCTGAAAAATCTTTCTCAAACAGCAGAAATCGCTGGTTTTCGCGCGGGAAAAGCACCAGAAAATGTCATCTTGAGCAATTTTGGCGAAATCAATATTTTGGAGAAAGCGGCACGCAAAGCTTTGGATGAAGTTTACCCAGAGATCGTAGCGGAGAGCGGTGTGAGAGCTATAGGCACACCGACCATCGCCATCACTAAGCTCGCTCGCGGCAACCCCCTCGGCTTTCGCGCTCGCACGGCGACAATGCCAGAAATTGTGCTTGGTGATTATAAAAAAATGCCCGATCTAAAAATCGGCAAAGACGGAGACCCAGTTACCGAAGACGAAATTGAAAAAGCCATAAAAGAAATACAGAAAGCCGATGCTGATGCCGATGGAACCGCCACCCTCCCAGAAGTTAACGACGAATTTGTAGCTAGGGTTGGAAATTGTAAAGATGTGGCCGAATTTAGAAAACGCGTCGCTCAAAGCTTGACGGCGGAAAAAAAGAGAGTTACTCGCGATATTCGCCGAGCGAAAATTGCTGAACATCTGATAACAATCGCCAAAATGGAGGTGCCAGATTTTTTTGTGGAAGCAGAGCTTGAATCAATGATAAAGCGTTTTGAACACGATGTGGTGGGCTCTGGCATGTCGCTCGAAAAATATTTATCCAGTGTCAAAAAAACTTTAGACGAAATAAAAACCGAATGGCGCCCAAGCGCTCTGAAAAAAGCTCGCACTGAGCTAATACTCGCCCACATTGCTCGCGCGGAAAATATCACTCCGGACGAGGAGCGCGTGAAAAAAGAAGTTGATCATATTGTCGCTGAACACAAAGATGCCGATCGCTTCCAAGCTCGCCAATACATCGAACACATTTTGAAAAACGAAGCCGTTTTCGACTTTTTAGAAAAACAGGCGAGCTAAGACACGCACGCAATCTAAGCCGTGCGACCAAGTAGAACGAGAGACGCGCAAGCAATAGCGGCTGTTTCGGCGCGCAAAATATTTCCGCTTTTTCCACCCAAAGAATAAATCGACACTCCCCCATTTTTAAAAGCCTCGATTTCTTTTGGCGACCAGCCGCCTTCCGGGCCGATGCAGAAAGAAACTGGGCCGCCTTTTTGTAGCGTCAAAATTTTATTTAAATCAAATTGCTCGCCGCTCGGGTGCAGAACGAAAAAATTTTTCTCCTTGGCGAAATTCGCGAGCATTTCTTCAAATGTCATGGCCTCAGTAATTTTAGGCAAAGTGGCTCGTTCGCATTGCTCAGCGGCTTCGCGCACGATGCGCTCCGACCGCTCTATATTGAGCGATTTTTTTTCGCTTCGCTCTGAAAGAACGGGTGTAAAAATATCAACGCCAAGCTCTGTCCCCTTTTCCAAAACCATTTCAAAAGATGGGCGCTTGGAAAGTGACATAAAAATGCGGAGCTTTGCATCGTGCGTCGATTTTTTGTCTTTCACTGAGTCTATTTCAAAAACCACCGAGCGATTTGTGAGCTCTATAATATGTGCATGAAATTCATAGCCGGAATTGTCTAGCAAAACGAGCATGTGTCCGACCTGAAAACGCAAAACATGCCGAAGTTGATGCGCGAGGTTGGAATCGGCAATTTCTACTTCACCTTTTTGGGGCAAATGCGCCAAATCTTTTTCTACGAAGAAGCGGTGGATTTTCATGGAATCTAGTACGCCTAGTATGCAATAACCGTAATCTAACCAATAGCTTGGAATCGCTTTGTAATTAATTGCATCGGGACTTGAAGCGAAATTCCCAGATGCAACCGTCGGTAGTTGTAATATCTCAAATATTTTCTCAAAGCACAATTGATCTCTACTACATCGTTTGATACTTTGTCCAGACATTCTTCTTGGAGTGTCCGATTGAACCTTTCGATATGGGCGTTGTCGTTCGGCTTTCCGATTCTCGTGTAGCGATGACTTTTTTGCACCTGCGACACAAACCATCTCCCAAACTCCGGTCCATGATCACTTTGCAACATTTTGAATTTAAATGGTGCGTGACTTTGTGCTTCATGAATGAAGCGAAGTGAGATTGCCCCGTTCATTTTTTCACTCGCCCACGCATACACCCACCTCGAATACACATCCAAAGCCACGAATACATACAATCGCTTCTTTTCATCAATCATCCGGTGAATAGTGTCCAACTGCACCAAATTGCCAGCTTTCAGGGGAATCGGGCGATCCACATGAGGGTGGAACCGTTTCCACTGACTCCGTTTCTTCATGAGTCCATGTCGATCGATTGTTCTACGGACAGAGTTCAATGACACATGCACTCCCTGATTCAGAAGAGTTCGATGCACCACTTCGCTGGTGCGCCTAGTCTTCAATCGAAGTGCGATAATTTTTTTAACTACACTCGACTTCAATTCTTTCGGGTGATGTTTTGGTCTGGACGATTGTGTCGGTATTGAGTGGTATCCGTATCTTTTTGATTTTTTGAACCACTTCACGATGACACTTTGGCTGAAACCAAAGTGTCGGGCGACCTTTCTGGTGCTCCAGCCTTTGTATACAAGGGTTGCAGCTTCTCTCCTAATCCGTGGCATGTGAGGGTTTGTTGTGTATGGCATGGAAATCATCCTAATTCCTCAGGTGATTCCAAGCTATTGGGATATTACGAATAACTTGACAAAATAAGCTAGTGTGGGAGTATTGGGGTGGATTTTGGATTGCCCGACTAACCACAAAAATGAGGAGGGTAGGATGACAACAACGACACACGGGAACCAGAAGGCAGCCGGCAAAAACGATGGCGTTCTCGGGTCTGAAGTTACGATGGATCAACGAATAACCATCGCCGCTCGAAGGCTTGCCGAGCTAACGACCATTGGCAAGGAGGACATCGATAAAATCATGAGAAATGTGTTCAGCTCTCTTCCTGGTAATTGGGAAAGCCAGCGCGGAAATATCCAAGAAAAAGTCTTCGAGCGAATGAGGATGATCTCAACACCTCGGAGTGCGTGACGAACACGCCCATGTTCTCTCTCCATCCCCGCCGCGCACCCCGTGGGTCGCGGCGTTTTTTCTTTCCTACACTTCTAGCAAATTTTTGCCAATAAAAAGACTTCTGCTATAATGCCGCACATGCTAATACCAATGGTTATAGACAAAAGTCAGTTTGGCGAGCGAGCGTACGATATTTATTCACGTTTGCTCAAAGACAACGTCATTTTCCTCGGCGGCCCAATAGACGACACTATGGCCAATGTCATCATTGCCCAGCTCCTTTTCTTGCAGTCGGAAGATCCGAAAAAAGATATTTCGCTTTACATAAATTCGCCCGGCGGCTCTGTCACTTCTACTATGGCAATTGTCGACACGATGAATCATATTAAAAACGACGTCTCTACAGTGTGTGTCGGCATTGCGGCTTCGGGCGGCGCGATCGTGCTCGCAAGTGGTAAAAAAGGCAAACGCTATGCCCTACCAAATTCAGAAATTATGATCCATCAGCCATGGGGCGGCGCTGAAGGCCGTGCTTCAGACATCGAAATTACTGCCAAACAAATTATCAAAACCCGCGAACGCCTCAACAAAATCCTCGCAGACATCACCGGCAAACCTTTGACGCAAATCGAGAAGGATGTAGACCGCGATTATTTCATGACGGCAGAAGAGTCGAAGAAATACGGCATTATTGACAAGATTATTTAAAAGTGCTAACGTACAAAGCGGAATCAGGTTAGCTGAGCAGTGTGTCTGTCTTAGCTGTTGAAAGTAAGATCGTTCATCAACCCCATAAAATACAGGAGGTGAGCATAATGGGAACCAATCGGTCAGTCATATGGCTCGTTGTTGCGCGTACCGTCGCCAGCGTTATCTTTCTTGAAGCGCTCGTGGTAATTCTGATGTTTATCGCGAAAGTGCCTCCGTTTCAAGATCGGTTTTCCGCTAGTTCAGAGAAGGCTGTCTCGTTCGTCAAACCATGGCCGTCTACTAAAAAACTAATCCCAGGAAACCTTTACTACACGCATGACCAAATTGTTTTCGTATGCAATGAATCTGACATGTGGGGTGGAAAAATGTTGGTTGCATTTCACTACCCAGAAATGTACATGTCCGGAGGAGTGAGAATCGATGTCGATGGAAACATCTGCGAAGCAACCATTGACGATTTCCTGGAAAAAATCCGTCCGGAGATCGAGCAAATTCAAGAATAGCCTTCAAAGCCAGACCCCGCGGTCTGGCTTTTTTTCTTATCTAAATCTATATAAATCTATGAGATTTTTAATTTTTTAAACAGACTGTCGATGGAAAGATGTTCTTGTTTTTTACCTGATTTGTATTCAAACAAACTTAAAATAGCGTGGAGTTGGTCGCTTTTTTTTATTGCCAAACGAGCGTGTTTCTCGCTTTCGATAGCAATTTTTTCGAATTTTTTAATATCTTTTTTATTCACAATCGCATTGTATATCATGGTAAAAACAATAGCAAAAGCGTATCAAGAAGAAATTAATTTTGAATAAAGTCGTGAGCTTTACAAATGTTCGAGGATTTTGTACTATTACGGCGGTTTTAAATTTTCGAAACAAATATTATTCCGTAATTTTGTGATTTCGTTTTTCGTTTTTATACCGACTGACTGAAAATGACCGCCGATCCCCCGTTACACTGAAAAAACTAAAAGCGGGGTTGCACCAAACACATGTCGATTAAATTAGCGTTAGCCTTTGCGGGCTTCGCGTCGCTCGTTGGTGTGGCCTTTGGTTACTTCCTGCGCTGGATCGTTTCTCTCGGAAAAAAGGGCTCAATGGAGCTCCAGATCAAGCAGATGATGCTTGAGGCGAGAGAAGACGGCAAAAAAATAATCAAAGAAGCTGAAGAAAAAGCTGAAACGACACTCAAAGAGGCGCGAA
>CAYHIR010000009.1:0-36789 GCA_964356815.1 uncultured Candidatus Saccharibacteria bacterium | reverse complement strand
GGGCAAGCCTTATTCCGAAGTTACGGCTGCTTTTTTGCCGAGTTCCTTGGGGACCTCTCACTCGTTCGCCTTGCTCTACTCGAGCTCATCACCTGTGTCGGTTTGCGGTACGGATTTCACGAAGATAAGTTTAGAAAATTTTCTTGGAAGCGTGCTCGAGCACATTAACTCTGATCGAAACCAGAGCGTCTCCGCTCCGCTTGAATTCGCCACTCAAGGCCGCCCGGGGATTTTCCTCCGGTACATTCTTACGGCACGGACGCAAATCCAATAATGCGCGTGCTTTACTACACTCCGTCCTTTCATCACTCTTCGCAAAAGTCATGGAATATTAACCATGTGTCCATCGGATGCGGCGTTCGCCATTTCCTTAGGACCGACTAACCCTTGGCTGATCTACATTGCCAAGGAAACCTTGATGTTTTGGCGTACGGGATTCTTACCCGTATTGCGGTTACTTGTGCCAACATTCTTACTTCGCAACGCTCCACCGTGGGTCACCCCTTCGGCTTCACAGCTGATGCGAATACTCTCCTACCACTGCAATTGCTCGAAGGCAATTACAATCCTCAGTTTCGGTACTACACTTGAGCCCCGTTAATCTGCGGCGCGAGATCTCTGACTGAGTGAGCTGTTACGCTTTCTTTAAATGATGGCTGCTTCTAAGCCAACATCCTCAGTGTCGAAGAAATCTCACCACCTCGCGTGCACTTAGTGTAAATTTAGGGACCTTAAATTGAGATGCGGGCTGTTTCCCTTTTGACCACTGGAGCTTAGCCCCCAGAGTCTAACTGCCAAACTTTAGCCGCGAGTATTCGGAGTTTGATAGATGTCGCGAGCTTTCGCCCTGTCGATATCTTCCAGTGCTCTACCCCTCGCGGGAACATTTGACGCTAGCCCAAAAGCTATTTCGGAGAGAACCAGCTATTACCAAGTTCGATTAGCTTTTCACTTCTTACCACAAGTCATCCGAAAGTATTGCACGGCTTATCGGTTCGGGCCTCCCACCGCCTTTCGGCGGTGTTCACCCTGCTCATGGCAAGCTCACTTTGGCTTCGGGTCTCATATATGCTACTTACGCGCTATTCACACTCGGTTTCCCTTCGACTCCGTCCTTTATCGGGACTTAGCCTTGCAGCATACATGAACTCGTTGGCTCATTCTTCAATAGGCACGCCGTCGCGGACTTGCGACCGCTTCGACTCCTTGTAGACATATGGTTTCAGGTCTATTTCACCGGCCTCATCGGCCTGCTTTTCACCTTTCCCTCACGGTACTAGTTCACTATCGATCTCTAAGTAGTATGTAGCCTTACCGGTTAGTTCCGGCAGATTCCTTCGAGCCATTCGTGTCTCGAAGTACTCAAGAACAACAACAAAAAAGATATTTTATTTTCGCCTACGGGACCATTACCCTCTTGGGTCACGCTTTCCAGCGTATTCGGCTAATAAAGTATTTTGTAACTTTTCTCATCATTAAAGATGACGTTGCTGCCTTACAACCCCGCGCACATAATAGGCGCAATAAAAATTTTGACTTGCGTCGCAAAGTTTACGGCGCACATTATGCGCATCGGTTTGGGCTAATTCCTTTTCGCTCGCCGCTACTAGGGAAATATTTCGCTTGCGCGATTTGTTTTCTTTTCCTCCGGGTAATGAAATGTTTTACTTCCCCGGGTTCGCTCTCTGCATAATTTGCAGAGTTCAGACACGCAGTCTGAGGGTTTCCCCATTCGGAAATCTCTGGTTAAACGGTTGCTAGGCACCTCACCAGAGCTTATCGCAGCCATGCCACGTCCTTCATCGCCTCTTAGAGTCTAGGCATCCACCATACGCCCTTACACTTCCATTAGGAAATGTAAAAACCACAATACATATACACATCCTGTTGCATGAAATTAATCATGAACATTCTTTTTCTTCTGTTATTTCACAATTCACATCTGCCTCCAACAGACTAAGACCTCAGTATGAGAAAAGTCTGGTGTGACAGGATTTGGTTGTCAAAATACTTGATTTTCTGTCGTTTTTGGAACTTTCAGTAACACCACCTGAGAACAAAAAAGCCGCTCACCGCGGCCGAAGATAACAGCAAACTAGAACGCGTTATCTTTTCCGCTTGTTTACAGGTCTTAATTGAATACTCATTGGTGGAGTACAGTATAGCTGACCGCTAAAAACTGTCAAATGGGCCTCCAGAACAAGTGCTTTTGGAAGTAAACGGCATAAATTCGTGCTCGAATTTTGCCTCACTCTCGGTCGCCTACGCGACCTCCGAGAGTTACTTCCAAAAGCACTTGTTCTTCCGACCTAGATAATTTTTAAAAAATTAGACAAAACAAAACCGCCCGTGGAAGCGAGCGGCTTCTGTGGGCGGCGAGATGAACAATGCCTCTTTCCTTACTCGGGCTTTCTTGAGCGGTTTCTGACTTCATCCGGAAAGTATTCTCCGAGTTGTCCCAGGGTCATCTTCCCAGTATCGACACTTCCCCACAGAAGTTCGAAAAAGAACCCCAGATCCGCATCAAACTCTGCCTGATCACGAGGATCGACCTCGTCTCGCGGATCATTTGATCCACCAGAAAGCGCGATGTCATGAGGACAGAGAATTCCTTGCTCTGCGTGGTATACACAACCACAGTCTGCGACGGGACGAATCGTTGTTGATTTCGCCATGATCCAGTTCTCCTGTGTTTTAATTGTTCTTGTTTAACCCCAGAAATACCCTCTTCAAACATAGCAGAATATTGCCTTTTTGTCAATAGCTACCTTTTTTAACAAAACAAAAAACCCTCTTCTAAGTTACTCTCGGAAGCCGCTGAGGCTGAGAGTGAGGCGCGTTTTCAGTAGAAAACGACGCCGGTAACTTAGAAGAGGGTTTTTGTTTTGTTAACTACTCCTTATGAGAAATCTCACTACGAACCTTGTCGAGAATGCGAGCGGCTGTCTCCTGACCACCGAGGCCAAAAGCCAAACCAACAGCCAGAGACAAAGCAACAACAAAACCCGTGAAAATTGTCTGAATGAATGTTGAAGCGATGTTTAGTGTTTCGAGGGCAATAAGAATACCGAAGATCCAAATTGACCATTTTGTAACGCTACCCAAAAATCGAGCGGAACGAATTTCGGCCGCACGAGCTGAGGTAACAACGACTCTCTGCATGACATCAGCAATTACAGCTGAGACCAAGAGCATGAGAACAGCGATAATAACTCGTGGCAAGTATCCAAGAACAACGCCTTCTAGGAATGCGTTGACCTGATCAAGATTGAGAATATCGAAAGCGGCAACCAAAAACACAACGATGATAAACCACTTTACGAGGCCACCGAGGAAATTGCCAGCATTTAGCATAATGCCACCGCGAGCCAATGCATCCTCCGCACCAGCTTTTCGAAGCGCTTCGTCAACCTTAAGTGAACGAATGATTTGAGCAACAACTCTGCCGATCAAAGCACCGATCAACCAACCGATAATAACGATAAGAATCGCGATTATTAGGTTTGGAACAAAACCTAAAACACCAACCCACAAATTTTGAAAAGAAGCTGTGAGTGTCTCACCCCATGAAGTTACCGCATCTGTAGTCATACTTTTGTGCGTGCACCATAAAGCACACGCTTAAATTAATTGCTAATAATTGTTAAAGTCTACCTAGATAATTATACTCCTACTCCACATCCAAACCAAGCTTGTCAATAAGCTTCTTGTGGGGATAATCCAAAATGTCTCTAATGAGCTTATCGAACATACTCAAACGGTACTTAAAATCGGCTGTTTCAAAGGCGGAATAGACTATTTCCTTACCGAGCTCCGCCTCAATACTTTTCACAATCGTCTCCAGAGCACCCTTTCGAATGCCGTCCCCCACTACAAGCATATCCACCCGACTTTCTTTGTCTTGAATAAATACACCGGCCACCACCAAGAGCTTTATCTTCCCCACCCGACTGATCTTTCTGATGATATCTTTAGGTTGAAACGCGCTCGCGAGAATAAGAAAATTTTGAAGCGGCACGAGATGGGCAAAATTTGTGTCCAAAACCCAGCCCTTCACTTTTGTCTTTTTGTCTTTATTTGACGCAGATGGCGTATTTTTATAAAAAACACGCGGCTTCACAAGAGATATTTCCTCTAGATTATGCACCTCCGCTCTGGCGGCCTTTTTTGAAACCTTCGCGCGCGAAGCTATGGAGCTAATGTCGAGACACATCTCTGGATTAAACAAAAACAGTCTCATTATCTTAACTTTCGCCGCACTGCCGAAGACTTTCTCGAGGATTTCCATGATTTAGGTATGTTTAGTTAGTTCAGTTTTTCCTTATTTTGATGGCAGTATTGTACCATACCGCAAAAGTTCATAAGCCCACTTGGGCAATAGTAAAACCCCCTTCAAAGTTACTCTCGGAAGCCGACGGGCTGAGAGTGAGGCGTGTTTTCAATAGAAAACGACGCCGGTAACTTTGAAGGGGGTTTTACTATTGCCTATTTGAGCTCAACTTTGCCTCCTGCTTCCTCAATCTTCTTCTTCATCGCTTCTGCGTCCTCCTTCTTCACACCCTCTTTAAGAGTCGAAGGAGCGGCGTCTACCAAGTCTTTAGCTTCTTTCAAGCCAAGACCGAGAGCCTCTTTAGCAACCTTAATGACAGCAATCTTATTTGCACCAGCGTCCTTGAGGACAACAGTAAATGTAGACTTCTCTTCGCCGGCTGGAGCAGCAGAGCCACCAGCTGGAGCAGCAGCCACAGCGGCCGCAGAAACACCAAATTTACCTTCCAAGAACTTCACGAGCTCATGAAGATCGAGCACTGACATCTTCTCAATGCTCTCCACAACCGACTTAAACTTCGCCGGAGTTTCAACCATTTCGGCTTTCACTTCTGCCTGCACTGCATTGTTTTCATTTCCTTCCATAGTAATTTCGAATAATTTAATAAACCTTGATAATAATTTAAACCGTCTGTTTCTTAGCAATCTCGCTCAAAGCCACAACGATTCTCTGAATTGGAGAATTGATGAGGTTGACGAACTGAGCCTCGAGAGTCTTGCGATCAGGAATGAGAGCAATGGCGAGCATTTTTTGCTGATCAACAAACACTTTCTCAAATACGCCACCAAGGATCGAAATTTTATTCTCAAACTTTTTCTGGAATGAGAAAATTTCGCGCGCCGGGGCAATCTGATCCGCACCGTAGGCAATCGCAAGTTCACCACCGAGCTCCGGCACTTCGCCAGAGACTTTGTCGGTTGAAAGCGCTCTGCGAATCAAAGTTTTCTTCGCAACAGTAAAACCAATACCCGAAGCGGCCAAAGCTTTGCGAACATTGGCTGTGTCAGTCGCAGTCAAACCTCGAAAATTCACAAACACAACAGAGAGCGAATCTTTGAAGATTCCTCCGAGCTTTTCTAACACATCTTTTTTCTTAGCTTTTGTAAGAGCCACAATATTACTTCGTTTTATTGAATTGATAAAGACGACCTTAAAGGCTGTGAGGGCGCAAACACGATAGAACGCCACTCACGGATAGACCTCGATAGGCATTTAATTAAGGCTTCAGCCGAGCTTTTGCTCTGCCCCAGCCACCCATTGTCTTTGGCCTTTAATGTTCACAATGTTCTCACATCTTGCCGACTGAGTCAACATTTTTGCGGCTTCCTAGGACAAAATCACCTTGATTTTCAGACAACAAAAAACCGCCCGTAGGCGGTTTTTTGTAACCTTTTCTTAAACTCTCAACTAACCGTGGTCAGCCAAGAAATCACAAGAAATTGATTAATGAATACTCAAACCAGTAACTGTATCGGTTCTAAGGTCTCCGAGGTTAAAGGTGTAAAGATTATTCATGTTGTCATCAGCGTCAGTAGTACCCCACTTAATACCCATGATTCTAGCACCAGCATTAACATTGTCTCCACCGGCAGGAATCGTAACATTGAATGTGAATGTTCGAGTTTCGCCTGCATCAATGTGGAAGTCTCTAGTTGCGGCAGCTGTGTCATCGTCAGATGTGCTTCCGCTAGCCGAAAGAGTCGGCGCAGACGGAGCATAACTACCTGAAGTTGATGTACCGGTTGTTGAATCAGAAGTGGTTGCCCAGAACTGACCATCAACCGAAACTACAGCGACAGCACCCTGAGTAGCAAAGTCGCCCTCAACCCAGACATCGTCGTCGCCATTAGCGGTGATATCGAATACGATTTCAAGCTCGGCAGTGTCGGCATCTGTAGCTAGTGTACCGATATGAACAGTTTCGTCGGCACTCACAAATTCTACTGCGATACCGCTTACATAAACGGCACTTGCATCAGAACCAGCAGTACCAGTTATATCAGCGGCAACGAGTTCGTCGCCATTCTCATCTTCAACATCTGAGTAAGCAGAAATCTCAATGAGAGAAGCGGTTGTACTTGCGGCAATAGTGTCGCCTGCGGCAACAATCACGCCATCAATTGGCTCGAAGTCTGCCTTTACAATAAACTCATATTCCTCACCACCTTCCAGTGTGAGATCCATGTCGTCAAAGAGGAATGTTTCGTACAAACCAAGACCTGAACAACCAGTGCCCTCTAGACAGTCGCTAATACCTGCGCTACCAACCTCTTCTCCATCCATCCAGAGAGTTAGGTTGCTGATCAATTCATCGACTTGATCTGCTGTTCCTGTAATAACAACACCTACAGGAAGATCGTCAACATGAACATCTGCTGTACCCTCAATCTCTATGTCGTAGGCAAGAATTTCTACATTATCGGTATCGTTTGAGGCATCGAGAGTAATTATACGAGCGTCGTTGATTGAATCATCGCCCTCGGTAATCTTAAACTCGGTGTCAGCGGCTGTAGCAAATACCTCAACCGTGAAAGCTCGAGTACCTGTTCCAGGATCTTCTGAGATAGAAGCTCCGTCTGCATCGACAAATCGAATTGTTTCAGCATCGAGAGTCCAAGTCTCAGTATCATCATTTGAATCAATGTTTGTGACACCTGAAGCTGTAACTCTAAGCTCGGCTGTTTCGCCCGCTTGAATTATTGCGCCGTTATCAAGGCTAATAGTCTTCTCCCAACCCTGATCTTCATCAAATTCATCTGCATCAATGCGAGCAAATTCCTCGCCATCAAGCCAGATTGCGAATTCAGTGAAGTAATCATCGAGGCTGTCGTTAT
Organism: uncultured Candidatus Saccharibacteria bacterium; assembly: GCA_964356815.1. Classification (GTDB taxonomy): domain Bacteria; phylum Patescibacteriota; class Minisyncoccia; order Phycocordibacterales; family DATGWK01; genus CAYHIR01. The sequence goes on along the minus strand of CAYHIR010000009.1, from coordinate 29,625 downwards.
CCGCTGTACCTTGAGCGAAATCAAGACGGACAGCGGTGAGTTCGATATCAGAACCGTCATCAGCTTCGATATCTAGACCGAAGACTTCTACATCTTCTGTGTCTTCACCAACCTCTTCGTTGTTAATACCAGAAACTAATTCGTAGGTATCAACTGAACCAGCGCCACCCTCTAGGTCGCCGCTATCAGTCATAGAGTCGTCATCACCATCGTCGCCAGGACCAGGCATAGAACCACCGCCCATCATAGAGCCAACTTTTGCGGCTGTAAGAGGACCGTAGTAACCAACTGCAGGTGTGATGCTGTTAGCAGATTGGAATGCAGCGAGAGCAGCTTGTGTCTGGGCACCGAAGTAGCCAGTTGCACCTGCTGGAATGCTGAAACCTTTCATGATAAGGAAGTTCTGGAGAGATGTAACACCTGCGCCAGAGCTACCGAGTGTAAATGGACCAACAGGAGCTGATCCTGTGCTCATTGAACCACCACCTGATAATGCTGCGAATTGAGCCTGTAATGCTGCGAATTGAGCAAGAAGTGCTGTGTATTCTGCATCAGTTGCAGCTTTCGCTGGAGTGAAAGAGAATACAAAAGCCAAAGCAATGACTCCTACCGCAATTTTTGCAGTCTTTGATTTTGTAAAATTCATAAATAAACTTTGTATGTCTGATATGGGCCGGTTATTTTTAAAGTGTGGACCACACCAAACTTCTGATAATTCTAATAATATAAACACCACGTTTTGTCGCACGGATTTTTCGCACCGAACAACTAAATCCCGACACCTCATATTTCGATCGACACAAGATGCCGAGCTTAGTCTAAAGATTTTAAGGTCGTGCAGAGTTGCGGAAATGCAAGACCCATTTTTATTTTGAGCGATGCAAACAAACGGAAAAAAGAGTTTCTGAAAAAACTTCTTGCGAATAAATTCGCAAACAAATCAGACTTGACTTGTTTTCTAATATTAAATTGTCAAAGTTCGGGCAGTTTTTGGGGCTTCAAAAAGCCCTTTTAAAGCCTAAGAAATAAGACGATAAATCGGCCTACTTGTTACACTTTTTTCCTATAGCCTGTGTATTTTCTTCGCATTTCTACACAAGCTCAAACTGCAAAGATAGAGTATACCACAGGAGGTCTCTCCTGCAAACACTTTATCTATGGAGCTAATAATACTCTAACCGGCAATGGCCACAAAGAAAAAATTGTGGATAAGGGTCGCGGCGCGCGTGCCGACGCGCGCAAAAATGATTAACCGACCAAATGATATGTGCTCCAACGACGCTCGCCACTTCTTTTTATGATGCCTTCTTCAATGAGCGACACAAGCTCACGCTGAATTGTTTTTTCACTGCAATCGCGAACACTGACAGAAATGTCTTTTATGGTTGGCTGGCCGTGCTTTGATATAGCCGCCAAAACAGACTCTCTGCGTGAAAGCTTTCGGCCAGATATGACTTGTCCTTTAACTTGTACCCCAATCTGTCCTTTAATATGTCCTTTAGATTGAGTCGATTGAGCGGGTGGCAAATTGGTCTGAGGCACGATAAGTGTTGGTGTCTTTGAGATTAAAAAGTCGTCCGTTAGAACAAGACTTGATACAAAATTTAAACTTTTATTTTTGAATTCGCCCTTAAACCATTCGAGTTCGCCTTTGATAATATTGTGGTTCATTTCCGAGATATATCCGGTGAAAAAGGCGATGCTTAAAAGTGATGAAAGATTGTCGATTTTGAGCGCGGTGGTTTCGGCAATTGATTTTATTTTTCCGCTAAGACTCGGGTCGAAGACTGAGCTTATAAAAGACAAAAGCTGGAGAGACTGGGAGCGGATCGAGAGCTTGAGAGGATCGTTTTCTGGCAGCAGACCGGACACTAAATAAATGGCGGTCACTATCTTCTCTGTCTTTTTGATTATGCTGGTGGAATCTTCATAACCTTTATTTATACGGCTGGAATTGGCATTAAGGTCATTATCCTTTCTTATAGAAATGTCCTTTTTGTCTGAATTTTCTTGCATTGTCTTTTATAGAAATTTAGAAAAAATTTTTGTCTTTTTTTAGTCTTTTTTGGTCTTTTAGATTGGCCTTTAGTAAAAAGTTTATGTCTTTTTGTGAATAAAAGCAAGCGATTTTGTGCGCGAGAGAAAATCGTGCTTCCCCCTATGATATTATTGCTCGTATGGGAAGACGCCCGAAAAATAAATCTGTTTCAGGATTCATTTCTGAGTCTTTTGGCGCACTTCAGAAGGACACGATGCGCGGCATTTTGGGTGTGGTTTTCTTTGTCCTTTCTGTCCTCCTAATACTCGCGGCGGTAGACAAAGCTGGAGCTATTGGCGAGGCAATTTTTAAAGGCTTGTCTTATATAGGAGGCATAGGATACTTCATATTTCCGCTAATTTTGGCCGCTCTTGGTTTCGCGTTTTTCAAAAGGACAGAAAACAATGTCGCGCTTTGGCAGGTCGTTGGTGCGGTGATATTTTTCTGCGCCGGACTTGGTCTTATAGAACTCTCTTTTGATGGAAGAGGTGGTGCACTTGGAAGTATCATCGCCACGCCGCTAGTGAGCCTTTTTGAGTCGGTGGTAACGGCTGTGGTCCTTGTGGGCGTGCTCGTAATTTCTACATTTTTAATGTTCGACACTTCGGCGCACATTCAGATGATTGGAAAATTGTTTCTCGGAATTTTCAAAAAGAAAACTCCCGATAAGGACGACGAAGATGCGATGAAAGCGGCGGCGGCTTTAGCGGCAATGAGAGATGGGCCGGCCAAAGAGCCGAAAATTTTTGGTGGTGAGGAAATAAAAAACGCCGCGAAAACAAGGCCGGCAGATGGTGGCGATTATAAAATTGTGCGCGGCGAAGAGCAGGATGTTTTCAGCGGCGCGATTTTCCGTTCGCCGAGCGACAAGCCATACATTCCACCGCCACTTTCGCTTCTTGAGCTCGATCATGGTAAGCCGGGTGTGGGCGACATCAAAGCCAATTCAAACATCATTAAGAGGACGCTTCAAAACTTTGGCATTGATGTGGAGATGGACGAGATTTCTATCGGACCGTCTGTTACTCGTTATGCATTGAAACCAGCAGAAGGTGTGAAGCTTTCAAGAATTGTTGCTCTCAATAATGATCTTGCGTTGGCACTTGCGGCTCATCCAATACGCATCGAAGCGCCGATTCCTGGTAAGTCGCTCGTGGGTATTGAAATTCCAAATAGCGTGAAGACCACGGTGGGCCTCGGCACATTGCTTGGTAGCGAAGAATTTGGCACATCAGAGAAGCCACTCTTTGTGGCTCTTGGAAAGAGCGTGGCTGGCCGATCGTATTATGCAAACCTCGCCAAGATGCCTCATATTTTGATCGCTGGTGCCACTGGCTCTGGAAAATCGGTCACCATTCATGCCCTCATTACTTCTCTCCTCTATCGCAATTCGCCGGAAAATCTTAAGTTCATTATGATCGACCCAAAACGCGTCGAGCTCACTTTGTACAACAGCATTCCGCATTTACTCACGCCCGTCATTACCGATCCGAAAAAAGCTATTCTTTCTCTTAAGTGGGCGGCGAAAGAAATGGAAAGACGCTACAACATTCTTGAAGCAGAAAAGGTACGCGATATAGACTCGTATCATAAAAATAAAACAAAAGATAAGGAGACGATGCCATATATCGTCATCATCTTGGACGAACTCGCCGATATTATGCATTCGTACCCAAGAGAGCTTGAGGCGGGTATCGTACGACTCGCGCAGATGAGCCGCGCTGTGGGTATTCATCTTATGCTTTCTACTCAGCGGCCGTCGGTCAATGTCATCACCGGCCTCATCAAAGCCAATGTACCTACACGCGTGGCGCTTCAGGTGGCGTCGCAAATTGATTCGCGCACGATTATCGACTCTGCGGGTGCAGAAAAGCTCCTCGGTGCCGGCGATATGCTTTATGTGTCGAGCGAAATGTCTACCCCTTTGCGCCTCCAATCGGCCTTTATTACAGAAAAAGAGGTCAAAGCTGTCGTTGATTATCTAAAAGAAAATTATAAAGACGACATGCAGGAGATTGATATTACTTCTGGCGTCAAAGCTCCTGGCGAGCGCGGAGCAATGTTTTCCGACAACATTGGCGATGATGGTAGTGCAGACGAAGACAGCCTTTATGAAGAAGCTAAAGAAATCGTCCTCGAGGCTGGTAAGGCATCCACCTCATACCTCCAACGAAAGCTCCGTATTGGCTATGCCCGTGCCGCGCGACTCATAGATATGCTTGAAGAGCGCGGTGTAGTGAGCAGTGGCTCGGGAGCAAAGCCCCGCGATGTGCTCATGAGCAGTGGAGCTGGAAGAGACGGGGCGGGTTCTGGCGTGGGTGGCGGAGGGGTAGAGGCGGAAAAAGATGACGAGAATGCCAGCGACGACGAAGCCTTGGGCGAAGACGAGCCGAAGAATCTTGATATATAATTAAAAGAATCTTTATCCATGATAAGTAAAATAGAAAAAGTCAGGGTAAGTATCATCGCTCTAATTTGCGTAGCGATAGCTGGCTATGCGCTTTACGAAGCGAGGAATATTATTGCTGGGCCAGTCATATTTGTAGACGAGCCCACAAATGGCGCAACCACCCGACAATCGCTACTCGAAGTGCGCGGCCGGACAAAAAATATCAGTTCAATCACTCTGAACGACCGGCCGATCACCGTCGACGAGAGCGGCATTTTTAAAGAAGAAATTACTTTAACGACCGGCTACAATGTCGCTAAAGTTTCCGGCCAAGATCGTTTTGGTCGACAAAAAGAGATTTTGGTAGAAATTATCCGCGAAGAAAGTTTGGATGGATTGGTAACACGATAAAATACAATATGAAAAAAAAGGAACCAAAAGAGGATAAGAAATCTTCCGTGGGTGTAGATGAAGCAATTTCTCAAATCCGCACAAAATTTGGCGAGGATTCTATTATGAAGCTTGGCGACCGGCCAAGAGTAGGCATAGACGCTGTATCTACCGGCTCTATCGGCTTAGATGCGGCGCTTGGCGTGGGTGGTTTGCCTCGCGGCAGAATCATCGAGATCTTCGGTCCAGAATCTTCTGGTAAGACGACCCTTGCTTTGCATGTGGTAGCCGAGGCTCAAAAGCTCGGTGGTATCTGCGCATATATCGACGCCGAACACGCAATGGACCCAGAATATGCCAAAAAGCTTGGTGTAAAAATCGAAGATTTACTTCTCTCTCAGCCCGACACCGGTGAGCAAGGCCTCGAAATTACTGAAAGCTTGGTGCGCTCAGGAAAAATCGATGTAATCGTTATCGACTCTGTGGCCGCTCTTACACCGAAAGATGAAATTGAGGGTGATATGGGTGCGCATCACGTGGGCAAACAAGCTCGGCTTATGTCTCAAGCCCTTCGCAAGCTCACCGCCATCGTTGCCAAATCTAAAACGATCGTCATTTTCATCAATCAAATCCGCATGCAGATTGGCGTGATGTTTGGCAATCCAGAAACTACTCCCGGCGGTAAAGCTCTAAAATTCTATACTTCTGTGCGCATCGACATTCGCCGCATCGCGCAGATTAAGAAAGGTGAAGAAGTTATGGGCTCACGCATTCGAGCAAAGGTTGTAAAAAACAAAGTGGCGGCGCCTTTCCGTCAGACAGAATTTGATCTCATGTACAACGAAGGCATTTCTAAGGAGGGCGAAATCATTGCTCTTGGCGAAAAAATGGGACTCATCAGCAAATCCGGTACTTCTTACTCTTTCGGCGAAATAAAGCTCGGCCGTGGCTACGATGCAACCCGCCAATTTCTCCGCGAAAATAGCAAGGTGGCAAACGATATTCTAAAAGACATCCGCAAACAGTTAGATGTGGCAAAATAAATGTCTGCTGTCGCCGGCGCGGACTTGCCTCAGCGAAATAGTTGCGCTAGGATAGGCAAACTATGCTCGAATACAATGAGGTTGTAGAAAGAAAATACATTATTCACGACGGTCAGCCGAATGAGATTCTCACCTCTCATGTTTTTAGAAAGCAACAGCGAAAGCCTGTAAACGCCGTAAAGATGCGAAACCTTATCACTGGTCGCGTTACCGAGGTGTCTTACCATGTTTCAGACAAAGTTGAAGAAGCTGATCTTTCTACTAAAGATGTAAAGTTTCTCTACACAAACAAAGATGAAAATTGGTTTTGCGATGCGAGCAATCCAAGCCAACGATTTGCCTTGGCTGATAGCTTAGTAGGCCCCGCTATTCGCTTTTTGAAGCAAAATTCTGTCGTGCCGGCGCTTATGTTTGAAGAAAAGATAATTGGCATCAAAATTCCAATCAAAGTTGAGCTAAAAGTGACAGAAGCCGACCCGGCCATTCGCGGCGACACCGTAAAAGGCGGTTCTAAAAAAGTTACGCTCGAAACTGGCACTACCCTATTTGTGCCAATGTTTATTGAGGCTGGGCAAGTTATACGAATCAATACTGAGACGGAGGAATATACGGATAAGGTTAATTAGAGTATTAAAGAAACCCCAAACCTTTCCAGATTTCATCTTCAGCTATCCCGAATTTTAGGAACCGTTTAAAAATCTCTTCATTCGCTTCTTTAAAACAGTTTTTTGTAACTGTAGAAATCAGTCCTCGAGGATCCTTGGGGTCGGAAATATTTGGATTTCTTATGTTGGCATAATGAGATCCATGTCCACTCAATACCAATAAGCCTTTGCTTTGGGCAAATTTTATCCAATCTTTATGGCTTACATTACCTAGTCTTTTTTTAAGCTCTTGGTTTTGTATGCCCATAGATTTTTCTATTGTCTGTCCTATTGACCACCCACAAAACCGTACTCGAATTTAAAAGGAGACTCCTGAGGAACAGCTTGGATTTGCACATTAAAAGCAGAGATAATGGCTTGTCTTATCTCATCTTCAATTTCAGCTGATGTAGGTTCAGGATTTTTACTTCCAGCAATAATACCCTCCAATTGATCACATTTAGTAAACCAACCATCTTTACTTTTGTTTATCTCGCTAAAAGTAAGTCCGCCAAGCTTTGTGATCTCTTGACCGACTCTAAAGCGTTCTTCGTCAGAAACTTGCAAACCACCAAATATTAAGGCGTATTTTTTATTGTCTTTTTCCATACATCCATTCTACCAAATTAGCTAGCAAACAATAGTGAAGAGTCAAACTATCTCACAACGAAAGGAAGCATACCAAGAAAACGAGCGCGCTTTACAGCCACAGAAAGCTGGCGCTGGTACTTTGAGCTGATGCCAGTGCGCTTACGAGGCATGATGCGACCGTGAGGATTGAGGAACTTCTTAAGAACATCGACATCCTTGTAGTCGACGTATTTGATGTTATTTTGGGTAAAAAAACAGGCTTTCATGGTTTATTGAGTGCCGGAAATTTAGAATGGGATATCTTCTGGATTAATTTCTTCGGTAGGATAGTCTATCGTATCGATAGGCGGAGTGTCAACGGCGGCGGCGCCTTTGTCGCCAGCTGATGAACTAGAGCCTTTAGAGCCAGCGCCTGCAGAGCTACCAGAGCCAGCGGAACTATCGCGACGAGGACCAAACTGAATACGATCAGCGACGATTTCTGTGCGGTATTTTTTAGTGCCGTCTTGAGCGTCCCAGCTTCGAGTTTGCATGCGACCCTCCACCAAAGCAGAACTTCCCTTCTTTAAATATTGACCGACGATTTCCGCTTGGCGACCGAAAACCACGACATTGTGATAGTCGACAGATTCTTGCTTGGCGCCGTTTTTGTCTTTCCAAACACGATTTGTGGCAACGCTAAATGAAGCGACCTGAATAGCTGATGGCAATGATTTTACTTCTGGATCGCGAGTGAGATTTCCAATGATTATTGCTTTGTTGAAATACATAGAAAAAATTATTTAGCCAATAACTAATGCGTCGATGCTTTTGTCTATAGATTCTGCAGATGATTCTTCGCCTTGAGCTTTTTCGCCTGTTTTACCAACTTTGTCTGGAAACAAAATATTTTCACGAAGCGTCTTTACAATGAGAAATCTTAGAACCTCTTGGATAACAGAGACCTCTTTTTCAACACCGGCGATAGCGACTGCTGGCATTTCAAACTTTACCCAACCGAAATAGGCTTCTTTAAAAACTTGCTTAGCAGAGTCGATCATTTTGTCCATTGGATAGGCCAACGGCATGAGCTTTGGGAAGTCTTCGGTGATGACCTCTCCCCCAGCTTTCTCTATGATACCGCGAATAAAAGAAGCTTTTTCGGCCACTTTTTCCTCGGACATGCTAGGCATAAGCACAAAACCCACCTCGTAAACATGCATCTTGCCCTCTATTGCCCCCTCTGTTTCTTTATGTAATGTCTCTTTCATATGGAACTTCTGCGAATAATGTAACCTACGCGGTTTAAGAATAATTTAAGAAATGATAAATTTTTGCCTTTTTGGGCCGTTTTGCTTGCGTTTACGGCCTCTTTTGGTCATGAAAGACTACCACGAGAGGGTTTTGAGTGCAATATTGGTCTATTTTAGACCAAAAAAGCTCACCGCATTAGAAACAAGCGTCCCTCGTACCTCCTCAAAATCCAGCCCTTTAATCTCCGCAATAGCTTTCACTACCTCTTCCACATAAGTCGACTCATTTCGACGGCCGCGGTACGGCGCTGGAGAAACATACGGCGCGTCTGTTTCGGACATTATTGATGAAAGCGGCACGGATCGTAAAACTTCGTGATATTGCTTGGTAAACGTGAGGACGCCGCCGAAAGATAGAGTGAAACCAAGGTCGACAAACTTTTTGGCGGTGGCGAGATCGCCAGCGAAGAAATGGACGTTGCCACGAAGTTTGTCGCCCGCTTCCTTTTTGGCCGCGGTGAGCATTTCGTAGACGTCGTCGTAGGCGTCGCGACAATGGATCATTAATGGCTTGTTGGTCTGGATTGCGAGATCGATTTGCGCTGCGAAAACGGCTTTTTGTTTATTTTTTGCGGCGGTGACAGCTTCTTCTGATATGTCGGTCTCGCGGGCGGCGCCGGTGAGTCGGAAATAATCGAGACCACACTCGCCTATCGCCACAACTTTTGGATCGGACGCGAGCGTTGTTAATTCTTTAAAAACAGACGGATCATTAGTTGAATCATCCGTCGGATGAATTCCAACGCACGCAAAAATGCCTTCGTGTTTGGCGGCGAGTTCCACTGCGCTTTTTGAGCTTTCGAGATCTGTGCCGACGGTGATCGTCCAAATGCCTTTTTCTTTCATGCGCGCGAGAACTTCGTCACGATCCGTATCGTATTCGGGAAAATTTAAATGGGAGTGGACGTCGATGTAATTCGGCATGGAAATTTTGCGCGCCTCGCGCCGCACGCTTTCGCGGCGCGCGCCGTTTTAGTTCATCTCACTTTCTTCGCGGAGGCGATTGCGCTCCATGTCGTTGAAAAATTCCATGAGAATGGCGGCTACTGGCACGGCAAGGAGAAGGCCGAGGAAGCCAGCTAGCTTCGCACCCACGACCAAAGCCACGATGGATATGATAGGCGGCACACCAACAACTTTTTTCACCACGAGCGGATAGATGAGTTGGCTTTCAAATTGCTGAATGATGAGGAAAAGAGCAACGACGACCATGGCGATAGGAAAACCGCCAGCGGCATATGCGATGGCAACAGCTGGAATGCCGGCAAGAATCGGACCAAAAAGCGGAATGATTTCAAAAAGACCGGCAACGACACCAAGAAGCAGAGAGTGCTTTACGCCGAGAAGTGTGAGGCCAAGGAATGTGAGTGTACCGACGATAATGCCGAGCAAAAGTTGACCTTGGAGCCAAAGGCCAATTTTATTTTCAGAACGCGTCCAAAGATCAACGATATATTTGCGATGACGCGACGGGCTGATGGTTTTGAGAAAATTTAAGATGCCGTCTTGTTGAACAGAAAGATAGAAAGAAAGAACGACGATGAGGAAGAAACTCAAAATGCCGCCAAAAAAGGCGCTTGCTGTGGTGAAGAGACTGTGCGACAAAGTGCCCACCACCGCATTGGCTTGGGCGACGATGTTGTTGATTGGGATTGTGCTGATGAGATTCCCTACTGCCCCGCCTTCGGTGATGCCTACAGTTTTCGTTGCTTCATCGGAAATAAAACCGAGATAACTAGGAATGTCGTTTAAAAATTGCTGAGTCTCGCCGATGAGCGGAATGAAAAGTGAATAGAACGCGCCAGAAAAAAGAAGAGCGAGACCGAAATATATAAAAATGACGGCAATCAGGCGCGGCACATGACGAGCGCGGAACCATTTGATCGTCGGCTCAATAGAAGAGGCAAAAACCACAGCCGCCAAAATAACGAGCAGAATGTCGCGAATAATATATGCGAGCACAAACAAAAGACCGACAAAAATCACTTTGGCGATTGTAGTGGCGGGTATATGGAGAGCGATTTGATCTTTTTCAGTACCCATGTTTGGCGCGTTTATATTTCAATATTACAACACTCAAAGCAATAGGTCTAGAGTGACACCGTGCCCCGCTAAAGTGTCGCCAAAATTTCAGAAAGTGCCGCAGTGTCGGCCTCTTTGCTGATGAGTGCAATGTTGAGTCGCTCTGGAGTGAAAATTTCATGAGCGAGCGTGCGAACGTCTTCGGCAGAAACAGCGGCGATTTTTTCTGAATATTCTTCGGGTGTTAAAATTTTGCCACGCAAAACTTCTTGGAAACTCACAAAATCGGCAATCGCATCAGAAGATTCAAGACCGAGATATAGGCCACCAATTATCTGCTCTTTGGCTTTGGCGAGTTCTTCTGGCGAAACAATTTCATCTTTCATGCACTTCATTTCGCCGATGATGGCTTTCGTCGCCTCGCCTATTCTGTCGCTATCAACACCGGCAGAAATAATCAGCGAGCCGTGGTCGGTGTATTCGTCGGTGCCAGATCGAACGTAATAGCAGATGCCCAGCTCGTCGCGAAGTTTTTGAAACAGACGCGCACTCATGCCGCCGCCAAGCACAGAATTTAGGACACTCAGCGCTGGTGCCCGTTTATCCCCCGCGCCAAAAGTACGCACGCCAATTACCAAATGTGTTTGATCGGTTTTCTTTTCTAAAAATTTTATTGCTGGCGCTGTTTGCGGCACACCATTTGGCGCTTCATTCACCGCGAACTTCGCATTTTTCGCGGCAACACTAATACCCGCAAAAGCTTTTTCGATTTCCGACAAAAGCGCAGCCTCCTCGAAATTGCCCGCCACCACAACAATCGTACCGGAGGCAACATAATGCTCTCGTCTGTAAGCTAGAAAATTTTCCTGAGAAAAACTTTTTACAAGCTCTGGTGTACCAGCAATATTCCAACCAGCGGGTTGATCGCCATACATAAGCTCAAGAAAAACATCAAAGACGTGTCGCTGAGGCATATCTTCATACATTAAAATTTCTTGCACGATCACGCCTTTTTCTTTTTCAATTTCTTTGGCGGGAAAAGTTGGATTTAAATACATGTCAGAAATGACATCGACCAACTTTGAAATATGTTTTGGATGCGACTTAGCATAATAACCAGTAAATTCTTGCGACGTGCTCGCATTATAATGTGCGCCGATAGAATCGAGTTCGCGGCTGATGTCTATAGCATTTGGGCGTTTGGTCGTGCCCTTAAAACACATGTGCTCAAGAAAATGCGACAGACCGTTTACATTTTTCGTTTCATATTTCGAACCGGCTTCCACGGTGACAAGTATCGTGACAGTGGGAGCATCTTTGATCGGCACAGTAATTATTCGCAGACCGTTTGGGAGGATGGTTTTTTTGGGGGTCATGATTGTTGGATTTTACACTATTTTGGAAAAGAAAAAACCCCGCGACACATGCCGCGAGGCTTTGGTTCGAGTTTGGATGCTCTGGTGCGTATTGATCAACTTGATCACAAAAGATCATTGTCGATCATGCCTTGAAGTGCGAGGTCCAGTCGGCCGACAGCATCAGAGGGTGTGTCCTTCATGAACCACCAACGAATTTCACCCCGAGAGAATCCCTTAAGTTCCTCTGGAATCCTATTGTTGTCGAGGTCAACCCAGAGACTATGTCTCGCGCCACGAATATTTTCTTCTTCTCCCCAAGACGGGTGGTAACCTCCAGCCCTCTTGCTGATGTGATCCCTAACGGCCTCATCGATTTGCTTTTCTCTGTCTCTATTTGCTGTGTTGCCCATAATACCTTCCTTTCGGCTTTGCCGATTGAGTGTTTGTTCAAGACCACCACAAGGTAGTCACGGTCATAAAACCCTTATTTTTCAAGAATCTTATGACCATGACCACCTTTTTCAGAGCTATTTCAATGAACTATTTACGGCTCTAACTATACACCTTTCTAGGTATAATGTCAAGCAAATGTAACCTCCTAAATAAACCGGTTTATTCAATATACGCTGGCAATTTATCCATGCGCTCCCTAAATTCTGGAGAAGTCTTTACTTCGAAAAAAAAGTCTAACCAGTAAAAGCCCGGATGACCATCGTTATAACTTTTAAAAGATTCGGGAACATCTCCCTCTGTATATCCCATTTTCTTCATTATCTCCTCAGGACTACCATTTGGCGCAAAACTCACCGCGGTTGTTGATAATCTGGTACCAACTTGACTAGCGCATTCATTTTTATTATATCCACTACCACCAGCAAATAAGGATATCGATTTATACGGCCTGATGGAATCTGTGCATAAAGAAATATCTTTAGAATTTACGGCTACATTAAATATACAGCTGGATTGCAAATAAGCAGTTCTAAACTTTCTAGGATTAAAGAAAGCGCTAGTAACAGCTTTCGGGGAAATTTTGTGACACAGTGGTTCGTAATTTGAATTGACAGCAAGAGCAAAATAGTTCCACTCGTCTTGATTCGGTTCACGCGTATCATCCTTTGTGACCACTAAAAGTAAAATGTAAGCACCTAAAATTAGTGCTCCGATAAAACAGAAGGCTAGAATAAATTTTAAAAATCGCATAAATTTTTATTTGATGTCCAACTCCCCAATCGCCACCCTTTTCTGCCCTCCAGTATCCCTATCACGTACAGTAACCGTCTGGTCCTCAAGTGTTTGGAAGTCGATCGTGACGCATTCTGGCGTGCCAATTTCGTCTTGACGGCGGTAGCGTTTACCGATGTTGCCGTTGTCGTCGAAAGCCACGCGGCCGCTCAAGCCCGGCACTTTTCGGAGCATGTCATAAACTTCACGAGCTTTGGCGACGAGTTCGGGCTTGTTTTTGAGAAGTGGAAAAACGGCAATGCGGACCGGCGCGATTTCTGGCGGCAATTTTAGGAAGAGGCGCTTTTCGGCATTGTCGCTCGCCGCGCCAGTAGCTCCCCCGTCGCCCATCGTGTCTTCAGTGAGCGCAGAGCAAAGCAGAGCAAGAGCAAGACGATCGACGCCAACGGTAGGCTCAATGACATGCGGAATAAAACGCTCGCCGGTTTGTTCGTCGAAATATGAGAGGTCGACGCCGCTCGCGGTGCTGTGATTTCGCAAATCAAAATCGGTGCGATAGGCCAAGCCGCAGAGTTCTTTTCGGCCAAAAGGAAAATCAAATTCAAAATCGATTGTGCGTTTTGAATAGTGTGCGCGATCTTCGGCCGCGACTTCGAGTTCGTGCACTTTGCCGCCGGCGTTTTCGCCGCTTTTGCCGCCGCTAGCGTCGCCGCCGCCAAGCCCGAGCTCGGCGAGCCAATTTTTCATTTCTACGCGCCACATTTCGAAAGTTTTTTCCCAGTCGGATTCGCGGATGAAATATTCGATTTCCATTTGTTCAAATTCGCGCACGCGGAAAAGAAAATCACGCGGTGCAATTTCGTTGCGGAAAGCTTTGCCGATTTGCGCCATACCAAATGGCAATCGTGGATGAAGCGAGTCGATAATATTTTTAAAATTTACAAACATACCCTGCGCTGTTTCGGGGCGGAGGTATGAGACGGACGCATCGCGCTCGCTCGCGGCGCTGTCGTTTCCCCCGCCCACTCCCACCTGCGTTTTGAACATCATATTGAAAGGTTGACGGGCTTCGAGTTTGCCTTTACCACATTCGGGACAGACGTCTGTCGCGACGCCATCTACTTGCGGCACATGATCGGCGCGAAAACTTTTGTGACATTTGTTGCACTCCACAAGCGGATCGGCAAAACCACCGACGTGGCCGCTTGCCTGCCAAACTTTTTGATTCATGAGAATCGCTGTGTCGACAGGAAAAATATCTTCGCGACTTTCCACAAAACGCTTCCACCAGCTTTGTTTGATGTTGTTTTTGAGAGCCACGCCAAGCGGACCCCAATCCCATGTGCCAGCGAGGCCGCCATAAATTTCTGAGCCTTGGAAAATAAAACCGCGACGCTTAGCGAGCGCCACGACGGCTTCGAGGTTGTTTTCGGTATCGCCTACCGGATTATTTTTTGCTTTCATTTCAGTCCTGTTAGATTAAGCTTTTTCGGCCGTTTTAACAACTCCGCCAACGACTACGAGCAGCGCGGGCTACCTCACTACATGCTCGTCGCCAAACTCATAAGAAGGATCGGTGCTGATACGAGTGGTGAGCGGCGAAAGTGAGAAGAATAGATTTTTGCCGGTGAAGCGATCGATGCCGGTGACCTGCAGACCTTCGAGCAGATTTGGCGACTGACCGACTTGACTAAGGCTTGGCTCGAGAGCAATTTGAAACGAAACTTGTCGCGGTGAGATAGAGCCACCGGCGCCAGCTTTTACTTCGCCCACGTTCCACACCACGGAGCGATTGTCTGAATCGTAAGAAACTTTTTCGGCGGCGGGAGAAATTGTGCTGAGCCAAGAAATGTACGGCGGCAAAGTGGCGGAAACATTGGCGCCGCCGACGTCGTTGAAAGTGTTGGAAAGTGTCCAGGTGACGGTGTATGTGGTGCGCTCATCAGCTCGCGGAGGGATTGGGCCGGAGTTTGTAAATGGACCGATGGAATAGAGTGGACGAGAATTGAGAGAAAGATTTGTGGCCACTTTTATTTTTTGCGAAGCTTTGGAAACAACACTTTGCGCCGACTCGCCCGGTGAAAGCCGCGTGCCGGATACGGTGACCTCTGCCAAAACTTCCATATTTTTACCTTGCCCCGGCAAAGCAAGAGCGTTTGAAAGCGGAATGGTGTGAATATTAAAATTGAAAGAGCCGCTTTCGCCCGGCTCAACCAAGGCCAGAGCTGGTGCGGAGTTTTTTGTCCAAGAAATGGTGTTGTCGGCGGAGCGATAGAAGCCGCCACCTTGAGCTACAACTTGATTCCTATCGAGCGCCTGACCAGTGAATTTTATCTGCACCATCACGTCACTCAAATCGACAGCAAGATTGTTTGTCCAAGAAATTTTTCCTTGAACACTTGTGTCTACAGGTACGATAGATTCTTTACCATCGGAATAATCGAGTGCTAAGCCAATGGCGATGAAGGGTTTTTTAATGACGACAGAATGTTCAGATGAAGAAAAAATCACACCGAGCTGTTGTTCGTCGTCTGGTTTCTTTAGGCCGGCTGAAAAGCGGAATGTCCTCTCCTCTTCGTCCTGCCCTTCCACTCGGCCCTTTATGATAATCGTCTTTTTTTCTGTGGGTGAAAGATCACCGAGAAGCCAAGTGTTGTCGCCATAGCTCGCATCGGGATTGGCATCAGCAGGTGTAAATCCGAATGGATAGTCGACATGAAGCAACATTCCGCGTACCAAAACGGTGGAGTTGGAAGTGATGCCAACGGTCATGGCAAATTCTTGGCCGGCATTTATTTCTTTCGGCATGTCGACACTTACAACGATCGGCGCAGAAGAAATGGAAATGTCGTAAGTTTTTTCTTTTGTAAATCGAGCACTTGAGCCGGTTTGTTTATAATCAACACTAACTTTTATTTCCTTCACGCTATCTTTTTCGCCGAAAAATACACCTTTAACTGTTTTAGTTATGGAACCACCCGCCGGGACCATTTCAAGAGGAATAGTGTCGCGAGTTAATGTCACATTAATATCTATCGGTGAGCGTGTGCCGTCTGGATATTCGACGATCATTTGTGCTTCGGTAAGCGGTACATTGTTGTTGTTTCTGACAGTAATATCGAGTGAGAGCTCTTGGCCAGCCGAGACTGTCGTCAAACCACCGACCGATATCTCAACATTTCTCGACGACACGATATTTGAACCGCTCCAAAAAATGTAGCCGGCAATAGCGGCGGCTACCACGAAAAATGCCATCGATCCAAAAAATAGCTTAGCAAAAAAAGAGCTGCTCCTCGGCGCGTCTGGTGCACCGGTAGAAAGCTCGCGAGCCAATTCCTGATCCGTCTGCCAATTACCCCGCGGCGCCTCCACCTCTCTTGGCGAAAGTGTTGGTCGCTCTTTGCGAGTAATTTCTGGTGCCTGACGTGAATACAAGTCTTCCTGAAGTTTGTCGATGCGCTCTTTATTGGGGTCGAAGGGCATATAGAGAATAAATTATACCATTGCTACAGCTATAAATGCGACGCCTTCAGTGAATTATTTATGGCCAAAATCGCCCGCGATCGCTCATTCTGCATCTCCGCAAGTAATTCGCGCGACCAGTGCGATGGGTCGGCAACAAAAGCGCCTAGCTCGGTGTGACTGCCAAAATAACCGAGATTGTCTAAAATTCGTAGCATTAAAATTGCTTCAACATTTTTTATTTCTTCGGATGTTAAATTTTCATTCTCCAAAAACGCGAAAGCTGTAGATAAAGTTTCGTACAAAGCAGGGTTAGCTTCTTCGCCGGCAACTAAAGTCTTAATCGTCGCGAGGACGCGCGCCGAAAGAAGAAGGATTTCCGACCGATCGCGAAACATTTTGAAAAAATTTTTCTGAAATGTGGCGTTGGTGAGGCGCCATGCGTTTTTGCCACGTACGAGCGAGACTTTTGAAAGCGAGAGATCGTTGAGCGAATGACGAAGCTTCGAGCTCACACTCCGCGCATTTTGCGCACGCGCACCCACAAGGCCAAGATCTTTGGTAAAAAGAAAAATAAAACGACTCGACTCCCCCACCGGCATACCACTAAGCACGAAAGCTTCGGTATTGTAAGTGTGATAGAGCATTTTATTTAGCGCACCGCGCGGTTTTATTTGCCCAACTGAATCACAAACTTCATATCGTCGATCAAAATTTCTTCGCCACCCGTCTGAGTCCCGTCCTCAAATTTTATTTCAGAAATTGTCGCCGCCTTAGAAATTGCGATTTGATTTGTTTCGACAAATTTACGGCCACGGTCGTCGGCAAAAACGGTCATATTGGCAGGTTCGCCGGCTTTGAGACCACTTTCTTTTCGCAAATTCTGTACAGCACGCAAAAGATCGCGAAGATTGCCTTCGTCTTTGAGATCAGCTGTGATTTCCGTATCAAGCTCCACCGTCGCCTCGATTTGCGGATCAAACTCAACGCTTTTTACATTTAGCTCGTCGGCAATAAGTTGGATGAGTTCTTGTTTATCCTTTAGAGTGTTTTCTTTTGCGACTTTTACAACGATTTTTCCAAGCGGCTGACGCACTTTTATACCAGCTCGCGCACGAGCCTCCAAACCAAAGCCGACAATTTTTCGCACTTCGGCCATGTCGCTCACGAGCGTTTCGTCTATGTCGCCCGCTCTTGGCCATGAGTCGAGATGGACGCTTTCGAGCGCACCACCAACTTTGCCATACGTTGATTCGGCAATAAAAGGCATGAATGGAGCAATAATTTTTGAAAATTCCAACAAAGCAAATTGGAGTGTGCGCACCGTTGCGACGCCATCTGCCTCATCGTCGCTTTTCAAGCGCTCGCGTGAACGACGCACATACCAAACCGAAAGATCCTCGAGAAAATCGTCGATCGAATACATTGCTCGATCAATTTCATATGCTTCCATCGCATCGGTCACTCTAAAGATGAGCTGATTGAGACGCGAGATTATCCAACGATCGAGAATATTTTTGCTGGCGGGTGAATTTGCAACTTCCGGTTTAATTAAATCTTTGTACAGTTCAAAAAATGACGTGACATTTTTCAGTCGCAAAATTATTTTTTTGTAAGTTTCATCGACACCTTTCTCGGCAAAATTTAAATCTTCAGATTTCATGAGCGGTGAAGAAAGCATGTAGAAACGAAGCGCATCGACGCCGTATTTGTCGAAAAGAATATTTGGATCTGGAAAATTGCCTTTTGATTTAGACATTTTCTGCCCATCTTCAGCTAAGACAGTGCCGTGCGCGATCACATTTTCAAAAGCAATTTCGTTGAAAAGAAGGCTCGAAAGCGTGTGGGTGTAATAAAACCACGTGCGCGTTTGGGCAATATACTCAACGATAAATTTTGCCGGAAAATTTATCTCAAATTTTTCGCGATTTTCGAAAGGATAATGATGCGCGGCAAAAGGCATCGCACCAGATTCAAACCAGCCGTCGATCACTTCAGGAATACGCTTCATGCGACCACCGCATGAGCAAGAGAAAATTATTTCGTCGATGAATGGACGATGGAGGTCGAGAGCAAAATCTTTATTGTGCGGAAATGGAATAAACGGAATCGACTTAAACTCTCCGAGCCCCATATCATTGTCATTCTCCCGATCAATAAAATATTTTACAATTTCTGATTGTGATTTTCCTTGACCAACAAGACCCATTACCCATAATGGACTGCCGTGACTAACCAAAAGAATATTTTTGCCACTAAAATTATTCTCGAGCTCAAAAAGTGTCGACATTACCCTATTTTGAAGATCTAGAATAGTTTCTCCATCAGATGGCGCGGTATGAAATCGATCTGCGCGAGAAGGGAAAAAATCGTGATACTCACCCCAAGTCTTACCCTCCAACACGCCAGCTTTTATTTCTCTCAATCGTGGATCGAAGACAACAGCTTCGGCCGGCAAACCAAGAATTTCAGCGATCATTTCTGCCGTCTCGCGTGTGCGAACGAGATCTGAAGCAACAATCATGTCGATTTTTTCTTCGGCGAGTTTTTTGGCGGCAGCTTTTACCTGCTCACGACCATTTGGAGTGAGGTGATTTGGTGCATCAGGTGCTGAGCTCACATTGCCGGTGAGATTTTGCTCCGCCTCACCGTGTCGCATGATGAAAAACTTATTTTTCGCTGGTTGGCGTGCTTTTATTTCCTCGAGTGAGCCGAGACATTCTGTTTTGCCGCACTGTTCACAATGCCAAAATGGCAGAGGCGATGCCCAATAACGATTGCGCGAAATATTCCAATCGGGCGCGCCCTCAATTCCCTTTCCAAAGCGACCGTGCTTCAAATGCGCCGGCACCCAATTTATTTTTTCGTTCAGAGCAATCGTCTGCGATTTCAAATCCTGAATACGAATAAACCACGCGCGTAAAGCAAAATAATAAAGCGGCGTGTCGCAACGATGACAATGTGGGTACGAATGAACAATTTTTTCTTTCGCAAAAAGCAGTCCGGCGTGAGCCAAATATTTGATAATCAAAATGTCGGACGACTGATGGAGTTGTGGATCGGCAGAAGTTGGTTTTGGTTTGGCGGACAAGCCGGCAAGAACAACGGTATCTGACCCGCCAATAGAAAGAGGTTCCGCAAGGTCTGCACTAAATTTTCCGTCCGAGCCAACATGTAGAACAAACGGAATTTTGTTTTCATTGGCAAGCACCATGTCTTCTTCACCGTAGCCAGGTGCAAGATGAACGATGCCCGTTCCCGCTTCTGTCGTCACATATGATGCGCCCCAAACTTTATAAATATTTTCTTTGTTTGGAAAATTTTTCGCGGCGAAAAATTTAAAAAGTGGTTTGTAACTTTTACCAATGAGTTCGCGGCCTTTAAATTCAGCGACGATTTCCGCACCGTCTTTTAGCACGCCAATTTTTTCTTTGGCAACGATATAAAAAGCGCCATCTTTTTTTGCCTTTACATAATCGACATCTGGATTGACCGCCGCGCCAGTGTTGCCCGGAAGTGTCCAAGGAGTTGTTGTCCAGGCGATTAGAAATGTTGAAGCAGAGTCTGCGGCGGCCGCGTCTTCGTCAACCAATTCGAGCTTTACGTAAACAGAAATGTCGGTGATGTCTTTGTAACTGTTGTCCATCGCGATTTCGGAATTGGCGATTGGCGTTTCGCAACGCGGACAATATGGCAAAACTTTTGTGCCTTCGTAAATAAATTTTTTGTCCCACAGTTCTTTGAGCGCCCACCAGACGGATTCGATGAACGAATTGTCCATCGTTTTGTATGAGCCATCGAAGTCGACCCAGCGACCCATGCGCTCGACCGTTTTTCTCCATTCGCCGACATAGCCGAGCACTTTGCTTCGTGCGTATTCGTTGAATTTATCTACGCCAAGCGCTTCGATTTCGCGGCGACCAGAAACTTTCAAATCTTTTTCAACAATATTTTCAATCGGCAAACCATGACAATCCCAACCCCAACGACGCTCCACATGGAAGCCCTGCATCGTCCAATAGCGCGGCACGGCGTCCTTAATAGTGCTCACCAAAATGTGGCCGTAGTGCGGCAACCCCGTGGCAAAAGGTGGACCGTCGTAGAAAACGCGACTGCCTCCCGGCGACTCTTTATCGAGCGATTTTTGAAAAACATTTTGCTCACGCCAAAAATCGAGAATTTTTTCTTCGGCTAGGGCGATTTCGCTTTTCGGCCGTTCGTCGGTTTTTTCGGCTGATTCGGAGAATTCCGGCTTGTTCATAAGTGAAATGGTACTGTTTTTAGGCGTTTTTAGCAAAAAGAAAACCCGCGTCAGAAGTGCCGCGGGAGTTTGAAGTTGTTGAGTAAAAAGAGAAGAAAGAAATCAGCCAGAAGAACAAACAGGGCGAACGGCCAAGATCCAAGCACCATCCCATTCGAAGTCCATGATCACCACCCCGAGCCGACGAGCACCTGATGATGCCTTGTGCAAAATCGGCACATATGGCGCCCCATTGATCTCTGCCCGAGAACGAAGGGCGACGATCTTGCGAGTCAGTTGCTCTTCAGGATACCGCCTGCCAAACACAAGAAGGTGACCCAGACGCGCGATCTTCCACGCAACGGGAGGGTGAGGTTCAAATTTCTCCACCTCGCAAATCGCAGTGCGCGTATCGAGATTCCCGACATCAAAAACCCCGGCTTCGAGATCAACGCTACCGGGCGCCTTCTCATGACTATCAAACAGAGGAAACTTGCCGGTGGAGATAGCCTGGCTACACTCAGAAAACCTGCCCGAAGCAATCGCATCGCCAAGGGTCATCTCGAAGTTGACGGACAGAGGAAACGTGCGGATCAGAGAGATCCTAGGCGGTAAAGGTTCCTCTGCAACCACCCCTGAAGGCTTCTCGGCTCCTGGGACCAACATCTTGGAAGTCAGAACCATCACCCACCTCCTTGTTTGGCCATCTCTCCGAGACGGCGGTTTTGATTTCTCGCGGATCGCGAGCGGCGCACAAGCACATTGCTGTTCGCCATAACCCGAATAGGCTTACTGCGGATTTTGATCCACTAGGATTTGGCCCATTTAGGCCCCTTCGGGCTATGGCGAAAGCGAGAAGGTCATGAAGACCGACCGTTGCACAATTAGCGAGCACAAAAACGAAACAAGAACTGGTCCGTGGAGAATTGTATCAAAAGCAAACGCTATTTTCCACTACTTCCAAATCCACCTTCACCGCGGGCAGAATCAGAAAGCTCAGCCGCGTTCTCCACCTCAACAATCTCTACATCTTCTCTCTTTTGGATAATCATCTGCGCAACTTTGTGATTTTTTTCGAATGTATACGGCGCGTCGCTTAGATTCATCATACCAATTAAAATTTCACCGCGATAACCTGCGTCTACAACGCCACCAAAAGTTTTGAGGCCATTTTTGTGCGAAAGGCCACTCTTTTCCCAAATCAAACCCACAAAACCTTCGGGAATTTCCATCACCAAGCCCGTTGGAATAGAGGCTCGCTCGCCCGGTTTTAAAACAATTTCGCGCGCGGCATACAAATCGAATGCCGCATCACCCGCGTGTGCGTACGACGGCAGTGGCATTGTTTTATCCAAGCGAACGATTTTTAATTTTGTAAACATTTATTGCGGCGAAATTTTATTTCGCGAAAATTATTTCTTGAGACCAATTTTTTTACTCACAATTTTAAAAACATGCTCACTCACCTGCTCCGGCATCATGCACACCATATCTTTGCAACACTCAACTTTCTGCCAATTTTTATTTCGCGTGGCGAGATCGAGCGCGGCGTTCCGAGAATGTTTTAAATGAAGAAGATTTGCTTCCGCCACATCGACTCGTCCTTCAGCGTGCTTATTCTTTTTGCGCGTCGCAATTTTTCTTTCAATCCACTCTTTGCTCACTTCAAATGGCACGTCGAGATAGATCACCAAATCAGGCTTCGGAATACAGAAAATGCTGTGCTCCATTTTTTCAAGCCAGCTTAAAAATTCATCACGCTTTTTTGTGTCGCTAATTTTTCCACCTTGATGAATCTGATTGGCACTCACGTATCGGTCGGCAATGACTGTATAACCATCGGCAAGCCAGCCGGCAATTTTAGCGCTCGATTCAAAACGGTCAGCGGCATAAAGAACAGACGCCACGCGCGGGTCGATGGCAATAAAGTCGCCATACTCACCGGAAAGATATCGCCCGAGCAAATCACCGAAAAAATTGTCATTGTAACGAGGAAAATCGATTGTTTTTACTTTCACCTTCATTTTTTCCAAGCGTTTTTTTAACAACGCCACTTGCGTCGCCTTCCCCGAACCGTCGATGCCGTCGATGACTATTAGATTGCCGCGTTTTATTTTTCCGTTTTTTGCCGCGCCGAGTTTTGTGTAATTTTTTTTCATTTTTGATTTTTGCCGCCGCTGTTAATTTTTTTCTTTCGTAAAACTTTATCAATCTGCACTGCGATTGCAAGCATATTTTTTTCTTTTTTGCCGAGTGTCGTCTCGGCCGCTGTGCCGAGGCGAATGCCCGAAGGATCCACTGGCGAGCGCGAGTCGAAAGGAATGGTGTTTTTGTTTACAATAATTCCCGCTCGCTCAAGCCGATCGCTCGCCTCTTTACCGGGCAGGCCCGCGCCATTCATCCATGTGTCGACAAGCACCAAATGCGAGTCTGTACCGCCAGAAATCACTCGCCAATTTAAGCGAATGAGTTCGTTGGCAAGTGCTTTGGCATTTTTCACAACCTGTTTGGTATAAATTTTAAAACTCGGATCAGCGGCTTCGCGAAGCGCCGTGGCCACCGCGGCAATTTGATTTAAATGCGGACCGCCTTGCAGACCAGGAAAAATTGCGCGGTCGATGAGGCGTGGCAGATCTAACGCAGGTGCAGCGCCAACCAAGGCGTCGCCGGTCGTCGCTTTTGCCACGCGCGAATTTTTTCGCACAAAAATCATAGCACTGCGCGGACCGCGAAGAGTCTTATGTGTCGTTGTCGTGACCACATCTGCATATGGAAACGGACTCGGGTACACACCTCCGGCCACAAGACCAGCAATGTGCGACATGTCGACGAGCAGATACGCACCTGCCGCGTCAGCAATATCGCGAAACTTTTTAAAATCAATCGTACGTGGATAGGCTGTGAATCCAGCCACGACGATATTTGGTTTGTGCTCCGCGGCAATTTTTTTGAGCTCATCATAATTGAGCATCTCCGTGGCGCGATCGACACCGTATGGAATCTGATTCCAAAATTTGCCCGTCATCGAAACCTTGTGTCCGTGTGTGAGATGTCCGCCATGATCCAAACTCATGCCCATAATTTTTCCGTGCGGCGAAACGAGCGCGGCGTACACGGCGAGATTGGCTGGCGAGCCGGAAAGCGGCTGAACATTTACATGCCATTTGCTCGCAGAGAGCTTGAAAAGTTTGAGCGCCCGCGTGCGACAAATATTTTCGATTTTATCCACCACTTCATTGCCGCCGTAATAGCGCGCGCCAGGATAACCTTCTGCATATTTATTTGTAAGCTCCGAACCAAGTGCCGCGAGCACTTCCGCAGACACAAAATTCTCCGACGCGATTAGATTCACAACTTTTTTCTGTCGTTTCTTTTCCGCTTCGATTAATTTTTTGATTTCTGGATCTTTCATTTGCGCGTTTTATTTTTTCTCCCGAATATCCTGCGTACCGCGGCGGATATCCCAATCGTCCAAGCTCAGGTCGGCATGCAAAACAAGCTTTGGAAACATTTTGTGCATCGCTTTGTGCATTTTGTGGGCGACGGCGCGAAGCGTCGAATGGACGAGGCGACCAGAACGAAGCTCCATTGTGTAGAGAGCGGCTGGCAAAGCATACGTAACTTTGCACGGCACGTTGAAACCCATGCCGACATAATATTGCGCGACCTCTTTTGACGCTTTCAAATTTTTTACCGCCGTCGCCTGCTCTTTTATGAGCACACGAGCTTTTTTGGCAAGGCTTTCGGGCAACTGATCCAAGTACCAATTATTGAAACCAAATTTTGTAGAAAGCAGAGGCATACGACATGTGCCGTTGCGATGACGTTGAATGTCGCGGAACGAACCGAAATCAAGTAAAAATTCAAAAGTCACATTGCCGAGGTCAGCCAAAAAGTTTGGCAAACTAGTTTTCATCGGGCGCGATTTTGTGACTTTCATGTACGAATCAAGCTCAGCGTTTTTTATATTCGTGCGCGCAGTAAAATCGCCGGCGTATTTTTTGTCGGAAAAATATGTAAAATTTTCGGCAGCAAACTGACGATATTTTTCTTGATCCGGAAATTGTTGATGACCAAAACTGTGAGGATATTTTTGTTTGAGCTGGGCGTGAATTTGTTCAGCCACTTCCCTCACCTCAGCGAGCGGATGGTATCGGAGCAAAACGATTTTGTCGTGTGCTTGGCGCAAATTTGTGTGCCATGAAAGTTGGGTTGTTACACCTGCCGGCAAAAATCCGCGGAGAATATCGAAAATTCGCGCCTTGATCGCTCGTCCGTAAACAGCTTCGTCTTCATCCGGCTTGCGCGGATATTTTTTTCGCAAATGAGCCTCGACTTCCGCCTGACTCTCCGTGTAAAACTTCATCCATTTTTCTAAAATTTTTTGCGCAGAAGAATTTTTCGCGCCGAGCGGATTGACGATCGCCTGCTTCGACATATCAATGTAACGCGAGCTGGTTTCTTGGCCGGAGTAGAGTGGCCAATCTTGAATAGCTTTAGCAACGAGCATGCTCACACCTTCGATAAAAATAGTTGTCGAGCCGCAGTCGGCAATCGAAGCGTGGCCGTAGCCAACATAATATCTCTCCATGAAATTGCCCGAGCCACTTTTTTTCACTTTTTCTGCATGCTCTTCCACACTCGCGGCGCTCCGCGAGTAAAGCGCCTGCATCATGGCCATGTCTTGCGGATTGAATTCGTCGTAGATAAAAGTTTTCATTTGAAATGCTTCGACAGCCGCGGACCCGACTGCACTTTATAATTCGAATCGAGCGTGTCGTACAAACTATCGGGAATTTCGGCCACGCGCTCAAAGCGGATTTTGGCAATCGGTTGACCTTGACGCACTATCAGATCCTCAAAAGGTCGTACTTCGAGCGTAAGCGGCCGACCGACCCCCTCCCCATTTTTTCCCCAACCCCACCCCGGGTCGATGAAACCAGCATAATGCGACCGAAAATCGCCCGAGCGTTCGTCCATCGTTACCATTTCACACGCGAGCTCCGGCGGCACGCGCACCGCTTCGTGTGTGGAAAGAATGTAGAAAGAGCCCTTTTTCAATCGCAAATGATTACCGTCTTTTTTCACCGGCTTGAAAAACTTTTTAGAATCATAAAAACCAATTTTTGAAAGATCTACGGCATTCTTCTCACTCGCAATCCCTTCATAACCCAAATTTTTATTTTCCAAATCGAGCGTGAGAATGAGCGAGTTGTCGCTGTCTTTTATTAAAAGATCTTTGTAAGTGTACGGCGAGGATTTTTGCCCGGCACTTCCGCCGCGCTTACCACCAACTTCGCCGCCCGCGCCCCGTCGCCACAAAAGCTTGTAACGTGCCATAGCAATTTCCAATTCCAAGTCGCTCAAGCGTGTGTCGACACTACAAAAACGAATCTGATTGAGGGACAAACCTTCGTACAATTTTACCGGAAACGTTCTTGGAATAACCGAAATCCAGAGGCTACCAGAAAAACCCCGACCAATAGAGTCGTAACGAGAAACAAAATCAGCAAGAAGCCTCACATGCACATCTAGCCGCCCGCTCGTCGACTTCGGATTGCAAAAACCATACACCGAATGTGGCAGACTCAAGCGCTCATTCAAACGGATCATGTAAACTTTGTCGCGAAGAAGTGGCTTATCGAGCGAATATTTTTTCTTTTTTATTTTTCCGAGCACTTGCTCAACGGTCTCACTTTTTTTCGGCTGAAAAATTCCTTCTGTTTCATAAATTTCGCCAGAGAGCGAAAGATCTAAAGATGACGGGCGAACATTTTCTTCTTTTGTATTGGAGATGAAACCAGCGTGGATCATTTCCATAATCATCTGACTCGGTAGCGCGCCTTTTTTGTCGGTCATCCTTTTCTGCATCGCATTCAATCTTACCCAATAACCTCGGAAAAGCAAAAATGGGCAAATAAAATCGGCGGCCACCCGAAGGAAGCCGCCGACGTGCCAGTAGTCCCATAGAAGATGTAGAGACCGCGCCAGGTTCTGTTTCTGTCACCCCGCTATGGCCAAGTTAAGCGGCAACGGCTTTGTCCTTGGCCACAGCTTCAAAAAGATTCTCCTCACGATGAATGTCTGGAAGTGAACCGATCTTCCGACCGACAGAGCCGACAAGTTCTGAGCGATAGGCCCAGGTTTCGATCGAGCACATACCGGATCCGATGATGATGTCCTCCAATTCCCTAGGAATCGTATCATTCACACGCTGCATGAAGATCGCTGGTGTACGAGATCCCTCTGCACTGGAAACGATTCCGTTAACGAAGTCACGAGTCAGATCGTGACAGAGGACAATGGTGAGATCGAACTCGGTCCCATCAAAATACTCTGTCACCCGACAAACTTCCGCCAAAGCATCCTTGATCGGCCTAACCCGACAAGACTCAGCATCAGGATTGACTGGACTCGGCACAAACCGAAGGCACACCCTCTTCAGGGGTTTATCCGGTTTAATCATGGAAATTCTCCTCAAAAAAGGGTTACTGATGTTCTACTCCACTAACAATAATCTTCTACTGCAAAGAAAAAGGCAAATGGGCACGGTGGACAAACAGTGAACGAGTAAAAAAGAAGTTTCGAGGCTACTTCACCTCTACACCCATAGATCGCGCAGAACCTTCGATGATTTTCATTGCCGCCTCTACATCGTGAGCATTTAAATCGGCCATTTTCTTCTCGGCGATTTCGCGGACTTGAGCTTTGCTGATTTTGCCAGCCTTTTTCAAAAGATTTGTACCAGAACCTTTTTCTGCGCCGATCGCTTTGAGGATAAGGTTTGAGGCTGGAGGAGTTTTTAGTATGAAAGAATAGGTGCGATCTTCGTAGACAGTGATTTCTACAGGGATCATATCGCCCATCATTTTTGATGTAGCCGCGTTGAACTTAGTGACGAAATCACCAATGTTGACACCAGCCTGGCCGAGTGTTGGGCCGAGGGGTGGCGCAGGCGTAGCCTTACCAGCTGGAGCGATAACCTTTACTTTTTTGATGATTTTCTTTGCCATATAATTGAGGTGTCAGAATACCTTAAACTCTCTTAACCTGCAAGAAGTCGAGCTCGACAGGCGTCTCGCGGCCAAACATCGCCACAAGAACCTTTATTTTGCCGCGTTCGTTGTCTATCTCATTCACCTTACCTTCAAGATCTTTAAACGGACCATCGACAATCTTAATCACCTCGCCTGGAGTGAGATCGATAGCGTGCTTTGCAGTGTCGGCATTCATGCGAGCAAAAAGTGTGTCTACCTCGGCCTTGCTGATAGGTACTGGAAAAACGCCGGAGCCAACGAAGCCGGTGACGCGAGGAGTGTTGCGCACAACATACCAAGAATCGTCGGTAACGATCATGTCCACGAGAATGTAGCCGGGGTAAATTTTTTCTTCTTCCTCAACGCGCTTCCCCGCTTTAATTTTTATTTTTTTCTCAGTCGGCACAACGACATTGAAAATCTTTTCCTCCATACCGAGTGAATCGATGCGCTGTTTCAAATTGCGCATAACCGCATTTTCATAACCAGCATAGGTATGAATGGCGTACCAATTTCTCCCCTCTTGGATTTTTTGTTTTGACATGTTTTTTAAATTTGCCGCGAAATTTTATAAAACTAATTTGGTAACGATTTGTGAAAATAGAAAATCAAACGCGCCGAGAAAAGCCGCTACAGCAAGCGAAACGACGATCACTATTACGGTAAAAGAAATGGCTTGGGCGCGGGTCGGCCAGCTTACGTGCTTCAGCTCGCCTTTCGTTTCTTTGATATAGTCTATGAATTTCATATTTTTTTATTAAAAAACGCCCCCGAGGCGTGTTTACTTACATATAATAGCGTACTGGTTGTGGAAGTCAATAGTTCGTTGACTCATCGATTTGTCGCCTAATTTTTTGAGTATTTCCATATTCAATTAACCCTCTATACGAAGTTAGTCTGTCTAATGAGCGTGATTTCTTTATTTTATTAAACATTCTTTTTTTAGTTACGGTACGCAGAATTCTGTGATCAGGGAAATGCACCCAGCCAAGAAAATCGACTCCCGAAGCAAAGGTTCTGATCGATATTTTGTCGGGATGTAATTTTAGAGCTAATTCCTTTTGCAGGAAGGACTCAACAAGTAACAAAATCTCGCTGAGCCAATCTTTGTCTCTACTCATAATTACAAAATCATCGGCATACCGAATATAATATTCAGCCTTGAGTGAATGTTTTACAAATTGGTCAAACTTGTCCATGTATACATTTACTAAAAGCTGGGATGTGAGATTGCCGAGCGGTAAGCCCTTCCCCACTCCAGTACTTTGGAAACTTTCGATGACCCGAGTAACAAGTAAAAGCACGTCTTGATCATCAATACGATCCTTCAGAATTTTGAGCATGATGTTGTGGTCGATGGAAGCAAAAAATTTTCTCACATCACACTTTAGAATCCACAATGTTTTGGTATTGTTTCTACTCGCCTTAAAAGCAAAACTCCTAAATCTTTCGACTGCCTTATGTGTGCCGCGAAATCGCCGACAGGAATATGAGTCATGGATAAACGTGTTATCGAAAAACTTATAAAACTGGCGGTAAATAGCATGATGAAGTAATCTATCTCGTACTGAGGCCTTATGAATATTTCTTGGTTTTGGATCGGAAATATTAAAGGCATAATAGCCACCGTGTTTGTAGGTTTTATCTTTTAGTTCTTTATGTAAGGCGACAACATTATCAGATAGCTGATAATGAAAATCCTGAACATCTTTTTTATTTCGCTTTCCCTTTAAAAATTCTTTCCATGCTTCGAGTAAGTTCTCGGTGGAAATAATATCGTTAAACATAATGATTGATATGATTGAATCACACCACAAATCTAGTAAGAGTGTCACCCCCCCCCCGACTGATTCCGGTAGTTTTGAAACTTAAAAACGCATATGGACTGTGGCAAGAATATCTTTGTCACTTTCCAAAAGCTAATCGTTTTACTG
>CAYHIR010000008.1:0-37824 GCA_964356815.1 uncultured Candidatus Saccharibacteria bacterium | reverse complement strand
TTGGCGAAAAAGTTGGCTTTGTCTTTATTTTCCTGAATTTCTTTGGCGAGCTGAGCGTTTTTGCGATTTTCTTTTTCGATTCGGGCGGAAATTTCTTTGAGAAGATCAAAATAATTGCCGACATATTGCTCCACCTTCCGAGTGTGGATGTCGAGATACAAAACGCCGTCGGTAAATGAATTGAGAAAATCGGCATCGTGAGAAATAACGATAACCGTTTTCTTATAATTTTTAATAAAATCGGTGAGGTGCGCGATGCCGGCGGTGTCGAGATTGTTTGTGGGCTCGTCGAGAAGTAAAACATCCGGATCTTGAATGAGTGCCGACGCCAAAAGCAGACGCGCCTGCTGACCACCAGAAAAACTTTTCACAATCCGATCGTGCGGCGCGTGAAGGTTTACAACTTCGAGCACGGCGTCGATGCGCGGGTCGATGTCGTAAACCTTGGTGGCGCGACTCGCAAAACTTTTTTCAAAAAATTCGCGAATCGTGAGATCGAGCGCATCGCGTGGAATAACCTGTTTTGAAACAGCGATCGTTGTGCCGTTTACAATATGCACCTCGCCACGCATTTCAGCGCGAGAGTCGGCGGAGTTGGCGTCGCCGCCATCGCTACCGCCGCCCGTGCCATTGTTTTGTTTTTCAATATTTTCGGCCGAAATTTCGCCTGTAATGAGCTTAAAAATGGTGCTTTTGCCAGCGCCGTTTTGTCCCATAATGGTGATCTTCGAGCCACGACGCACAGAAAAAGACACGTCATCGAGGATGGGCTTGTTGTGGCTGTATTCGAAGCTTACATCCTCGAATCTTAAAATAACGCCGTCTTTGGACATGAGCTTGAGAGTAACACGGATATAGTATTACTTATACCTCACTAATTACTTCGAACCCGCTAAAGCTTCCAGCAATTGCCAAACCAATAACATTTTCAGCAATCTTTTGTGTTTTTATTTTTTGTGCAGTTTCATTTAATGTAGCTCCTGAACCCAAAGCATCATCTATAAGTAAAATTGTCTTATATTTCTTGGTATCATCGATGTTTACAGTTTACTGTAAACTGTAAAGCCTAGGTACTTAGGATCTTATTCGTTGCTTCCAAGCCACTTCCCAAAGCGCCTTCGACCATTGAGGTTTCTTCGCCTGAATAGAGAGCCTCACCAGCAAAGAAAATTTTGTTGTCTATTGGCTCAGCCAATTTTTCGCGGGCGTCTTTTGTATAAAAAGTTGTATAACTGTAAGCACCCCGCGCGAAAGGATCGGTTGACCAATTTATAACCTCGTAAGTTGCAACTTCTTTTGCCAAAACATCTTTATCAATTTTAAAAACATTTGAGAGTGACGCCAGAGCAATATCTAAAAGCTCTTCGGATGACGCGTCTTTATATTTCAAAACTTCCGGCCCGGCCATCCAGCCTACGAGCACGGTTTTCATTTGTAGAGATGGTGTCCACCAGGTTAAAAATTTTTCATTAGTAATCAAAAAATACATTTTGCTCAAATCTTTACCAAGAGCGTTTTCCCACCAACGAGTTTGGAATTTGATAATTGTTTTTATAACACCGCCAAAACCAATCTGATCTACCAATTTTAATTTTTCTACAATTTTAATTTCCGGATCAAACTTAATTTCTTTTATAATCGGCAAAGGAACGGTGATTAAAATTTTTTCTGCCTCATATGTTTCTCCTGAATCTGTCGCGGCCAAAACCTGTTCAATATTTATCGATTCTACACGAGTATTAAGATAAATTTCGACTCCGTATTTTTTACATTCACTTTCAAGAAAATTCAAAAGTGCGCCGTAACCCTCTTTTATTCGTCCATCTTCTAATTGTTCTTTTCCAAACCACGAATCTCGAATCATAAATGAGCTGACCAAATTGGGGTCAGCCGCATCATAACCATTGACCATTTTTATTATCGAATTTTTTAGTTCAACATCTTTTTCTGGATCCAAATTTTGCTCCAGAAAGTCGGCGATAGAAATGTCTTCTTTCAGACCGTCCAATTTTTTCTTAAGTTCTTCATTTTCTTGAACAAAAAATTTTAATACAGAAAGCTCACCGCCTCTCACACTCCAAATCTCGCCTTCTTCAGGCACGAGAGTCAACCCCGCTTCCTTCATTAGACTTTTAGTGATCGGAGCTTCGCCATGAACAAACTCCGCACCGCCTTCAGCCGGAAAGCCAAATTGTGATTCACTGAGTGGCATTATTCGTCCGCCGATTCTGTCGCGCGCTTCAAGAATCACAACTTTCTTACCAGCCTTCGCAAGCTCGCGCGCAGCCATAAGGCCAGCTGCTCCAGCGCCGATAATGAGGATTTCGGTTTTTTTATCTTGGCTGTTCATTATTTGGGTTCTATTGGGTAGTAATGATTGCCAGTCTTATACGCGTCAAAAGCCATTTTGCAAAATTCAAAAGTTGGACCATCTGGCAATGAGTCTAAATCGTACCAATTCCACCCCTCGGCTTTTTCTGGCTCTAGCGTCTGCGGCTCACCACTCGCCCATTCGGCTATCATTCCTATATGAACGTAGTGCTTGGGGGCATATTTTTTCAGATTGGTGAGATAAGAAAATCTGATATTTTTGATTTCCAAACCACATTCTTCGCGAGTTTCTCTGATTGCACAATCTTCAAAAGATTCCATGTATTCTAAATGCCCGCCCGGAAAAGAAAGTTCGCCAGCACCGTGAGAGCCTTTACGCTTGGTGAGTAAAACTTTTCCGTCTTTTAGAATCATCACTCCGACACCGACTTTTGGCTTGTTTTCTGTAATAGACATGGACAATTTGTAATGAAATATCTTAAATGCTAGCTCAAAAAGTTGATTGAAGCAAAGAAAAACCCCTCGGACAAAGTGTCCAAGGGGTCAAGAGTCAAAGGGTCAGAAATCAGGTTCAGGTGGCCATAGGTGTCAGTTGCGGAACCACAACGCGAGGGCGATACCCGGCAGACCAGACATCGTCGTCCGAGAAGCGGTACACGTCGACCTTGAGCCTGCCATCGTCGAGCAGGTCGACGTACGCAACGAAGAACTTGCCATTCACCTTGAAGAGGAAGAAG
The DNA here is from genome assembly GCA_964356815.1 of uncultured Candidatus Saccharibacteria bacterium. Taxonomy (GTDB): domain Bacteria; phylum Patescibacteriota; class Minisyncoccia; order Phycocordibacterales; family DATGWK01; genus CAYHIR01. The sequence continues at coordinate 34,756 of CAYHIR010000008.1, read as the reverse complement.
GTGGCGTAGCCATCGGTACGAAGCCACTTGCGGTGAGTCTCGACGAAGCCGATGATCTGGTCCTGCGTGAAGCAGAGATTGTCCAGACTCGCGGAAAGCGAGCCGAACATCTGCTCAAACGTTGAGTCTTCAAGGATCTCGTGGACGACGACTTCCGTCTCGCCCCGAGCTTCGCTCGGAACATCGGTCCCGTAGCCCTTTAAGTCGCTGTCGATGTATCCAAAGACCTTGTTGGCCTTTGCGATCGTTCGCTTACCATCCGCCGGCTTGAGCGTGAGCCTCTCGCCGAGCGAGAGACAGCTGAGTCGGAGCTTGGCAAGCTCAGGAATCAACTTCCTCAGCGCACCGGACACAGCAGCCTTGATCCTGTCGCGGGACTCGACGACCTGTTGAAAGGTCGTCTTGGTCAGTGTGCCGGAAGCCACGAGCTGTCCGGTCACTTCTTCGGCCGCGCTTCTTGCAGCGGCCTCAACGACACGAACAACATCCGCGATCTGGGCCGCTGAAACTCCATCGGTTCCGGACGTTCCTGCATTAGATGTAAGCGATGCGTTCATCGTTAGCACCTTTCTTTTTTGGCTCCATAGAGCCTTTGACAAGTTACAAATAGCAACAAATGGCACAATGCCAAGTGTTCTACTCTGACCACTATTGTAGCAAATTAGAGCAGTGTTGTCAATACCCCTCCGACTGCCACGTCCTCACAGACTCCAGCGGATGCACGAGCATAAGCACATTGAGCGTGAGATTGTCGCGGACCCACCAGAGCGTGCCGAGTTCGAAAATGATAATGAGCGCGATGCTCAACCAAATTTTGGAAAAACGAACAGACAGAAATGCAATGAGAAAACCGAGTGCGGCCATGCCGACATCGGCCAGAGAATTGAGCACGCTGTCGCCCGTGTAGCCGAGAGCGATCGTGGCTTCGCGGTAACGATTGATAATTACGGCCGAATTTTCGAGAATTTCCCAACCAGCTTCGATGAGCATGGCAATAAGAAAACGATATTTTACAGGCAAACAACGCGTAGTGAGCCGACATGCAACGAGCCACAGAAACGCGAAAAATAAAATGCCGTGAATAATGTGCGACAAAGAATAGACGTCAGCGACACGCTGAGAATTTGTGATGCTATAAATGTCGTTGCTCCACCAACCAAATTGCCCATCGGGACCTAAAAATGTGCGACCGAGGAAAAATTCCGCTGCCGCGACGAGGGTGAGGACGAAAACTAAACTGAAAATAACAAACCGGTGTTTTTTAATGAGAGCAAACATCGATCAAATCAACTCATAAGCACCTTTTGTAATTTCAGCCAAACCACCATTTTTTGAAGCGTTTAGAATTTCAATGCCCAAAATATTTCCTTTTTTATCACAGTCAAACAAAAGATCTTCTTGTTGTTCTTTCGTGTAAGAAATTTTACCTTCCTTAACATACACATATTTTGCGTCGGCAACTTTGTCGTATGTAATTTTCATAAATTCTTAAAGTAAGTGGTTAAAACTATGATTTTATTTTTGTAATTTTTAACAACGGCAACCAATCTTTGTCCGTCGCTACAAACGCCAGCCTTTTTCATTATACCACTCGCCTCAATTTTTATAATTTGCCCATTTTTAGCGATTTTTTTGACTTCGTGAGCACTGATACCTCGCTCCAATAATCGATACTTAACATGATTCGTCAGAATAATTTCTGCCATGCGCAGGATTATGCAAATTTTGATTTAATTTTTTGTTAAGAAAATATAAATTTTACAAAATAAAAGAGCGCCCCACGGTCAGGACGCCCTTGTTTCGATGCGTTGTTTCGTAGACGCTGTCACTCCCCAGCTGACGCAATGAGAGCAGAAATGGCAACATCAGCGCGCTGGGCAAAGGTGAAGTCCAGCTGGGTCAACATGTTACCAGCCGAATGGGTAGTGAGAATGATGGTGATCTTACAGAAACACACCCGAACTTCTGCATCATGACCCAGGCTCTGCGCCAACTTGGCGAACTCGAGAACCAGCCTAGCAGCAAGTTTTGCCGCAACCAGACGATCGAGACAGGCCAATTCCCGCACGATAGAGTCACCCTGACGAGTCCATCCCTCTGCAATGGTCTTCATCATCGAGGGAATGTCACTCTCTGGCATCGGCGGCGTGCCTGTGCCGCAAGAGTTACCGCAGGCCTGTCCGCCACCGCTACACTTATAAACACAGAGTGGCAGTTCATCCGTAGGCCCAATACCCCGACAGAGTTCTGTTGCCTCAGCACCACCATCCAAAGGCCGCCCGCGAGCTTCTCCTTGTTCGTCACCCAGCTCACTACCAGATTGACCGCAGCCTTCATCTGATCCGTCATTGACCATAAAACACCTTACCTCTCTGTTCTAAAAAAGTGTTCGATCCACAGAACTACGCCACCGAGGATTGTACAACTTATTACCTACTCAGGCAACTTTTTGGCGTTCATATAGCTTTTCAGAAAAAAACGAAAAATACCCAAGCCTTGTATTCGATATCTCAAATATAAATAGCCGGGTATGGAAGCTGCGCACGCGCCCACTGCGGCGATAATGAGATCCCACATGGTGTCTTTGAGTCCGCTCTTCTGCATGTTGAGGCCGAAGAAGCTGTCCATCGCAAACTCAAAAATTTCCCAAAGTGCGCCGATGGCGATAGACGCTGAAAAAGCAAAGAAAACGATGAGCGAGGGAGGCGCTTGAAAGCGACTGGCTCGATAAAGCGAATAAAGAATAAGAAAACCGATAAAACCAAAGGCTATCGCTGAGCCGCCGTGGAGCAACAAATCCCACCACCAAAATTTGGTGTAGAAGCCGTGTGCTTCGCCGAGAAAAAGTGTGGCGTAGGTAAAGAGTGCGGTAACAAACTCAAAACCAATAGGAAAAGGCAGTTCGTAACTTTTAGCCAAAAACCACGGCAAAAGTGTGGCGATCAACGCGGCAATACTAATAAATGCCACCGACCATTCACCCGAAATTATACCCACCACAAAGGCATTCAGAAGCGAGAGCTTTATAACTGTACTCAAGCCCAGCTGAACACGATCGGGCACTGATAAGCCCTTGAGATGTCTGATGTATTTTTTGGTGGTGGACATTGGGTTTGTTGTGATTTCAAATATAGCACATACGCAAGGCTTTTTTATTTGACTATCACATGTTTGTCTGGTAGTTTTGCCGCAGACAGTTTTGGTGTGTGCCAGGACTGAGACTAGGAAACCTCGAACCACTTATCCCGAAAGGACGGTGATTTAGAATGGACAGATCGCGAGACTACTCTCGTAAGGCCACGACCCTGAAGCTTTTTCATCCGAACTCGATCACCATCACCAGCGAAACTGCCGTTGGAAAAAGTGCGACCTTGAGAGAGCTCAGGTCTCGGCTTGGTCCATCATGGACATACACAAGTGGCGGCGAGATCATGAGAAAGTTCGCCAAGGATTTGGGAATATCGATTAAGGACTTTGCCCGGATCAATCGCGAACACCCTGAAAGAGGTTACGACAAACTCTGCGACCAAGAACTTGCAAGAATCGGACAGCAGGATCGCTTGGTGGCCGAAGGACGCCTCACACACGTGTTTGTCCCTATGGCTTTCCACGTCAAACTCATCTGTCCGATGGAGGTGCGAGCGAGTCGGCGTGCCAAGGATTTGTACAGCAGGAACCTCGCCCAAGTTTCTCGTGACATAGCAGAACGTGATCGGGACGACAATGACCGTTACGGGTATCTTTACCCAAACTGTCTCTGGCCAAACTCTGATTTCGACTTGCTAATACACACAAATGAAACAACAGCGCCAGAAGTCGCCGAGATGATCATCTCTTCCCATGCAGAGTGGGCCGATAAAAAGGAGCGAGAGGGCCTGCTTACCACCCCGATTCGTCAGTCAGACTGTCTGACCGGGTGATTAAAAAGTATGTGTGCAATCGAGCCCCGACCAGCTGGTCGGGGCTTTTTATTTACACCTCAAAATCCAACATCAACGGCGAATGATCAGACACAACATCAGGAAGCACGCGAAAATCTTTCACTTTTATATCTGGCGATACGAAAATATAATCGGCAAATCTTATTGGTTTTTTGTAAACTTCGGTGCGAGTAGAAGTGACGCCGTGTTTTTTAACGAGATTTATCATTCCTGTCGCCTCAATCATTTTTATGCTCTCTGTATCTGGCTGTAAATTAAAATCACCAACTAAGATTTTTGGACAATCAAACATCGCCAAAAAATTAATTATCATTTTTGATTGACCCAATCTTTTTTCGCTGGCGAGTTTGCCTTCTGGGCGATGTGTGAGATGTGTATTGGCAATGAGAACTTTTTTGCCATTCACCTCAACCTCAAACCACAAAAGTTTTCTGTGGTGATCGCGGTTTTGATGATCGGTTGTGTCTTCGTAATCGCCCCGAGCAATCAGAATTTCTCCTCTTTCAATTATTCTGAGATCTTTGCGAAGAAATGTGGCGATACCATAAACACCTTTTAGAACTTGGCAAAATTCACTCTCATGATCGGTAACGTGACCTTTGAGCGATTGATATAAATTAAAATCGACATCCGAACGATCTATTTTGTCTTGATCTTCTGCTTTGTAAAAATCTTTGTAGACTTCCTGAAAACACCATGTATCGACATCTTTGTGTTGCTCGAAAAAATCAGCAAATTTTTCTTTCATTCTGCCGCCCCAGAGGTTCAGAGTGACGAGTTTCATAGTGGTTTAAAATATAACACAGCCTCGACCCCGCCGGCCTACCGACGGGGTTTTTCTAAAATGTTTCGAGAAATGACGCCGCAGGCCGCGTGAAGACGGCCGAGGAGAGTAAGAAAATTTCAGCAGAAATTTTCTACGGTCATTTGGAGAAATATTTTAGAAAAACCTACTTCCACATCCCCAAAATAAATCCAAACACAACAAAAGTAACGAGTTGCGCACCAGCAGAAATGAAAAACATTTTCCAAGCGACATTTTTTGGTTTGCCACTCCAGAGGGCAGCACTCGCGGTCGCTGTCATCACAAAACCAAACCATGTGCAGATTGCGATGCCGATAGCCGAAGCCGAAGCGTCGGACCAATAACCAATGTGCACAGCGAGCACGCCGGCGGTGATGAGGGAAAGGACAAACTGCACAGCATACATACCCCACATGCCTTTTTTCATCGCCTGCTTTTGTTCCTCACTCATTGTCTCCACACCCATGATTCGCATCCAAGCCTTACCAAATAGCGGTCCGTACCACACGAAACCCACAATCATAGCGGCGATGGCACAAGCGAGAACGGCGAGGTAGTTTATAGTCATATGAGTCGGCGATTATTTGATTATTTCTTAATAAAAACTTTAATGATTTTACCATACTACCAAGCCTCCAACGGATAAACATCCATAGCAATTTCTTCGTATGGGTGAGATTGTTTTATTGCCGCGACGACATCGCCGACCAAATCGGCATCGCAAGTCACCTCGATTCTTTCTTCTTCAACTTCTTCAAATTTTCCGACTTCGCCAATGGCGGGCTTCGCATCAGCCTCCGGCTTGAAACGACCAATGCCTTTTGTAGAAAAACTACAGAAAGAATAATTGCCCAATTTTCCGCCACCAGCGACGCCAATCGCCTCTCGTACTTTATCAGCGTGTGTTAGTGGGACGTATACAACTATTTTGTGTTGGGACATTTCTTTATTTATACATCCCCTCCCTCACCTTTTCAAGTTCCGCAACAACCTGCGGATCAGTGATCTTTTGAAATCGCGGAAAAGTTTTGCCGTCTTTCGTCACATCGCCCATCCACATTTCGAGCGGACGATTGTCGAAACAAGGAATGCCAAAATCTTTCGCGGCTTTGAAAACCGAAGCGTCGTAGAGCGGCCGATAGACCACAAAATGTTCTTCGCCTGGTCGGCAGTCGTCTTCTGTGTGAAAACCAACTCCGACAACCTCGTACGCATAATTGTTCACCGCACCACTCGGATCGTGTTTGTAGTGATAATAAAATCCGAGTTCGGGAACTTTTTTGGGGATTGGGAGGGGCATAGAACTGAATTATATATTAAAAAGACAAGACGACAGCACAAAAAAGTGCTACATTACCCTCGGTGCAAGATGCTGTCACGAGCCCGATAGGTTGGCTCATTTCGAGGAATACACGAAAACTGGCGGAGCTTTGTGCTCAATGGTTCGTGTCCTATCAGGTAGTTGGCGGGGTAATAGCCCACCAAGCCGAAGACGGGTAGCTAGAGAAGTGGTCGAGGAATCTCGATTAACCTCTGGCCGAAAGATGGCATCACCAGCACCAAAGACCCCCTATCGCACGAGCTTCGGCTTAGCGACGGGGGTCGTTTTATTTATCAGACAATAAAATTTTCGTGAAATATCTACTCAGATACCAAATCATCAACAAAAAAGAAGCTGTTATAAAGATTTCGTAAAACCAGCCAAATTTCATAAAGTGACGATCTAGCATGTTGGCAAAAAGATTTCCCATCACGCCCACGATAATACCAATAAACAGAAACCCCACACCCCATCTTTTTTCTTCAAGATTTTTTATTTTCATACATTTCCACAATCCTCTTTAGCCCAAATCATCAACCCTGGATCTTTCAGGAATCTCCATCTGTATCAAGACTCTTTTTCATTCAAATCCTCAAAGCCTAGTGTTTTGTGAAATTCGAACAAGATTTTATATATGACTCTGTTAAGGTTTGCGATAAAATCTACCATTAAAGATTCTGTTTTGTATATACTTTCCTCAAGACCAGCTTCTTTTTCTAAAAATTTTTCCAATGATATATCTATGTAATATCTCCTGTCTTCAGCAACGCTACCTATCTCTGTAACAAAGGCATATTTTGTATTTGGAAGACTGTTATTTTTAAACGCACTCTCAAATCCCAACTTTAGATGTCTTGGTGTGCCATGATAATGAAAAGTAACATCATTTCTCGCAGCCTCAGAAAGGCTAATTACCCTGAGTAGCTCAGGGTTTATGCCGACCACCGCTAATTTATCTTTGCCAAAATCTTTATAACTTTTAGACAACGTGATAATCAAATCCCAAAATAATTTTTCGTCCGTTGAAATATCCTCGTTGATAATTTTATTTAAAAGATTGTCTTTCTCTATGTCCTTTATTCTTTTATAAAAAAATTCAAGAATGTTAAAAAGATGACTAAGGGCCAATCTAAATATATAAATATCCCTACCAGTTTTTCTTCCGTGTTCTGCAGAAATAGGATATTTTATCTTTTTTACAGATCGAGCATGTAATCCTTGTAGATATACTAAATCTCCTAAGTCGTTATTTATTAGAGCAAGAGAAAGAAATAGGCTGTAATCATTTCCCGATAAAAACTTCTCTGGGTTTATTCCTTTTAGTTTACTGTAATCCTGCATACACAAACTTAAGAGCTGCCGGTCAGGGACTCGAACCCCAATTAATCGCTCCAGAGGCGATCGTCCTACCATTAGACGAACCGGCAATAGGGACACTATAATCGAAAAGTGGGATTGTTCAAAGCAGATACGAGCTTATTTGACTTTTCCACAATACGTGATACTATTGCCCCCAGACAGCTCCGCGGCACGTATGCCGCTAAACCACTGCTAAAAAGCAGGGGAATCGCGTTCCAAACCCCCTTTTCCGAAGGAGATTCACCGTGAGTTTCAACCGAGGTCGTTTTGCGGCTCAGATCATCGCATTCCTTTTCGTCGTCTGCCCCATGGGCGGTGGTCTGCGTCAAGCGTTGGCTGACCCGCCGAGTGAGAGATACGTCCAGAGAAAGCCCGACGTCACGGATCAGGTATTGGAGTCCCTGTCGACCCAGCTCGACAGCTTGAGCATCGCAGACATCGAAAGGATGCTCGAGGCCGAGCAGTCGGAGCGGGTCGAAAGACTGCTCGTCGAAAAAATCCTCTCAAAGATGGAGAAGGAGAAAACGGCTGATCTCGTCACCAGGTTCTGTAAGAAAAAGCAAAAGGAGGTCTTCCAAGCAAGAATCGTGAGAATCCTCACGGAGAGGAAGGATTTCAGCATCGAGAGGATGGTGTTCCTGTTTGAGGGCACCGAGTCCGAAAAAATCGACGGATTGATCAAAGAGTCAATTCTCCTGAGATGCCGAGCAGAGCCCACCGAAAAAGTCCGCTCTTACATCTCGATGATGCCGAAAGAGTTCAAAGAGGATCCGTCTGTCTTGGCCGAGTTGATTTATCGAGACGACTACCCCCTCGAGACAGTCGTTGATCGCATCCAAGACAGAGAGATGGGTGAGGATCTGCTCTACCACGTCAAGGAATGTTTCGGGATCAGAATGAAGAAAATGGCCACCCCCGATCTCGTAGAGATTTTTAGCGAGGTTGAAGGGCGCAACAAAGAGTTGGTCAGAGCGATGGTCTGCCGGGCACTAGTCGACAGAGATGACGTGACCGCTGAACAGATGATGGGTTTGATCGCCGAAGTCGAATTTACCGTCGCGATCAACGAATCTGACGCCGTGCTCATCCGTCGTAACAAGTGGCTACTCGAAGACAGGGAGTTCATCCACAACCTTCTCCGTCGGCCCGACATGTCAGTCGAGCTCAAGATTCGGCTCACCACATGGACGCAGTGAGAAGATCTACGATCCACATCGACAACATCCCCGCGCACCACACGATGCGCGGGGTTTTTTCTTATCAGATTTTTAAATCCTCAGATTTTTCTAAGTCCTCAAATATTTTCTTACCGCCAAATAACTCGACACTGCGCCGATGAGAAGCCCTGAGCCGATGACGACAAGGAAAAATTGGGCGAAGTTGGCGACAAAATAATCAAAAAGATTGAAGCCGATGAAGAAATTTTCTGTGAGATCGCCAAGCGAAAGAGTAATTGGATACGCAAGTATGAGAGTAATGAGTCCTGCCGCTAGGCCATAGAACAAGCCAGTGACTATAAACGGCCCGCGAACATAGAAGGAACTGGCGCCCACGAGCCGCATCACAGAAATTTCATCTTTCGACATAAAGATAACGAGGTGGACGGTATTGAAAGTAATTAGTACGGAAATTATGACGAGAATAATTGTCGCGATAAAGCCAGCCGTTTCTGCCGCGCCAATGAGCCGCGCCAAACGATCGATGACGGTTTTGTTTTGCAAATAATTTATTTTGTCCACGAGCACTGAGCCATCGGCCGCGGTGATGTTTTCCGTCTGACTCAAAAACTGCGCCACGCCTTCGTACTGCGAAGGCTCCTGCGCTTTCACATTGAGCGCCGCACCGAGCGGATTGTAATCGAGCTCTTCGAGGGCTTTAAAATATGATTGGTCGTCTTTGTGCTTCTCCCGAAAATTTACTAGAGCCTGATCGTCAGAAATATATTCCACAGAGCGCACCTCTGGCAAAGTTTCGAGCGTTTTTTTCATCGCCAAAATATCTGCCTCTTCCGACCCAATTACAAAATAGACATTCAGATCTACCTTATCTTTGAGCGTTGCGAGAGTTGTGCTTAAAATGGCACTGCCGAACATAAGCGAAACGATAACCGCGAGCGTGACGACCATTGTAAAAATGGAAGACAGCGAAACGAAGCCGTTGCGCACGAGTCCAAAGAAGCCCGACTTCATCACTCTTTTTAAATTTGTTGAGATCATTTAAATATTTTTGCGGCGCTCGCGCGGTGCACACGCGACGCGCACCAGCTAGAGCACATAATTTCCCTTAGGATCGTCGCGAATTATTTTACCACGCTCCATGGTTATTACTCTTTTCCCCACTGAGTCCACCACACCTTTATTGTGAGTGGTGAGAAGCACGGTCGTGCCCAAATCGTTGACCTTTTTCAAAATCTGGACGATTTCGTAGGTGTTTATTGGGTCCAAGTTGCCCGTTGGCTCATCGGCAATAACAATATCTGGCTGATTCACAATCGCCCGCGCAATAGCCACCCTCTGCTTTTCGCCCCCAGAAAGTTCGCCAGGAAAATTCCATATTTTATTTTCGAGATCGACAAGTTTCAACACATACGGAACATCGGCCTCTATCTCTTCGTCTGTTCGCCCCGCCGCTTCCATGGCAAAAGCAATATTTTCATACACATTTTTTCTCGGCAAGAGACGAAAATCTTGAAAGACCACGCCAATTTTCCGGCGAAAGTCGTTTATATCGCGACGAGATAATTTATTGATGTCTGTTGAATGATAATGAACCTTGCCTTCTGTGGGCCGATCTTCAGCCAAAAGCATTTTTATGAGAGTCGTTTTTCCTGCGCCAGAGTGACCAACAATCGATACAAACTCCTGAGCCTCAATAGAAAAAGATACTCCTTCAAGAGCCACATACTTATCCGGGTAAACTTTACTGACTTTATCGAAGTGAATCATGAAAAAAAATAAAGACGCGTCGCGCGGTACACGCCAAAACGCGCGCTTAGTGAAAATTATAGCATTTTTTCGGCTTCGATAAATTCTTCTATCTCGCCGTCGAAAACCGCGTCCACCCTGCTCGTCTCTACATCTGTCCGATGATCCTTCACCATCTTATACGGATGGGTCACATATGAACGAATCTGATTGCCCCACTCAATACTCGTCGTTTTACTTATATACATACCCCGCTCTTTCTTCACTCTTTGCTCTTCCATAGCCTTATACAATTTTCCTTTAAGAATTGTTAAAGCTTTTTCTTTGTTCTGAGCCTGAGAACGCTCGTTTTCTGAATGCGCCGATAGATTTGTAGGAATATGCACCAACCGCACTGCCGTTTCTCTCTTATTCACATTTTGTCCACCTGGGCCGCTCGATCTCGAAAATTCGGTGCGTAGCTCGTTTTCAGGAATTTCTAGGTCGCCGCTTCCGCCACTCACTTTTTCAAACTTCGGAATAAATTCAACGAGCGAGAAAGAAGTGTGACGCAACTTTTTTGCATTGAAAGGCGAAATGCGTACCAAACGATGCACACCAGATTCTTTTTTCACCGTGCCATACACATTTTTTCCGTCGACCTCTATCGTCACATTTCTATAGCCACCATGATCATTTTTGTTTTCGTGAAGAGTCCTGGTCGACCAGCCGCGCGCCGAGAAAAATTTGAGATACATATTTAGAAGGATGCTCGAAAAATCTTCGGCGTCGTCACCGCCAGCACCAGAAAAAATAGTGAGAATAGCATCGTATGAGTCGTACGGACCGCTTGTGCCACCGCCACCTTCGCGAGCGGTTTTGAGCTCCTGCAATTCTTTCACCAGCTTTTGCGCTTGAGCTTTGTCTGCCCAAAAATCCGCACTGCTCATCTGAGCCTCAATTTCGAGTATTTTTGCCTCAATTTCTTCGAGTTTCATAGAGTGAGCATAGCAAATATGGAGCCTCCGCGACACCCCCGACACCCCTTTGACCAACCACACCTAGAGCATTAAGATTAGACAATGAAAAACAACCAACGAGGTTTCGCAACGTTTATAGTTATTGCCGTGATAGCTGTCTTGGCTGTTGGCGGCGGAGTTTTCTTAGCCACAAAAGATGGAGCTCGCGACGTGTCTCCTAGCGACGGTTCCGTTGATAGCACATCTGTAGACATCGCCACAGGACCTGGCGCTAAAGAATTCGGCGGCAGTGGCGAAGGAGTGAAAGTAGAAACTGCCATCAATGGCGTTAAACCCGAAGATTTTTTCCGAAAAATTCGCGCTGAGTTTGATGCCACGAAAAATTTTGCCGAACTCGAAGTGTTTAATTTAAAATACGCCAGTCAAAAATATTCTACCGAAATCATAAAAGCTCGCGCAGCATACGGCACACTCTCACCCGCGGTTTTAGAAAATCTTTTTAATGTCGCCAAAAATAATCTTCCTTCTTCTGCGGAAATCGGCGCCATCACATCCACCGCAACAGATAAAAATGTGACGCTAAAAATTTCTACTAGCAAAAACAATCTCCAAGGCACTGTCGTTCTCGTATTAGAAAACGGCCAGTGGAAGGTAGATTCCGAGGTGTGGGCGAAAGTAAACTAAAAATAAATTAGATGGAGCCAATGGTCGGGATCGAACCGACGACCTGACGCTTACGAAGCGCCTGCTCTACCAACTGAGCTACATTGGCGCTACGTAATGTGACTTTTGAACTGCGCGCATAAAACGCTGGTGCGTTTTTGCTATGCTTGGGCGCCTACGCGCCGGCGCAATGCAGTTCAAAAGTCACATTACTCCGCTTCGGTAATTTAACACGCCAATAGCGGAGAATAAAGTAATTTTGAAGTAACTCTCGGAAGCCGCGAGGCGGCTGAGAGTGAGGTGCGATTCGAGTACGAATCGACACCGGTTACTTCAAAATTACTTTATTCGCAGCATTGACTATGCAGTGTTTACAACCTAAAATTAAAGCCATATGAGCGATCTGAAAAATTTGAAATTTAGAAGGGGTAGCGAAAAAAAACGCGGGGTGGTGGGCATTATTCTCATCTTGATTGTCGTCGCGGGATTAGCAATCGGCGGTGGTTATTATTTTGCAAAAAATGACGAGCTAGTCGATGAGTTGAAAACGCCGACAACAGAAACACAAACCGAAAACGATTCGGGCGAAACGATTGAAGACGGCACACCGCCCGATGAAGGCGCACCTGCCCAACCAAGCGGTGCTGATGGCGACACCAACACTGGATTTTCTGGCACAGTTATCGCTGGCGACACGACGCCCCTAATCGATTTCAATAAAGCCGATTACGACAAGGCCATAAATTCAGACAAATTAGTTGTCTTATATTTCTTTGCCAACTGGTGTCCGATTTGCAAACAAGAAGCCGAACATTCTCTCTACCCCGCTTTCAACAAACTCAACAATGATCAGGTTGTGGGATTCCGAGTTGGTTTCAATGACAATCAAACAGACGCCGATGAGAAAAATCTAGCCAAAGAATATGGCGTCGTATATCAGCACACAAAAGTTTTTGTAAAAGACCGCGTGAGAATTTTGAAATCACTCGAGGCGTGGACTGAGGATCGCTATATTAGTGAGATTGGTAAAGCTGTCGCGCAATAAAAAACTGTGGTTACTCAACAATTAATTGATTATATAAAACAGCAAAACAGTCAGGGTATTTCGCCGGAAGAAATAAAAAAAGTTTTGCGCACCAATGGCTGGGACGAATCCGATGTAACCCAGGCAATGAAAAGCCTCGGTGTTCACCAAATTGAAGCGGCAGAGACCGGATCTTTTGGTGATTCGTTCATCAAGCCAACTGAGACACAGATTAATGTGCCGGAAAAATCGGCAACAATTCACAGAACTTTTCCAACATCTAAGCCCCAAACGCACAGCATGCCGGGCGTAATCCTGCCTGGCATCCGCACCGTGGATACCCGCTCGTCTGAAATTTCCTACATCGAAAAACCATCTTGGACTTTCAATATTTTTGCCGGCCTGCTTTTCATCTCCGCCACAATCGTTGGATTGAATTTCTTTTTTCCCGCCGGATCAGATTTGGTTAGTTTATTAACAACAGAGGAGACAGTGGTTGATCCCGAAACAGCTCGCTTAGTTGCCGGCGATCCGATAGTTGCCAACATCGTCATTGATCCAAACTTCGTGCCGCCTGAGGTTTCGCTCACCAAGCAAGAATCCGGCCTCGGCGGTCCAAAAAATACTTACCTAAAATTTAAAAACGAATTTGATCAAACAAAAAACTATCATGAATTTGAGGCTCTCGTTTTGAAATACGGCAGTAAGGCTAGAGTGGCACAAGTTGAGGCTGGCAAAACCGAAATTCATGCCTATCCGCCGGAAATTTTGCAAAATTTATTCGACAAAACTAAAGCCCGTACACCAAGCGCAAGCCAAATCACCAGCGTTCAAGAAGGTGTGAGTGGAAATTTCGCAAACCTAATTGCCCTTTCCAACCAATCCGGCATTCAAGGCAACATTACTATGATCTTCGAAGGTGGACTTTGGAAACTCGGCATCGAATCTTGGAAGGGTTACACCGCTACGAATTAAAAACCTGCGCTCTCCATCGCTAATTATTTTTCTACATTGCGACGAATATCGTGAATTTCTTTGGTGACCAATTGTTCCGTCTGTCGAAGATGTTGTTTTAGGAGACTCACCACAGCACGCTCTTCCTCCGTAAGACGCCTCCTCCCCTTTGCCCTCTCTAGAAGACCAACGCAAGCCACAATATCTTCCTTTAAGGTGTCGAAAGAATAGTGCAAAACCTTTTCTACATCGTCAGTCTCTTTCCTAACCCCAGAACGCAAACGGACAAAGCGACCTCTGCCGTACATCAAAATGATGGTCAGAATGACAATGAAGATGATTAGCCAAAGAAGAGAGCTATAAAGATTGATGTTGGATACAAATTCTACAATCCTAGTAATCCAACTTTCCTCAGGAACAGACTCGATTGGCGCTGGTGGCGTATATACCTCTTCTTCCTCTACTACTACGGGTTCATCTACGATAATTGGTGCGGGTTCTGGTTCCGGCGTCGGTGTTGGCTTAGGAACAGGTATCTCGGGTGCGGGAGAGATGGTGAATGTAGCTGTATCTGAAAAATTAAGGATATCAGTACCCAGCCCATCGTTGGCTCTCACTGCTCCAGAATTAAAGACAAGTGAAGCAAAACCAGGAGCCTTTACCCTAAAGGCAACGGTGGCCACCCTACCAGCAGAACCAGAAAATCCGGGTGCGGGTATACCTCCATTTAAGCTAATAGTTCCCGCGCCATTAGAGAAAGCTGGCTCTTCTACCCAAAGAGAGAAAATGGAACCAGTTTTACTAACGGAAACTGCCTCTAAGAGATTGGCTGGAAACTGGATTACAGCGTCAGCATTGTTTATCGTCTTGCCTTGAGTGTCAACCAATATACTTACATTGAGAATATTACCGACAGTAATGTTTCCCGAGGAAGGACTGAGATGGAGTGATGCTGCATAAGCACTGTTGTGCCCAAATAAGAAAATACTAAAGGCGAATACGATAGCAAAATAAGCTATTCTAGTATTTTTATTTTTTAAAAAAACCATATTTAAAAAGCGAAAAAACAATGACTATCAGCAAAATAATTGTAGCACAAAGCTATCTAGTTTTTTTGCAAATGTTAACTTTGTCTTCTGCACTAATTCCTTCTGGTATTTTTTTTATTTCAAAAACCTTGCTTCTGATTTCTGCTTCAACACCATTTATCTTCGATATTTTAATGTAGTATGATCCTGGCCACACAACCCCCACCTTCCATCCTAAATTCTGTGAATCTGTTTTAAAAATATTTTCTTTTGCCAATCCGCTCGCTATCGGACCCATAGGTTCCCTTATGCCATCATCTATAAGAGCGGTTTCCAAAGAATTTATCGCTGTAGATGATTGCCATGAAATTTGATAGTTGCAACCGATATAAACCTCATCACCCCCCTGAGGAAAAGTAAAAAATAGCCCCAAATCCACATCAGCATCGGTATCGGTAGATGAAGATGTGGGTGTAGTAGTAGCGGGTTCTTCGGTTGTTTCTAACACCTCAGATATCTCAGATACTTCTGGAGAAGTAGAGGCTGATTCTATTTCCATCTCTAAATTTTGTTTAAGAGATGAATAAACCGAGCGGGTGTCTGCTACATATGAAGCGCTTAATTTATCGAGACTATCAAAAGCGCTATCAAATTGACTGATAGACCAATAACCAAAAGACGCAAAACCTCCAATCAAGACAAAAATTACTAGAGTAATGCGTTTCCAGCTCGACATATTTTATTCTGAATCACCACACACGCAGAATTTACGCGTTATTATTTACCCGTTTTGTCGTTTGTGTCACCTTTTTCTCCATCTGAGAAGCCATTTCTGATGTGTCTTACAGCGTCACCCATAGCTCGTGCAAGTTCTGGAATCTTCTTTGCACCAAAAAGCAAGACCAAAATAGCTGCCAAAATAATTAACTCTCTAGGTCCTAGTCCAAACATAATATTTTTTGTTATTTAATAATATTGTCACTTCATATAATAACACAAGTGGCAACGCCATCGCTAGTAATTTTACTTACCCGTTTTGTCGTTTGTGTCACCTTTTTCTCCATCTGAAAAACCATTCCTAATGTGTCTTACGGCATCACCGATACTTCTTGCAAGTTCTGGAATCTTCTTTGCACCAAAAAGCAAAACTAAAATGGCTGCTAAAATGATTAACTCTCTAGGTCCTAGTCCAAACATAATATTTTTTATTATTTAATAATATTGTCACTTCATATAATAACACAAGTGGCAACGCCATCGCTAGTAATGATAGACCATCCGTTGGGGGGAGTAAAGAGGCCAAAGAAAACATCAAAAAATAAGCTACACGCCTCTGGTTTTTGAGAGTTTGGGGGGTAATTACCCCCAGCTTTATAAGCAGAGTCAGTAGGAGGGGAAATTCAAAAACTAAACCAAGCAGTGCTGATGTGATAAATATTTGCGACAAAAATTGACCAATATTCCAAAAATTAGCAATCCCCAAACCGGTGTTGATAGAAGCGAATGCTTCTAAGGCATAGTAAAGAATAAAAAAACCATAAGAAAATCCAACAATGAAAAGACCGACACTTAAAGGAGTAGACTGCAATAATTTTATTCGCTCGTTTTTGGTTAATGCTGGTACGGTGAATATGTAAAAGCTATAAATTATATATGGAACACAAACCATAATAGCCAAGAAAAATCCGAAATCCATCGCTATATCGGCAAACTGAAATGGTGAAGAAGTGGCGATTGTGACCTGATCGAGATGAACAATGGTCAATATTTTTTTCAGAATTACTCCGGTAGAGAAAAAGCCAATTAAGAAGAACGCAACGAACAAGATCACCCCACGATACAATCGATGGCGTAAATCTTCCAAAAATGGAAGAAATTTTTCTATGTTTTTATTGAATTCTTCCAAGGTGGTTAATCAGCCGGTGTAGCGACCACTTCCTGAGTTGTGGTAGTTTGCCATGAGCTTGTTGAATCTACTGGGGTGATAATTTCTAGTGTCGGTGGGTTTTCTATTGGTGACGGTGGATCTTCTACTGATGTAGGGGGGTTTTCTGTTGGCGGAGGGGTGTTATTCACCGGCGTGGTGATGACAGTAGCTGGTGTAGTAGAGGTGGTGATGTGCGGCGTAGAGGTGGTGTTCAGGGGTATATTGGTAAAAGTGGTGGTTGTCGAAGTGGTAATTGTTGGAGTCGAAGTGGCTACAGGCGTTATTATTGGGAGTGTTGAGGTAGCTACTGGTGTTATGAATGGTGGAGTCGAGGTGGCTACTGGTATTCTAACCGGAGGTGTCGAGGTAGACACTGGCTCAAGAACAGGCTCCTCAGGAATCTCCGGAATTTCGGGAATTTCGGGAATGATTGTTGATCCACGATGTCTACTCAACCACTCTGCTACCGCCGTCACACCCTCTTGCCATGATTCGTAGGTGCGAGTATTACCACCGTCATCGTTACCAACATTACCCGGATTTAGTGTCCTTACCGCCAAACCCTCAGTGCCAAACTGTGAATCCTGTTGTATTATGGCCATCGTTAGCCGAACATCAACAGTATAAGCGAGAGCGGCACTCATAATCATCTCTCCAGTAACAGGACTGCTCAAATATCTGCTCTTGATGTAATCGTCAAT
This sequence comes from uncultured Candidatus Saccharibacteria bacterium, assembly GCA_964356815.1. Taxonomy (GTDB): domain Bacteria; phylum Patescibacteriota; class Minisyncoccia; order Phycocordibacterales; family DATGWK01; genus CAYHIR01. The sequence goes on along the minus strand of CAYHIR010000008.1, from coordinate 17,150 downwards.
CTTTTCCACGGTATCCATCACTCCCATTTTGCTCAAAATATTCATTATTTTTTCTTCGTGCTTCGGATCGGTGGCGTAAGAAGTGATATCGTATTCACTCAAAACAGCGATGGAGCCATCGGTTATAACTTCTGCAAGAATTTCCTCTCTAACAGCGGCGGATTTGGAGGTGTCTACCAATAAATTTAATTGGTATAGAGTGTCTTCTAAAGCAATGATCTCTTTATCAGCAAGATTCATTCTTTCCAAATCGCCGCTCATTCTGGCATAATCTCTGGAAAGTTTAAATTCTCTTAATCTATTATTAAGAATCTGAATAAGATCATCTATTCTCATATAAAAATTATATCACGAGCACTTACTTCAATCCCAAAAATTTAGCCACAGTGAGTGTCTTCATGAGTTGTTCGTGCTGTTCTAGAGTCAACCCAGAAGAAATCAAACCCGCAGAGTTATTAGACCTTACTGACACCTGGTTAACATTTGTTTTGTCGGCAATGTTGTTGTTGGCTCCGGATAAGTTTACGGCATATTGTCCATCTTCGAAGGTGATAGTATATGGGTCTAAGATCTCAACCACTCGAGCAAGCGTAAGTCCACCGAGAGTCACTTCGGTGTTGTGGGTATGGGTATCTGGGAATGGTACTCCTTCAACATTATCCTCGATATCCTTCAACTCCATACGAAAATCGTCAACATCGAGCCCTCTAATTTCCGTAGGGGTAGACTGAATAAGCGGCATGTCGTCTCTAAGTACACTTATTACTTTTGTCTCCCAGTTAATTGTTGTTGCCATATTATTCGTCTGCAATTAAAAGAACTGTCGTATTAAGCCCTGTTGATGCGATTGTGCCGGTAATTGCTCCGGTTTTATACTTTGGGCCAGTGGTCGCTCTACGTACCTTTCCTCCAATTGGTTGATCTGATGTGTAATTAAATGTGCTTGTTTGAAGGATACCCGAAGCATTGGTAACTCCGTTTAGTATTACACAAGTTGCAGTTATTGTGCCTGTCGCTGGTGTCGCTGGCGTACCAGTTACTGTATAAGTGTAGTCATCTACGCCCGTTACAGTAATAGAAAATACACCATTGTATTCGTCTTGTGCCGCTCCGCGAATAACAACAGACATCCCAGAAACCATGTCGTGAGCCGTATGTGTCACCGTAGCGGTCGCACCAGAGCGAGTAATTGTCACGCTTTCCGCATACGGCAAATCTCCCCCTGCTGCTGCTTCCAGGAGCACGCGTGCTGACTCAACAGCGGCGAGTGTATTGGCGTCTTTGACTGTTACGATAACTGAAATAGGTGGTATTTGAGTGGTTTCAGTTGAATCAATGAGTTGATAATTAATAGAATCAGCAGCAGCTACATTATCTAGCCATACACCGCGGGCACCAAAAAGTTTGCCGCCGGAAAAAGTTCCAAATGGCGCTTGCTTCGACTGGAGAATTGTATCAGGAGTGCCACTTATCGTTGCTGTGGTTCCACTGCTTGTTAGAGTGTTGGTGTCAGCAAATGTGCCGTGAACATTCCTGATTACAAGAGTTCCGGTTGCTCCACTATCAATCAAAGAAACAATATAGCCAGTTCCACCAGCGCTTGATGTGATGGCATTTCCTTCAACAAAAGGTCCACCTGCTTCACCAGAATAATTAAGCCGGATATCTCCGACGGCCTGATAATACTCGCCTGCAACACCGTTTAAGGTGGTGGCCGATCCGGTACGAGTTATATACTTTAAATATTCGTAAACTTCTTGGATGGTGTGATCGTCACACTCAACGACACAGTCGTAGGGCTGGGCACCATTACCATTACCCAAATCTTTAGAAGCAGCACCAAAATCAAAAGTAATACCAGCATATGCACCGACTGTCGCCTCAACAACCTCATTGTTTGTATCAGCAAAAGCAGCGAGAGGGACGGGATTTCTTCCTGTCGAGGCATCGACGACATAATGATCATAAAGAGTTGAATACTTGCGAGCCAAGACAGTCACATTACCAGAGTCTATTTCTGTACCCGCTTCTCTCACCTTTACTAAAATATCAATCTGTCCAGCGGACCACCAGGGTGTGATCTGACTATCATTTTGATAGACATCGAGAGTTGTGCCACTCACGATAGTTCCCAAAGTAAAAATGTTAGCCCAAATGTTTTCTCCCGTTAGTGAGTTGGCAGAGTTGTTACCAGAACCAGTTCCTGTTGTAATCGTCATAACAGCTGCACTTGCAATCTGTGCTGGTACGGTTCTGGTATCACGAACGTACCATTTTGAACTAACTCCGACAGAGATGACTTCGTAGTCAAGAAGTGGTCCGATGTCAGTTGCTCCAGACTTAACAGTTTTAGATATATCCCCCGCTACCGGATCAGCGTACGTTCCGCCAGTGACTGTCAAGATGTGGGTACTATACGCATCCTGACCATCAGTTTGAAGAGCTCCACCGCTTAGGTATTTGAATGAAAGATTGTCCATAAACCAACCGTTGGTCAGAGTATACTCAGTCGGAGTTTGAGCTGATATTGGCACCGTGTCGTCGACAGTAGTCTCATCGTCAAAATAATCCATGAGCCAAGTGTAAAATTCATTTACTGTATAGACGACTGAATCGGCAGTGTGTTTAATAGTCTTCGTCGTGGTGTTGATGGTAAAGTCGCCGGCAATCGTCCCGTTGACACTAGCGCCCACAATCGTATCCTCCAATTGACCGATATACACACTCGCCCCAGTTGAGGTAACTGTTGCTTGAGTTTCAAAGGGAATATATTTTGTAGCAGCAGTCGCTTTTCTTACTCGAATAGTGATGCCAAAATCAGCAGTATAAGCAACATTGGCAATGGTGACTGTTGAGCCACTTGCAGTTCCTGATCCCAAAAGAGTCGAGTCCGATGTTTTAAACACATAATATGTACTTCCCGTCACAACATTGGTAAGGACAATGTCTGCAATTCTTCCAGGATAATCACCAGGACCAACGGTATTGGTAAATATTTGCAATCCGTCAATGTAGCTGTTGAATGACGGGAAAAGGGCAAACTGCGTGTTGGTAACAACGTTTGTGGCGCGGGTGGCACTGTCTGAGTCTTTGACGATAAGCTCAGCCGGGAAAAATGTACCTGATACGCCTGACACGACGATGGTTCCCGAGGTTGTCGTTAAGTTAAAAACTTCAGCCACTGTTGCTGTTGCTCCTGAACTTGCTCCCCGTATGACTTCCGTAACAACGAAAGGGTTGGTCTGGGTCGAGAAAAGCATTCCGGGCCTTGCGGTGATTTTTATCTTAAGCAGGAACCCAGTGGTGGTGTCGACTGAAGTAGCAGCAAGGTTGGCGGGAGTAGCTGTTGCATATGCACTATAAGTGTCTCCTGTGCCGGTATCGATTGAAAATTCAATCAGTAGTGATTGTAATACGTCGAGACTTGATCCTAAGTCTAAACCGTTTTTCTTCAGGATGACATCTCGGAAACTGGAAACCGTGTAGATACGGTGTGGCCAAGTGTATTCAATTGAATCCCCCGCTGTGCGAAGGTACAAGCGACCGTTATTTCCGAAAGCAGGCGTGCCGGAAACAATCGTATACGGAGGCGTGTCCAAAGAGCTGGCGTTAAACAACATGTGGAGCGCACCTGTTGTCTCTGAGTGGAATAATTCATAAAAGATATTGTCGTACACCGCCTGGTAAGCTACTGTTATACCATCAACTGTATAGGGTGCAGTACCCAAAAGGTATGTGGTGGCGCTGGTCGCTGCAAAAGCATTTGCGCCAGTTACTCCTTTTAGGGTGGTGTTTTGTGTTATCAGGGCGTACGGAACATCATTAGCTTGCTCAAGCGTAATATTTTGTAGGGTGAGCCCACTACTATCGTTGAGGGTGATAAATGGTGATGTTGTATTATAGTTTCTAAAGTTTTTGACCGTAAAATCATCGAACACATTATCATTGGATAGACTACCAATATCGCCAATCGCCGGTGCGGCGCCATAGTTGTAATCTATCGTCCAGTCAAGAAAACTGTTGCCCGCAGATCCTCTGAGGTAGGCTCTGGTTCCTGAAAATCCACCCACACCTTCCTGAACAAGCGTGTTGAACAAATTATTATTTGAGTTCAGTAGGTAGAAGGATGTCGATGCACCAAGCAAGTTTAAAGTATACCCAACACGATTGATCGATGACGGGGCAAATCCCGAAGTCGTTCCAATGTACAGTTCAGTCCAAAACGATCCAGTCGGTAATGCAGCAAATGCTACCTCAATCCCTTGGTTTTCAGTATTTCCGCCGGCCGCTCGACACCAAGCGTAGGCGAGACTGAGCTCTTGGGCAGCTGAGGCGAGAACAGAGCCGACGATGGAGCCAGTGGTCTGAGCTCCTCCGCCGCTTACCAATGGCTGAGCGGGAGTAACTGTAAGCACTGTGGCTGAGACAGCGGATAGCACATAAGTGCCGTCATTGTCTGAGGTGCTTTGTACGATGATGCTGTCTCCAGCCGCAAAAGCGGGTGCAGTGGTGAAGTCACCGGAAGAAGCCGTGATAGTATTGGCGCCATCGATTCCTGAGGCAAATGTAAAGGTTCGACCACCACTTGCCACTGCAGATTTGACTGTGGTTGTGGTCACCGGCACGAGAGCGCTCGTGCCTTGGTGGACATTAGCACTGGCTGCATAAATATAACTACCTTCGGTGGTCATTTCGATCTTGAAGGTATGTGTTACTGCCGTCGCAGTAAAATCAGCGGATATTCTCTGCCAAACACCTGTGGCAGTAAAGGCTTCAGTGGTTTCAACAGTTGTATCTATCGCGAGTAGTCCAGTGACGGTTTGAGAATAATGATGAGCGTCGGTTCGAATATAGACCGAGAAAGTGTAGCTCGCGCCAATTTCAAGATACGAGGTGATGGTTTGGACTGCTCTGGCAGCCGGTCCTGTCGAAACGAGACGATCGGCTGTAGGTGAAGATGATGCTGACGTGGCAAAAGCCACGTCGTTGGGTCCACTGACCGGGTTTGCAGTTGCGGTTAGATTGGTTTTGACCCAGTTGGCATGAGTAAAGTCGTTGGACTGGGTTAAGAAGTTAAACGCCGCTGTGGTTGGCCCGCTTGTAGTAACCTCCACTTCAGAGCTGTCATTTCCGTATTCAAAGAAGATGGCTTGAGCTGAAAATGTAGCAATAAACGCTGTGTCAACAACAATAGTTGTTGAGTTAGTGACTGAAGACACTCTGGTTGGCCTCGCTATACCTGGACCTGTGACATAAATATTATTATTAGGCGCTACGCCAGTTGCCAGACCGAGAGTGGCAGTGGTACCAACGAAGGTTGAGGAGTTGGCAACATCAACGGTGATCTGCCACGGTGTATCACGGCTCACCACTTTTGCTCCCGAGCCGATGCCGGTTCCGGCTAGGGTGAGACCCGGGAAGACGTTGCCTGCTAAAAAGTTGGTGGTGGAGCCGACTGGAATGCGGATTTTGAATTGACCGCTTATTCCCTCAAGGTTGATGATACCAGCTCCACCAATGCCCGTATTGAAGTTGCCGGCAGTAGTTAGAGATGTCAGAGCTACTGTACCAGAGGCACTGGTAATACCAGCGAGAGTCGCGTCGTGTTTGCGAAATTTGTAATAATAGGTTGTGCCATTGACGGGCGGCACACCATCTAAAGTTGCTGTTGCACTAAGTGGACCTTCGTTAACTACATTGGTGTGGTTGGTGGTTAGGGTTATTTGAGTTGCTGAGTCAACGGTCAGGATAGTATAGGTACCATTGTTAGAGGTAGTTCCGGCGACAACAATATTCGCACCAGCCACAAATCCGCTAGTGGTAAAGCTTCCCGGAGTTCCTCCAGCAAGTGTAATTCTTCTGGTAGAGGCGGTAAATTGGATGGTTCTTGAGGCAGAGGCGGTGATTGTGGCGACGAAACCGTTAAGATACGAAGCGGTTCCGACGGTCAAGGTATCAAAAATCAAATTTGCAGAGCTCGGAGTAAAACTAGCAGAAGTGCTTCGAAAAATCTGATAGATCGTTGAACCGGCTGCTCCGCTGGCGGTGGGGTCGCGTCTGATCCATGTCAGGGTGACAGCGCGAGTGGCGTTGTTGTATGCTCCAAAAAAAGCCGGGGAGAATTGACTGCCGATAAATGGTGTGGCTGAGACAGTGCGTCCTTCGGCAAAAATTGACCGATTATCCCAGTCATAAAAAGTTCTGACTTTCAAGTAATACTTGGTGTCATCTAAGAGCCTGGCGGAAGAATTGGGGTCGTTCCCGATACGGGCACCAGTCGTCGGGAAGCTACGATACCCATTGAACATATCTTCTGCAATTCGAATATCGTTGAAAGCGTTTCCGTTAGATACTTGGATAAGCATCGGGGCCACTCCATAGAGTTCCAGATGCTCCAGGGTATTGTCGTTGAAGTTTGAAGAAAAGTTAAATGCGTCCTGAAATGAAGCAACGCAGTTGAGGGCATAAAACCTGACATAGCTCCAGGTTGAATCTTGAGTGTAGGAAAGGTTTAACATCACTGCAGGGGCCACGGCTGATGAAGCTGTGGCAAAAAACGTTTTCGGTGAGCCAACGCAGTAGTTAAAATCAGTAATACTTGCACCATTTAGGTATGTCCAGGTTACTGTGGCTGCGTAGCGTGCATCACGAGTAAACCAGCCGTCAGATCCGATTGTTGCTGAATAGGTGTAATATCTGCGGACTGGCGCGAGTGCGAATCCAACGCTATTAAATGTGAGGTTATAACATTCATTGATAATAGGCGGTATGGAGAACGCACAATTGGTAAGAGACACTATTTCCGGCTGGGTAAAGGTATTGTATGACTCATCAAAAAGACAAATACTGGCAGTGAGTGATCCAGCGTTGGTCATCACCATGTTGGCACCGACAATGCTCGATGCGGTTTGGATGTTGACCGGCACAGCCGAAGTAAACATGATGTTCGGACACCTAACCTTGGCGCCCGAAGGGACTTTATTGCCGTTGATGTTATCTCCAAATTCGACAGTGTTACTGAGCTGAGAGACGTACGGATTATAGCAGGTGAGAGAAACATCAAGCGGAATTCCGGTTCGGAGTGTCCAGTTGGTTCCCGAATCAGTAGAAGTCATAGCGGCACTGCGGAGGTTAGAAGATGAAGAAACAGCACAGAGTGTTGTGCCATTGGCACAAATCGCAGTCCAATTGTTTGCGTTTGCTGCAGCCATCGTAGTACCTGTCCAAGAGACTCCGTTGGTTGAGCGGTGTGTTGTAACCGAGTTAGTTGTTGAAACAACCACAAAGTTCGTTCCATCCCATGCGATGCCACGAGCAACACCAGTTGTTAGAGTACCTCCAACTGTAAAGGCTCCTGTCGTTGGATCGTCTTTATATTGGCTGGCTGTTGTTGCTGTTACCGCAACCCATCGGCTAGCGCTATATGTCAAAGCCACATAGTTACCAGAAGTCATAGTGGCTCCGGCAGTCCAAGTACCAGCGCCATCGGCATCATAGTTACAAACAGTGGCAGTAGCACCTCCAACTGCAACATATCTTGCGCCTCCATATCCAACTGCTTGCCAAATGAGCGATGTGGCCATAGTAGCCACCACCCATGTAAGCCCATCTGTAGAAGAAGCGGCTCCGGTCGTAGCTGCGTTGGTAGCATCGCCACCGACTGCCACAAAGCTCGTACCATTTGTGGCAACTGCATTCCATGATTGGTTGGCAGGCATAGCGCGTCTGGTCCAGGTAATACCATCAGCGGATGTGGCGCAAAAACGAGATCCAATTTGCGTACCTCCTGTTGTGGTTATGTCTGAACAAACAGCCACAAACAAAGCACTTGTTGCGCCGTAGCAAATACCGTTCCAGTTTGCGACAAAAGGTAAAGTTCTTTTGGTCCAAGTAACACCATCAGAACTTGTTGCAGCGATATTTGAAGAAGTTCTGGAAATAGCCACATAGGTGCTGTTGCCATACGCTACCCCAGACCAATCCGGAGAAAGTTCGGTAGTAGAAACGGCGTTTGTTTCAAGTAGTGTTGAGGATATGACTCGGTTAACAACAGTGTTGGCAGGTATTCCTGGTCCAAGAATTGCAGCTCCGGCGTAGAGCCCGGTTGTTGAGGTAACTGTGATCAATCTTTGAGCGATACTACCATCGGTCCCATTGATAATGGTCGGTCCGTAAGGAGCTGCATTGTCTTGTTGAATAAAAAACTTACCTCTTCTACCCGACCCAACTGCCGCAAGTCCTTCCAAGAGAAGTGGAGAAGCGTCTCCGTACGAACCAGTCGCATTAAGCCACTGCTCATACACCCCAGTACCAGAACCAGTCTCAACCCAAAGTGCGGCTATGTAGTCTGAAAAAGGAGCGGTCATAGTTTGACCTGACGACCCACTTCCTGTCCCAAGCTCTATCCAATTGCCGGTAATTTCGATATCTCCGATACCCGATCCGGGAGTGATGACAGCGGCGGAAGCTCCGGAAACACGACCCATAGTGAATCTGATTCCGGTCGAGGTTGAGCTGTTGGTAATTGCCAACTTTCCGTTGGTGAGTGTGACGGCATTCCAGAACTTGCCTTGATCAGTATTAACGGTGACGGTTGAGTTGTTGGTGATAACTAGCGTATCGTTGGAATTCCATGTTGTAGGAGTATGACAAATACAGCTGACGGTTTGAGAAAGAGTTGTATTAGCAACCCAGTTAATACCATTGTAACTATACGCTCCCCCAGTCGTCGAACCACTGGCGATGGCACTAAAAAGATTATTACCAAAAGCCACACCCACCCAGCTACGAGAGGCAGGAAGGGTGCTTGATGACCAAGTTATGCCATCGGCGGAATATGCGGCGGCTGTAGAAGGGCCGGTTGCAACAGCCACGAAAATACCGTTGCCGTATGTTACGGAAGACCAGCTCGCCGCTGAAGGAAAATTATTAGTGTTAGACCAAGTTGTTCCACCATCTGTAGAATACGCACCTTGTAAATCACCGGATGCCACAGCGACAAAGGTACCCTCACCGTAAACAATAGACGTCCAGTTGCGAGTTCCAGGAAGCGCCCCTCCGGCAGTCCATGATGTGCCGTTGGTAGAATAGTTTGAATTGGTGCTGTTGTAAGAGAGAGCAACAAACCGATCATTTCCAAAAGTAAGTGCTCTCCAGTCGCCACTGGTTGTCAAAGCACCAGTCGAGGTCCATTTCGCTCCATCTGCCGAATACGCTCCAGCAGTAGAAGCACCGCCAGTGACTGCGACAAATTTTGACAACCCATACGCCACAGCATACCAAGAGGCCGTAGCGGGCATAGTTCGTAGCGTCCATGTGTTTGTTGCTCCGGCAGGGGACGTTGCTGCTGTTGTTCCTGAAGTAGAACTTACCGCGACCACAAGGTTGTTTCCATAACAAACTGACCGCCAGTTTGTGTTGGCAATGATTGTTGCTGTTACCCATGTCGCGATACCTGTTGCTTGAGTTTGATAGGTAGCAGATCCAGAAGGGAGTGCGACAAAAGTAAGACCTCCGGACATGGCAAAGGCATCGTCTGCATTTACACTTCTATCTACTGTAATTGTTGCCATATTTTACGCCTTATTACTCATTACTTAGCGTAATTATGTCATTTTTTTAACTTTCACTCCAGATCTTGAAAGATTCTTTTTGAGTTTTTACCGGCACCTTTCTCCCTGCCTGTGCGGGTAGATCTTTTCGTTCTTTGGGTTTTTCTACAACTTCGTTATATGCATTGTAACAAAATGGACAATTTTTATTTTTTTCTGCATACCCAAAATATTTATCACAAAAAACACATTTTACCACTTTTTGAGCATCTTCTTTCATATCTTTTTAATTTCTATGAATAAGTTCTTTTCATCATCTTTATTAACAACAACCGAGAATTTTCCTCCATCTAATAAAACTGGTGTAGACGAAGGAACAGATGCTAAGTGGTTGCATAGAAGATTTACAAGTTCTTGAAGAATCATATTTTATGCGTCTGAAGTACGAATAGCTGTTGTAGAACCTCCAGATGAACCAAGTGTACCTGTGGTTTCAAAGGTCTTGATTGGTGATCCACCGGTACCATTACGCACACGAATGAAGAGATTTCTATCAGCGCTGTAAACTCCAGTAAATGACTCAGATGTTGAGGCGGTTGCCACATCAATATAGGTTATGAAGACATTGGCGGCGTTCGATGCGTTGTTAGATGAAAAATCTGTTGAACCAATAGTAAACGCGGTTACCGTTCGTGCGGTATAAGCATGGCGTGTGTACTGGCCGTCAGCCCGTTCGATTCTGATAGTTCCTGTACTTGGTGTATCTGTTGGGATAGTGCCGGTCTGGACAACAACTGATGTGACTGCTGCGCCAGAAAGTGCGCCGTTTAGGTTCATCTGACGAAGGTCGATATCAGTTGACACAGAGCCGTTTACGGTGGCCGTTGCAGATGATGAGCCGCCTGTCATGGTTGTGTTGTCGGCTGGCACAGTACCACTCAGTATCTCACCTATGTACATAAACCCAGTTGTACCATTGTCGTATAGCTCTGCAAGACGCGCAGTACCTGCTGGAGTTACGAAAGTAAGGGTCTCGCCGACAGTGAACGGGCCTCCGGACTCTGTATCATATTGGAAACGATATCCTTGTGGCGCCACGAGTGTACGATCTCCGGATACCAAACCAGCAACAGAAAAGGTGACGTAGTTTGGCGCTTGATAGAGGGTGTTGGTGAGGTCGAACACTTTGTCGTTTGCTGACAAGTCAGTTGCTTCCACACCGATACCATAGGCACCGATGAGAGATGAACCTGTGGACGCACCTATAAATGGAACGGATATTGTTCTTTCAGTAACTGTAACATTTACGTCACAGGTTGCTGATGAAGTACCACCTGTAATAGTCTGACCATCTGTTGGTGCAATCCCTGTTAGGAGCTGAATCCACATCTTTGTGGCCGCATTAACATCGTTAATTGCGAGCATTCGCCCAGTACCACCAGACCAAGATACCGATTCAACTGTAGAGAAGTCGGTTGCAGAAGGATTATCCACGGTTATTTCGTGGGTTATGCCTCGAAAAAGTTCACCTGCGAGTCCGTAGAGAGTTGTGGTCTCACCATCTCGGGTAAGCCACTTCATCCTCTCGTAGAACTGATTGATAGTGGCCGTATCTCTATTCCACTCTGAGTAATAGTACTCTTCGGTTGTGTCGTTGTTGACATCTATACCGTTGTAGCCAGCAGTAACATTGGTGATGTTGGAGAGTGCGGCTATCGTTGCGATAGTGGTCTGGTTGTTGAGGTCGCTCGCGGTTGCAAGAGCCACCACGTTGATACCACGAGTAGAGCCGTTAATTTTGAACTCATTATAATTTTTCCCCCATTCGCGTGTGGTAGCGATAAGTCGGCGGCCGTCTGTATCAGCCGCGCCGGTACGCACCTTGAGCATGAAGTTGTGGGACACTCCGTTTGCGGAGTCGCCGTTTAATCCATCGACAATAAGATAGACATCGGACACATCCCAATCATTTTCTGTACCACCAACCAAAGTACCTGTAATAGTGGTGGCACTATTGGCGGTGATTACAGCATAACTTCCATCGGTAGTATTCTTAATTCTATAACCAACCCATTCGCTGATAGTCCATGCTTTTGTAGTATCAGTTAAAATTGCGGCGTTTCCCGAACCATCGTGTACACCTCCCTCTGAGTAGTTCCACCAGTCGTCCGATAACACCGCACCGTTCTGGATTATTTGAATTGCTGTTCCTGTAGGGGCAAGTACTTTGAATCCGTCGTAAATAACCGCGCCTGCTGTTCCTTGAATGATAGAACCGTCGTAGATGTGTTCTGCCGCAGCATCGTCAATGTTCCAACCATTGATAAGCGTAACGATGTTATCTGTTGAACGCTCGGATGGTGTGGTGTCGGTGATGTCGAGTTCATCATTATTTCCGTATCCCGCATCATCGGCAAAATCTTGGAGTGCGCGATGAAACTCAATGACGGACGCATAAGAAGGCGATGCGCCATTGTGGTCGTTTCCCGTATACCTAATATCCCCTGTTTGTCGATCTATAGACCAATCTGTTGATACAAACGCCATGTATTTTTATTTTTTTAAATTTGCAAAATAATCTTTATAAACATTATACACAGTAATTCTTAATCTATGTTTTTGTTGTGTGGATACCCTCGCCACATTTTTTTATCATGAATAAGTTAATGAGGCACGGTTATCCCAAATTTGATCAAAAACTCCCGTACCGGCCCATTGAACAATAATGCCAGAAGTATTATCAATCTTTTTTACACGCCACGATGCGGCAGAAGTGGTTGTTCCTATTGAAGCTTCCCCCACATAATCGATATCACCAACCGTTGCAAGACGCAGAGTAAATTTAAAACCACCGAAAGAAATAGTCTGGAGCGTTGTCTCGCTAGAAGCTGATGACGGAAGCACCGAACTCAAGACATCGACCTGAATGTGTCGGTCACCATCTACCAAGCCAAGTCTAGAAACATTCCCAGAATCACTAAAACTACTGGTCCCGCTGGCAGAAGTTGTCTGAACATTTACATTTAAATATCCAGATCCATCAAAATCTAAGTCGGTAGGCTTTAATAATGAAGATACTGTTTCTTCGGTGGCAGGGTTTATCCTTTCATTGGCTGAATCCTTGACACCAACTACGCCAGTTGTCGGCGAACTACCCATTATCAGAGCGTGAGCTTTTTTGGGTGCAAGCTGGGAAACAATTACACCGACACCAACAACCCCGGCCGCTTTCAAAAAGTTTCGTTTGCCATGATCACTAACCTTTATCTGTTCCCGTTCTTCTGTTGATTCGGTGATAGTGACTAGCGCCTTTTCGATTTCGGGTACAAAACTAGTCTCAATCTCAACAATTGGCTTCCTTATTAATACAAAAGAGTCTGTACTTGGTAAAAATACAGGAAAGCTAGGTCTAACAATCGTTCTTCGTATTAATACAAAAGAATCTGTACTTGGTAAAAACATATCTATAATCCTCGACTTTAATTGTATCAGATTTTATTGCACAAGATGTTAATTTTTACTGTGGAAAGTCTTGGCGTGTGATATTATTTTGTCATCAGGCACAAACAGACAAGAACTTTTCATGAAGAATTGCACATCACGTTTTAATTTTTTTTTAATTTCACTTTGCTGTTTTATTTTTTTTAGTTTTTTTATAATTTCCGTAACATTTGCCGCTAGTTATCAAAAAATTGCTCCGGGCGACACCGTCACTTTGGGTGAATTTGTCTTTGATGATAATTTTGTCGCTACTACGACAGATTGCACTGTTGGAATAACAAATCCTCTTAATGTAGAGATAGTTTCATCAACTACACTAATGACCGCCAATAATGACGGCTGGCATTATTACAATTATACGACGGCGGGTAATGCTCCTTCTGGTATCTGGCCGTCAGTTATGATTTGTGGGACTGTGCAAAGGGGAGACTTGGTTGTATTAGATAAAAGTTTTGTCGTTGATTGGGAGAAGGTTTCAACCAGCACAATCAAAGGAGTAGTTGACGCGAGTTTGACGGTAGCAACAACTTCCCTAGCGGCAGTCATTGGCGCCAACACCAACGCTGCTGTTTTGTCGGCTTCATCAAGTTTGTTTGCCACACTTCCTTCTTCTATCTGGTCATTTAGCGGTCGAACCCTCACTTCGTTTGGTACTTTAGTAGCCGACACATCTTCAGCTGTTTGGACATCGGTTAACCGTACCCTAACTAGTGCAACGCTTGACTCAGGCTCCCTCGCCACACAATCTTATATCGACACGGCCACATCAACCCTCGCTACCGAAATTCAAAGCGGATGGACTGTGACACTGTCTGATTTTGGAGAAACTACAGTCAACACCGCCTACAAAGCAAAATTACAGGTTCTAAATTACGCAACTATTCCAACAGATGCTGATTCCCTACCAACAGTGGTTATTACCGACTCAGCTGGAACAGTCCAAGTCCCAGCCGGTGTTATGACAAAAGACTCAGACGGAACATACAGCTATAGTTATAGTATTAATGGTAGCGCCATCGGTGGTGTTTGGGAAACAGTAGTTTCTGTTGTTGTTAACGGAGAGACAGTTAGGGTAAACGATTACTGGAGTCTTTCTAGCTCACCAGCTGACGTCCAAATAATTGAAATTACAGACAGAATTATACCGACCATAACTGCCAATGTGAGGATTGACAATGCGGGAACTTCGGCAAGCGACTTTTACTATGTTTACTGTATTGTAAGCAGTGAAGATAATTTGTGCGGTGGAGACGATGATGTAGATTCTGGATCAGACACTGCATATATAAATGCCGGAGACTTAGTAAACCTTTCGTTGACTTTGGATGAAGTGCCGACAGTTGGGACTTATTGGTTTAAAGTTAGGGCGCGAGCTTTAGCGGAAACCAACTGGGCCGCATCAACGGAACAATTTACAGCTGAATCCGATACCGTTACTCCTCCTGGTGGTGGCGGAGGTGGAGGTGGAGGTGGTGGTGGAGGCGGTAGTACGGCGACGACCGGAACAGGATCTTCCAACGGTGCCGATTTTAATGGTGACAATGAAGTAAATTCTGTTGACTTTTCTATATTACTCGCATTTTGGCAAAGATTGCCGCCGTTTTCAAATCCTTCTGTTGATATAAACAAAGATGGCAAAATAAACTCGGTAGACTTCTCAATTTTGCTGTATCAATGGAAAAAATAATTATGAAATTATTATCCAACAAAAATATATTTTTTATTCTTTTTATTCTGGTGTTTAGCGCAATTTTTTTGCCGGGCTCAGTTTTTGCTTCAAGTGTTTACATAGACACGAGTCATTCAGATTTTTTTGTCGGGGATACTATAGTTTTTAGTATTCTCGTAGATTCTGAAAACAAAAATATAAATGCGGTTGAGGGCGGTGTTTTGCTGAATAATTTAACAGAGTCGGCCTCTTTAGTTGATATCAATACATCGGGTTCTGCGCTCTCTCTGTGGCCCGGTAAACCTTTGCCATCGGATAGCAATGCAAGCATTTCTTTTGCTGGCGGATCTCCAAGTGGTCTAAACTCCAAGAACGCAATTATTTTCAATATTGTTTTGAAGTTGAAAAAAGAAGGCCAAATCACTCTGACGCCCGACAATCTTTCTGTTTATCTAAATGACGGCAAGGGCACTAAAGATTCGACGACTGTCGAAAATTTGGTCGTAAATGTTCTGCCTTCAAAATCAAATTCACAGACAATTGATGATTTGGGCGATTTAATTTCAAATGACAAGACGCCGCCAGAACCTTTCGAAATTTATCTGGGACAAGAAGGATCGGTTTTTGACGGTAAAAAGTTTTTATCTTTCAGTACCACAGACAGTCAATCGGGTATTAATTACTATGAAGTGATAGAGGGCGGCTTATCCCCTGTTCGCAGTAGCGGCACTTATGTTTTACAAGAACAGAATAAGTCGGTAAAAGTGACGATCGTTGCTTACGACTCGGCTGGTAATGCGAGAAAATCAACATACGGTTCGGAACCATATAATCTTTCTTATCTTGATCTTGCTATAATTATATTTGTATTAATGATTCTTGTTTTTGTGGTCTACAAAATAAGAAGGAAAAGAAAAAAAACTTGAAACTCGGATTCTGGAGCCAATGATCGGGATTGAACCGATGACCTCGCCCTTCGCTTTCACCTCTTTTTGAAATGCACGTATAAGAGGGCTAGACTGTATATTCATCCAAGTCATCGCAAAATGCGAGCAAAATGGACTCTCTTGTCAGTCGTTCGAGCGCCTGTGATTTTAAACACCACAAGCGCTACGGTCTCTGCCTTGTGCGGCCGTTAACCGTCATTCGAGATTCACGAATAGATTACTCAAATCGTGGGCAGATTTGTACGAACCACCATGGGCGTGCTCTACCAGCTGAGCTACATTGGCAATGTTTTGGTGAATTGATACCAAAACAGCTACATTGGCGCTACGTAACGTAACTTTTGAACTGCACGCATAAAACGCTGGTGCGTTTTTGCTATGCTTGGGCGCCTACGCGCCGGCGCAATGCAGTTCAAAAGTTACGTTACTCCGCTTGAGGATATTATACTTCCAACGTTTTGGCAAAGAAAATCGGCGAGGGTTTCAACACCTAAAACTTCCTCACCACGCCTTTCACCACCGCGGCGATGCTGAAGCTGTGCTCGGGGTGGATTGGCTGGTATTTTTTATTGGCTGGCTCGAGCCAAACTTTATTTCCTTTTGTGCGAAAATATTTCATCGTCCACTCGCCGTCTACTTCGGCTATCACGATATCGCCATCTTTGGCTTTGTTGGATTTCTCAGCGATGACCATGTCGCCATCGGCAATATGGGCGTCGATCATTGAATCGCCATCGACTTCGAGTAGATAGGTGGAATCTTTCTTTTCAATGAGAAAATCGTCGAGATTGAGAGAGTCGAGATTTTGCTCTTCAGCGGCCACAGGAAAACCAGCAGTGACCGTGCCGAGCAAGGGCGTCTCGCCAAAAATATTTTTGGGTATGAGTTTGCCGGAAGAATCTTTTTCAACGACACCGAGCTCGATGAACTTGCTCACGAGCTTATGTGCGGCATTTTTGGAAGCAAAGCCAAAGAGCGGCAACATTTCGCTATAAACCGGCATGCGTTTATTTTTCCGATAGAAACCCAGGAGTTTGTTTTTATAATCTTCGATCATTGTTATCTACTAGTGACAGCCGTTGGGAAATGGAAGAAAGAGAAAGAACGTGGGCGGCGGGCCATCATTTGGACTTCGAGACGATTGAGCTCGGAGAGAAGCCTTTTGTGACGACGGGCTTCGGTCATGTATGAACGGCCGCGGATAATTTTGTGATCGATTTTGCTGTTTAAAAATGCGATTTGCTCTTTTACTGACTCAACGATTTCTTGTTTGCTCATGTTTTTGCTTTATATTTTTCTAAACTAATAATTAATTTGATATTTGAAGTATAAGTGAACGAGCGTTCACCAGTCAATGGGGATAACATTATCGGAAATAAAAAATGGCTGATGGCAAGATTTTGCCCATGGAGAATCGAAAAAATTGGCAAACTAAACCACTCTGGACTGAAGTCCAGAGGATTACCGCTCTCTCGAGCGGGG
>CAYHIR010000007.1:0-39995 GCA_964356815.1 uncultured Candidatus Saccharibacteria bacterium | reverse complement strand
CGCGCTTAGCTCAGTTGGTAGAGCAACTCATTTACACTGAGAAGGTCGGGGGTTCGAGTCCCTCAGCGCGCACAGTAGACAAAACTAAGAACGGGTGTAGTATTTTTCTGGAATAAGAAACAGAAACACAGAGGCCAAACGAGCAAGGAGAAAATCATGCCGACATTCCAGTGCTCTGCTTGTGGCAGAGGGTATTCAAGTGGTCACAGCTTCACAGGCTGTCCCCACTGCGGAGGACTCGGAAAATCTGGCCCCAATTGCATATGTCCTCATGTGACAATGGCTTTTGGCACTATTCGCGTCCGCGCAGGAGTCAACCCCAGGTGTCCGGACCACGGAACAAGAGCGACACCAAAGAAACGTCTTGACGCCCGTTAGACAAGGAATACAATTAAGCCATCCTCTGTGGTTGAAAATGCGGAAACCCTCGGTGTAAACCACTAAGGAGACAGAAGTTTGTGCCGCAAGGTGTAAACGAAAGCTCGACTGAACACATAGGTCGGGCTTTTTTACTACTCCAAAAACGTCAGCGCGACCATCGCCAAGACGCCAAGCGCTACCGCCACGAGCTGGAGCAGAGAGTGCTCGGCTTTTTTTGTTTTGTGAAGTTCGGGAATGAGGTCGGAAGCGGCGATGTAGATGAAACCACCGGCGGCAATGGGTAGAAGCCACGCGGCGGAGAGTTCGGCGAAGTCGCCAAGTGCAAAAAGAAAAGCGGCACCCAAGATGGCCGAAAGAGCGGAAAGAAAATTGAGCCACAATGCACGCTTTTTTGTGTAGCCGGAGTGAAGAAGCACGGCAAAGTCACCCACTTCTTGCGGAATTTCGTGAAGAATAACGGCGATGGTTGTAGCAATGCCGATCGGAATGCCCACAATAAAGCTTGCGGCGATAATTATGCCGTCGAGAAAATTGTGAACTGCATCGGAAAAAATAACGAGCTTCCCTACTGGATGAATACCTGGTGCGCCAGCAGTGCCGTCTGCTCCGGCCAGTGTGCCGTGATCATGATTGTCTTCACCGTGATGATGCCAATGCAGAAATTTTTCAATAATGAAAAATGCCAACACGCCAGCGATAACCAAAATACTTGTGAGCGTTGAATTTGAAGAAGCCTCCAAAGCTTCCGGAATGAGATGAATGAATGCGTCGCCCAAAAGCGCGCCAACAGCGATGCTAATAAAAACAAAAATATATTTTCGGAGAATTTCTTCTTTGAGAGATAGCGTAAAAACACCGACGAGCGATATGAGGCTCACTAAAATTACGCTTCCGAATGTGTAAAGGTATATTGTTGCTGTAGTTACCGTTGTTTCCATTTTTTGTTTTAAATAATTTCTTCTGAATAAAATTACGAGCACACCTTGCAAAGCCCGAAAAGTTCCAGAGAGTGCTCGTGTACACTTTTAAATTTCGCCGACCGGCCGACTACTCGCCCTAACGCTTTTTCGACCTCTGGATTTTCAAAATCTTCTATATCATTGCAGTTGATGCAGACGATGTGGTGGTGATGGCGTGCGGCCGCGAGCTCGAAATATGAAGAAGTTTTTCTAAGGTCTACCCTTTTGAGCACTCCACCCTCTTCGAGCGAAGTGATCGTTCTGTATACAGTAGCTTCGTTTATTTTTTTTAGCTTCTTGATTTTCGAAAACTTTTTATAAATTGCCCCAACGTCGAGCGGCACGCGACTTTTGGAAAGTGTTTCAAGCACAGCAAGACGCGCAGATGTTACCCTAAAACCCTTCACTCTCAGAATTTCTTTCATTTTGCCATTTTCATTCATATCGGCATCATAAACTAAATGCAAATGACTTGCAAGTAGGTTTAACACCGCCGAAATTTTCGTAGTATAATTGCAAAATGACTCACCGAAACAGAATTCTCTTTCTCGTCTGCGCATTTGTCTTTATTTGTGCGCTTATTTTTTCACCTCAAAATCCGCCTATTCCCGTTCACGCCGCCGAGCTCGTACAGGATAAGGTTGAGATTGTAAAGGCTAGAGTGGTGGAGGTGTTGGAGCAAGAAAAAAGAACGGTGCCGGGCACCAACGTGCAGAGTGTTTACCAGACAATTCGCGCTGAAATACTCGAGGGTGCAGAGAAGGGTGAGCGAGTGGAAATTGAAAATGATTTTTTGGTGTTGGAAAAAGGCGACAGATTTTTTCTTCAACACACAACGAGTGGTCTCGATGGCAGAGAAATGTATGCGGTGAGAGAAATCGATCGGACAGGTATAATGCTCGCATTCGTCGGCATTTTTATCGTCGTCGTTTTGATTTTTTCGGGTAAACAGGGTTTGCGCTCACTTCTTGGTCTTGCCGGAAGTCTTTTTGTCATTCTCTATGTACTTGTGCCGAGTCTTCTGCGTGGCTATCCACCCGTGCTCACGAGCATCGCTATTGCTACGGTCATTCTTTTTCTGGCAATTTATTTTACGCACGGCTTCAACAGAATATCGACGGTCGCTTTTTCGGGAACAGTTTTGGCGGTCATTCTCACGGGCATTCTCGCCTATCTTGGCGTAACCCTTGCGAGCTTGAGTGGTTTCGCCTCCGATGAAGCCGTTTATTTAAACTTCAACACCGGCGGCACGCTCGACTTCGCTGGTCTACTTCTCGGTGGCATTATGATTGGCGTGCTTGGCGTGCTCGACGATATTGCCGTGACTCAAGCGGCTGTGGTGAGCGAGCTTTACCACTCTGCGTCTCATCTTTCAAAAAAAGAAATTTACAAAAAAGCCGTTCGCGTGGGCAAAGAGCACGTTGGCGCGCTCGTGAACACGCTAGCTCTCGCCTACACCGGTGCTTCACTTCCGCTCCTTCTGCTTTTCTCCACATCCGATTCGGGTTTTGCAAGCATCATTAATCAAGAAATTTTTGCCACAGAAATAATTCGCACTGTGGTGGGTAGCATCGGCCTCATTCTCACCGTACCGATCACCACTCTCCTCGCGGTGTATTTGTTAAAAAATTACAAGGACGGAAAAAGTGGACATGCCGGTCATCAGCACGCCCACTCTCACCACCACGCCCACTAATTTATCTATTCATCTTATACTTCCCTGCTCCACAACCAAAGATCGCAACGAGGCCAGCGAAAACGGCAAGCGGCATGCTGTAACCTTGAAAACCCATAGGAAAAGTGTAGTAAATCGCGAAAAGCATAACGATCCCCAAGAAAGCCGAAGCGTAATGAGTAAAAAGACCGACGACAACCAAAATTCCAGCGATCAATTCACCGTAAGAAACCAAGTATGCGATGAACGGATCCAAGCCCATCGTTCCAAACATAGCGACAGTGTTCGTCATTTCTGAAATTTTTGCCCAACCAGCAAAAATAAAAATGCCTCCAATAATTAAGCGTGTAATAAAAAGCGCAATGTCTGCGCGCTCCGCCGATGATATTTTATGTGTCATAGATTTTAATTTTAACACTCCGCACGCCAACTCCGCACGCCGCAAATGTGGACGAACACGCACGCCGGGAGTTTTTAAATATGAAGCAAAGATGTAGTTTGAAAGTGACTACGCAGGCCGAAGAGGCCGAGGACTAGGAAATTTCAGCAGAAATTTCCGGTCACTTTCAAACTACATCTTTGCGCAATATCCTCCCGGCAGGAATCGCTCCTTACAGGAGCAGTACCCCGATTGGATTTTTTCTTCGTCCTACGGACTCGAAAAAATGCTCAATCGGGCTTCGATTCCTGCCCGCTCGCTACGCGAGCTTGGTCGGACACTCACTTCGTTCGTATCCTCCCGGCAGGAATCGAACCCACATCAACGCCTTAGAAGAGCGCTGCTCTATCCATTGAGCTACGGGAGGTTGCCACAATACTATTATATAGAGGGGTCGACGGCAACCGACGGAGCGGAAACGAAGTCGGCGAGCTCGGTAGCTTTTTTTTCAAAGTCTTCGTTTACTTTTTGAACTGCTCTTTTTTGATTCAAAATTTCAGTGTCGCTGTTTTCGGAAAGTGAGAGAAAGAGTTCGCCCTTGTTTAACTTATAAATAAAATAAAGGTTTAAAGCCATAACGGTAATGCAGAGCAACCCAAAGATATAAACTAAAATTTTCCAGTGGTGTTCTGTTTTCATAATTCGTTAAATACTTTTAGCACTGGCCCAGCCTTCAACACGGTGAGCTCGGCACGAATACGCCACGAAGATTCGAGCTTCGAAAGAGCGACGCTTTCGAAAGAAGATTTGTAAGGCAAGTGCTCGAGGTAGAAAATTAGCTCGTTTATATTTTGCCATGAGCCCTCACCTTCTAGCCTTAAGCGGAGGGTCTCGGTGAGGCCTGGATTTGCCGGATCGACTGGAGGATCGATGGTTACTGAATCAATTTTGAGTTCTACCTCGTGATCTTTGGCATAGGTTTCGATGCTCTCTAGAAAAGATACGGCACCATCTTCGCTTAGCACACGAGAATGAAGCTTGATGATTTGCGCTCGGACATCATTCTTCTCGCGGCCGAAAAGACCACTAACTCTACCCTTAGAGATTTCAGCAATGTTTGATTGCTCGGAAATTTTTAAGTTGGCACGCTTTATGAAAACAAAAGCGGCATAATTTGCTCCGAGGCCGATGATGGCCAAACCGAGTAGAAAAAGAAAACTGCTGGTTGTTTTGCCGATTTTCATTTTAGTTTATTGGGGCACTCGACCGATCCGTTTCCAAAGAACGGCGTACAACGGCATTTAGAGAAAAGTCGATGTTGCTCTCTTTTGTAAAATTGGAAATTGGCAAATCAATTTTATCAAACTCTGGCAAGACAGACAGAAAATCGGCAAAAGTCTTGAGGCTATCGCGAGTAGCCGCCACGCCTAGAATGGTAATTTTTATGTCCGAGTCAGATTTGTTGGTATATAAAATTTCGTCGACCTTTACTGTCCCCGGCTTAGACTCAATGGCTCGAAGAGTTTCAAAAACATTCGAATTTGATAGCTTGGCCTTGATCTCCGTCGCTAAAACAGAGGTCTCCGCAAGCGCAGTGAGAGCTCCGGCAACATTTTCTTCTGTTGGTCCATTTGCCAAAACTGATTTATTTTCTGCAGACACAGTGTTGGCGCGGACATTCGTTAAAACATATGCGGGAACAAAAAAGACGAGTGAAAGGACGGACAGACCAAACACAAAACCACAAACAACAGAAGCAAGGCGCAGTCTGTACTTCGATTCTTGCGAACTCTGATAATTTTGTGGCAAAAGATTGGTCGCTGGCGACAGGAGTGACAGAAGTGGCAAAAGTGCAGAGCCAGATGCGCTGGCAAAAACTAAAGACTTATCGAAAGAAATTTCTGGCACTTTTTCATTGAGCGAAAATGCATTCTGCCAAACATCGGCCATGTGGCTTGGTAATTGTAAATTTTTAGAAATATAATCTGGCAGATCTAGAAGCTCATCAACCTTGCCGGCCACAATAACCGACTGAATTTTGCTTTTCTCGCGCGTCGCCACCGCACTTTTTGAATGCCAATAGGAAATCACTTTGGACAATTCATCTTTTACCATCACGAGCTCCACAGGCTCGTTTGCACCAGTGGCGTGGGTGACGGTAGATGCATAGTGAACGATGTTGTCGGAGACAATAGCGATGACTGCCTTGTAACCCATGAAATATAAAATGGCATGGGTGCCTTTTTTATCGTGCGGTGCCACAGAGCGAGCAATGGCTTGCGACTCCGTCTCAAAACTCACCGCCGATATACCAGCGCGCATTAAGCAATCGGTGTATGTACTAGCGACAACAAGCGGAAAAACAAATACCACCACTTCTGCATTTAAATTTTTATGATCAATGCTCACAAAAACAAAATCGAAAACGACTTCTTTTGAAGAAAGTGGAATGTTTTGCGGAATAGTTTCTTCGACGACAGACCGAAGACTGATTTTTAAATCTTGCTTTGCGGCGACCAAATTTTTTCCGAGTTCAGCCGGGATTTTTACTGTCGATACATACACAAAAGCTTTTTCTTCCGGCAATGCGAGCACGCACGATTCTATTTTCTGCTCCTTCGCCACCTTTTTCAAAGCTTCCACGAGCTTAATTTGATCTGCCACCGCTCCATCAACCACAATCCCCTTCGCAAGCGGATACTCGGCCGATGTTTTCAAAGAAAGTTTGCCGTGCTTATCGCGGTATTCGACAATACGAATAGCGTCATCGGAAATGGAGAGGCCGACAACCGACGGCGCAAGAATCTTTGGTGGTGGAAAGAAATCGAAGAAGCTTCGGCTCATTTTTGTTACGAGTTAATCGCAACTTAATTATACATTACTCGCGTGCGTTTTTGGCGACGGTTTTCCCGCGTTTATTTTCGCTCGTTTTTTCGTCGATCTAAAAAGCTTTGAAGAATAATGGCCGCCGCCGAAGCGTCAAGCATCGGACGAGCGCCGGCGGTGCCACCTCTTTCTCTATCACCCTCATCACTCGCGCGGCCATCTCGTATCCCGCGAGCAGCTTGCATAGTGGTCATAAATTCTGGTTCAAGAAAAACTAAAACGCCATCGGGTGGCACGATTGCCGCGCCGAGATCGCGCTCAAGTTCGGCTTTGAAAGCTCGGGCGGCGGGCATTATGGCGTTGTCGTTGCCGCGGAAATCTTTTGAATCGCCCATTACTATCTGACTAATCCCGCGCGAAAGAACGATGCTTTTTACCTCGCGGAAAAGCGTGCGATCGTTGGGCAAAACAGAAAAAGGCACGGCCACCGTCTGACTCTCATCCGAAAGCGCCAAACCGACCCGCTTCGCGCCGTAGTCGATGCCGAGGATTGGTTTCATGCCCTGATTTTACTCTAAAATGGCTATGGGATATAGTGGTGAAGCGAAAGACCAATGGGAGGAGTGGCAGAGTGGTCGAATGCGCTAGTCTTGAAAACTAGAGGGCTCGCAAGGGTCCCGTGAGTTCGAATCTCACCTCCTCCGCCAAAATAGTTTAATCGTCATCACCTTCTCTTTCTTCCCTATCCTCACGTTCTTCATTGTCATCATCATGACGGTCGGACTGACGTTCATCTCTTCTGATAATTCGCTCATCATCACCATCTTTCCGCTCCACCACAACTTCGGTGGTCACCAAATCTTGAACAACAAAACTTTCTTGGGATTGGTTGCTATTAGAAAAATCATCAGAAAACAAAGACTTATCAGGCAATTCGCTCACACCACCAAAAACACCAGCGACAAAATCTTTATCACTCGGCAGACCCGAATCGTCTTGAACTATGACTTCATAAGACTCCCCGATCGTTGCACTCGTTGCATAGGCCACAAAACTGCCAAAAACCAAAACCGCCAAGACCAACACAATGTAACCTTTTTTTAATTTTGTAAGAAATTTCATGTTTTATAAATTTAGATTCTCGTAATTAACTGGCCCGAGACCGTCGACTCGGTTTTGTAACTACAACCTTCTTCGGGGTTGGCTTCGAAACTACCACCACGGGCTGTACTGATGCTGGTGCTGATGCTGATGCTGATGCTGGGACCCGAACTTGTGGCACAGCAACCAGAACCGGTGCCTTCGGTTGATTTCTTGCGACGGCAAGCTGATTAGCCAGCCTGTCGATCTCCAGAGCCTGGACGGTCTTTTGCTGTTCCAGATCAGCCAACTGAGCTTGAAGAGCGACAAAAACTTGCCTTAAACTTTCTAAATCCTCGTTCTTTGCTTGAATTTCGCTTCGGTAAGAATCACCCATATCCTCGGTTTCAATTTTCTTCTGGTATGAGAAAAAACCGCCGACAAAAACTAGAGCAACCAAGACAAATGTAATCAGGACATTTTTGAAATCATTGAGCATAATATTTAATCTAATTTTTGCCACATATGGGTGTCACTCTTTCGAACCTCACACTCTCCACATTTAAAATCCATTGGGAGATCTTCCCATTTCGTACCAGGTGCGACCCCACCTTCGGGGAATCCTTTCTCCTCGTCATATATCCAACCGCAATCTAAACAAATATATTGAGACATAATGTATTACTAGTTTTTAGTAATACACGCCAATATACAGAAACAAAATGAAAATCAGATGAATAGACGAGGGGCTTACGTTCTAGGTAAAATCACCTCGAAAGTTGTACCCTCCCCAAACTGACTTTTAACTTTTATGAAACCCTCATGTTCCTCGACGATACCTTTGACTATAGCCAATCCCAAACCAGTGCCTGAAGAATTTTGCTTTCTGGCATTATCAGTTTTGTAAAATCTATCGAAAATATGGGGTATATCCTTTGTTTTAATACCAATACCGGTATCTTGAATGGTTAGAACGGCACCAAGATTTGTATCTTTTAAATTTACAGTTACATCTCCCTTTTCTTTATTATAATCAACGGCATTTTTAAGCAGGTTAACAATCAAACGGACTAGATCATCTTTCAGACCCCACACCTGTACATCTTGCTCAACTGATTTATGTAAAGATATATTTTTTGTTTGAGCATAAGACTGGATATTTTCTATTTGTTTCATACAAATCTCCGAAAAATTTACTTTCTCAAACAATCTGTGTTGTTTTTTATCACTTCGAACCAAAAAAAGTAAATCATTTGAGAGTTTTGTTAGACGCTTAACTTCATCGAGTGATTCCTCGATAAACTTCGTATACTCACCTACCGACCGATCACTTCTTAGCATCACCTCCGAACCAGCCTGCATGACAGAAAGTGGAGTCCTAAGTTCATGTGCGGCATCAGCCACAAAACGGGTCTGTTTTTTATACGTTTCTTCAAGCGGTTGCAGGGTACGGTTAGAGAAAAGGTACGCCACAAAAACAGCGAGGAACAAAATAATTAGATCAGAAATTATAAGTATTTCAGCCAAATCATCCTTAATTTTTTCATTTTGCTCATCGAAAAAACCATCCTCGTTGTCATCATCTAAAGATTCCGACTGTTGACTGTCTTCTTTTCTATCGAGCTGAAGGCTGTTTGAAAATAATCCGTAGACTAAAAAATTAAAAACGATCAGGATTATTACAACCCCGATTGTGTAGTAAGCAGTGAGAGTTATAAGCACCCTCTTAAACTCACTATTTTTTGAAGGCATAACCCACTCCACGAATTGTTTTGATATATTTCTCATTTGTGTCCCCTAACTTTTTTCGCAATTGCTTTATGTAAACGTCGGTAATGTTACTAAAAGCACTGTAAGCAAAATCCCAGCAATGTTCAAGTAACTGCTCTCGAGTCACAACTTGGCCGACATTTAACATCAAGTATTCAAGAATCGAATATTCCTTGAGAGTCAGGGCCAGAACCTTGTTCCCCTTTAAGACACTGTGATTGCCATTGTCGAGAACAATATCTTGGACATTAAGCTTGACCGCCAGCTTCTCTTTGGGCCGACGAAGTAAAGCTCTGGTTCGAGCCAAAAGTTCTTTCATGTCGAATGGCTTCACGAGATAATCATCGGCTCCGCTATCCAAACCCTCGATCCGATCATCAACCTCGCCCTTCGCTGTAATCATGATAATCGGTAAGTTAACATTATCCTCCCGCAAGTCTTTGCAAACTGAAATACCGTCTTTTTTTGGCAACATAATATCTAAAAAGACCAGGTCATAACTACCCGAGCGAGCCATTCTCTCGCCCGTTTCACCATCATGGGCCACGTCTATGGCATACCCCTCCTCCTCAAGCATTTGCTTGGTATACTTGGCCAATTTTTCGTTGTCTTCAACAACCAGTATTCTCATATGTCTAATATTACACCCATTAGTACACCCGTTCATCTTTTATTCATATTTGTGATTTACCATGGCGCCATGAATTCGAAATTGAAAGAGTTTGAACGCGTTGGACGGGCCATGGGCACGGAATATTCCGTTTCGGTTATTTGTGGATCAAAGGAGCTCGCTCATAAAATGTTTACTTTGGCAGATGCGGACATTTCGGCGTTCGAAAACCGGTTCTCCAGGTTTTTGCCTGAAAGCGAACTATCGAGACTCAATAAAAAGAAAGGTTTGATTGTGTCTAAAACTTTTTTAGAAGCGATTGAAAAAGCATACGAACTTTTTGTTGAAACCCGCGGTATTTTTAACCCCCTCGTCCAGATTGACCGTTTTGGTTATGGCAAAAGTTTTGACGACTCAGATTTTGGCAAAAAAAACCCTGAGGTCTCCGCTCCGGACGAACCGTACGACATCGATTTTTCTACAGTCGTCATCGATAGAGAAAATTCGTGGATCCAGCTCAATGTCGGCCAAAAACTCGACTTTGGCGGATTTCTCAAAGGATATCTGGCAGAAAAAATTGCCAAAAAAATAAAAGCCTATTCTCCAGAAATTGCTGGCGTCATCGTTAATCTAGGCGGCGATATCCATACTCGGGGCATTGATGAAAACGGAAACGAGTTCATGTTTGACATACATAACCCAATCGACGGAAATAAAAACGTCCTCATTCCCCTCCGCGATGAGAGCCTAGCTACAAGCGGCACATACAAACGTGCCTGGCTAAACTCTGGAAAAAAAATCCACCATATCCTTGACGCATCTGGTGAGCGTAACCCGACAAGCGACATCGTATCCGCAAGTGTCATCTACAAAGACGGCGCCCGGGCTGAAGCCTACACAAAAGTATTTCTTTCTATGGGTCCAGAGAGCTCGATGAATTTACTGGGCAATAACCATATATTTTTTGTTACGACAGACGTAAACGGTCAGGTTCTAAAAAACACCCCATGAAAAATTACCTAAAATCTATTAAGTACATCCAGATCATCCTTTTGGGAATTTCAATTATCACTCTGATGACTTTGCCGATCAGTCTGGTTTTTTATCCGGACTTTTTTAGCGCCTCACTGATTCAGAAACTTTTTTCAGTTTCCCACTGGTTTCTATTTTTCGTAATGCTAATCCGTCCAGCCGCCGACATTTTTACCAAAACCAAACTAATTCGACCGCTTGTCATTCTGCGAAAAGGCGCCGGGGTTATATCGGCCTCAATAATTGTTTCTTTCATTCTTGCAAAACTTATCGTCGACCCGAACGATTACTTGGGTAGTTTACTCACTCTTGAATATTGGTCGCTTGTTGATTACGCGGTTTTGGCTCACATGGCAGACCTTACAGCGATTGTATTACTCATCACCTCGAACAACCTTTCGAAAAAACTTCTGGGCCTTTGGTGGAAAAAAATTCAAAAGCTCTCTTATGTGTATTTCTACGCCAGCTCGCTCTACGTACTTTTCCTCTACGGAAATATCGACGTACTAATTGCAGTCATTTTGGTCACACTCTTTACCTTTATCGCATTCTTGAAAAATCTAAAACGGCTTGAAGTAAGCAATGAAGAAACCCGGATAAGCGTAACCCAGACAACCTAAAATGAAAATAAAAAAACTCTTGGCAAAAATAATCCGAGTCACTGACATATCCCCAACTGCAAAAGAGGTGTGCTTATCCTTACCCGAGCCAATCGACTTTGTAGCCGGCAGTTTTGTGAATGTGTTTATGGAAATCAACGGCGAAAAAATCCGTCGGGCATATTCGATTTCTTCCTCACCCAAAAACCAAAAAGAAATCACCCTGACGATTCGCTTGAGTCCGGACGGGGTTATGACTCCAATTTTCTGGAAAAAAGACATGGTTGGCGAAACCTTTGAAATCATGGGGCCACTTGGACTGAACACGGTCGACAAAATGAGGAGTCGAAAAATATATCTTTTTGCATTTGGTGTTGGTGCTGGTGTGGTCAAATCGATTACCCATCACTTTTTGGATCGCAACGCTTCTGATGAAGAAAGGGTTGAAAGCTTAGTAATTGGCACCGGCAGTCGATCGGTCTATGAGATTCTTTACCGAGAATACTTTGATGGATTGGCAAAAAGACAAAACAATATTTCTGTTCTTCATGTTGTATCCGACTCAGCAAACGAGGCCGGCCTACCAACCGGCTTCATTCAGGATCACATAGAACATTTCGATTTTAATAACTCTGACGTTTATGTCTGTGGTCAGGAACAGGCTTGTAATGATCTTGTTAAAAAAATTAATTCAATCAACCCAGGCACCTGCAACTTTTTTATTGAGGGGTTTCATTAAATGGCCGGCCCAGTACATAGATCTCGCCATAACGCTCTGTATAATAGGTTCTAACAGCCCCAACAGTCCTCCGCAGTTTGATAAAAACACCCCTTGATATAAACTATTAGTATTAATAAATAATATTAAAGTTTATGGCAAATATATCTGTCCCCTTGCCCACAAAACTCCTAGACGCCGTCGAAGAACGGGTTAGAGACGGCCACGAGGAGAGCAAATCATCACTGGTACGGAAAGCGGTTGAAAAATATCTTGACGACCAATTTGTACAAGATATTCTTTTGGCACAAAAAGAAGTTGCGGAAGGAAAGGTTCTTCGAGGAGACCTAAAAAAGCTTCTTAAAAAAATATGACAGATGTTGCTCTTATAGATGTTGCTTTTTCGTTACGGTTTCTAAAAAGTCTAAAAAAAATGCCCGAGCCTCTCATCGATGAGGTGGCTCTAAAAATTGAGGAATTTAAGAACAGTAAAAATCACGATAAACTAAAGGTTCACAAATTGCACAGCACCCTCAAAGGCTGTTTTAGTTTTTCCGTAAACTATAATATCCGTATCATTTTTGAATACGGGAATTCAAGAAGTGCAAAAAGTCAGGCGATCCTTCTTGGTATTGGGAAGCACGACCAGGTCTATTAATCTACACCCCAAACAACACCCCCAGCTTCTCCGTAACTTTCTTTAAATAGTGCGCCTCAAGCATTCCGAGTTCGCCTAGAATAATTTTCTTCTGAAGTGTGGCGAGTTTTCCGATTTTGATCACGGAGTTAATTTTGAGCCCGTTTTCTGGTGAGGATTGAACATAGATATCAAACGGTTCTAATTTTTTAGGCTTTACGGAAGATTTTACGGAAGAAACGAAAGCGACAATGCAATCCTCTGATTTTGTGAAATCCCGAAGAACAATTGCCGGCCGGACCTTTTGACCAGTTAGATCGGTGAAAGGAAATGGTATGAGGACGATGGTGCCTTTAGTCATATTTTCAATTTCTAAATTCTAATCGCGTTTTTTCTTTATATCACTAGACGAATAGAGTTCGGGTTCATCATTTAAAAAATCGAAGCTTTTTGAATAGGTATTAATATTTGTGATGTCGTTGACTTCTTTGCTATATAGCTCGGGAAACGCAACCACGACAGCGTCTATCGAATTTCGTCTGCCAATACCGAAAATCTCGCCGCCGTATTTAACTTGATCTACAATATCGCCGATATGTTTTCGCGCTTCGGTTGTGCTGACTATTTTCATATTGTACATATTGTACATTATGTACAATTAGGTTGCAAGCATAACGCACCTTGACTTATGAAAGTGAGTTCTATACAATACCTGTATTAGGGCTTCGGCCTCCGAGATGCCCCGCAGAAATGCGGGGCATCGATGCGTTTAGATGAATGCCTTAAATGCATCCTTGATTCTCTCAAAGTCACCTTCGCTTATAACATCAACCTTGCGCATCAACCGTTTATTGCTGATTGTGCGCGCTTGGGTAAGCTTCACATATACTATCTTTTTATAGGATTCTTTTGTTTCCGGATTCTGACCTTCAATTTCTATCGGAAAATGAAATTTGTCGGGTTTTGCTTTGCCTGTTGTTGGTAATACAAGCATCGTCTCCGTATTGTAGACATGCATAATAATAACGGGGCGTTCAAAATTTTCATTTTTACCATCAATTTCAGCTCCAACATTTACCCCCAAAGAACACCACCATACTTCTCGCGGGTATCCGAACACCTGACGATCACCAGTATCAACTACCTTTTTTACAGAATTCCACTCATCAAATTCTTTTATATAGCTGCCTGAGGTTTCCATATTTCATAGGTTATAATCTATCCTAAATCATGAAAACTTTAAGTATTATTAAAGCAACTTGTAGGCTCAGCGAGTAAGTTGTTATAGTGAGAGTTCGATGGAAAAACAAGTCATCACCAAACAAGCTGTACATCGAGTACTGCAAGACTATTGGACTCAGTATAAAAAACATATTGGCTGGGCAGTTATGGCTTTTTTTATGCCTGCCACTGGCACCGTGCTCATGTTTTTTGTGCCGCCGCTTATTATTGCCAAGGTTGTAAACACACTTGCGGCTGAGCACACAATGTCGACGGCTTCTATCGTTTATTTTGCGGCGCTTTTTGGTGGCTTTTGGCTTGCCGGAGATTTATTCTGGCGTTTTGGTGTGCATTTTTTAATCAAACTCGAAGCCGCGGGTATCAGCGACATTGGTAAAAAAACTTTCAATCAACTTACCGAGCGCGATTATGATTTTTATACAAACAACTTCGTTGGCTCACTCACAAAAAAAGCTAGTGCTGTTTGGCGGGGTTTTGAAACATTTACAGACACGATAATCTTCAACGTGCTGACAAATATTTTTCCAATTATTTTCGCGGTTGTGGTTCTCGCTCGTTACTCTTTATGGATTCCACTCATACTTCTCGCTTCAATTGCTGTGGCTATTACAGTCGCCGTGCCCATCA
This sequence comes from uncultured Candidatus Saccharibacteria bacterium, assembly GCA_964356815.1. Classification (GTDB taxonomy): domain Bacteria; phylum Patescibacteriota; class Minisyncoccia; order Phycocordibacterales; family DATGWK01; genus CAYHIR01. Next base: position 25,460 of record CAYHIR010000007.1, on the reverse strand, counting down.
TCCGCAATCGTGCCAAACTAGTTGCCCTTAGGCACGAAGCTGGTAGCAAAGTCGCGGGCCGAATGTCTGATTCGATCACGAATATGCTTGCGGTAAAATCTTTTGCCAAAGAAGAACAAGAACAAGAAACTTTTGGCGAACACGTTGATGATCTCAGTGCCAAATTTAAAAAAGCCGCCAATTATCAAAATTTACGTTTTGATTTAGTGATGTCGCCAATGTACGTAGTTACGAACATCATCGGTTTTGTCGTGGCAATATTTTTTACTCAAACGCTCGGCTTAGAAGCAGGTACAATCGTCGTCGTATTTTCGTATTATTCTCAAATCACCCGTATTTTCTGGGATATAAATCGAGTTTATCGAAATCTTGAATCGTCCATCAGCGAAGCGGCGGAGTTTACTCAACTCCTTCTCAGTCCCCCAGCCGTTCAAGATGCGCCCGGTGCAAAACATTTGAGTGTCGGTGATGCGAATATTCGTTTCAGTGATGTGAATTTCAAATACGAAAGCGGCGCGAGCGCAACGAGCGGCGACAAAGAAGAAAAAACCGCCGACTTATTTCTCAACGAATTCAACCTCGACATCAAGGCCAAACAGAGAGTCGGACTCGTTGGCCCAAGCGGTGGTGGCAAAACGACAATCACCAAACTCTTACTCAGATTCGTCGATGTGGAGTCGGGTGAAATTGCGATAGACGGACAAAATATTAGCCAAGTTTCGCAAAAATCTTTGCGTGAAGCCATGGCGTATGTGCCGCAAGAGCCGCTCCTATTTCATCGTTCACTTTTTGAAAACATTGCTTACGGCGATGAGACGGCGACCGAAGCCGATGTGATACAAGCCGCCAAACTCGCACGCGCTGATGAATTTATAGACAAATTGCCGCGCCGATATGAAACACTTGTCGGCGAACGAGGCATCAAGCTTTCCGGCGGTCAGCGTCAACGCATTGCCATCGCCCGCGCTCTGCTCAAAAAAGCGCCGATACTCGTGCTCGACGAAGCCACGAGCTCACTCGATTCTGAGTCTGAAAAATATATTCAGGAAGGTTTGTGGGAACTCATGAAAGACAAAACTGCGCTCGTCATCGCCCATCGCCTCTCCACCATCCGCCACCTAGACCGCATCATCGTCCTCGAACAAGGCAAAATCGTCCAAGACGGCACGCACGAAGAACTTATAAAACAAAAGGGTATGTACGCCAAGCTCTGGAGTCATCAGTCGGGCGAATTTTTGGAGGATTAGAATCTTGATGTCACAAATTGTGACTTCAAGATCAGATGACGGTATTTTGCGGTCACAAATCGTGACTGCAAAAAATTGACTACCACCCACAAACGTGTTAGTCTACAAAAAGACCGTCGCGGATGGTCATCGAAATCAAATCATGAAAATACGGAGGTTCAAGAGATGCCCTATCCATCAGCACCTTACACTGGAAAAGACGAACAGATCATACCCCATCTGATTGGGACCGACACCCAATACTGGCCAGTAAGCCTGATCAAAGCACTCAGCGAAAGGCTGAACACAACCCCGGAACAGGGTATCTTGCTCCAACCCGGGACTCGGGAGCGTCTCGGACTCGACCAACTGATCATCCGGTGGGCAGAAGAAAACGAAGATGAAGCGCGAGATTTCAAGATCTATCGTAGCGGGTTGACCGGAGCTTTCTGCGGTCACTGATTAGCCGCCGCGCCACGACCCGCTTCTTGGTGATTGGCTGGAACTAATCCACCAACTCGCCGCAACCACACAACCGATCTTGCATCCTGCACGATCGGTTAGTTTTTTGTATAATACTTTCTGACGGCCTCAACAGTCCCCAGCCAAAATCTGCTAGACTACACACCGGATACAGAACAGAAACCTCTCACCAGAAAAAAGGACAAAAAATGCTCGATCCCACTCCGCTTCTTGAAGCAGCACGGCATCACGTCATCACCACGAAAGAGCGAGATGAACAGCGCATCAGTTTTGCTCACGGCAATGTCGCGATCTCTAATCCGAGAGTGACACGTGAGATCATTGAACTGAGCGTCGCAGAGTTGCGCCGCCGAGCCGGAACAGATGGAACATAATTTCGCCACCTCACCTTCCCCCGACCGCCAACTGGATCCAGTGGGCGGTTTTTTCTTTGCTGTACAATAAGCCTTACCCATGCCCCCGATTCTAAAAATAGTTTGGTTCTTCCTGCCGGCCGCCGCGGCCAATATGGCGCCGGTTTTTGTGCGAAATTTCCCCCCACTAAGCACACCGGTTGATTTCGGCCGGAATATTTTTGGCAACAACAAAACTTGGCGCGGAATATTTTTTGGTGTCATAACCGCAATTGTTGTTGCACTCATTCAACACACGCTCGTGCCAGAAGACTCCTCTATTTTAGAATCCACACTTCGTGGCCTTCTTCTCGGCATCGGCGCACTCGGTGGCGACCTTTTGAAAAGCTTTTTCAAACGACGCATCGGCATTCCGTCAGGAAAATCGTGGCCAGTTGCCGATCAGATAGATTGGATTTTGGGCGTTTTGGCAGTTACCGCTGTCTTCTACGGTGCAATATTTTCTAGTTGGCCGCTCGAAACGCTGGCGATTATTTTAGTATTATTTGGATCGTTGCATATTTTGACGAACATAGCTGGCTATTTTCTGGGCATGAGAAAACAACCGATTTAAATTCCGCAAATTCCGCAAAAAAAATGAACACCGACAAAAAAAGTTTACTCGACCAAACAAATGATCATATTCGCGCGTACAGGCAGAAATTTTTCGGGCCATTTTTGCGTGTCTGCACTGAGTTTGGAATTAGCGCCAATTTTATTTCCAATCTTCGTCTCGCACTCGGCGCGCTTTTTCTTTTCGTGTGGTTTCGCTTCAACTTCCCTATTTTGAGCGCCATTCTCATACTTTTTGTTCTACTTCTCGATCTTTTCGACGGTCCGCTCGCACATTTTCAAAGAAAAAATTCCGACCGTGGAAAATTCCTCGACGTTCTAATCGATCAAGTTGTCTCTTCTTTTATGCTGATCGCTCTTTTGAAACTTAATATTTCTCCCCTACTAATCACCTACAGTATTTTTATTCTTTTCATCGCCTACATTTTAGGCACAATAAAAAAAGCTGAGTTTGAAGAATCTGATTGGATAATCAGAACCCAGCCACGACTTTCGTATCTCAAAGCTTTCATCGTCATTCCATTTTTTCTCATGGCTTTTTTCGGTTTCGACATTATTTATAAAGCGCTTTTGGTGGCGAGCATCGTCGCTACAATTTTAAGCCTCTATTATTTCGCGTTTATTCAATTGCGGTGGAGAAAAGTTTCCGGGAAATAGGCCGACGAAACGACCATCGGTAAAATTTATACAAAAAGAAACCCCGTACAAGACGGGGCTAGAGATTTCGCGTCAACGGTTCGCATCTACAGCAGTCACACTGCCGATAGTAGTAGCGAGCACCATTTCCGGTCTGCTTTACCGTTGATGTAAAAACGGTTCCAGCACAGAATTCCACCAGACAAAAACAATCCGAGCACGAACTCACCGTTTTTGCAGGAAAACACTGTGCCGTCGCACATGAGGATACTTGCGTGTTGATCCCCCACAGGCTTACTTAGCAACCTCAGAGCCAATTTTTGCTCTTTCAAGAGACCCGTGAAAGTCTTACCGCCGAGACGAATGACCCCGAGTTGCTTTGAGCGGACAATTCGCTCTCTGCTAGTAATCACCTCCTGCTCACCCCTGAGACCATTGAACAGAAGAATGAGATTGGGGTTAAGATCTGCAAAATTCGGCTCGAGCTCGTCTGAATCCACAATCACAGTCTCAACGCTGTTTCGGTATTGAGAGAACAAGGAAGCAATATCGGGCGGCAAAGCCCGACAAACTGGACGGGACGACAGGACAGAAGACTCGGTGGAATTTGGCACAAAAACCTCCATTCTTGTGAATTGTTTCGAATTTATCCTGAATGCAACCACTTAACACACTCTCCGCACAGACTATCACAAACCGGCGCAAAAAACATGTTACAATTTTCTCATGGAAAATCTCACATCGCCGGCGACGAGCACGCCGACAAGCGCGCCAGTAGGTGCCACATCGCTCTCGTGGCACGCCTTTGAATACAATCATCAACCAAAAACAGCCGACTGGTATTGGTCGGTGGGTATCGTGGCTTTGGCGATTGCCGCGGCGGCGGTTTTTCTAGGAAATATTTTGCTCGCGATTCTCGTCGTGATTGGCGTTTTTGCTCTTATGCTTTTCGCTTCCCGCCCGCCGGAGATGGTGAGCATTTTAATAGACAAAGATGGCGTCGTGCTCGGCAAATACCGCTACCCATTTGCCAGCTTAAAATCTTTTTGGATAAACGAAAATTCTCATCAGCCAAAATTGCTCATCAACACTCAAAAAACTTTCGCTCCGCACATTATTTTGGCGCTTGAAGACACGCCGGCCGAAGAGGTCCGCGCCCATCTCGCGCCGTTTCTGCCAGAAGTAGAGCAACACGAATCACTCATCGAGCTCATGATGGAGCGGTTTGGGTTTTAGGCGCGGCGGCGGCATAGGCGGCCGTGCAAGCAACAAAAATTTCGCCGCCAGCCAATTTCGTGTTACTGTGTTGGCGTTCAGAAAAAGTGCGTCGGGCGTGTAGGTGCGCGTGAGTCCTCGTAGTTCAACGGATAGAATGCGAGTTTGCGGAACTCGTGATCCAGGTTCGATTCCTGGCGAGGGCATGTAAAGGTTGCGAAATGGGTTATAATTTCCTTCATGGAAACATTCGTCCCATCATACGAATCGAAACATTTAAAGACTCCTGAAGAAGAAATTGCTTTTTTGCGTGAACGACTAGCTATAAAGGAAAAAGAATTGGCTGGAGGTATTGAAAATTCCAGCCCAGCGAAGGTAGAGAAGAAGGTAGCCCAAACAATCCAAGAATACAGAGACACTCCACATCATCAGATTCTCCACAAGGATTACATCATGCCGAAGGAGCAAGCCGAAAAAATCGTCTTGGAGCTCACACCAGAAGAGCACGATGAAAAAATCTCCGAGCTTTTGGGCATCATGCAGACACATGGCATCAAAAATGCTCTGAGTATTGTGGAGCAGATGAATGACCCGCATGTTCAAGACGATTTTGAGCGATTTCTCGTTCAATACATAAAGGCCGGCTTCCCTACTCAGGGTGCAAATGAAAAAAGCCCAGAATTTAAGGCCCTCCACATGACTCTTTATGAGATCACTTTGCCGGAAAAAACAGAAGAGGAAAAAGAGAAGGCTCTGAAGGAAGTTATCTCATCGATGGAGCAGTTTTACTCCGGCATGATGTCTGTCGATGGCCGAAGTGATCACGATAATGGCGGTGGTAGTAGTGGCGGAGGAACGGGCTATTTCACAATCGAGCTTGCAGTGGCTAATCACAGTGACGATTTTTCTTTTAACGTCGCCGTACACGACAGCAAGAAGAGCCTTTTTGAAAAAGTTATGCTTTCGATTTTTCATAATGCTAAGATCGTTGAGAAAAAAGACGATTACAATATTTTCAACGAAAAGGGCTCGACCGTTGCCTCATATGCTAAGTATGAGAAAAACTCTATTTGGCCACTAAAGACCTATGATCAATTTGATCACGATCCGTTAAACAGCATTTTAAATAGTTTTTCGAAGATAAAGACCGACGGAGAAGGCGCGGCCATTCAGATAGTTGTGAAACCACAGGGTGATGTCCATACTCGTCGTTATAAAAAAACTTTTGACGACATAATGAGAGGCGAAAAAATCCAGAGCGCGATTGCTAAAAATGAAGAAGGTGTCGGTAAATATGTAAAAGGCTTTTTCAAGGGAATTGATTCTCTTACCCAATCAAAAGAGGCGAAAGAAAAAGCCAAGGAAAAGAAAAAAGAGGCGGCGCAGAATGTCGATCAGATAAGCGTAGAGCAGATAAAGCTTAAAATGAGCTCACCCACCGTGGCGGTCAATGTGCGACTCATTGCTTCGGCGGAGAATGAGTCTCTGGCTACGCAAATTCTCGGCGACATAGAATCATCTTTTAATCAATTTGAAAATACTCATGGCAACAGTGTTTCGTTTGTGCGAGCCAAAAAAGCCGAGCTAAAAGGTCTGTTGTACGACTTTTCTTTCCGTCTAACAGACGAAAAACACCGCCTACTTGCCAACCTCCGAGAACTCACCTCTCTAATCCACTTCCCCGCTACCGTTATGAAATCGTCGTCTCATCTCAAAACCGCCAAAGCTGGAAGCGCCCCAGCACCACTTGAGCTCGCCAAAGAAGGCATAATTCTTGGAATCAATCGTGACCGTAGCGTAGAAACCAAGATACTCATGGCTCCTGAAGATCGTCTGCGTCATTTCTATGTCATCGGCCAAACCGGCACCGGAAAGACAACACTTTTAAAAAACATGATCGCTCAAGACATTCTGAACGGCGAGGGTGTATGCATGATTGATCCACACGGCTCCGATGTGGAAGACATTCTTGCCCTCATTCCAAAACACCGATATGAAGATGTTATTTATTTCGACCCGTCACACACTGCACGGCCAATGGCGCTCAACATGCTCGAATACGACAGACGATTCCCAGAGCAAAAAACATTTGTGGTTAATGAAATGCTCTCGATTTTCAACAAGCTTTTCGATATGAAGACTGCTGGCGGGCCGATGTTTGAGCAATATTTCCGCAATGCCGTGCTTCTCGTGATGGAAGATCCTGAATCGGGCAACACGCTTCTCGATGTATCTCGCGTTCTTTCCAACAAAACTTTCCGCGAGCTCAAACTTTCCAAATGTAAAAATCCAATCGTTGTGCAGTTTTGGCGAGAAGTAGCCGACAAAGCCGGCGGTGAAGCCGCGCTCGCAAACATCGTGCCATATATCACCAGCAAATTCGATGTCTTTCTTTCAAACGACATTATGCGACCGATTATCGCCCAGGAAAATTCGAGTATAAATTTCCGCGAGATTATGGACACCAAGAAAATTCTCCTTGTAAATCTTTCAAAAGGTCGCCTTGGTGATATTAATGCCAACCTCATTGGTCTCATTTTGGTCGGCAAAATTCTCATGGCTGCCCTGTCTCGTGTCGACTCTCTAGGCCAAAATCTGCCACCTTTCTATCTCTACATAGACGAATTTCAAAACGTTACCACCGATTCTATCTCCACGATTCTCTCCGAAGCTCGCAAATATAAGCTTTCTCTAGCTGTCGCTCATCAGTTTATCGCCCAGCTCGAGGAAGGTATTCGTGACTCGGTTTTCGGCAATATCGGCTCAATCGCCGCTTTTCGTGTGGGCGCCGAAGATGCCGAATACCTCGAAAAGCAGTTCTCTCCAGTATTCACGGCCAAAGACATTATGTCGATCGACAATCGTCATGCCTACCTGAAAATGCTTGCCAACGGCCGTCCACTGAAACCTTTCAATATCGAGACTCTCCCACCACCCCAAGGAGACAAGGCTGTGATTGAAGCAATTAAAGAGCTTTCTCACCTTAAGTACGGTAAGGACCGTGCCGTGGTAGAAGAAGAGATTATGGTAAAATACGGCCAGTGAGGCAAAATTATTTATAAACACCCCAATTACAATGTCAAAAGACACAACACCGGAAAGCCCTGAAGTCAAAAAGTTCGATACCGATAAAGCCCTCAATACCAAAGGATTTGCCGAATTTTTGGCTGATCATCCAGATGCCGAAACTTTTGACATGAATGACGAAGGAGAAGTCCAGAAGCGCTTTGAAATGTTTGGCACAAAAGAGATTGCCAAAAAGGGGTTGAAGGAATTATATTCTACCCATATTTCGAGTGAGATGGGTGTCGTGTTAGACGCGAATGATCTGTCGTCAATTGATTTGCATATAGAAAAATTTGCGAAACAAAACCCAGAAGAAATACTAGCGATGAAACACCGCTTGGATTTGTTTAATGGTTTACCGGGAGAAATAGCAGGGCTAGAAAAACAGCTAGCGACGCTCGGTAAAAAGGAAGATCTGACCACAAAAATTGACGCCCTCAAACAAGACAAAGCCGACCTTGAGGCCGCTCGAGAGCATCTCGGTAAAATGGGGAAAATTAAGGCAAATTTCAAAGCTCTGGCTTTTTACGCTAAGTCGGCACCGATGATGCTTGAGGTATTGCCCGGAGTTAAGTTGAGTGAAAAATATTCAGATAAGATCTTCGAAGAAAGTGTTGAGATGAGCGAACGAAACCGTGTCCTTAGTTCTGTAAAAGAAAAACATGGCAAAATCGGAAAGGGTGAGGCGGGAAAAATATTAAAAGATGTTGAAAATAAAATAGCAGAGATTGAGAGTGTGCTAGCTAAAGTAGAAGAAGCTGAGGAAATGAGATCCCGAGGAAATCAAATGCTAGACGACGCCAGAAAAGAATTGCTCGGCGGTATTTCTGGCATGGCAGAAATCACAGCGGCAATCCACGCAAAAACGCGAGAACGATTTGAAAGTATCATGAATTCCGAGTCAATAAAAGGATATGACTATGCTCAAAAAATATTTGAGCACTTGAAAGAAGTGTCGGAATCAACAGAAACCGGCGTCAATCCTTTTGGAACAATAAACGAAGAGAAACTCCAAGAGGACATTGATATTTCTTTGGAAAGAGTGGCTACCGAACAAATTATGTGGGCGATAGAAGACGCCGAGATGGGTGCAAATGCCCTGACCAAGCTTGAAAAAGCTTTTGCGCCACTCCTAGAAAAAAACAAGCTTGGCTCAAAAGAAGGCGATGAGGTGCGAGAATTTATTTCAAACATAATAGAAGGAAGTGCTAAAATACTTGGCAATACCACCGAAGACAAAGCTAAAAAACTCATTATCGCTCGCATCCTTATTAAAATGAAGTCATAATTAACAAATATTTACACTTTCTATGCACACTACAGACTCAGACATTAAAAATATCGAATTGTTGCTCTCAGAAAAAAAGTACGATGAGGCACGAGCGATCATAACTGCCGCCTTGGAGGCGAAATTTTCTCCAGAAGAAAAAGGGGCGGCTCTCACCGGCATGGCTTCCGTTTATCTAGATATTTCCAATACAATAAATATGCGCTATCGCGACGCTTTACAAGAAGCTATTGCTGGTATGAAAAAGATAAACTCTGCAGAAACTGACATTTCAGAAAAAATAAAATTGGCGGAAGTGAGAGACAAACTCAATAGTTAATGCACACAAAAAAGCTATTTCTCTGGTCTCTCTACGACTTTGCGAATTCTCTTGTGATGATGGCTTTTTTGTTTTACTTTTCGCAGTGGCTCGTCGTCGATCAAGGAAAACCGGCGTGGTGGTATAACGTCGCACTCATTCTTTCCTCAGGATTTTTTATTCTCACCGCACCGATCATTAGCAAAAAGATTGACGCAACAAAAAGCAAAATAGGCGGACTTCGATTTTGGACACTGATTAGTTTCGCTGGGTATTTAGTTGTGAGCCTTCTCGTCGTGCTCGCGAGCAATCGCGGTTTGGAAATTTTTACGACCGTTTTGTACGCACTGAGCACCTACGCATATCTTATTTGTTTTCTGTATTTCACTCCGATGCTCAACGACTTATCGAGCAAGGAAAATCGCTCTTGGGTTTCAGGTATTGGCCAGAGCGCAAACTCCATCGGCCAAGTAGTCGGCGTGCTCATTACCATTCCTTTTGTAAATGGACTCACACTTTTTGGCGACGCAGGCAGAGCCCAGGCCCTCTTCCCGGCCACGATTCTTTTCGGACTACTTGCACTGCCAATGCTCATTTTCTACAAAGAAACCGCCAGCGAACAAAGCGATCAAGAGCAAGAAAACACCACGCAAAAATCTTTGAGACCAGGTTTTATTTCTCTCTTCAAAGAAGTTTTTGGTTACAAATCTTTAGCGCTTATTTTACTGGCCTACTTTTTATACAGCGATGCCATGCTCACATTCTCTAGCAACTTCCCTCTCTATTTGGAAACTGTGCATGGCGTAAGCGACACAACGAAATCTATTCTCACCGCATGCATACTTATACTCGCCGCGGTTGGAGCAATTATTTTTGGGAAAATTGCCGACAAAAAAGGAAATCTTAAAACATTGAAATTTATTCTTTTCATATGGTGCTTCATTTTCCTATCCGCAGGTCTCATCACAAATTTTAAGGTTCTCGTTCCAATCTTCCTATTCGCCGGCATACTATTCGGCCCTGTTTGGGGAATAAGTCGCGCTTTAGTGGGAGAACTCGCCCCGCCGCACCTAGTTGCCTCCTCCTTCAGCTTTTATGTCGTTGCCGAAAGATTTGCCACATTTGTCGGTCCTGCTATCTGGAGTGTTGTCCTCATCACCATGGGCGAGAGCGCCCGCGGCTATCAAACAGCTATGCTTTGCATGATGGTGCTTGTGATAATCGGGCTTTTTGTGTTGGGTAGAATTAAACCAAAAGGCACAAACATTTCTAAAATTTCCACAGAGAGCTTGGGCATTTACACAAACAAAAAAGACATAGTGTCTGCGTATAAAGATTCGTTCTAAAAAAGAAAACCACCGAGTCCCATGACTCGGTGGCGATAATGATCCTTTGTGTACCCTTTCAATCTCCAAATTCCCTTTGCTCGGCGAGTGTTGAAAGTATTCTGCCAGCAGCATCCTTTTGACCAGGTGGATGTTGGTAGGAAATACCACATTGCGAGCAATGAAATGCGATCTCGTCTCTGAAGTAATTGCGCGACGCAGGCCCTATTGGCATTTGCGTCATATGGACGGTTGCCACTGAAGTGACTTCAGCAACAATGTTCGAATCAACATTCCGAAGTGCGCAAACAACGCACTTAGCCTTTGTATCATGTTGCGACACGGCGAGCTCCTTTCTTTTTCTTGATTTTGTTTTGACATGGACACCCCACACACTTTTGACGATCGATGTACTTGCTGCAATTCCTGAGCAGCACCTCTTTTGGAAGAGTCATTCTGCCCGCCCCTCGGCAACCCTCAGGAAGAACGGCTTCGTAGAGCTGAAGGTCGTTATGCCAGCACCGGGCATTGTCTCGCTTACGCTTATGAGTGCGAATGAGTCGCCAAATCCTTTTCAACTCCCGACCCCGTTCACCAAAACTCATCTCCGCGATATCTTTGTCCGTCCTCATCGAAAATCTCCTTCTTAGTGTTTATCTGTTCCGCCCCAAATACTACCCATTTAAAACATAAAGGCAAATGGTGTAGAATATAGGCACATCGATTATCAATTTTTAATTAAGAAAAAATAAAGAAAAACATGAAAGGATTTTTTAGAGACTTTGTATCATACGAAAATCGCCAGTACCCTTTTAAGATCGGTAAGACAACAGCATCAGCCTTGAGCGGCTTCGTGGTAGGAGCAATCGCAGCCAATGTTATTTGGACCTCGATGTTCCAATACTTCTTTACAACAGGAGGTCTCGGCTTTTAGACCTGAGGACGAAACTTAAGCGCGAGCCTTTAGACCTTTAGCTTTGCGAACCATAGCGGCCAAACGAGAGATTTTGCGGGCGGCTGTGTTTTTCTTGAAGTAATTTGTCTTAGCGGCTTTGTCGATAGCTTGCTGAGCGTCTTTGAAAACCTTTTGAGCTTCGTCGAGTTTGCCATCTTTAAGGAGGCGTTTGAGTTTTTTTGTAGCGCCGATGACGGCGTTTTTTCGTGCGAGATTAAAAGCCTGCTTTCGAGCCGAGCTTCTAATCGCTTTTTTTGCTGATTCAATAATTGCCATTGCCGGAAAACTTTAGCATATATAGGGCTGGCGGGCAAATCCAGACAAGCTCCGGCGCCGGTCGCGCAAAAATTGGCTGTTTTTGCTATGATGCCCTTATGATTTCCCGACTCCGAGGCGAAGTGATCAAAAAAGGCCCGCGCTTTGCCATTGTGGAGGTTGGGGGCGACTCGTCAGCCGTCGGCTACAAGGCATTTCTCATGGAATCTGTCCTCGATTCCCTCTCTGTGGGCCAAAAAACGAGCCTTTGGACTCATTTCGTAGTGCGCGAAGACGCTCAAGATCTCTACGGCTTTACTGACGAAGAGAGCCTTGCCCTTTTCGAACTCCTCATTTCCATCTCTGGCATCGGGCCAAAAACCGGCCTCAATGTGCTCAATATCGTCTCACCAAAAACTCTTCGCCGCGCTGTCTCTTCCGGCGACACGTCATATCTCACAAAAGTTTCTGGCATCGGCCGAAAGATTGCCCAGAAAATTGTGATCGAGCTCAAAGATAAATTTGAAGCTGGCGACAGCACACTCGGTGGCGAAATGCTCGGTGGCGACAGCGACGCACTCGAAGCGCTCAAATCACTCGGCTATCAAGAACGCGAAGCGCGCGATGTTCTCCGAAAAATTGGTGACAAAAATGGCGACACCGGTGGCGAAGAATCGGCGAGCGAGAAAGTGAAAAAGGCACTCAAGATTTTGGGGCAGAAATAAAAAGAGAGCCACTAGCTCTCTTTTTTACACACTTACCCTTAGAAAAATCTCCAACGAACCTTGCCGACAACTTCACCCTCTGGAAGGTAATCGAGGCGCAACACATCATTACCCCGACACTTCTCCTTGATGTACAGCTCCCTCTCCTTCGAGGTCGGAAACTGGAGGTAGAGGTAGCCCCAATCACAACACGGCGTGAAAACAAGCCTCTCTCCATAGACCAGAATTCTCAAATAATACATAGCAAAACTCCTTATGTAAGATATCGTCTTCCGGCTATAAGAATACGACAAATCTAATAGTGTGTAAAACTGTTGACTAATTTTGACAACTTGCTATACTTTCCCCATGGAATTAGTAACAAAAAAGGGAGAGAGGGTACTGGGCGCGCTTTATAAGTTGGGTGACTCCCCTATTAGAAAAATTGCCAGCGAAACACTTATAAATCGCACAGCTCTCTATTACACGATGGATGAGTTGTTAAAAAAGGGATTGGTAACCAAAATTAAAAAAGATAGCGGATCATATTTTCAGGCAATCTCCCCCACTGAATATAAAACTTGGGCAAAAAGACAAGTTGACTCCCTATCCGAGCAAGCAGAAAGACTCGAAGAGACGTTGCAACGTGTCAGGAATGAATCACCCACCTTGCATTCAGATGTCAGATATTTTGAAGGCGCGGAAGGTGTAAAAAATTTGTACGCTGACACATGGAGAGACAATGAGGAAAAGATAATCTATGCAATTACTGATTACGATAAAGCGTACAAAGTACTTGGAGATTTTTTTGAGAATGAATATTTTTCAGATCGGGTGAGACACGGTGTGAAGGTGAAAAGTCTTCTGTCAAAAAGTAAATCTGGATTACGCGATATATCTCGCTCGGAAAAATTACTTCGCGATATGAGGTTTTTAGACGTCTTCAAAAATCTAGGCATTGAGATAAATGTATATGGTGATAAACTCTCGATTGTGACGTTCGATGATAAAGAACCCTCTGGAATCATGATCAAAAATGAAATAATTGCTAAAGCATTCAAGTCACTATTTACCTACATCTGGGACACCGCCAAAAAATAAGATATGAGAGAGCTTCTTAAAAAAATAATTCCCACCTCCCTCTTTCGCGCTGGTCAGCCTGTCTATCATTATTTGCTCGCGCTTGCCGGCGCAGTTCGCTATGGGTTTCCATCACGCAAACTTTTTGTGATTGGTGTGACGGGCACAAAAGGCAAATCGAGTGTGACGGAAATCGTGGCCGCCATTCTTGAAGAAGCTGGTTACAAAACTGCGCTTTCAAATACCATTCGTTTCAAAATCGCCGAACATTCCGAGGCAAACATGTACAAGATGTCGATGCCCGGCCTGTTTTTTATGCAACATTTTCTCGCCCGAGCGCACGAAGCTGGCTGTACGCACGCGGTTGTGGAAATGACATCAGAGGGCGCGAAGCAGTTTCGTCATAAATTTATCGACCTCAACGCTTTCGTTTTCACCAATCTTTCGCCGGAGCACATTGAGTCGCACGGCTCGTACGAAAAATATCGCGCCGCCAAACTCTCAATCGCCAAACTCATTCAAACATCGCGCAAAGCCATCACCTACATCGTCGCCAATGCCGATGAGCCAGAATCGGCCGCTTTTTTGGCCATGTCGAGCAAGTCGAGCACCGAAAAAATCCCCTATTCTCTCCGCGACGCTGAACCGTACAATCTTTTTCAAAATGGTCTGGAGATGACGTTTCGCGGCGGGACGGACGAAAGTGGCACAAAAATCAACGCCAAACTCGAAGGTTTGTTTAATATTTACAACATTCTCGCCGCCGCAACTCTAGCGAGTGCGATGGGAATCGATACAGAAACTATTCGCCGTGCAGTGGAAAAAATTTCGGTCATCAAAGGCCGCGTGGAGCACGTGTATGCACATGGCGACATGGCTGCGGCGCAAGAAGCTGGGCAAAATTTCGATGTCGTCGTTGATTACGCGCACACTGCCGATTCGCTCGAAAAATTTTATCAAGCATTTGATGGTCGGCCGAAAATTTGCATTCTCGGCAACACTGGCGGCGGTCGCGACAAATGGAAACGCCCCGTGATGGCTGGTATCGCCGAAAAATATTGCGATGAAGTGATTCTCACCAACGAAGATCCGTACGATGAGGATCCGCAAACAATTCTCGACGAAATGTCCGTTGCCGTCTCCAAAGAAAAATTAAAAATTATTTTAGACCGCCGCAAAGCAATTCATGAAGCGGTGCAGAGTGCGGTGAAGAAATCGGCAAAATTGCCAAGCGAAAAATCGGCTGCGGTCAAAGTTGCTGTGTTAATCACCGGCAAAGGCACTGATCCATATATCATGGGTGCAAATGGCGCGAAGATGCCGTGGAGTGATGCGAGTGTGGCGAGAGAGGAGCTGGAGAAGGTTTTGACGAAATAAATCACTCATGCCCGAACTCCCTGAAGTCCACACGACCGTCGAAGGTATCAATCGCGTGCTCCGCGGCAAGAAAATTGTTGATGTTTGGTCGGCCTACAATAGTCCGTTTCATAAAGGCAAAGACAATATAAAGAACGTTCATTATTTTAAAAATTTTCGTGAGGCAATTGTGGGCGCAAAGTTTCTTTCGGCCACTCGTCGCGGCAAAAATATTTTGATTCACCTTTCAAACGGTCACACCATTCTCATTCACATGAAAATGACCGGACATTTGATGTATGGGGAATATAAGCACGACACTCGCGCGAAAATTTGGCGCGCGGTGGAAGACGGCCCGCTTCAAGATCCGTTCAATCAGTTTATTCGACTTGTCTTCGCTCTCTCCGACGCAAGTGGCCGCGGGGAAATTAAACACCTCGCGTTTTCCGACATGCGAAAGTTTGGCAAAGTTTTTGTCTTCCCTACCAAAGAGCTCGCAAGTCTTCCAGAGCTCGCCACGCTCGGCCCCGAACCGCTTGAGTCGGCGTTTACGTTTAAAATTTTCAAAGAGCGATTGGCGACGTGGCCGCGAGGAAAAATCAAGCAAGTGCTTTTGGATCAGGGTATCATCGCAGGTATCGGCAATATTTATTCCGACGAAATTCTTTTCGCCGCTGGCGTGCATCCGCTGACGCCCGCTGAAAAAATTCCCGCACCAGAAATCAAAAAAATGTTTGACGCCACAAAAAATGTTTTGAAACGTGGCATAAAATTTGGCGGCGACTCCGAATCCGACTACAGAAATATCGACGGCGTGCCGGGTGCTTTTCAACTTCAGCATCAGGCATATCGTCACACTGGTGAAAAATGTTCGTGGCGCAGCAATGCGCGTCGGAGTTGTGATGGTATAATTGAGCGATTAAAGATCGGTGGACGGAGCGCGCACTTCTGCCCGCGGCATCAGAAACTTTTTAAATAACATGAACGGCGTATTAATTTTCTTAATAGCTCTCGCAATTCTCGCTCTCGCCCTACTCACAAACGGCGATTTCTTCAACAAGGGACCAGTACGACCAGGGCCGCTTAAATTAAACATCAACACACATCTCAATATAAATATCACCTAAATATCAAGTGCTAGATAGAGAGCGATACCCACAGCTACCGACACGTTGAGTGACTCCTTAACCCCTTTCATTGGGATAAAGGTGACTTCGTCGCAGATTTTTAAAATATTTTCCGGTAAACCTTTGGTCTCGTTGCCGAAGACAAAAGCGATTTCTTTTTTCGACGGCATTTGCACAATTTTAGCGCCGACCTCTTTTATTGAAACGGCTTCAGGTGCTTGCTCAATCGCCACAACATATGCACCGCGTTTTTGGAGACGACGAATGAGTTTCACCGCATCTTCTTCAGCTTGCCAGGCGATAGATTTTTCTGCACCGAGCGCAACTTTGGCAATGTCTTTTTGCGCGCCACTTTCTGCACGGCCAAAACGATCTTTCGGCGCAGGTGTGTAACCGCACAGAAAAATTTCACTCACACCCGCGGCGTCGGACGTACGAAAAACCGAGCCGACGTTGTGCGCACTTCGGATGTCGCAAAGGATGACGATAATTTTCGGCGGCGTGTGCGCCACTGCCTGTTTTCTCATGTTGATTTGATTACAATACAGAAATTCGGATATAATGAAAGTCATGCATACACTTTCTGTTTTTCCAACACTCCTCGACTACGCTCAAATTTCACCGCTCATTCTTCGAGTTGCGCTAGGTTTAATTATCGGACTGATGGCGCATCACTCGCTTCGCGCCAAACTCGGCGGCGCTCCCCTTTTCTCGCCCGCCACTTTTCGCGGTGAGGCAGTCGTTCATCTACTCGAGTTTGTTGCCGCACTTCTTTTAGTGATCGGCCTCTTCACACAATTGGCCGCACTCGCGGTAATAATTTTTGTGACACTGCGCTGGAACGCGGCCAAAAAAAGTTTTATGAGTTTCGATCAGCAGGCACTTTTCATCCTGATGAAAGTCGTCGCCCTCAGCCTCATGTTTTTCGGCGCCGGCTTTTTCGCTTTCGATCTGCCCCTTTAACTTTTCGCGAACGTCTGGTATATTTTGACTTCCCGCCGCATAGCTGTTTTGGCAGAAATCAGCCAACACCAGCCCGTAGCTGTTTTGGTATCATTACAGAAAGTTAATTCCCGCCCATAGCTCAGTTGGTAGAGCAGGTGCCTTTTAAGCACTTGGTCGCAGGTTCGAGTCCTGCTGGGCGGACACGAGGAAATTTTCATCCTTTTTGTTTCTAAAAGATAAACGAGTGGCCGCCCAGAGCGAGCCAACTGCTTGGCTCGCGTCAGGACGAGAAAGGCTTTTCGTTATCGAGCGAGTCTGTAGGCGAAGCGAGATCGAAAAGCACCCGCGGCGGTAGCCGAGAGTCCTGCTGGGCGTATAGAAAAAAACCGCACCCCCAAATAGGAGCGCGGTTCAGCGATAAGTGCGATGAGACATCATGGCTCGCGAAGGAAGATACGCATCTCATCACCCGGATGAGCGATGTCTGTGAGATCAAGTCTCACAACCCTTGCTCCCCATTTCTGTTTAATAAGACTAAAGGGGCGAGAGAGATGGACAAGAGAAACGACTCCCCGGACATCGACGACTGGAAAAAAATTCGCCAGCTTGGACACAAGTCCAATATCTTCACATGGCTCTCCGTTGTGTCGCCCAACCACATCCTCGATTTGAGGAAGTGTCCACACCCGATAGTAGTGCATCAGATGGTCTGAAATGCTTTCGGGTTTTGAATCAGCGCCCGTCATCTTGGCAAGCACGGAAAAGAAGTCTTCTCGCCCCTGAACATGGAGAACTGAGCAGAGACCTCGAAGACCTAACTCTTGAATCTTCGGAAGTCGATTGTCCAAGCTTGGGTCGCGGTGAGAAAACAAGCGATCGCCAACAAAGCAATTCGCCGTCGTCTTGCCACCCGTCTGCATGATCACGAATTTCATAACTGGCTCGATAGCTGTTCTGGCCTGCATGGCTTACCCCTTTCTGTACGTGGTGATGGTTCTGGTTTCGATTCTGGCGCAATTTTGCCACGCTATATGCCGAGATGTCAAATTTTAAATTTTCAACAAAAACCTCTCCATCTCCGTTTCAAGTGTTCGTCCCGCACCGCGCGAATCGTGATAAAGGCTAACGAGCTGACTTGAAAACGCGCGAAGTTCTTCTGATGAGAAATTCTTTGCAAAAGTTTTGGCTTTTGAAAATGGAAACGGCGCAAGATCGGCTTCAGCCGCGGTTTTTGCATTTGCGGCGAGCATAATATTTTTGATTTGCCAGAAGAGCATGCCGTGGAGTTTTTCCGGCTCATTGCCACGCATGAGGCTTTCTTGAAAAAGGCTCCAGGCTTTTTGTGAATCGCGACGGCCAAGCGCATCAGCGAGAGCAAAGTCGTTTGCACCGGAGCTTTCGCCCCAACTTTTTTTCGTCGCCTGCGCCGAGTCGCCGATTTTCGTCTCTATAGTCTGCTTCGAAACTTTTTTTATAGCGGTGAGAAATTTTGCGTCGAGTTTGGTTTCTATAAAAATAAAAACATTTTCTGAAGCGGCAGCGTCTTCGAGTCGCTCACTCACATGCGCGCGAATGTCTTCCTGCTCACTGCACACATCCTTTAAAATAATTATCGATTTTTTATCAAAAAGTCCCTGACTTTTGAGCAAACTATCGAAATGATCTGCACTCCAATTTGAAGCAAGAATTTCAAAGACTTCGGCGTCTGGTCGCTTTTTTTTGAGCACAGATAAAAGCTCGGCTGTCTTCGCAATCGATTTGTCTTTATTGTCGCCGTAAATTAAGCAGATCATAAAATTTTGCCGCAGCGGCGGCGCGCGCGGCTATTTTACCTCCTCCACATTCCCCCAATTAGGCCCGACCGAAGCCTTCACGACGAGCGGCACACCAGCCGTTTTTTCTGGCGCAATGAGCCGCTCCATAATCTCGCTAATTTTTGGCACGATTTTCGCCGACGCAGATTTGCGCACTTCATATACCAATTCGTCGTGAACGGTCATTACGAGGTGCGCATCTTCGGTGAGCTTTTCCAACTTTAAATAATCATCAACGCGAATCATGGCGAGCTTCAAAATGTCGGCGCAGGTACCTTGAAATGGCGCATTGATGGCCATGCGTTCGCTCGACGCGCGGATGAATGGCAACTTGGAACGAAGACCGGGAAAATATCTGCGTCTGCCGAAAAATGTTTCGGTGTAGCCAGTTTTTGTGGCATCAGCTTTTATTTTTTCCAAAAATGCGGCGAGGGTGCTAAAAGTTTTGAAATATTCATCGTAAAAATGTTGAGCTTCTTCGCGAGTGGTATTTTCGACGCCCAAGTTTACACGCAAAGCATTCACGCCCATGCCGTAAAGAATGCCGAAATTAATAACTTTCGCTCGGCGACGCATTTCTTTATCAACTTTTTCTGGTGCTACACCAAAAACTTGCGATGCCACAGCTGTGTGAATGTCGCCACCACTTTTGAAAACCTCGAGCAATTTTTCATCGCCCGAAAGAAAAGCGGCAATACGAAGCTCGATTTGCGAATAGTCGAGCGCGGCGAGAGCAAAACCAGGAGTGGCAATAAACGCATCGCGGATTTTTTTGCCGAGTTCCGTTTTGATCGGAATATTTTGCATGTTTGGCTCTTCCGAAGAAATGCGGCCGGTGGTCGTGCCCGTCTGAAGAAAGTGTGCGTGAAGACGGTCATCGTTTTGTGGAAAAAGATTGCCAGTCGCGCTCGTCTGCACCGCGCCGATTCGTTCCAAAATAGAGTCGATATATGTAGACAGAAGTTTTTGAAGCTCGCGATATTCCAAAATGAGGCCAATTATTTCGTGTTCGCCGCGCACTTTCTCAAGCTCCGACTCTTTCGTAGAGCGCATGCCACCCGCTGTTTTTTTGCCACGGACTTTCGCACCCGCCGCGCCGTCCTTCCCCACAGCGCCACTCCCGAGCGCCATTTTTTCAAAAAGAATTTGTGACATCTGCTTCGGCGAATTGATATTAAATTCTTCGCCTGCAAGCTTCCAGATTTTTTTCTCAAGCGAGTTCAAAGTGACATGATATTCTCTTGAAAGTTTCTTGAGGTACCCTGTGTCTATTAAAACGCCGTGTTTTTCCATCTCACGAATAACAGGCACAAGTGGCAACTCGATTTCTTCATACACCTCACGCGTCCGACCCTCTTTTAATTTCGCAAAAATCGCCGCCTGAGCCTCGGCAAAAGTATCAGCTTTGCCGTAATTCAAAATATCTTCGAGTGTCGGATTGGAAATATTTGAATCAACAACCCACAGCGCGAGCGCTGTTTTTTCGAGTTCGACTGGATCAACGTTTTCTTTTTCTGTTTCCGTTTCTGTTTCCGCGGATTTTTCGATCGGTTTTTTGGTCGGTGTAACTTCAGGCGTAGTAGTAGAATTTCTCATCAAAACTTTCACCCGATCGAGCAAAGTGCGAAATTCTAGTGTTTTAAAAAGTTTTTCGATGCGCGGCAGATCGATGAGTTCATTCCATTTTTTATCAGGCAGAGAAAAATCCACCGGTGCATCGCGGCGCACAGTGGCAAGCATTTTTGAAAACAAAGCTTCGTCTTCGTGCTCGGTGAGAAGCGTAGCTGTGCGTTCCTTCACACCTTTAGCGATAAATTTTTCGCGATTTTTTTTGAGTGCGACGAAAATTTCCTCGATTGTGCCAAATGTTTGGATCAGATTGGTCGCTGTTTTTTCGCCAATGCCCGGCACGCCAATAATATTATCTGAAGTGTCGCCAGAAAGGCCTTTATAATCAGGAATCAAACGCGGCTCAAAACCAAAACGCTCTTTCACCGCCACTTCGTCGTAAAGAATTGTGTCGCTAATGCCTTTTCTCAAAGTAAACACGCGGACTTTTTGCCCAGAAACCAATTGCATTGTGTCCATGTCGCCCGAAGCGATGATAATTTCCGCGTCAGAATCGGCCGACAATTTTTCCACAATCGTCGCGAGCACGTCGTCGGCCTCAAAACCCGCAACCGAATACATCGGAATGCCAAATGCGGCGAAAATTTCTTTTGAACTTTCGAGTTGGGCGATGAGCGCGTCGTCGATTTTTTTGCGCGTGCCTTTGTAGGCTTCGTAAGCTTCGTGGCGATGGGTCGGCGCAGGCAAATCGTAACAAGCCGCGATATGATCGGGCTTCAAATCGGTGATGAGCTTCGCAAGCATCGTCACCAAGCCATACAGCGCGCCGGTGGGCTGGCCAGCGGATGTGGCAAAATCGGGCAACGCATGATACGCGCGATGAATGATCGCGTGGGCATCAATGAGAACGAGGCGACTTTTGTGATTTTTACTCGGCGACATTTTTGAAAGTTATTTTCCGTGCAGTTTCATTTTCCCCACCGTCAACGTGATCAAAATAAATTCGAGTGTGATTTTCTGGCATCAAACCCGCAATTCTTTCCGGCCACTCGACTAAAATAATATTTTGCGGATTTTCGGCGATTTCTTTCCAGCCCAAATTTTCCATTTCTTTTTCCGACTCAAATCGGTATGCGTCGATGTGAATGAGATGTGAAAAATTTCGGGCCGAAACTTTTGAGTCGTCGCCAGAATTTTCAATTTTATAAATCTTCTCTAAAACAAATGTTGGACTAGCGATTTTTTCACGCACACCCAAAAGCTCACCAAAAAACTGAGTGAAGGCGGTTTTGCCTGCGCCTAAGTCGCCATAAAGGCCGACAACTATCGCGCCTATGGGGCCTTTGCTGGAATTTTCGCCACTTTGACCAATTTTCTCAAGCAAAATCTCGGCTGCGCGCTTCGTATCTTCGAGGTTTTTAGAGTGAATTTCGAGAGGTTCCACGGAGCAATTTTACCACGGATTACCCATACAACTGACTATGCGCGATCAATTATCTAAATAATCATCCATTTCTTTAACTGAATAGAAAGGACCAACAATATTTTTACCAATTTTTACATCATGAATTGTCTTTTGAACATCAGTCCTCTGATTATCAATAAATTCTAGAAAAATGGGTAGACTTTTTTGAAATTCATCTTTATCCCAATTATTGCGACGAATTTTTAATATATTCTCTACGATCTCTTTGTCTTCAGATGAGGCGTGTGCTCTAAGGCTCGCATATGAAAATCTCCAGATCTCCCCCGCCTTTTCTTGTTGTGAAAAAGATACCAGTCGAGCTAGGGCTTTCAAAAAGTATACGTAATATGTGTCATTTTTCTTTATCTCAAGAATGTGTCTGTCGTAAATTTCTTTTAGTTTCAAACCAACCGCTTGTTTTGATGAAATATTTTTTAACTTGAAATCACTGCGCTTGTATTTTTTACCAGCCACATGATGCCAATATTCAAAATCGTGCAAAAGAAGAGTTGGAGCAATATGTCGAGCAAGATACCCTCTTGATTTGGAACCATTTAACTCATCGAGATAGACGAGTCTCATTTTGAGATCTTTTACTTCTGGAGAACTTTTTTTGAGCAACGTTGCGATTTCCAACTCCTTTTCAATAGGAAAAGATTTCTCAACTATTCCAATAGAGTCGACATCACTTTTTTCAGGATTGAAGTCTTCAGTTAAAACAGAGCCCCAAATATAGACCGCGAGAAGGCCAATTTTTTCGTATTGGTCATAAACTTTTTTCAAACCATCTTCGGCTTTTAGCAATAGATCAGGTTGGTTATTCATTTAAAATTTATTATATCAAGCTGTGAGTAAAAGCTGGAATAAAAAACAGGGCACACTCCTTCCGAAGTGTGCCCTTTATGTTACCGGCCGTAGTAGACATCCACAGGCACTTCCTGCAAATCTCCCACCGGCTCGAAAGTGTCGACCACCCAAAAAACCTGCTCTCTACCGGCATCGTAGCGACCGCCACCAACAGATGGCTCATAGAACGCCAAGCCAAGGAACTTACCGTCACTCACGCGATGAACCTTGGCAGAAAGCTGAATCCGCCCGTAACCATAGCGGCCAACATAGCCGATTTCCCCAGCCACAGTCTCCCCGGTCGATACCTCTGGCGCAGTGAGCACGCCGTCACCACGATCTTCCAGGTAGAAATGACCGTTGGAAATGGTGAGCTCACGAAGCACAACACCGTTGATGTTGTTCACAACCAAAACGTCTGATTGTGAAAAACTAACGACCCGCCGACCGAGAACGTCGAGGTGGCCATAGCCGCAACCGCAAAGAAAGATAGTCTGCACAAGCACGAACACTGCGGCAACCATGGCGATGAGATTTCTCATTGTCGTGGCTCCTTCATCTCAACCAGCTGCTCTGGAGTCAGACCGAAGACCCCACAAACCTTTTCCCAAACGGTCAGCTTGACCTCATCTGGCTTACGGAGAATATCATCGATCTCGTCTGCCGAGATTCCTGCCAATTCAGCCAAGTCTCCGTACGAAAACCTGCGCTCCCTGATCAGAGAAAGGATTTTTTTCGACGACGCCGGCAGACCGAGTTTTTCAAGAGTGTCCAACCGAATGGCCATGATCAAAACCTCCTTTTTGTTTAGTCTTTCAAAAAATGGTTCGTGAAAGACGGTTTGTGTCAGACTGGGAAACGCTCCACAATCTTCCCGCATTCTACCACAAAAAATTAAATTTGCAATACGGCAAAAACTGCACAAACCGCGGCGACGCAAAGCGCGATACTATATAATAAGGACACAAATAAAGTGGCGACGCGATTTGCGAAGCTTTGCGCGAAATAAAATGGTCGAATTTAACGAAGAAAAACAAAATCAGAGAGTAGATGACCTCAAAAAAGAGGAGGCGGAAAATTTGACCCGCATGCTCGCGGAAAAATATGGTCTGCCATATCTCGATCTGAGCGTTTTCCCAATCAATATCGATGCCTTGCGCATCCTCAAAGAGCACGAGGCGCGAGAAGCTGGCGTGGCACCGTTCAATGTCACCGACAAAAAAGTCCAGGTTGGTGTTTTGTCACCGAAAAATGAAAAGACGATAGAGATGCTCGCGGAGATTCAGAAGCGCGGCTATCTTGTGACGCCAAATATGGTTTCGCCGCAAAGCTTGGAAAAGGTTTGGGCGCGGTACAAAGATCTTTCATATTCTTTTGAAACACAGAGTGGTGTGTTTTCCATTTCGAGCGAAAATGTTACTGCCTTTTTGAAAAAAGTTCGCACTATAGACGACATTAGCAAACTCATTCAGGAGGGTTTGTCCGATAAAAAGATTTATCGCATCTCTAAACTCCTTGAAATTATTCTCGCGGGTGCACTTTCCACTAGCGCGTCCGACATTCATCTCGAGCCGGAAGAAGCTTACGTCCGGCTCCGTTATCGCCTCGACGGCGTGCTCACAGATGTGCTCCAGTTTGATAGCGAAACATACAATTTACTTTTATCGCGCATTAAGTTGCTCTCAAATTTGAAACTCAATATAAAAGGCCGCGCGCAAGACGGTCGTTTCAGTATAAAAATAAACGACGAAGAGATCGAAATTCGTACTTCCCTTTTGCCTGGCGCGTACAACGACACAATCGTCCTTCGCATTCTAAATCCAAACGCTATTTCCGTACCACTCGAAGAGCTCGGCATTCATCCGCGGCTCATGAAAGTTATCGAGAGGCAGATCAACAAACCAAACGGCATGATTTTAAACACTGGCCCAACCGGCTCTGGAAAAACCACCACGCTCTACGCGTTTTTGAAAAAAATTCACACTTCAAGCATCAAAATTATCACCATCGAAAATCCGATCGAGTATCATTTGCCGGGAATTGTGCAGACACAGACTCAAACCGCACACGACAATAACGAGGGTTACACTTTCGCTGAGGGCCTCCGTTCTGCTCTTCGTCAAGATCCGGATGTGATCATGGTCGGTGAAATTCGCGACAGCGAGACAGCCGAGACAGCCATCAACGCCGCACTCACCGGCCATTTGGTTTTTTCCACACTTCATACAAATAATGCCGCCGGCACATTCCCTCGCCTCATCGATCTCGGTGTAAACCCGCGTGTCATCACCTCCGCGCTTTCTGTGGCTATGGCTCAGCGCTTGGTGCGCAAACTTTGCCAAAAGTGCAAAGCCGAAAAACCACTCACCGGTGGCGATAAAAAAATCGTCGACATCATCCTCCGCGATTTACCCGACAAAACATATCTCGAAGGCGTGCAGACCGAGCATCACTGGGGCCCCGTAGGCTGTAGCGAGTGTCACAATACCGGCTACAAAGGCCGCATCGGCATTTTTGAGGCCATAGAGAGCAACGAAAAAATTGAGCAGGTCGTGGAGCAAAGCCCGAGCGAGCGTGAAGTGAAAAAAGCGGCTCTAGATCAGAACATTTTGAGTCTGCAAGAAGACGGCATTATAAAAATTCTCCAAGGCACGACGTCTATGGAAGAACTTAGCCGAGTGGTTGATTTGCCACTTGTGTAAAGCGTGTTTTAACAATTTTCAGCTATTGTTCGCCCGAGTATAATCTGTATAGTTAGGGGTAGAAAAATGATGCGCGCGGAGAGCGAGATTTCAGCGTTTTTAATCTCTAAGCAACACTTTTTGAAACAAAAAGTTTAGCA
>CAYHIR010000006.1:0-40652 GCA_964356815.1 uncultured Candidatus Saccharibacteria bacterium | reverse complement strand
GATGTCATCATCATTCCATATAAAGGCTCCGATGCGTGGATCGAAAAAACTTTATTTAAACTTAAAGAAAACTTGATGCTGTCTAGTGTACCGGCTCCATCGCCAATTTGTGAATATTGTACGTATATAAAGACGGTTAATGGGGAGACTGGGGTGGGAGAAAATTCTGAAGAAAAAGATTTGGATGCGCCAAAGAAAAAAACTGTTACCAAGAAAAAAGTGGCAAGTAAAAAAATTGAGGCGCAATCAGAGAGCTTGTTCTGATTATTTTGTGTTCAATCAAAATTTGACATGTTAGAATATATGTTCTAGTATATTAATTAGAACCAGAAAGGAGGAAGGTATGGCCAAAAACAAGGCGCCCGAGTTTCTTCGACAATACGTTAGAGGAACAAAGAGAAGTTTCGAGAACATTTCCAAAGAGATGAAGACTCCTTGCACTTCACTCAGAGCCTGGATATCTCGAGCGCGATTTCCCGCTGAAGCACTGGAGAGATTCGGCACTATCGTGAATGTGTCTGTGGCTGAGTTGAAAAAGAGGGGAGTAACGATATCGAGAAGTCGCACTAGTCCGGTATATGTTTCAGGAATGAACGACTTAAACATCGTCGCCGTCATTCAAGAGGTGGCGGCAGCTAAGCCGGACTCCGTTACATTACATCAGCTGATCAGGCTTGTGGAGGTAAGGAAACAACTCAACGGAGATCTTACACCGGAACTCGTCTTGAAACTGCTCGAACAAATGAGTCCTACGAAGAAGTAGGTAGTCGTACCCGCCCACCAACGGAAGAAACCGTTCGGGGGGCGGTTTTCTTTTATGATAAAATCATCTTTATGCCAAACTCTATTTCTTCTCCCGAAACTCGAAAAAATCTCCTCAAGCAAGTAAAAGATGAAGTCATGGCACTTTCTGCGTCTCCACTCTATGCCGAGCGAGTTAAAAATGGCGTTTTTCCAGTCATTGGCGAAGGAGATCATTTTGCAAAAATAATGTTTGTGGGCGAAGCGCCGGGGCTAAATGAAGCAAAAAGTGGCCGGCCATTTTGCGGTGCGTCGGGAAGAATTCTTGATGAGCTTTTGGCGTCGGTAGAAATCGCGCGTCAGTCTGTGTATGTTACAAATGTCGTAAAAGACAGACCGCCAGAAAATCGTGATCCGATGCCGGAAGAAATCGCTATTTACGCGCCATTTCTCGATCGTCAGATAGAAATCATTCAGCCAAAAATTATTGCCACACTCGGTCGGTTTTCGATGAATTACATCATGAAAAAATTTGACCTGGACCTTGAACTCGAGCCAATTTCCAAAATTCACGGCAAATCTTTCGATGCGCAGGCTCTGTACGGCCCGATAAAAATTGTCACTTTCTATCACCCAGCTTTCGCACTCTACGGCGGCACGGGCAAAAAGATGCTCCTCGAAGACTTCAAGGTGTTGAAGGGGCTCGCATAATCCAAAAATCTAGTATAATGCCCGTATGAAATCAGCAGAGCTTCGGAGGCGTTTTTTAGGCTTCTTTAAAGATCGCGATCACGCTATTTTACCTTCAGCATCGCTCGTTCCAGAAAACGATCCGACCGCGCTTTTTAATACTGCCGGCATGCAACCGCTCGTGCCATATCTTATGGGTACCAAGCATCCGAAAGGCAGCCGCCTAGCCAATTTTCAAAAATGCGTTCGCACCACAGACATCGAAGACATCGGCGATAAAACTCACGCCACTTTTTTTGAAATGTTGGGCAACTGGTCGCTCGGCGATTATTTCAAAGAAAAAGCGATTGCTTGGAGCTATGAATTTTTAACCTCAAAATCTACCGGTCTAGGCCTCGATCCAAACAGGCTTTATGTCACCGTTTTTTCTGGCGATGAAAATGTCGCGAAAGATATGGAATCTGTAGAAATTTGGGTTAAAGTCGGCATGTCTAAAAATCGGATTTTCTACAAAGATGCCGATTCAAACTGGTGGCCAGCCGTGAAAAAAACGACAGGCGATAATCAAACGGACAGCGGCTGGACAGGTCCAACCGGCCCAAGCACCGAAATGTTTTACGATGTTTCGGGCGATGTCGGTGATCTTGAATCGATAGAGGATTTTATCGCCGCCGAAGACTCGCAAAAAATTGTTGAGATATGGAACGATGTCTTCATGGAATATGAGAAGCAAAATGGCAAGCTTATTGGTCGACTAAATCAAAAAAATGTCGACACTGGTGCCGGTTTTGAGCGTCTGCTCATGGTCATGCAAGGCGTCGACAATATTTTCGACATTGATATTTTCGAAAAAATCTTCGGCGAAGCAAAAAAAGTTTCGTCTTCACTCAGATCACAAAGAATCATCGCCGACCACATCCGCACTGCCGTGTTTATGATTGTCGATGGCGTTTTGCCTTCGAATACAGACAAAGGATATATTTTGCGTCGTCTTTTACGCCGCGCAATTTTCCTAACCGACGAGAAAAATTTATCTGCTGAAGAGATCGTCAGCTTTGTAAATGCCGTCGCACATACTTATGAAGAAGTTTATCCGGAAATAAAGGCCAAATCCGATCAAATCACGGCGGTAATCACCTCCGAATCAGAAAAATTTAAAAAAACTCTCGAAAAAGGCTTGGCGATGCTCGAAAAAAGATTCTCTAGCTATCCAGCCGATGGCAAAACCATCACCGGTCAAGAAATATTCGAGTTTTTCTCAACTTACGGTTTTCCTGCCGACTTAGTTTCTGATTTTGCTAAAAAGAACAACATTTTCATCGACTTGGCCGGCTTCGACCTAGAAATGGAACGACATCAAAACCTCTCTCGAGCTGGCGCCGAGCAAAAATTCAAAGGTGGTCTTGGTGACACTAGCGAAATGTCAGTGAAGTATCACACCGCTACACATCTTTTGAATGCCGCACTTAAAAAAGTTCTCGGTGACGGGGTAAATCAAAAGGGAAGCAATATCACACCAGAGCGTCTACGTTTCGACTTTTCTCACGATGCAAAAATGACAGACGAGCAGAAAAAAGCTGTCGAAGATATTGTGAATGAAAAAATCACCGCCGCTCTGCCTGTTTCTTTTGAATCAATGTCGCTCGAAAAAGCTCGCGAGCTCGGTGCGGTGGGTGTTTTCGGTGAACGATACCCCGACACAGTAACTGTCTATACAATCGGCGGGCAAAACGCGACGGTTGGCGACAAAAGCAATGAAATTTTCAGTCGAGAGATTTGTGGTGGACCGCATGTAGAAAACACCCAAGAGCTCGGTCGTTTTAAAATTGCCAAAGAAGAAGCTGTATCCCAAGGCGTCCGGCGCATAAAAGCCACGCTTGAGTTATAATTAATGATTAATGGCTTTCTCTTTTTTTTCCAACAAACAAAATTCTCAATCTCGGATCGTGATCGACATTGCTAGTGGAAGCATTGGTGGCGCAGTGGTCTTTCTAAGTGGTGCTGGGAATGGCAAAACCACTTCGCGACCAAAGATCGAATATCAAACAAGAATTTCTCTGCCTATTCGCGCCAAAATCGACTCAGTGTCTTTAATGTCGGACACCAAACAGGCACTAGAAAAAGTTTTAGGAGAAATTCGCAAAAATTCCAAAGCGAAATTTACCGAAGTCGATGTCGTCTGCTCGTCGCCTTGGTTTAGCGCTCGCACAAGGGGAGTATCGTATGAAAAAACGGAGGCCTTTTTTGTGACAGAAAAACTCATCAGAGAAATTACCGTGAAAGAGTCGGCTAAAATGAAATCCGAAATGGACGCCGGAGTGCTCTCTATAGAGGAGCGCATTGCCCATATCCGACTCAACGGCTACGAGAGTCAAAATCCTCTTGGCAAAAAGGTAAAAAGGCTCGATCTCTTGCTTTTTGCAAGCTTCATTCCAAAAGATTTCGCCGAGCAGACGACCCATTCAATAGAGGCAATTTTACCCGCAAAAAGGATTATTTTTCACTCGCTACCTTTCGTAAGTTTTCATACTTTTTCAAGAATTTGGCACACGGAAAAACAATTCGCTTTTATGCACATTGGCGCAGAGCTTAGCGAATTTCTATTGGTAGACGGCGGAGCAATCGCCGAAACTCTTTCTTTTCCAGTCGGTGTAAATCATTTGGTGCGATCGATCGCCGCAAGCCAAGATGTTTCTAAAGAGCTGGCCGCCACCTCTCTTGCCACATACAGTCGCGGTGGAGCCGACGCCGCATTCAATAAGC
This sequence comes from uncultured Candidatus Saccharibacteria bacterium, assembly GCA_964356815.1. Lineage (GTDB taxonomy): Bacteria > Patescibacteriota > Minisyncoccia > Phycocordibacterales > DATGWK01 > CAYHIR01. The sequence goes on along the minus strand of CAYHIR010000006.1, from coordinate 36,458 downwards.
GTATCGAGACAGACACATCTTCCATAAAAGAAGAGTGGCTAGCTTACATCGATCAGGTTGTGCGCGAAAGCTTGCCCGATCATCACTCCGTACAAAAAATGTACATTTCTGCCGACAGTGACACCGGCCCTTTCTGGACGCAAGCCGTTCATCCTCATATTCAGAATGCTGTATCACTCGATGCCACAACACTCGAATCATTCGTAGAACACTCACCAGCTATCAAGCTCGACCTTTCACTCGCCGTCGCTGTTTTATATTTCAACAATCTACACACTTAATTATTCAGGTTAAATTATTTACTTTAGTTTGATTGTCGCGTAAAATAAAAAAATATGCCGAAGAAAATTGTAGAAGATGTCCTACCTCCTCCCCGTCGCTCTATCAGAAATGTCCCTCTCTCGGACTCTAAAATCATAAAAGAAAGAAAGCCGAGGGCTCGTCGCTCGAGTGCTTTTTCCGATTCGCCAACAAGCTCAACAGAAAATATCACACGCTCAGAAATTACCGAAGAAAAAGCTCAGTTCGAAATCGAAAATGTTGTTACTACCCCGGAGGGCACTATTAGACGGCGTAGACTTTTGGTCTGGGGCGGAGTCACTGTCGCTTTCGTTTGTCTGATTTATTTCTCCTCAGTCTTTTTTGTTAGAGCAAGTGTGGAAATAGTTCCAAAGCAATGGACAGCTGATGTAAACACTTCGTTCAACACTGTCGACTACAATCTAATCACTGTAAGCGAAGAGGTGAGCCGTGTTGTGCCAGCCACCGGCACAGAAGAAGTGAAGGAGAAAGCCTCTGGCGATATCATCATTTACAACAACCACAGTAGTGCATCACAAGCGCTCATTAAAAATACTCGTTTTCAAACCCCAACTGGTAAAATTTTTAGAATCCAAGACGCTGTCACCGTACCCGGTAAAAAGACTATTGGCGCCCAAAGCACACCAGGAAGTCTAAGGGTTAGAGTCTACGCGGATGTGGCTGGACCAGAACACAATGTCGGCCTAGCTGACTTCACTATCCCTGGCTTTGCCGGCGACGCTCGTTTCAAGAATATAACCGCAAAATCCGACCCCCAAAGCCCCATACATGGTGGTTTTGTGGGTATGGTAAAAAAGGCCAAAGAGGCCGATGTTCAAGCGGCCTCAGTTTCCATGGAAAAAGAGCTCACGGCTATGTTGAAGTCTCGAGCTCTTACCCAAACGCCATCAGACAAAGTATTTTTTGGTAACGGAGCAAAAATAACCTTTGAAAATGTCGCCCTCGCATCCGGAGCCGGTGAAGAATCTGGCAATTCAAAATCAATCAGAAAAAAGGCCACTCTGGTGGGAGCACTTTTTGATAAGGAAAAAATCGTAGCCGAATTTGCAAAAGCTGGCTCATTTCCAAAAGAAGCGCCGATCGATCCGCTCGAAGTCGAAAATATCGAATCGCTCTCGTTCTCGTTTAAAGATAAGAGTGAATCCGGCCTCTCATCATCAGAACCAATAAAATTCGATCTTATTGGCAAAATAAATATCATCGCTAAAGTAGATTCTGACGCACTTCGCACCGCCCTTGTGGGCAAAAAAGCCTCGGATTTTAGCCAAATAATCTCGTCAAATCCTTCTGTATCCTCAGCAAAATTAAAGATGTATCCTGGTTGGGTTAGAAGCCTGCCGCGCTCTGCAGATAGAATAAATATTGAGATTGAGCCATAAGCGGGCCATAGGTAGTTGACTCTATAATGCCTTTTCTGTTAGTATGTGAGCCATTGCGTTTAAAGCGATGACAGTGAATAAACAGCCGATTGAAAAGATAATAGGAGTCGTCACAGAAACGCTGCCCAACACATTATTCAGGGTAAGACTTAGTGGCCAAGAGACCGACACTTTGTGCTATCTAGCTGGCAAAATGCGGCTTCATAGGATCAGAGTTTTGCTTGGAGATAGGGTAGAGGTGGAGCTCGAGCCGTATGGTGGCAAGGGTCGGATTACAAAACGTTTATAAAACGCCTAAAAAATGCGCGTAAAATCGTCAGTCAAAAAATTGTGTGCTTCATGCCAAGTAGTCCGTCGTAAGGGCTATGTTTACATTGTCTGCAAAGCCAATCCTCGCCATAAGCAACGCCAAGGCTAAATTTTCATAATAGAAGACTAAAAAATATATGCGTATATTAGGTATTACTATCCCAGAACAAAAACGACTTGAGGTTGGCCTCACGACTCTTTATGGTATTGGCCGCCCTCTCGCTAAGAAAATCTTGGCCGATGCAAAAGTCGATTTCGGAAAAAAATCTAAAGATCTAACTGCCGACGAAGAAAACGCTATCAGAAAGATCGTCGAAGCCATGAAGATTGAGGGCGATCTAAAGCGCGAAGTGGCTGGAAATATCAAACGCCTGAAAGACATTAAAGCCTACCGCGGCCTCCGCCATGCTCGCGGCCTACCGTCTCGTGGTCAGCGCACAAAAACCAATTCCCGTACTCGTCGTGGCAATGTTCGCAAGACGATGGGAAGCGGTAAGCGTACTGTTGATAAGAAATAAAATATATGGGAAAGAAAAGAATTGTAAAAAATGAAGGGGGTGAAGCTAAGTCTGGCGATTCAGTTGCCAAGGCTCCTTCAACCTCATCAAAGAAGCGCATTGAAGTTGGCCGACTTTGCGTTGAGTCTACATACAATAATACAAAGCTCGCCCTTACAGATATGAAAGGCGCTACTTTAGCCTGGTCTTCTAGCGGTTCTCTTGGTTTTCGTGGCGCAAAGAAGGGCACGCCTTTCGCGGCGGCTAAGGTGGGGGAGACTCTCGCCACAAAGGCTCAAGCTATTGGCATTAAGGAAATCACTGTCGTTATTAAAGGTGTTGGCTCTGGTCGCGAAGCTGCTGTTCGCGGCTTTATTTCTAAAGGTATTGGCCTTCTTTCCGTAACAGACGAGACTCCGGTGCCTCATAATGGCCCGAAGCCTAAGAAACCTCGCCGAGTCTAATAAAAGCAAGGCCACCGATCAAATTTTTATAAAACCAAAATGATTATCAAATCAAAATACAAAATTGCCCGAAGAGTTGGCGCTCCAATTTTTGAGAAAACTCAAACTCAAAAGTTTGCAATGCGAAGCGAGAAGAAAGGCTCCGCCGTCGGTGCTGGTGCTAAAGGCAAAAAAGGTGGTCGTCAAAAGTCTGAGTTCGGTCTACAAATGATCGAAAAGCAGAAAGCTCGTTTCACCTACATCCTTTCAGAACGTCAATTTTCAAACTACGTCAAAAAAGCGATCGCCAATAAGACAAACACCGTCGCCACTCTTTTTAGCCTTCTTGAGCGCCGCTTAGACAACACTGTCTATCGCCTTGGCTTTGCGCCCACTCGCGCCGCCGCTAAGCAGCTTGTCTCCCATGGTCACATAAATGTAAATGGCAAACGCGTATCAATCCGCTCGTATCAAGTGAGCTTGGGCGAAGTTGTGGGTATTCGCGAAAATAGCAAGGCAAAAACTATTTTTGTGAACCTCGATCAAGCACTCAAAGATCGCGAAGCGCCGATTTGGCTTAAGCGAGACGAAGCAAAGCGCGAGGGTACGGTGGTGAGTTTGCCAGACATCAGTAAGTCGGAGACAATGTTCGACCTTAATACTGTTGTCGAGTTTTATAATAGATAATTTGCCAGCTTTTAATTAATAAAAATTTTATGATTCATCATTCAATCGTTTTGCCATCAAAGCCAAAGATCATCAAAGAAGATGAGTTTTCTGGCGTTTATGAAATAGACGGACTTTATCCTGGATATGGCCAGACTTTGGGCAACTCCCTTCGCCGCATCATTCTCTCTTCTCTTCCTGGCGCCGCTGTCACTTCTGTAAAAATCCCTTCTGTTAGCCACGAATTTTCTACCGTCCCAGGTATTACTGAAGATGTCATCAACATCCTTTTAAATCTCAAAAAAGTCCGCTTTATGATGCTCACCGAAGAACCACAGGTGCTCTCTCTAAAAGCTAAAGGCGCTGGCGTTCTCACTGCGGCCGACATAAAGCTCCCCGGTCAAGTAAAAGTTCTAAATCCTGAGCAAGTTATCGCTCATGTGACAGACAAAAGCGCCGAGCTTAATGCCGAAATCACAATAGAAAGAGGTTTGGGCTATGTTGCCAAAGAGGCTTTGCAGAAAAATCGCGTTGATATTGGCACAATCACTCTCGATGCCATTTTCACGCCCATTAGAAAAGTGAGCTACGAAGTGGAAAACATGCGCGTTGGTGATCGCACCGATTTCAACCGTCTTCGAATCTCTATTGCTACAGACGGCACAATTTCTGCCCGTGAAGCTATTGAAAAATCCATCGAAATAATGATCAATCAACTCAAGGCAATCATCGGCTTCAAAGAAGAGGAAATTATTTCTAAAGACAATCAATCCAAAATGGCCGGTGATGTAGGTGAGACAAAAGAGCTCGATGCCGAATTTCTTAAGACTCGCATCGAATCACTCGAGCTTTCTCCAAGAACTCAAAACGCCCTAACCGCCGCTAATATCCGCACCGTTGGTGGCCTCGCTCGCAAGAAAGAGAAGGATATCCTAGAGATCGAAGGTCTTGGTGCCAAAGGTATTACCGAAATCAAAAAAGCTTTGGGCAATTTTGGTATCGGACTAAAATAACCAAGCAATAATTTATCTGACATGAATCACGCTAGAAAAAACAGAAAATTCGGCCGAGAAAAGAACCAGAGAGTGGCTCTAATGAAAACTCTCGCCACTTCGCTTATTGAACGCGAAAAAATCACCACCACTGAAGCTAAGGCCAAATCTCTTCGACCAGCCGTCGAAAAATTGATCAGCCTTGGTAAAAAAGGTACACTAGCTAGCCGACGCCTTATCGTTAGCCGGACAAACGAAAGAGCGGCTCGCAAGGTGTCTACGACCCTCGCAGAGAAATATAAGGGCCGAAGTGGTGGTTACACTCGCATCTTGAAGCTTCCTCGCCGCCTTGGGGATGGTAGCCCGATGGCGATAATCGAGCTGGTATAAAGAAATTTTGACCACGAAAACGACATGAAAACAGTAAAATACACAATCGATGCAAAAGATAAAAAGTTAGGACGAATCGCGAGCGAAGCGGCGGCCCTTCTTATTGGCAAAAGTCTGCCAGATATGAGCAAAAATGCCGTTCCTGATGTCAGTGTTCATATTGAAAATGTTTCAAAAATCTCTTTCAATCCTAAAAAAGTTTCTCAAACAAAGTTTTTGAAGCATTCTGGCTATCGTGGTGGCCTATATGCCACATCAATGGATGAGCTTATCGAGAGAAAAGGTTACGGCGAATTGATGCGCAAAACCATTTATGGTATGTTACCGACCAATAAGCTACGGTCTAGAATGATCAAAAATCTTGTTGTTACCGAATAAATATATGACTGAAGAAAAAAGATACATCGAAGCTGTCGGCCGCCGTAAAACTGCTATTGCTCGCGTACGTATGTTTGAGGCGTCAAAAACCAGCTTCACAATAAACAACGATCGAGACCTCGTGGAATATTTTCCAACAGAAAAGCTCCAAATCATCGTTCAGGAAGTTTTTTCAAAACCAAAAATCGGCCTTCATTTTAAAATTACAGCCATGATCCAAGGCGGTGGCATCAATTCTCAAGCCGAAGCTCTTCGCTTGGGTATCGCCCGCGCTCTCATTATTTACGACGCAGAATTACGCGCCAAGCTGAAGCCAATCGGTTTCCTTACTCGAGATCAACGAGCAAAAGAACGACGTAAATTCGGCTTGAAGAAAGCCCGCAAGGCTCCTCAGTGGTCGAAGCGCTAAAAATATGTCAGAACAAAACATCAATAAAAAAAATCAGGGTGACGAGAATATTGATGAAATGGAAGAGACCGACGAAATGACAGTCGAGGAAGATGCTGACGCATCAGAAAATGCTTTTGGTGGAGAGGCTAAAAACACCATCGTCAAGCTTCGCGAGCGCCTGAAGCAGGCTGAGTCGGAAAAACAAGAATATCTAAACGGCTGGCAAAAAACTCGGGCTGATTATGTAAACAGTCGTAAAAATGATGAAGAGGAGCGACGTTTGTTCGCTAAATTTGCTGAGGCTGGTCTTATAAGCGACATTCTGCCGGTTTTAGACAGCTTCGATATAGCGTTTGGTAGGGAAGTCGAGTGGAAAAATTTACCAGAAGAGTGGCAAAAGGGTGTGAGGAACATTTACAACCAACTGACATCGACTCTCACGGCCAGAGGTTTGAAATCTATGCACCCAATCGGCGAAATTTTTGACCCATCGAAACACGAAGCGGTGGCTAATGTCCAAACGAGCAAGAAGGACGAAGACCACAAAATACTCGATGTTATTCAGAAAGGTTACACTCTGCACGACAAGCTTATACGAACGGCAAGGGTAAGAGTTGGCGAATATGTTTCTGAGGTGTAAAATAGGCTTTCCAAAGAGAAATTTAGAAGAATTTAGAAAAATTTATAAGATAATTTGATCAATTAATAAAATTTATGTCAAAAATTATAGGCATTGATCTTGGAACAACAAATTCAGCCGTCGCCATAATGGAAGTCGGCAATCCAAAAATTCTTGAAAACGCCGAGGGTGCGCGCACCACTCCTTCTATAGTCGCCATTTCAAAAACCAACGAGCGTTTGGTCGGCCTTTTGGCTAAACGCCAAGCTGTTACCAATCCAAAAAACACTGTTTTCGGTATTAAACGCTTCATCGGCCACAATTTTGACGATCCGGCCGTTCAACAAGATCAGAAATCTGTACCGTATGAGATGACTAAGGGAACAGACGGTGGCGTGATGGTCACCCTCGCTGGCAAGCAGTACCGTCCAGAAGAAATCTCAGCGATGATTCTCCAAAAGCTAAAAGCTGATGCCGAAGCAAAAATCGGCGAGAAAATTACCGAAGCTATCATCACCGTACCAGCATATTTTAACGATGCTCAAAGAAAAGCTACGAAAGACGCCGGAAAAATCGCTGGCTTGGATGTGAAGCGCATCATAAACGAGCCGACAGCCGCCGCTCTTGCCTATGGCTTAAATAAAAAGAACAACGAAAAGATAGTCGTCTTCGATTTCGGTGGTGGCACATTCGATATCTCTGTCCTCGAAGTGGGCGACAATGTCGTCGAGGTAAAATCTACAGACGGCGACAGTCATCTAGGTGGTAAAGATATCGATCAGAAAATTATTAATTGGCTAGCAGAGCAATTTCAAAAAGAGCAGGGGATTGATTTGCGAAAAGATGCTTTTGCTATTCAACGCCTCGATGAAGCGGCGGAGAAAGCCAAAATTGAGCTCTCTACAGCTCTTGAAACTGAGATAAATATTCCATTCATCACTTCTGGTGCTGATGGCCCAAAACATTTCCTTCTAAAAATGAGCCGCGCCAAGCTCGAAGAACTCACCGAAGAATTTATCGACCGCGCAATGATGATCACTAAACGCGCCATGGAAGCGTCGCCTTTTAAAGTCGGCGAAATAAACGAAGTCATTTTGGTGGGTGGTCAAACACGCATGCCAAAAATGATCGAAAAAGTGAAGGAATTTTTCGGCAAAGAGCCGAACAAATCCATCAATCCAGACGAAGTCGTAGCCCTCGGCGCGGCGGTGCAGGGTGGCATCATCACTGGCGATGTCAAAGATATTCTTTTGCTCGATGTTATTCCACTTTCTTTCGGCATCGAAACAATGGGAGGTGTGGCCACGAAGCTTGTTGAAAAAAATACGACTATTCCGGTCTCTCGTTCTCAAACATTTTCTACCGCCGCTGATAATCAAACATCTGTAGAGATTCATGTTATTCAAGGCGAGCGCCCAATGGCAAGTGACAACAAAAGCCTCGGCCGTTTCATTCTTGATGGTATTCCGCCGGCTCCACGCGGCTTACCACAGGTGGAAGTTTCTTTCGATGTAGATGCGAACGGCATTCTAAGTGTAAAGGCTAAAGACAAGGCCACAAACCGCGAACAATCCATCCGTATCGAAGCCAGCTCCGGTCTTTCTAAAGAAGACATTGAGCGCATGAAAAAAGATGCCGAACTCCACGCCGACGAAGATGCCAAGAAAAAAGAGGTTATCGAAGTGCGTAATTTGGCCGAACAACTCATTTACACTGCCGAAAAATCCCTCCGTGATCATGGCGACAAAGTTCCCGAAGATACCAAAAAATCAATTACCGAAAAAGTTGATGCTCTGAAGAAAGAAAAAGATGGCGATAATAAAGAATCAATCACAGCGGCCACCTCCGCACTTTCGAGCGAGCTCCAAAAAATCGGTGAAATAATTTCTAAAGCTGGTCAAACATCGCAACCCTCTTCTGACGCACAAGCTGGTGATGAAAAAAAAACAGACGAGCCAAAAGAGCCGTCTCGCGACGCTGATTTCACAAACAACGCTTAGGGTTGGCACAAAAATAAAAAAATGGCAAAAGATTATTACAAAATTCTTGGTGTTGATAAAAATTCATCCAAGGATGATGTAAAAAAAGCTTTTAGAAATTTAGCGCATAAATATCACCCAGATAAAAAGGGTGGAGATGAAGCTAAGTTTAAAGAAGTGAGTGAGGCCTACAGCGTTCTCGGAGACGATCAAAAACGCACTGAGTACGACAGATATGGCCATGCTTGGGCCGGTGCGGGTCAAGGTGGTGCGCAAGGTGGCCAAGCAGGAGGTTTTGACTTCTCACAATTTGCCGGTGGCGCTGGTGGCTTTGAAGGATTCGATTTTAACGAAATCATAAACGATTTCTTCGCTGGTGGTGGCCGTGGTGGTGGCACAGCTCACGCACGCCGAGGTCGAGATATCTCCATCGATATCGAACTCTCTTTCGAAGATGCCGCTTTTGGTATTGAGCGAAGCGTTTTGCTAAATAAGACAAGTCCTTGCGACACATGTAAGGGCAGTGGTGGTGCTCCTGATACAAAGTTTGCTACCTGCAAGACATGCAACGGCCGTGGAAAAATAAAAGAAGTCAAAGGTACATTCTTCGGTTCATTTGCTACAGAACGAGTATGCGACATTTGCACCGGCCAAGGTAAAACTCCAGAAAAGCGTTGCTCTACCTGCCACGGCGCTGGTATCACCCGCAAAGAACAGGAGATAAAGGTAAAAATTCCTGCAGGAATAGACAACGGCGAAATGATACGCATGACTGGCATGGGCGAAGCAATTACCGGTGGTCAAGCAGGGGATCTTTATATAAAAATCCATGTCCGCCCACATGCAGTTTTCAAAAAAGATGGTCGCAATCTAATAACGAATTTGAATATCAAGCTTTCCGAGGCTTTACTCGGCGCTGAAAAAACCATCAAAACTCTCGATGGCGATATTAAATTAAAAATTCCTGAGCATGTGGCTTTTGGCGAAGTCTTACGCGTCCGTGGCCGTGGTATTCCTGATGAAAGAAAACAGCGCGGCGACATTTTGATCCGCGTAATCATCGACCTACCTAAAAAACTTTCAAAAGAATCTAAAAAAATTATTGCCGAGCTACAGAAAGAAGGTTTATAAGTCTATTTACAATTCCAATAAACAGGCGTACTATTTTCCGCCAGAGGGTAAGGGAATGGCTTTTACTCTAAGTACGCACATTTGTTGTTTTAATGGAAGGATTCATCATGCCTGGCTTGGAAGCTAAAAAGGCAAAAGGGTCGTCAAGGAGGACTGGTGGCTGGGGATTCTTGCTCAAGCGATGGGGAAAGCTCAACGCCAAGCACGATGCGCTTGTCGACATCATCAGAGACCTTGGCGGTGAAAACGACGATGACCTCGACCAGAACCCAGACCACTCCATGGTCGAGTGTTTGATCTTGGCTCGGATGAAACCAAATCCGCGTCGACCGAGTCGAACTAAAACAAAGTTTTCTTAGGGTGCAGAAGAGGGTACAAACGAAACATGGGAGTATGGGGTAGACGAAAAACGCCGGCAAAAAATCATCCGGCGTTTTTATTTTGTCCATTTTTTGCTATTATTTACGGCACAATGTCTAAAGATAAAGAAAATCGGGAGAAAACCCTCCTTTCCGGCGTAAAGCCCACCGGCCGGCCGCATATCGGCAATTATTTCGGCGCCATTCGTCAGTTTATTGACCTGCAAAAAGATTACAAAAGTTTCATCTCCATTGTCGATTTACACGCATTAACGTCTGTCCAAAATGCCGCCGAACTTCGCGAGTCAACATTAAATGTCGCCATAGATTTCTTGGCACTTGGAGTTGATCCTAAAAAAGTTACCCTATTTAAACAGTCAGACATTCCTGCCCACACCGAGCTCACCTGGATTTTCAATTGCCTCACAACCATGCCATATCTCATGCGCGCTCACGCTTACAAAGATGCGCAGAGCAAAGACAGAGAGGTGAACGTCGGCCTTTTCGATTATCCAGTACTCATGGCCACAGATATTTTGCTTTACGATGCTGATGTGGTGCCTGTTGGCCAAGATCAAAAACAACATTTGGAAATTGCTCGCGATATTGCTGAAAAATTCAATCGCACATTTGGTGAGACTTTTGTATTGCCAGAGCCGCTCATTCAGGAATCCGTTGGCTCTGTGCCTGGCACCGATGGTCGCAAAATGAGTAAAAGTTATGGCAACACGATTGGCCTTTTTGCCACGAAAGCTGAAATCGCTGAAGCAGTGATGAAAATTCCCACCGATTCAAAAGGTGTAAACGAGCCGAAAGATCCAGCTACCTGCAACGTTTTTGCTCTCCACAAGCTCTTTGCAAGCGATTCACAACTCGTCGAGCTCGATCGGCGTTATCGCGAAGGTTTAATCGGCTATAGAGAATCGAAAGAAATTTTAGTTGATCAAATAGAAGCTTTTGTGAAGCCGCTCAGAGAAAAAAGAGAAGCTGTAGCCGCCGATAAAGAAGCGGTGATCGCCATTTTGTCTGCTGGTGCGGAAGTTGCCCGAGAAATCACAAATAAAAAAATGGAGATCGTACACGAGCGCACGGGCTTGTCGTTTTAGAAACTAATGGCTTACACTGTCCGCACAGAGCATTTTGAGGGGCCGTTAGAAGTTCTACTTTCGCTTATTGAAAAAAGGAAAATGCACATTGGGCAGATTTCGCTCGCATCAGTGACCGACGACTTTATTTCGTATGTCGAAAAAGCTGAAAAATTTCCGATAGGTGAGAGTGCGCATTTTGTTTTAATTGCGTCTACACTTTTACTCATAAAATCCAAATCACTTTTACCAACACTTGAACTCTCTGAAGAAGAGCAGGGGAGTATGGAGGATTTGGAGAAGCGTCTGCGTGAATATCAGAAAATCAAAGCTCTTTCTGTCGGGCTGCGAAAAATTTTTGGCACAACACCACTTTTTTCGCGCGAAGAATCAAGCAAAATTGTGTCAGTTTTTTCTCCAGATGATGAAACAAAACTCGACAGCATTCGTGCGGCCATAAGAAGAGTGCTCGAGCAGATACCAAAAGTCGAACGCTTGCCACAGGTAGTGGTGAAAAAAGTCATGAGTCTTGAAGAAATGATTTCGCGGCTCACCGAACGCATCACATCAAACCTAAAAACGAGTTTTCGCGAATTTGTTGGTGGTCAAGGCGGCGAACTTGAAAAAACAAATGTTATTGTGAGCTTTCTAGCTCTACTCGAGCTCGTGAAGCGCGGGTCAATACTTGCGAGCCAAGAACATCCACTTGAAGAAATCCAGATAGAAACAACAAGTGTTGGTTTGCCTAAATACAATTAAAATAAAGAAATGGCTGAATCAAGTTTAACAATTGAAGCAAAAATAGAAGCTGTTTTATTTTTTAAAGCCGAGCCGGTGTCAGTTTCAAAATTGGCGGAAATTTTAAGCGCAGATAAAGTCAATGAGACAGAGATCAAGGCGGCTTTGATGAGCTTCGAAAAAAATCTCTCGGGTCGAGGCTTGGTTTTGGTGCGAAATGGAAACGATGTGATGCTTGAAACTGCTCCTGAGGCGGCTACACTCATGGAGTCGCTTATAAAAGAAGATCTTTCACGGGAAATCGGCCGTGCTGGACTCGAAGTTTTGTCTATTGTTCTTTATCGCGGACCAGTTACCAAAAGAGACATCGACTATATCCGTGGGGTCAACTCCAGCCTCGTTTTGCGAAATCTTTTAATCCGTGGCTTGGTGGAAAGAGCAGACGAACGCGGAGCGCGAGGGAGTTTTATCTACAGACCAACCTTTGCCTTACTATCACATTTAGGGTTAAAAAATATCGAAGAATTACCAGAGTATGATATTGTCAATAAGGAGATCGGAGAATTTGAGACGAAAAATGATGAATCATAGCCATTTTTTCAACAAAGACCTAGACCAAACAGCTACAAGAAACATCAGCTTTTTTTTGCTGGTTTTGGTTTTTCTAGTACTCGTATTGTCTATTTCTACAAGTAAAAATCGCGAAAGACGGGTTGATGAAATACGATCAAATGTCGTGATTGAAAATGAGACTGTCCAAAACCCTTTTAAAAATCTTTACATCGAAGCAAAGTCCGCGATTGTCTGGGACATTGGCCACGGGAAGGCGATTTTTGAAAAAACCGCCGACAAAAAAATGCCCCTAGCATCACTCACTAAGCTTGTCACTGCCGCTGTGGCCCTAGAAAATTCCAAAGACCTTACAAGCATCTCTATCGATAACGAATCTTTATCGGCTGAAGGCGACACCGGTCTACGCTCTGGCGAAAAATTCAGCATCCGCGAACTTTTGAAAATAGTTTTAGTATCTTCTTCAAATGATGGAGCTAGAGCAATTGCTTCAGCGGTTGGCGCTACGATGCCACGCAGTGTTTCTACCGAGGCGGGTGATGAAAATGTACAAGCTTTCGTTGGCGCAATGAATGAGTTTAGCCAAAAAAATGGACTCATGGAAAATAATTTTCGCAACGAGCACGGCTTAGATATTTCTAAAGAAGAAGATGCTGGTCGTGGCTCAGCGCGTGAAATCGCCACTCTTTTGGAATATTTAATGAAAAATCATCCGGAAGTTTTGGAGGCGACGGCTAACGGTGAACTTACGGTGTATTCAGCTCAAGGTGTACTCCACAAATTAAAAAACACCAATCGTATTGTCGATTCAGTGCCGGGCATTTTAGCTTCAAAAACTGGCTACACAGAGCTTGCGGGTGGCAATGTGGCAGTAGTTGCCAGTCCTGGCCTTGAAGGTCCTTTTGCCATTGTCGTTCTTGGTTCATCCTACGACGGTCGATTCTCTGATTTAGAAAAATTGTCGGCAGCGACTATAAAATATTTGGATGTGGGCGGCAACAAAAAAATAGATCCGATTTAAAAACATGATTATCGACATTGTAAAAGTTTTCTTACCATCAGTTACAGCCTTCGCGATTGGTATCGCTATTACGCCCTTTATTACGCACCATCTTTACAAATACAAGCTTTGGAAAAAACAGAGTGTACAAAAAACCATCGACGGACGAGAGGCCACCATTTCTGCCTCTCTTCACAATGATGAGGTGAAAAAAACGCCTAGAATGGGCGGTTTAGTCGTCTGGTGGTCGGTAGCATTCACCGCTCTCATTTTTTGGCTGGTTTCTTATATAACCAAAACAGAAATTTTCACCAATCTCGACTTTTTGAGTAGAAATCAGACATGGCTTCCGCTTGCCACACTCATCCTCGGCGGCATTGTGGGTTTTGTAGACGATTTTCTAGGCACTCAAGGCGGGGCGGGTAAGGGTGGTTACATCGGTGGCGGATTATCTTTAAAAAAGCGCCTACTCATCGTGGGTCTTATGGGCTTATTTTGCGCCTGTTGGTTTTATTTTAAGCTCGATATAAACACAATCGGTTTGCCAATAATCGGCGATTTTTATCTCGGACTATTTTTCATCCCACTTTTTATAATTGTGGTTATTGGCATATATTCTGGCGGCGTTATAGACGGCATCGATGGCCTCTCTGGCGGTATTCTTGGTTCGATTTTTGCCGCATACGCTGGCATCGCCTTTTATCAAAACCAAATCGACCTTGCAGCTTTCTGCGCTGTGGTAGTGGGCGCAATTTTAGCTTTTCTATGGTTCAACATTCCACCCGCCAGATTCTTTATGTCTGAAACTGGCACAATGGGTCTCACGATCACCCTGGCCGTCGTAGCTTTTATGACAGATTCTCTTGGTGGAGGATATGGCGTTATTGTTCTGCCAATTATCGCCCTCCCACTCATCATCACATCGCTTTCAAGCCTCATACAAGTCACTTCCAAACGCCTAAGGAACGGTAAAAAAGTTTTTATGGTCGCACCGATTCATCATCATTTTCAAGCTATCGGCTGGCCCGCTTATAAAGTCACGATGCGTTTCTGGATCATCGGTGTCATTTGCGCCCTTCTTGGTATGACTCTCGCTCTCATTGGTTAGAAATAGGGTAGAATAAAAACATGAAGCAAGCCTCTGTTGATAAACCCTTGCTAATCTCCGTCATAGTTCTTCTGGTGGCCGGCCTTTTTATTTTTAGCTCGGCTGCACTCGGTCTTTTGGCTAGAGATGGAGCGAGCTATTCTTCCATTGCGTTTTCGCGAGCAATTTTTGGAATTTTTCTCGGTGGCTCTCTGGCTTTTATTACCAGCCGCATACATTATCGCCAGTGGCGAAAGTGGTCATTACTTATTTTTATCTTGTCTCTGTTTGCCACAGCCCTAGTTTTCATTCCACATATCGGCATAGAACACGGCGGTGCAAAGCGTTGGGTAAATTTAGGTGCTTTTTCTTTTCAAACATCTGAGCTTCTAAAAATTGCCTACCTCATATATCTCGCGGCTTGGATATCGAGCGTGAAGCAAAAAATTACTACTTGGCAACACGGCATTTTGCCATTTTTTATTATCTCAGCCATTACCGGCGGGGTATTACTCGCTCAGCCAGACACGGATACATTTGTAATTCTAGTTGCCGCTGGCATGGCTATGCTTTTTGCGAGTGGTGCTTCTTGGAAACACATCGGCCTCATCGTTCTCGTGTGTCTACTTGGCTTTACCGCGTTGGTATTCACTAAGCCATATATAAAAGAGCGTGTTATGACATATATCAATCCTTCGGAAAATTCTCTTGGCTCGAGCTATCAGATTCAACAGTCTTTTATTGCCATTGGCTCGGGGCAGATTTTCGGCCGCGGCTTTGGCCAAAGCGTACAAAAATTCAACTTCTTACCTGAGCCTATTGGCGACTCAATATTTGCCGTTATGGCAGAAGAATTTGGTTTTGTGGGTAGCGTTACGCTCATTGCTTTCTTTCTGTTTTTTGGTTGGCGAGGCTTGAAAATTGCCCTGAAAGCACCCGATACTTTTGGTGGACTCTTGGCCCTCGGAATTGTTATACTTATTCTATCGCAATCATTTATAAACATGGGCGCGATGCTCGGAATTTTGCCATTGTCCGGAATTCCGCTTCTTTTTGTGAGCCATGGCGGCTCAGCTCTCATGATGACACTGGCAGAGGTGGGAATTTTGCTAAACATTTCTCGTTCAGCCAAGCGCGATTAGAAGCGGCAAAAAACAAAATTTTAAAATGAAAATCTTATTTACAGGCGGAGGCACTGGTGGCCATTTTTATCCAATAATGGCTGTGGCTGATGAGCTACACGAGCTTGTAAAAGAGTACCGCTTAATACCACCAGAGCTTACTTTCATGGCACCTTCGGCCTACAATGCCGGCATGCTTTACGATCGGGGAATTGTTTTTAATAAAAATTATGCCGGTAAGCGTCGACTATATTTTTCAATATTAAATTTTTTCGATATTTTCAAGACCGCTTGGGGTGTCATCACTTCTTTCTTTACAGTTTTTTCTATTTATCCCGATGTTATTTTCGGTAAAGGCGGCTACGCGAGTTTTCCGGTGCTTTTCGCCGGCAAACTGCTCCGAATCCCCATAATTATTCATGAGTCAGACATGGTCCCAGGCAGAGTAAACGCTTGGGCCGCAAAATTTGCCACAAAAATAGCTGTCTCTTACCAAGAAACCACAAAATTTTTCTCCGAAAAAAAAGTGGCTCATACTGGCCAGCCAATTCGCAAAGAGCTTATGGAGCCACTCCATGAAGGTGCCTATCAATTCCTAAAGCTTTCTGGCGATGTGCCAACCATCCTAATACTCGGTGGCTCTACAGGTGCCCAAATAATAAACGACACTCTTGTAGATGCTTTGCCCGAGCTTGTTAAAAATTATCAGATTATTCACCAGACGGGCAAAATAAATTTTAAAGATGTTGTAGCTCGCACAAACACAATGCTTGTGAATAATCCGTATAAAAACCGCTACAGGGCTTTCGAGTATTTAGATCCTTTGGCCATGAGAATGTCTGTCGGTATCGCCAACCTTATAATTTCTCGCGCCGGCTCAGCAATTTTTGAAATCGCGGTGTGGGGCATTCCTTCTATTATCATCCCGATCACCGACTCGCAAGGCGATCACCAACGCAAAAATGCCTACTCATACGCTCGTACCAAAGCTTGTGTCGTTTTAGAAGAGTCAAACCTCACACCAAATATTTTAATTTCTGAAGCTACAAGATTACTTAGCAATCCAGCGCAGCTTGAGGTGATGAAGAAAGCGGCGCTCGGTTTTGGCAATCGAAATGCCGCTCGAGCCATTGCCAAAGAAATTTTAGCCATCGCGCTGAGGCACGAGATTTAAAATGAACAAAAATCATTCAGAGAAAACAGATGGCAAAGTTGTATCGAGATTTGCCCCGAGCCCTACAGGCAATCTTCATTTCGGTGGCCTACGCACCGCACTTTTTAGTTATCTCTATGCAAAGCATAATAAAGGTAAGTTTATTTTACGCATCGAAGATACAGACAAAGAGCGTTCAAAAAAAGAATTTGAGCAAAATATTTTAGATAGTCTTTCTTGGCTAGGCATACAATACGACGAATTTTATCGCCAATCCGAACGCTCCGAAATATACAAACGCCACCTCGAAGCTCTGGTGGCGAAAGACTTAGCTTATGTGTCTGAAGAAGCCGTAGTGGAAGAAGGCAAACGCAGTAGCGTCATTCGTTTTCGAAACCCCAATACGACGATAATTTTTTCCGACATGATTCGCGGCGAAATTTCTTTTGCCACGGAAGATTTGGGCGACTTCGTAATTGCCAAAAGTTTCGACGAGCCTCTCTATCACTTTGCTGTGGTAGTAGACGACCACGAAATGGGTGTCACTCACGTGGTTCGCGGGGAAGAGCATATTTCAAATACCCCTCGCCAAATTCTCATTGGTGAAGCTATTGGTGCCAAGCGCCCGGTATACGGTCATTTACCACTCATTCTCGCGGCCGATAAAAGCAAACTCTCAAAAAGAAAAGGAGCGCAAGCGGTAACCGAATACAAAGAAAAAGGCTTTCTACCAGAAGCACTCATAAATTACGCCGCTCTCCTCGGCTGGAACCCTGGCACGGACGAAGAAATTTTTACACCAGAAGAAATCATTGAAAAATTTGATATCTCTAAAGTGCAAAAATCTGGCGCTGTCTACAACGAAGAAAAATTGCGCTGGGTCAATCGCGAGCACCTTCGCAGAATGAGCAGCGACAAACTCGAAAAAGCGATCATCGAAGTTTTCCAAAAATCCGAGCATGTAAAGAGCAACAAATGGCTGGGTAGCGTTACGCCAACCCTCATTAAAAAGCTTGCGCCAGCCATAATCGAACGCATTGAAACATTTGGCGACCTTGAAACGTCTATTATAGAAGGGGAGTACGATTATTGCTTCGAAGCACCGAAATACGACGCCAAAGACCTCGTCTGGAAAGATAGCGGCGAGGATGCGGTTTCCAAAACAAAAAATCATTTGGCTAAAGCCGCAGAGCTTTTCGGCGAGCTATCAGAAGAAGATATGTCTGATCCAGAAAAAATAAAGCCGAGTATCTGGGCCTATGCCACCGATCATGGCCGAGGCGACGTTTTGTGGCCAATCCGTTTCGCTCTCACCGGCCGCACTAAGTCTGCCGATCCATTTACTGTGGCTTACCTTATTGGCCAAAAAGAGTGCGTAGCGCGCTTAGAAACAGCCATAAAAAACCTTGAAAAACTTTAATAGTAAAAAATTAAAAAGGTTTGCTGAAAAATTCTTCACCGTCTCGATTCTCACTATCGGACTCATAACCCTCGGCAATTTCTCCTCATTTTTTCCGATTCTACCAAGAATAACTGAGGCGGCTACAATTACTGAAATAAAACAAAACATCGAACAGAAAAACATTCAGCTAGAAAAATTAAACGAAGAGATAAAAAAACTCGACAGCCAGATTCAAGAGGTGGGCAAAGAAAAACAAACACTCCAAAGTGCAGTCAAAAGCTTGGATGTGTCCAGCTCAAAGCTTCAGAAAGAAATTCGGGTCACGGAAAATAAAATCGGGGCCACCAATCTAACAATCGAGCAATTAGTGATTGAAATTAAAAATAAAGAGCAGGATATTATCGACGGTAGAAAAGCTATCGCAGAAAGTCTTCGAAAAATCGACCGAACAGGCGACCTCTCTCTGGTGGAAATGGTGCTCGCCAATGAAAACATCGGCACTTTTTGGAGTGAAATTTCTACCGCCGAACAATTTCGAGACGGCATTCGAGCCAATGTTAAGAACCTCGAAAGTTTAAAAGAAGAGCTGTGGAACAAGCAGGCCCAAACAGAATCAAGTAAGAAAAACTTACTAAGTTTAAACTCCGAGCTCGGCAATCAGAAAAAGGTTATCGACAATACAAAAAAAGAAAAGGCGGTTATTTTAAATGTTACCCAAAGTCTCGAGTCTGAATATAAAAAACAGTTGGAGGAAAAAAAACGCTTGGCTGAAGCTTTTGCAAGTGAGCTTGCGAGCTTCGAAAACGCTTTGCGTTTAATTATCGATCCCACGAGCTACCCCAGTGCAGGAAAGGGTATTTTATCTTGGCCAGTAGACAGTGTTTTTGTCACCCAATATTTTGGCTTCACTGAATTTGCCAAACAAACCGCCGCCTACAACGGTAAGGGCCACAACGGTATAGATTTCCGAGCCTCACGCGGCACAAAAATAAAAGCGGCGCTCGGTGGGGTAGTGGAGGGCACGGGCAATACCGACGCTGTGCAGGGTTGCTATTCGTATGGTAAATGGATACTCCTTCACCACGACAATGGCCTCTCAACCCTATACGCCCATCTCGATCTAATAAGTGTCGTAGCTGGTCAGAAAGTTGGTACGAGCGACACTATTGGATACTCTGGCAACACCGGCTATTCCACTGGCCCCCATCTTCATTTTGGTGTGTACGCAAGCCAAGGTGTAAAAATTTTGAAATATGAGAATAGCATAAATTGTAAAAATGCTATTATTCCTGTAGCGGACTTACGAGCCTATCTCGATCCGATGATTTATTTATAATTTATTCGCTGCAAAAATTAAACATTCGCCACCAAGATGAAAAAGATGACAAATTCTAATTCTAAAAAAGGTTTTTTCCAAATCATAATAATTCTCATCATCGCCATAATTATTATGAAGTTTGTTTTAGATATTGATATAATCGATTTTTTAAAGTCAGACCGTTTTGAAGAATGGTTCGGTTACATTAAAGATGTCGCCGTAGCAATTTGGGAAAAAGTCATTAAGCCAATAATCAACCTGTTTAAAAAGTAGTAATGAAAAAGATTCTCCGATTTCCAGATGGCTTCCTGTGGGGAGCGGCCACGGCGTCGTATCAAGTGGAGGGCGGCATTGAAAATTGCGATTGGGCAGAGGCAAGCCGAAAGGGAAGGGTGCCCATCTGCGCTCGAGCGTGCAACCACTACAATCTCTACGAATCAGACTTCGACATCGTCCAAAATCTCGGCCACAACTGCCACAAAATTTCTATTGAGTGGGCGAGAATCGAGCCAGAAGAAGGAGTATTTGATCTCAATGAAGCCGCGCATTATAAAAATGTCATCGCCTCTTTGCGAATGCGAGGATTAGAGCCGTTTGTAAATCTTTGGCACTTTACTTTACCGCTTTGGTTTAGCCGAAGTGGTGGCTTTGAAAACCCACAATCCGTAGAGAGATTTACGCGCTACGCAGAGTTTGTGGCCAAAGAAATTTTGGGCGATGTTAAGTTTGTCTTGACCATTAATGAGCCTCTGGTGTGGGCTGGCAATGGCTATATGCACGGAAAGTGGCCGCCGTTTAAAAAGAATCCTCAAGCCTATAAAAAAGTTTGGGGTAATCTGGTAAAAGCCCACATTGCCGCATACAAAACGATAAAGCTTATTCGACCAGAAGCTCAGATCGGCATCGCAAAGCATAATATGTATTTTAAGGCTCTTGGCCCAAATCCAATCCAATACATTCGAGAAGCCCTCTACAAATATTTTTGGAATCGCCGTTTCTTAAACAAAATTAAAAACCACCAAGACTTTATCGGTCTCAATTTTTATTTCTACAGACCACTCGGAAAACCTTTTGGAAAAACTTTCGAGAAATTACCACCTCTTCCAAAATCCGATATGGGCTGGGACATTTTTCCCGAAGGCATTTATCACGCACTTATGGAGCTCACTCAATACCATAAGCCAATTTACGTCGTAGAAAATGGCCTTGCTGATGCAGACGATTCAAGAAGGGAAGCGTTCATTCGCGGCTATGTGGCAAATGTTCATCGAGCAATAGAAAATGGTGCACCCATTCGCGGCTACATGCACTGGTCTTTGCTAGACAACTACGAGTGGGCAGAGGGTTTTGAAAAACGATTCGGCTTAGTGGAGATCGATTACAAAACACTAGAAAGACACATTCGGCCGTCGGCCTATTTTTATAAAAATATTTGTGAGACGAACACGCTAGAATTAGAAGAACCGGAGCTGGAGTTAAAATCAGAAAAATATTAAAATAAAATCGTGGAACCATGGGTACTATTTGTCATCATCGGTCAATTTCTAAACGCAACGGTTATTTTAAACGACCGCTTTATTGTGTCTAAAAATGTCGTCCCCAATACGGTCGTCTACGCTTTTTATGTGAGCTTTCTTTCTATCTTCGCGCTCGGTGCTCTACCCTTTGGCGTATCGTGGCCAAGCGTTCACACCTCCGTCTTTTCCATCCTCGCTGGCGTAAGCTATCTCATTTCCATTCTTTTGTTTTATGAATCACTCAAAAATTCTAGAGCCTCAGAGGTGGTGCCAGTGGTGGGCGGCGTGGCCACAATTTCAACCCTCATAAGCAGCGCACTCATTTTAAACACCGGCCTACCCACAGGCTCAGACAAATTCATAATCGGCTTTTTCTTCCTGGTTATCGGCATGGTGCTCATTTCTCATTTCGAATTCACCAAACGTTCACTCCTTTTTCTCGTCGGCGCCGGCACCTTCTTCGGCCTCTCAAACGTCCTCATGAAAATTATTTTCAACGAAACAACTTCTTTTATAGACGGCTTTTTCTGGTCTCGCATGGCAAACGTCGTGGTGGCTCTTGCCCTTCTTCTTGTGCCGAGCGTTTGGCGCACTGTCTTTAAAGATCTCCACAAAAAATCGCCCGATCATTCAAGCCATCCGACCCATTCAAATTCAAGGAGCCGGTCGAAAAAAGCTTTCATCATTTTAGGCAATAAAGTCCTCGCGGGTGTCGCCTTTATATTTATCTTACTTGCCATAAAAGGCGGCAATGTAGCGATAGTGAACGCTCTCACCGCCACTCAATATGTATTCATATTTGTATTCGCGCTTTTCTTTCACACCCTCATCCCGGATTATTTCGACGAAAAAATCCACAGACACGAATTTCTCCACAAGCTTTTGGCAACTGTTCTCATCGTCATCGGATTTTTCGTCCTTTTTGTGTAAACAAGCAAGCGGCGCCACGACTAAAATAAAATTATGAAAATAATGAAATTTTTTAAAAGAAATCGCAAAAAAATAATCGGCGCAGCAATTATAATTTTCATCATTCTTGCTCTGCTTTCAATTCGCAAAACGCCTGAGAGGGTAGAGTACGGCGTGTCATTTAGCCTCTTTCATTCAAATGAGCTTGGGTTGGATTGGCAAAAAGTCTACAATGCGATTTTAGACGATTTGGGTGTCCGTCGGTTCCGCCTCTCGGCTCATTGGCAACTCACTGAGCCAAAGAACGATCAATACGACTGGTATCCGCTCGATTATCAAATAAAGAGGGCAGAGGAGACCAATTCTAAGGTTATTTTTGCCGTTGGTAGGCGACTACCCGGCTGGCCAGAATGCCACGAGCCGTCTTGGGCTAAAGACCTATCCGACGAAGATAAGCGTGAAGAGCTTCTCGAATATATGACGACTGTGGTAAATCGCTACAAAAATTCGTCCGCTATTGCTTATTGGCAAATTGAAAATGAACCGTTCTTAACCTTTTTCGCACGCGAACATTGCCAAGATTTTCTCGATAAAGAATTCTTAAAGAAAGAAATCAACCTCGTGCGCTCACTCGATCCAAGTCGCACAATATTGGTCACAGACAGCGGTGAGCTGGGCCTTTGGTACAAAGCCTATCAGCTTGGCGACTCTTTTGGAACCAGTCTCTATTTATATGTTTGGAATCATACGCTCGGGCCTGTCCGCTATCCAGTTCCTCCGGCCTTTTTCAAAATTAAGCGCAATATCGTTGAAATGCTTTTCAACAATAGCCCAGACGGTCGAAATGCTGGTCGAACCCCAGAAACCCTTCTAATCGAGCTCTCAGCCGAGCCTTGGCTACTCAAACCTATCAAAGATACGCCTTTGGAGACCGCTTTGAGTCGTATGGATGTAGATAAGTTTAATAACGTTTTGGAATTTGCCCAAAAAGCTGGTTTTGAAAAACAGTATTTATGGGGCGCCGAATGGTGGTATTACATGATGAAAGAAAAAAATCATCCGGAGTTTTGGGAGAGGGCAAAAAAGATTGATTGGCAATAGGTTTTAACAACAATCCACAAAAGGCACTTGCGTTATACGACTCATAGATTTATGCTTTCTGAATGCTTCGAAAACAGAAAGACGGCAAACAGAAACCTTGGACAATTGAAAATCTGAAGTCTGGCCTGGAACATTTTTATAACGAGCATCAGAGGTATCCAACTGCGCCCGAAGTTGACAAGTATCCATATCTTCCTTCAGCCAGATCAATTGAACGACGATTCGGCGGCCTTGTTGCCCTTCGTACCAAACTCAAACTAAAATCTCAAACGGACTTTCGAAGTGGCGCTCATAGTTCAGCGCGAGCAAATAAAATTAATCATCGTGCGCATATAGTTGAAGACAAAGTTTATAAATTTCTTATAACCAAGTTTAAAAAAGAGTTTGTGCACCGAGAGTTTTTTTTCACAGACGATAAACGTACTCGCGCTGATTTCTTTGTTTATGATCAAAAAGGTGGCTTCTGTGTTGATGTCTTCTACCCAAGTGATAGAAGGAACCTTGCTGGCTGTCTTAATAGCAAATTAGATAAATATGAAAATCCAGTAATGTCACAATATCCGATGATATTTTTACAGATGAATGAGGATATTGGACCAGAAATATTAGAGAAACTTATTCAAAACAAAAAGAAGGAGCTAAAGAGCGGCCAACTGTTGATGGAATGGAAATCTTTTCAAGATTTTTGCAGCACTCGAAAATCTCTTAAAATCGGAAGGGAAGGGGTCTAAAATTTCAACCGCTCTATATAGGCTTATTTATGTCGTATAAGCTATCCGCGTAAAAGATATATTGTGCGACCTATATGGTAATTTGCGCTAATTTTTACTCATTTGCATTTTGCTATACCCTATTAGTATACTGAGCCTAGGAAGTCGTGTGTGGTCGCACAAAATAAAAGGAGGAGACCTATGATTTTTCTGCGAGATCTCGAGCTTCTCGAGATCGTCGAGTTTAATTTGCTCATGGGAGCATCGATGAAAATTGGCTCAGTGTGCAAGGTTCTAGTCCTCGCAGCCGAAGCCAGAGGACCTGGTGCTTCGGCTGATCATGCCCTAGCTGTGCTTGTTGGAGAAAACCTTCTACTTCCTTGGGTGACTGACTTCTGCAGACAAACTCTTGGTCACAACGCAACTGTCCAAATCATCCAAGAACAACCTCTCGACAGACGGGCAACCAAACTCAGAGGTGGAATCGAGAGAAAAGTTGAATAGTCCCTCGATTCGGCCAGCCTCATTCCCTACACCGCACTGCCACGGTGTAGGGAATTTTTTACTCGTTCATTTATATTAGTATATTAGCTCCTCGGCTCGGATACATCGCCATACAAAACACCCGCGCCTTTCGGTACGGGTGTTTTGTTTAAGTTTTTTCTTTTCAGACCACGCTTTGCGGTTTAACGCATCGCAAGCTCATTGACCTTAGACCAACAAGCAGATGAGGCCATCCAAGGATATGCACCTTCTTTCTCATAGAGAGCCTTAGCGTAAGCCAAGTTACCATCGAGAGTGTGCAAATCGAGTCCTAGAGCTTTAGCTTGTTCACCGTGGTATCGCTGATTGATCTGCATGGCACCAAGATCGTCTCGATCTTTCATACCACGAAGAGTAAGACCATTCTTTCCTTCTTGTCGGAAATGAGATTCGCAACGAGAAATTTCAGCAAGAATCGGAGTGTCTTTAAAATACTCCTTTACATAAGCCTCAACGTCTATTTCTTCGATTAATCTTTCAACTTCCTTTTTTTGTTCAACAGTTTGAACTGGCTCCTCTGGAAGCGCCATTGGCGTAGGAATACCTGACGCGCCAGTGACTCCAGAAAGCATCATGTACAAGCTAATAGCAGCTATATTTAACATATTGGTTTTAGTCTTAGAAAACAAAAAACTCAGCGACTAACTGAGTTACATCAACATACTAGCATATCTAAACCCTCTTGTCAATGACAAAATTGGTTTTTTATGGTCTAAAAAGCATGCCAAAAACACCCTAAAATAGGGCTGATAATAAGGCTTTTTCAGCGATTATTATTATTAATTTTTCTTAATTTTTATTACTTCTCAATGACTAAAACATCGCCTTCAGACAGGCCGGAAAGCACCTCTGCCCTACCGTCGCTACCCACCACACCCAAAACTACCGAGGTTTCTTCGCTTCTACTGCCACCAACCAGCTTTTGGGCCACAAATTTGGTTTCTCCACCCTCTGTAGAACGTGTTAGAGCAAAAAGTGGAACTATGAGCACATTTTGCCTTTCGGCTGTCTCTACAAACAAATTAGCCGTCATGCCGCTCTTTATCTTGTCTGTTTTATCGTTGATGGCACTTGAGTCTACTAAAATAGTAACTTTATAATTCACCACATCGTCGATTATGGTTTCTGTTGAGTCGATATGGGACACGGAGCCATAGAAGCTTTGGTCGGGCAGAGCGTCAAAAACGGCTCGAACCTTATTACCTACATTTATTTTTGCAATGTTAACCTCTGAGATATTGGCTTCAATACTAAAATTATCCTCTTCGCTTATGAGGCGGATGATGGTATCGCCCGCACCAACCACCTCCCCCACCTCGGCATCAATAGTGCCCACAATACCAGAAAACGGCGCGCGGATTATTGCCTTAGATAGATCGGCTTCGGCCGCAAGGACGCCAGCTCGACTCTGCGCCACCTTTGCAACCTGAGATGCAAGAGCCTGAGAAGTGCTCCCGGCTAGCTTCAGGGCAAGCTCTTTATCCTGAACAGAAAAAGAGAGGCGCGCGGCATTGTATTTGTCTTCAGCGGCGATGAGATTTGTATAGGCCGTGGCTACATTGGCCCGAGCCGTTCCTACATCAGTGCGAAAACCGGCAAATACTGCGTCTTCGTCTCCATTGGGAGATGACATCTGGTTAACACCGAGTGCTAAATCTTCCAAAAACGCAACAGTAGTATCGAGATAACTTTTTTCAATTGAAATTTTTGACATCAAGTCGGCGGGAGTGGCCGTCGAGCTCATTAAGCCCGAAGAAAGACTGGCCCATAGCGGCAAAATTTTCTGAACCTCTCTACGACCATCTACAATTTTCAACTTTAAATCAAAAACGACATTCAAGCCAACAGTTGTTCCACCAGACGAGACGTAAGTGCGCTTCCAAGATGGTGAGAAGTCATCGGTGTTTTCAAAAAATTGATCGGCGTAATTGCGCACGGCGTTGTCGGAAAGCTCGAAGGCACGCTTCATATTTATAACGAGATTGCTCGTGGCATCAGCCAAGGCTACTTCGGCTTCGGCTTTTTCTGCTTCAGAAATGTTGAGCTCTTCAGAGCGCGTACCGGCTCGCATTTCATCGAGCTCGGCTGTGTCGGCCGCCAAAAGCCCCCTAGCCTTTGAAAGCTCGGCTTCTGCTTGAGCACGATCGAGCTCTACTAGCACTGCGCCAGCCACCACCGCATCGCCCGTGTTGACCAAAATAGCCGCTACTCGTCCACCATTTTCAAAGCCAAAATCAGCATCTTGGATGGGCTTCATTTTGCCCGAAGCTTGGACCGTTTGCACCACCGTGCCTCGTTCGACAGTAATTTTTTCCGCGCCATTTCCACCAAAGCTAAAAGCCGAGACGATGATCAAAAGAATAACCAAAACTATAGCCGAAATTATGTAGTGAACTCTCGCCCATCGGAAAGCATTTTTGAGGAAATTTTTCATTTTTATTGAGCCTTGAGTCGAGTGTCGGAAGTTATTATACCATCGGAAAGCGTGATTATTCGATCTGTCTGCCTCGCATACTCTTCTTCGTGCGTGACCATAACGATCGTTTGCCCTTCCCTGTGAAGCTCAAGGAATGTTTTTATCACAATTGCCGCCGTTTCGCTATCGAGATTGGCCGTTGGCTCGTCGGCAAAAATAATTTTTGGACTATGACTAATGGCGCGAGCAATACTCACACGCTGTTGCTCGCCGCCAGAAAGTTGGCTCGGCAGGTTGCTCGTTTTGGATGCCAAGCCAACTCTTGCCAGAGCTTCCGTGGCTCTTCCGGCCGCCTGGGCCTTCGTCATGCCTTGCATGAGAAAAGGCAGAGCAACATTTTCGAGCGAGGTGAGCTCTGGCAAAAGAGCATAATCTTGAAAAACGTAGCCAAGCTCTTTGAGGCGAAAATCGGTGCGCTCTTCATTATTGAGTTTCAAAATATCTACGCCGTCAATATTTATATGACCAGAATTTGGGTGATCTAAAAGACCGAGCTGATACAAAAGCGTACTTTTGCCCGAGCCCGAGCGGCCGGTAATGGCCACAAATTCGCCGCGCTCTGCCGAAAAATCTAGGCCGCGCAAAACCACGAGCTCCGAGCCACCGCTCTGATACGACTTCACAATTTTTTCGGCTTTTATCATGACTGACATAAAATTTTGTTTAATTTTTGCTCAATTTATCGCGGTCAGCTAATCAGCGCCCCAAAATCGAATCTAGCGTATTTTGTTGCACAACGATCTTTGCTGGAATGTAGCCCGCAATGAGTGTGGCAATCATGAGGAGAGCGGCACGGAGCAGAGTGTTTGGAATCTCGGCCACCAAAATGCCATCGCTAAATGGAAACGGTATTGGGTGAGCGTCGATGAATGGTACCAAAAATCCATAAAGAATCACCAAACCGATCAAAATACCGATGGCGGCATAAAAAATCGCCTGAATAATATAAGCGATCTCGATGGCCGATGATTTTATACCTATACCTTTCAAAATACCGATATATTTCCTGCGCGTAATGGCATTGATGAAAATGACGATGAAAATAGTGATGGATGCCACAGCGAGACCAATAGAGCCGACAACATTACCCAAAAGGCCGAAAGTATTTTGAATATCAAGCAGAAACTTTGGCAAAGACTCGTCCCATGTCTGCACCCTAGCGTACTCGTCCACGCCAGAGCGAATAAGTGCGTTTTTCACAATGTACGGATCGGTGCCGGGCTTTAGCGAAATAGCAATTTCGTCGACATTAAAATCGCCACGACCAATAATATTTCGAAGTGTGGTGTCAAGCACAAAAACTCGGAAATCAATCTGATCGACTTTGCTTTGCAAAAAGCCGAGCACCGTAAACTCTTTTCTATTTTCACCGATGGTCATGCGCACCCTATCCCCTATTTCCACATTTTCGAGCAGAGTTAAATTTGGCACATCAATATCGAGATATTTTCTGAGCAAATTTGCGCCAATGAGAATGCCGTCCGAGTCGTCGCGGGTGAGATATCTACCCTCCACCAGCTTTTCCGATATATGCGTCAGGCCATCTTCAAGATCGGGATTGATACCCACAATAGAAGCGGCGGCGGAATTGGCGTCGTCGTCGAGCCTCACTCGTGTTTTATAATTTACCTCGACTTCCCCACCCTCCACATAGCGATAGCTGTAAGCCTCAACCCACGGCAGAGTCTCTATGGTTTTTATAATCGAAGGACTGTTTTCAATGTAAGATTTTTTGGAAAGATTAGTGAGGATAACATCACCCGCATAGCCAGATTTGTAAACATTTGTAGAGCCTTGAAGCAAACCCACGAGCACACCGCGCACCACCACAAGATTTAGAAATGTGAGCATCATCACAAAAATAATGAGGGCTGTTGTCCATTTATTACCTCGACGCACTTGGCGAAGGGCTAGAAAAAAACCGAGTCGTATTGAAACGACCAGATTTTGCACCCATTTTTTCGATCCAAAAAATATCTTTTTCAATTTTTATTTTTTTCGTCCGATCCGGCCGAAAATTCGCTCAAATAATCCTCCAAATCAGCGCAATTTTGAGCTGGCTCGAAACCTTTAGCCTCGGCCGCTTGCCAAGTTGCAAATGTGACCAAATTTTCTGCTTTTATCCTTCCCACTGCCCCGCACGACGAAAGATAGTATTTTGTGCCATTTTTAGAAGCTACAACGGGTAAAATCTCCGGAGAAAGGTTCACATCTGAGCTATATATGGCACTAGCCGCCAAAAAAGGCCGGGTTTTGGCCTTATTTTTACCCAAAAGCTCAATACTGCCCCAAACAGCCGAAATTAAGAAAAAAGTGACGCAAATCGTCAGTAAAAGGTTGATTTTATTCAGTTTCGGCATAATCTATTGATTTTTTTGATGGCCTAAAGTATACTGTTTTGCACTAGTATAACAAAAATATGGCAACTAAAAAAGGTGGTGGATCTACAAAAAACGGCAGAGATTCTAATCCAAAGTATCTTGGCGTTAAGGTAAACGATGGCGAGCGAGCTAAAACTGGCGCTGTTTTGGTCCGCCAACGCGGCACAGAGGTTCTCCCTGGCACTTCAGTCGGTATGGGTAAAGATCACACTCTTTTTGCTCTAAAAGAAGGCGTTGTCCGTTTTGCATACACTCGTATGACTCATTTTGATACTTCTGCTAAGAAAAAGAAGGTTGTAAGCGTCGTATAAGATTTAGAAATTAACTTTTTTCGTCACCGCGATAAATTTCTGCTGAAATTTTCGCTCACCCTCGGACGCCTGCGCGTCCTGCGAGAGTGACTCAAAAACTCAATTTCTAAATCTTACTCCGCTACAATTTCTACCACAAACGAAGTTCTTTTGTCGCCGACAGAAACTTCTATTTCATGTGAACCAACCTCTTTTATAGGAGCCTTCAAATTTATGGCCTCAACTGGTACAGTGAGACGCGTTTCTTTTAAAAGAGCGGCGACTAGCTCACGAGCGTGAATACCTGAAAATAGATGGCCTTTTTCATTAGCCTTAGCTTTCACGACAACAGACTTACCTTTGAGATCTTCGAGGATTTTTAGAAGAAGATTTTCTTGCACCTTTTGCTCCGCCTCGCGACCAGCCTTCATCTCACCGACTCGCTTCTGTTCTTGTGCTGAAGCCAAAATCGCCAAACCCTTCGGCAAAAGAAAATTCGCGGCATAGCCATCGGCCACATTTTTAATATCAAACATTTTTCCAAGACCAGAAACATCTTTCTGTAATATGACTTTCATGAGTGGATGTATATCACTTCTTCAACAGAAATTCAACTGCTGCCTTCATTTGGAGGTCGTTATCAGGACCAGGATTTTTCTCTGCTGGCTTCACCTCAATATCCGGCTTTAAACCACCAGCAGAAATAGAATTGCCGTTTGGGGTGAGCCATTGAGCGATGGTGATTTTTAAAGATGTATTAGAGGTAAACTCTATCAATTCTTGAACCGAGCCTTTGCCAAAAGAATCTGTACCGATTAAAGTCGCGATGTTTTGCTCACGCAGAGCGCCGGCTAAGATTTCCGAAGCCGAAGCTGAGCCGCCGTCTATTAAGATGACCATTTTTAATTTTTCATCAAAAATGTCAAAGCCCTTACTGCGATGAATGACATTTTCTTCGTCATTTTTATAGTCTTCTTGGACAACAACCGCGCCGGGTGGCAAAAACCAGCTAGCCATATTGACGGCCGCTTCAAGATAGCCACCAGGATTCCCTCTTAAGTCTAGAATGAGTTTGGAAGAACCTGTCCTAACAAAATTACGCAAAGCCTCTCGAAAAAGATTCGACGAAGTCTCTGAAAAACTAAAAAGGCGTATGACAAAAATGCCATCCGAACGGAATTCGGTCTCTATTGTAGGAATGTCGATAGTGGCTCGAGTTAGGGTGACAACAAAATTTTCTGTGGTTGTCGCATTGTTTTGACGAAGGATATCGAGCTTCACTTTTGTGCCCACTTCGCCGCGAATCAATCCAACAGCTTCGTCGACGCTGAGTTTCTCAGTAGAGCCGTCGTCGATTTTTAAAATAATGTCGCCAGTTTTTATAATTGAACGACCAGCCGGTGTGTTTTTCAAAGGTGAAATGACCGTAAGGAGATTGTCGCGCACCCCAACTTCCAAACCAACGCCGCCAAAATTGCCTTTTATATCCGACTTAAAAATTTTTGACTCGGTTGGTGGTAAGAAAACAGTGTACGGATCGCCTAGCGAAGCTACCATACCTTGTATAGCGCCCCATACGCGTGCCTGATTGTCTATTTTTTCCTCGGTGCTGGTGCTAGAGGTGATAAATTTTTTATCAATTTCGGCCCAGGCCCGCCAAAAAGGTGCGAATTCAACGCCAGTAGGAAAAGGGCTGTTTGCATCTTTGATGCCGCTAGCTGATGGATTAAAAGTGTCGGAATTTTTCTGATCGCCTACATAAATACCACAAAAAAAAGATGCCCCAATCAAAATGAGGATCAGAGATGTTGGTAGAAGTCGATTATTTTTTTGAGAATCCATTTTTATAAAACCAACTTCCAAAAACTTAATTTCAAGTGAGTTCAATTATCGCAAAAGTACTTCTTGTGGTCAAACAAGCGCCTGCTATAATATATTCGTAATCAAAAATCTATGATTCAAAAATACCACTATCAAGACGCCACTTGGATTGATTTAGAAAATCCTACGAAAGCCGATGTAGAGAAGATTGCCCAAGAATGCGACATCGATTTAAAAACTGCAAGCGACATAATTTTGCCAGCCAATTCGCCCCGAGCTGAATTTCACGGTCACTACGCCCACATAATTCTCCATTTTCCGATTTTCAAACGAAGTCAGGTTGTGAGCAGTATTCAAGAGATTGATTTTATTCTGAGTGAAAACACCCTTATCACCGCCCGCTTCGATCACATCGAGGCGTTGCACAAATTTGCGAAGATTATTGAGACAGAGGCAATAGTCGACAAAAAGCGAGTGGTGAGCCCAGCCGGCTATATCTTTTTCCGCATGGTTCGCGAGCTCTACAGCACCCTTTTTGACGAATTAAAATACATCGACAGCTGGTCGCGCGAAATCGAAACCAAAATGTTTCGTGGCCAAGAGCACGAAATGGTCTTTGCAATATCAAATATGAGCCGCGTCTTGCTCGATCTCGAACGCACTCTTTCCCAGCATGAAGATGTTCTCTCTGCCCTCAAAGATTACGGCCCGAAAATTCTCGGCAGTTACTTCGAATATCATATCCGATCGGTCATTGAAGAATATGGCAAGCTCCGAAACATCATAAAGAATCAGCGCGACATTATGGCTGAACTCCGCGAGACAAACAATTCCCTTTTAAGCTCAAAGCAAAACGAAGTGGCAAAAATTGTCACCGTTTTAGCCTTCATCGCCGTACCAATTTCTCTTGTATTAAATGTTTTCCAAATCGAAAGTCGCGCGCGGCCAATAATCGGCTCGACTTACGACTTTTGGATTCTAATCGGTATAGTTTTGCTCGCCGGTGTATTTTTGTTTACCTTCTTCAAATATAAAAAATGGCTTTAGAAAAGCTTGCGTCAAAAAAATCACCGAGCGGTCGACCGTCGATTTTTTTCTGGAACACTCTTTCCGGTAAAAAAGAAAAATTTTCTTCCATCAAGCCCAATTCTGTGGGTATGTACAACTGCGGTCCTACCGTCTACAACTTCGTGCACATTGGCAATCTCCGTTCTTATATTTTTGCCGACACCATCCGTCGAGTGCTTGAGTGGAATGGTTACAAAGTAAAACAGGTTATAAATATTACAGATGTGGGTCACCTCACAAGCGATGCAGACATTGGCCCCGATAAGCTTGAAGAGGGCGCGAGGCGCGAGGGTCGGAGTGTGAAAGACATTGTAAAAATGTATACCGAGGCCTTTTTCTCTGATATTGAGGCCGTAAATATTCCGCAAGAAAAAATTATTTTTCCAAAAGCTACCGATCACATTGCCGAGCAAATTGCCATAGTAGAAAAGCTCATAGCCAATGGTAACGCGTATAAAATTAGCGATGGCGTGTATTTCGATACCTCAACTTTTCCCGACTACGGCAAGCTCGGCGGTGGCAATTCAGGTGTATCAGACAATGCAAACTCCGATTCTGAGGCGCGAATTGAAAAAAATATTGATAAGCATCACCAAAGCGACTTTGCTCTTTGGAAATTTTCTAAGCCAGAAGATAAGCGTGAGCAAGAATGGCCTTCACCGTGGGGCGTGGGCTTTCCTGGGTGGCATATAGAGTGTTCAGCAATGTCCCGAAAATTTCTCGGCGAGACTCTCGACATACACACAGGCGGCGTCGATCACATACCAGTCCACCACAATAATGAAATCGCTCAGTCGGAAGCGGCTTTTGGCAAACCCCTCGCCCACTTTTGGCTTCACAATGCTTTTGTCTCGCTTATTTCTGGCGAAAAAATGGCGAAATCGGGAAAAAATTTTATTCGCCTAAAAGATTTGGTTGAGCGCGGCATAAGCCCTCTAGCCTTTAGATATTGGCTACTCACCGCTCATTATCGTTCTCAAACAGAATTTAGCTTCGAGGCGGTAGGGGCGGCACAAACCGCTTACAACAAACTTGTTCGTTCTGTCGCTTTACTTAACTCATCACATTCAACATCAGCGAGTTTCGCGAGTGTTTTAAATATTTTTAATTTCCGCCAAAAACGCGAACGAAGAGAAGTACTCCAAAAATTTACTGAAATAATAAACAACGATTTGAATACATCGGAAGCCATAGCTTTTGTATGGCAAATTTTGAAAGACAATAAAAATCTGGAGGTAATCTCTAAAATGGACGAGGTTCTCGGCTTAGGTATAATAAAAAATGCTGAAATTTTGACGAATAAAATTCTTAAAACGCCATCGAAAATAAAAGAGTTGGCCTATGATAGAGAAATTGCCCGCAAAAGAAATGACTGGGCAACAGCAGACTCGCTTCGTCAGAAAATAGAAAAAGCTGGATATATCTTAGAAGACGGCCCAAACGGCTCTATTCTACTGCCTAAATAAAAGCGATATTCTACGCGGGGCAAGCCGCCCCGCCACGGAACTCGCTAGCGCTCGTCCGCCCCGCGGCAAGCCGCGGGTACAATATCCTTATATTAGCTCCTCGGCTCGGAAATGTGAGAGATTACTCTCCCATTTCCCTCGCTCTACGTCGCTAATAGGCTCTCAACAGTTTACCAACAATAGCCTGTTTTTAAGAATTTGGGTTTGGAACCAGGCTCTTGTATGATTGATGAATGGCTTATTCAATACTCTCCAGAGAAATAAATACTTGGCGCGTCCCGCCACAAAATCTTGATGCTGAAGCGGCTTTGCTCGGCTCGATTATGCTTCGACCAGAGCTCATGCACGAAATCGTCGATATAATTTCTGCTGGTTCTTTCTACGCTGAAAAAAATCGCATCATTTTTGATGTTATGTTTGAACTTTTCAAACGTGGTCACCCGATCGATCTGCTTTCTGTGTCTGCTCGTCTCAAAGAAACCAATCGCCTTGAGCAAATTGGTGGTGGAAGCGGCCTCTCCGCACTCGTCGAAAGCACGCCCACCTCTTCCAACGCCGCCTATTATGCAAATTTGGTTCAGAGAAAATATATGATGCGGAGGCTCATCGAAGCGGCGGATCATATTTCATCTATTGGTTACGACGAGTCCGGCGAGCTCGACGAGCTTTTGGATCAGGCCGAAAAAAAGATTTTTGATGTTACAAATTTTTCTAATGTTCATAAGTTTGTGGAGCTCAAAGACGAGCTCACTGAAGCGTGGGAACGCCTCGACAAACTCCATAATTCCGACGGCGGCCTTCGCGGTATCTCTACTGGCTTCGCGGAGATCGACAACAAACTCTCTGGCCTTCAAAAAGCCGATCTAATCATCCTCGCCGCCCGTCCATCCATGGGAAAAACTGCCCTAGCCCTCGATATCGCCCGCCAAGCGGCAGTGCACCACAATACACCGGTTGGTATTTTTTCTCTTGAAATGAGTTCCCAGCAACTCGTCGATCGTATGCTCGCGGCTGAGTCGAATGTCGATGCATGGAAGCTCCGCACCGGCCGTCTTTCTCGCGAAGAAGATTTTGCCTCTATCCGCCAATCGCTCGACCGTCTTTCTAAGGCGCCAATCTTTATAGACGACCAAGCCGGCAACAACATTTTAAAAATGCGCTCTGTGGCCCGTCGCCTCAAAAGCGAAAAAGGCTTGGGCCTTCTCGTGGTCGACTACCTCCAGCTCATGGTGCCGACAAACAATAAAAACTCCGACAATTTGGTCCAACAAGTGACCGAAATTTCCCGCTCTCTAAAGCACCTCGCCCGCGAGCTCGACATTCCCGTCCTTGCCCTCTCACAGCTCTCTCGTGCCGTGGAACAACGCGGTGGCCGCCCTCGCCTCTCCGACCTTCGCGACTCTGGCTCTATCGAGCAAGACGCCGATGTGGTGATGTTCATCCATCGTGAAGACAAATACAAAGAGCAATCTGAAAAAACCAATATCGCCGAAATTTTGATCGAAAAGCACCGCAACGGCGAGACGGGTAAAGTTGAACTTTTCTTTAACGACAAAAAGGCAACGTTTCAAAGTTTGCATAAGGGCGAGTATGGTGGTGCTGAAAAAGAATTTGCAGGTCTCTAAAGTTTTGAAAATCTCTGCTAATTTATATGTTTATTAATTTAATTTTTTTCAGAATATATTTTTGGAGTGACTCTCGGAAGCCGACGGGCTGAGAGTGAGGCGAGATTTCAGCAGAAATCTACGCCGGTCACGACAAAAATATATTCTGAAAAAAATTCATGAACAACATCTCAAGACTAGCAGAAATATTCGCTGATTTTCCTGGCATAGGCCCGCGGCAAGCGAAACGCTTCGTCTATTTTTTGCTTTCCAAAGATCCGAGTTATGCAAACGAATTTGTGAAGCTTATACAGAAAGTGAAGGAGGGTGTGCGCACATGCGATTCGTGTTTTCGTTTTTTTAATACTGAAGGCTATACCGGAGGCCTCACACCCACGCAAGGCAATGACAACGCTCAAAAAACCTGCGACATCTGCCGCGATTCAAATCGCGACCGCTCTCTACTAGTGATTGTGAGCCGCGATGCCGACTTAGAAAACATTGAAAAAACTCATTCTCACCGCGGGTTATATTTTGTGCTTGGTGGCGTTGTGCCAATCCTCGAAAAAAATCCTCACGAAAAAATCCGCCTTAACGAACTGGAAAAAATTGTGGTCGCCCGATCGGAATTGAAAGAAATCATCCTCGCCATGAGTTCAAACACTGAAGGCGAGCATACGAGCGATTTTTTAAAAAACTTTCTCTCCCCCATCGCTGAAAAAACTGATATAAAAATTACAATGCTCGGCCGCGGACTTTCTACAGGCACAGAGCTTGAGTATTCGGATGCGGATACGCTCAAAAATGCTTTAAATAATAGACAATAGACCTATTTGATAGAGTCGATTTTTACTTTCATAAACGGCTGTCTATGCCCGTTTTTCTTAAAATTGCGGCTTTTTTGCTTATAGCGAACGACGGTAACGGTCTTATTGCGACCTGATTCTTGGAAAGTAGCTTGGACTTTTGCGCCATTTATATAAGGGTTGCCGATGGTTGTGTCGGAACCGTTGTCTACAAGGAGGACTTTTTCGAAGGTTACCTTATCACCCAAGGCGAAAGAACCAGGCATTTTTTCAACCTTAATAACATCACCGGCCTTGACCTGATATTGCTTGCCGCCTGTCTCAATAACTGCAAATTCCATAGTGGGATTATTCTACAGAATTGGCTGGAAAATGCAATAGTGTGTATAAGGCCACCTCATTTTGCACTCCATTGGTAATTTGTCGTAGTCCAAGGAT
>CAYHIR010000005.1:0-48513 GCA_964356815.1 uncultured Candidatus Saccharibacteria bacterium | reverse complement strand
AAAGCGGGGTAGAGTAACAGTAACTCGCAAGGCTCATAACCTTGAGATTGTCGGTGCAATTCCGGCCCCCGCAACAAGAGAAATTACAAATATGTTATTGAATTGAACGGCGTAGATTTCTGCTGAAATCTCGCCTCACTCTCAGCCGCCTGCGCGGCTTGCGAGAGTCAATTCCATAACACATTTGTAATTTATGTAGGGAAGCTGATAATATCTAAGAACTGTCGAGGTAGCTCATCTGGTTAGAGCGGGCGTTTCATAAGCGCCAGGTAGTGGGTTCGATTCCCACCCTCGACACATTAATTGTTTTTTTGGTCACGATTAGTTCGTGGTAAAATGGTTAGGCAACATGCCTGTCACTAAAAAGTTAAACAAAGATTTTTTTAAAAAATGGTCGTCGGAGATGGCGTATATTTTAGGTTTTTACGCCGCCGACGGATACATTACAAAAAACAAAAGAGGGGCCTATTTTTTCTGTTTAGAAATAAACGATGGCCATCTGATTAGAAAAATTAGAAAAGTCCTTGGTTCCAATCACAAAATAAGTCGCCGGGCTGGTGATGTGAGGCGAAAAAATAGTTTTAGGTTGCAGATTGGAAGTAAGGAGTTGTGCAATGATGTTTTGAGCCTTGGCTTTGCAATCAAGAAAACTCACAAATTGCTACTCCCGAACATCCCCAGTCACTTATTTTTACATTTCGTAAGGGGATATTTTGATGGCGATGGCAATGTCTGGGTAGGAAAAGTTCATAAAGATAGAAAAACCTCGCACTTAGCGATTCAGACTGTTTTTACCTCCTGCTCAAAAGCTTTTCTCGAAGATCTGAGAGAGGCACTATTAAAGTATGGTATTAAAGGCGGGTTGTATTGCCAGAGCACCTATTATCGTCTATATTACAGCATACACAGCTCTATAAAGTTATATGAGTTGATGTACTCAGATTTAGACTCGACACTTTTTCTTCCTAGGAAAAAGAATGTATACAAGAGGTTTTTGAAAAAAAGAAATAAATTGCGGCCGTAGCTCAACTGGTTAGAGCCCTCGCCTGTCACGTGAGAGGTTGCCGGTTCAAATCCGGTCGGCCGCGCAAAGTAGCCTTTATTCTTTCTTAAAAGAATCTTGATCACCCTATGTTACCTTTCTTGCCAGAGGTTTTTCGTCATTTGTTCATTCTGCGCTACGGTGACCGAATAACATCCTTTGTTGAGGGATGTAAGGTGTGATGTGAATGTCCGAAGGGGCTACTAGCATCAGCAAGCGGAAAATTACAAAAAATACTCAACATCCGCATAAAAGGATTTATTCTAGACAAAATTTTATCCTTTTCCGTAGCGTAGAGTGAATAAAAAGCTTGACCACTAAGTTCATCTTAAGATAAACTTATGCTTGTGAAAAACCTACCTCAAAAAGCTCAAAAAAATATAAAAAATATAGACAATAAAATCGTGGGCCTGAAGGAGCTCCGAAACAATATTGAAACGTATATAAAAAAGGTCGGTCGCGGCGAATCTTTTACTGTGGTTCGTCGTTCCGAGCCTGTGTTTAGGGTTTCACCTATTGAAGAGGTTGATGGAGAAAAAAGTGGTTCTTGGGAAACTGTTGTCGACTTTTCAAAAATTAATAAAAACGGTGTCTCTGCCCTCGATGTATTGAAGGCTTTAAAAAAGCTAAATGCGTAGCCGATGAACAAAATCGAAAAATTTCTCAAGCGATTGAGTCGGGATGAGCGTGTGCGTGTGGCGCAGTGCATCGAGAGAATTGTGAACGGTAAATGGGGCGCTAATCTCGATATTAAAAAGCTAAAGGGGTACGACGAGGTTTACCGGGTTCGAGTGGGGAATATTAGGATAATTTTTTTCTATAAAAACAAGAAAACTAGCATTATTGCGATTGAGAGACGAAGCGATAATACCTATTAAGTTCTGTTGACGATTTCTTTTGCTATAATCGCGAAAATTACAAGAATGAATTACAGGTATGGTTGACCAGTTTATACCATTGTATATAATGTGGTATATGAAATCTATGAACACCAAAACCATATTAAATATAAAAACTGAAAAAAGTTTGAAAATAGCTGCTCGGGAAACAGCCGAAGAATTAGGCCTGCCTTTAAGTACGGCTATCAATGCCTTTCTTAAGCAATTTGTTCGCGAAAAAGAAATAACTCTTTCTGCCAACAAACTCAAGCCAACCCCATATCTTCAAAAAATTCTTAAAGACGCAAACGCGGAATATGCTCGCGGCGAAGCCCTCGGTCCTTTTACCAGTCAAAAATTTCTCGCTAGGCTTAAAAAACTTTAGACAAGACACTTTTTCACAGTCATGCAGTATTTTCTGTCAAAGAATTTCGAAAAACAATTTAGAAAGTTGTCAAAAAAAATTAAAGATAGAGCCTTAGAAAAACTGCGTCTATTCACGACCAATCCGAGGGATCGCCATCTAAACAATCATCATCTCGCCGGAGAATGGACTGGATACAGGAGTATTGATATCACCGCTGACATTCGAGCTGTGTATAAAGAGATGAATAAAGATAAGGACGGCACAAACATCGTGCGATTTGACTCTATTGGATCTCATAGTGAGTTGTATGAGTAAAAGGTGAAAAAACGCCCTAGAATAAGACTTTTGTCGTTACGGTTCACTTTTGTTTTAGGTACACACATATGGCGGATTAGTTTTTGAATAATTGGCAAGAAATTCATTCGGTGTCTTGCCACCCAATCCGCAGTGCTCAAGATTGTTGTAGTAAGTATTCCATCTCTTGATACCATCTCGCAAGTGCCAGATGTTTCTGAACTTGTTCTGATCGTAGAATTTCTCCTGATCTTCACGATGACTTCTCTCTACGGTTCCATTCTGTGCAGGTTTACCCGGATCAATCAGGTAATGGATGATATTGTTTTGCTGACAAAAGACATCGAGTGCGTGGAGTGTTTTGACTGTAACATCACTTCGTTTGTTGGTGCCGAGGTAGTAGTTGGTGAAAATGCTACCGTTGTCAGTTTTGATTGCTTGGATTCGATGAGGAAACAAACCCATCACTTCTTCAAGGAATGCAATCGAGTGATGTGTGGTTTGTTCGTCGTACACCAGTAAATGTCTCCAGCGAGAAGCTGTATCAATGGCTGTGTATTGAAAATACTGCCTACCTGCAATGTGTCCTGGCACATACTTCACATCGATCTCAATTAGATCCCCAGGTTTTCGTATGGCTCTAATGTACTTGTATGTGATCTTTCTCACTCGATACTTTCTGACCAGTCCTTCCTTCTTCAGGATCTTTCCAATCGTTCTCTCGTCAATTTCGATACCTTCCTTTTGGAGTTGCCAGTGTATCTTTAGGGCACACTTCTTTGTTTGTCTTCTGATCTCTACAATTCTCTCCTTGATCCTGATCGTTGTTTCCTTTGGTTGAGTTTTAGGTTCGGTCGACTTAGGTTCAAGTGCACTCTCACCACCGATTCTGTATGTCGCCACCCAACGCTCCAGACTT
The DNA here is from genome assembly GCA_964356815.1 of uncultured Candidatus Saccharibacteria bacterium. Classification (GTDB taxonomy): domain Bacteria; phylum Patescibacteriota; class Minisyncoccia; order Phycocordibacterales; family DATGWK01; genus CAYHIR01. The sequence continues at coordinate 45,013 of CAYHIR010000005.1, read as the reverse complement.
CTTTTACCATGCGGGCAGACCTTTGCTACATCCACTAATTTCACCTCTTTCCTAATGATGGGTAGGACCCATCTTACCCGCTCTTCTTTGATTGTTTTAGCCATACATATGCTCATTCCTCCATTCTAGGAGAAACCGCCATATGTGTGTGCACATTACCCTTTGCCATTGACAATTCCCTCCACATATGCTAGTATATAGGGGTAAGTCGGCTGTGTAGCCGATTTCGTGTTTCTGGGGCTGTATAGCCTCACATTTGTACCTCACAAGGGTCTAGTTGACCCACAACACAGAAGGAGTTTCTCAATGAAGATTTCCAAGTTCGGTCTGGTTGCCTCGATCGTCATCTCGTTCCTCTACGCGCTCTGCTTCGGCGGGGTGCCTGGGAAGGCGATGGGGGCGCCGCAATACGGATCGTACTCCTCCAGCTCGTTCAACTTCGGCGGTTTCTATGGGCAGATTTCTAGCTCCGAGAACGACCACAGGAAGATCTACGTCGATCTCTCTGTGACGAGTCGTGTTCACGAGATCCATCAGGTGAATACGTCTTTCTCCACCTGGTCGGAAGATTCAAGCGAGGGTTATGGGTCGCTGAGCATCAGTGGTTTCAAGAACAGCGATCTCAACACTCACGAGCACAATTCGTCTCTGGATCTAAATCTTGGTGGTGTATCGTTGTACCAGCAGAACCAGCTGTATGCTGGTCTGGATCACAACAACGTGTCCTTCAACACCGGCTACGCCTTCATCAGCGTGTTGCCATTCAATTTGTCTTCAGTGCTTTTGCACTACGACGAGCAGGTCTTGAGCACTGAGGGTGAGCCTGATGTTACTTTCTTCTACTTCAGTCTCGACTTCTACGGTTCCTTCGGCCCTGGCGCTGAAGGCGATCGCCTCGGCGCACCGTTCGTACCCACTCCGGGTACCGCCGGCCTCGTGTTTGTCAGCGTGTGCATGTTTTGTCGCCGTCGCCGCTAAACGCCGCGCCGGTCGGTAGGCTCCGATTCAAAAGCCAAATCTCAAGCCCGTTGCATCTCAGATGTGACGGGTTTTTTCTTTTTAAAAAATTATAAACTCAAAAGTTCTCATATGTACTCTGAAGTAACTCTCGGAAGCCGACGGGCTGAGAGTGAGGCGAGATTTCAGCAGAAATCTACGCCGGTTACTTCAGAGTACATATGAGAACGCTATGTGTTATAATTTTTTTAAACAATCTCCATGAACAACGACGAGAAAATCACATATTTTGGCGAAACCGACTCGCGAAATAAGCGAATGCCGTTTGGTATAAAAAATAAGGATCGTTCGCGTCATATGTACGTGATCGGCAAAACGGGCATGGGTAAGTCGACTCTTCTTGAAAATATGGCGGTGCAGGATATTCAAAACGGCGAAGGCATTGCGTTTATAGATCCTCACGGTAAAACAGCCGATCTTTTGCTCGAATATGTGCCGCAACACAGAATAAAAGATGTTGTGTATTTCGCGCCGTTCGACACTGAGTTTCCAATTTCTTTCAACGTCATGGAAGATGTCGGGCCAAACAAACGCCATTTGGTAGCCAACGGACTCATGAGTGCGTTTAAAAAAATCTGGGTTGACGCATGGTCGGCCAGAATGGAATATATTTTGAACAACATTTTGCTCGCGCTTCTTGAGTATCCAGACTCGACGCTCATTGGTGTGAACAGAATGCTTTCAGACAAAGATTATCGCAAACTCGTGGTGGATAATATTTCCGATCCATCTGTAAAATCTTTTTGGGTAGACGAGTTTGCCAAGTACGGCGAAAAATACATGCAGGAAGCCGGCGCGGCCATTCAAAACAAAATCGGCCAGTTCGTTTCCAATCCTTTGGTGCGAAATATTATTGGCCAGCCAAAGTCGAGCTTTGATATTCGCAAGATCATGGATGAGAAAAAAATTATGATCATCAATCTTTCGAAGGGAAGAGTAGGTGAGGCCAATGCCAATTTGCTCGGCAGTATGATCATCACAAAAATTTTCCTCGCTGCACTTTCGCGTGCAGATGTCACTGAGTCTAAACTCAAAACTCTGCCGCCGCTCTATCTTTTCGTCGACGAATTTCAAAACTTTGCCAATGAATCTTTCGCTGACATTCTTTCCGAGGCACGAAAATATAAGTTGAGTCTTACTGTTGCGCATCAATATATAGAACAAATGTCGGAAGAAGTGCGCGCCGCAGTTTTCGGCAACGTGGGCACGATGATTACGTTCCGCGTTGGCGCTTACGATGCTGAGGTACTCGAAAAAGAATTTGCACCCACATTCACCGCTGAAGATTTGGTCAACCTCGGTTTCGTCCAAACATATTTGAAGCTCATGATCGACGGCGTCACTTCGCCACCTTTTTCTGCCGCCACTTTACCGCCAATTAAAAAGCCCGACATTTCTTTCCGCAACGACATCATCGAAAAATCGCGCGAACAATTTGCCAATCCGCGCGCCGAGGTAGACGAAACGATTCGCAAATGGCATGCGCCCGTTGCTCGTCCTGCTCCACCTCCACGCCCTGCTTCGAGCGAGGAAAAAAAGTTGCCACCGAAACCCGCGGCGAGTTCTTCGGCGTCACCCGCGGCGCCAACGCCCGCGCACTCAGCTCCACATTCTGCGCCGCGACCAGCTGCTCCGGTGACTTCGGCTCCAGTACCGGCGGCGACTCCAGTTGTTCCAGTCAAACCGGCTGTCGCCCACGCTCCAGCCCCAGCCCCTCATCCAGCGCCCACACATCATCGTCCAGCTCCACATCCCCACACTGCCCCAGTTGCTCCAGCTGCTACCGTCACCCACACAAATCAGGCCACTCATAGGCCGTCAGTTCGTCCGATCAACTCAATCAGCCCTGCTGGCCCCGTCACTCCTACTAAGCCGCCGATATCACTAGATGCTTTAAGAAAAGATAAAGGTCCGGGTGGCAAAAATCTTTCCGACCTTAAAGAGGCGCTCAAAGGCATTGTGGAAAAATCTCAACACGAGAAGAAGGTAGAAAATCGACCGGCCCAGAGTCCGCAAAAACCATCGGCCCCAACTCCGCAATCTGCGCCGCAAACTCCGCCGAAAAAAGAAGCTCAAAAAGAAGTGCCGGAAGAATTGTTGCGAAAGGTCCTCGGCTCGACAGAACGCGCGACAGAGAAATAATGAAGAGAATAATAATTTTTTCAGTCGCATACTATCCATTTGTGGGCGGTGCAGAAATTGCTGTTCGTGAAATTGCGCGGCGAATAACTGGCGTCGAGTTTCATTTAGTGACCGTCAATTTAAACGGTAAAGAAAAAGCTTACGAAAAGATCGATGATGTGCATGTCTATCGAGTGGGTCGTGCACTAGGCGCGATCGGCGAAGCGACGGGTTGGAAAATTGCCAAATATTTTTTTCCGATACTCGGCACGCTCAAAGCTTTGCGTCTTCATCATCGGCTACATTTTTCGGCCGCGTGGTCGATTATGGCTGAGTACGCTGGTTTCGCGACACTTTTCTTCACCTTTCTAAAACCGCAAGTGAAATTTATTCTCACGCTTCAAGAGGGTGATCCGATTGAACATTTAAAAAGACGCGCGTGGATTGCTCACCCGCTTTTTCTGATGATTTTTAAAAGGGCGAATGTTATTCAAACAATTTCCAACTTTCTCGCCGGCATGGCGCGCGATTTTGGTGCCACCGCGCCGATCCATGTCATTCAAAACGGTGTCGATACCGGGCTATTTGCACGCGAATATTCTGTCGATGAAATTGAAAACTTAAAACAAACGGTCGGCAAAATTTTGGGTGATCGTTGGCTCGTCACAACTTCTAGGCTAGTTGTGAAGAATGGTGTCGACACTGTGATCCGCGCTTTGCCTCTTTTGCCGGAAAATGTCAGTCTTTTGGTGCTCGGCGAGGGTGAACTTGAGGGTGAATTAAAGAATCTAGCTTTTAATTTGGAGGTTGAAAAACGGGTGGTTTTTCTGGGGTTTATTTCTCATGAAGACATGCCCAAGTATTTGAAGGTCGCTGATGTATTCGTCCGTCCTTCGCGCTCTGAGGGCCTAGGAAACTCGTTTATAGAGGCCATGGCGGCTGGTTTGCCCGTTATTGCTACCAATGTGGGTGGCATCCCCGACTTTCTGACCCACGGCGAAACCGGCCTATTTTGTGAAGTCGACAATCATGTTAGTCTGGCGTCAAGCGTTATGACCCTTCTGGAGGACGCCGATTTGCGCTCCAAAGTCATCACCAAGGGCCGCGAGTTGGCCATTTCCGAATACAACTGGGAGAATATCGCTAAGGATATGGAGATTAAGATATTTTCGAAGGTTTAGGACAACCGCGGGCAGTTTAGGACAGCCGCCGACAGTTGAAGTTAGGTAGTTGGGGCGATTTAAAACTCATGTCAAAAATATTAATTTGCACCGGCATTTATCCGCCCGCTATCGGTGGGCCAGCGCAATATGCCAAAGAAATCGAAGACGAATTTCGTCGGCAGGGGCATACGGTCAGGGTTTTGACGTACACATTTGAACGATATCTTCCGACATTTATACGACATGGGTTTTTTCTATGGAAAACTTTGTCGGTTATCTTAAAGATGAGAATGCGAGGGCGTCGTTCCGGTGATTTTATCATTGCCCTGGATGCTTTTAGTGTTGGCTTGCCAGCGGCTGTAGCCGCAAAAATTCTTGGTAAAAAAATAGTTATCCGCACCGGCGGCGATTTTTTGTGGGAATCGTATGTGGAGAGGACAGGGGATTTGGTACCGTTGAATATTTTTTACAAAAAGAGCAAAGATAATTTTAATTGGAAAGAGAAAGTAATATATGAAGTTACGCGGTGGACATTGTCAAATGTAGGCGCAGTTATATTTAGCACGGATTGGCAGAGAAAAATTTTTGAGACAGCTTACGACTTAGACTCCGAAAGAAATTTTGTTGTTGAGAATTTCTACGGTCAAAAGTTGCCAAGACTAGAAAAGACTAACAGGGCTTTTGTTGCGGGATCGAGGTCTATAAAATTAAAAAATTTTGGTAGACTTGAAGAAGCTTTTGTCGCCGCTCAAAAAATTGACCCTTCGATATCGTTCAATTTTTCCAATTTGCCTTACGAGGAATTTTTGAAAGAAATCAGAACTAGTTATGCAGTGATTCTAGTTTCTATTTCAGACATTAGCCCCAACATGATTCTTGATGCTATTCGTTCAGACACGCCATTTATTTTGACTAAAAATACCGGGCTGTACGAAAAACTCAAAGACATCGCAGTTTTCGTAGATCCGGAGAGTGTGGAGGACATAAAAGAAAAAATTTTATTCTTGGCCAATAAGGACAACTATGATTTTCAGAAGCAAAAAGTTGAAGCTTTTAATTTTACCCACAGCTGGGTCGAAATATGTAAGGAGATTTTGCTAATCGCTAAAACAAAATGATCAATGTTATAAGTATTGGTTCCGATAGGAATCTTTTCATAGAGGGTAGTGCGGTTCGAGATCGTCAGATCGAATACGGCAGGCTTTTCAAAGAGCTCCATATCGTGGTTTTTACAATCGAGAATTTGTTTTTTCCGGCCAATTTGCCAGCCAAAATTCAAATTGCACCAAACGTCTGGGTCTATAGTACTCAATCTTTCTCAAAATTTTTACATATAAAACAAGCTTCAAAGGTCGCTGGTAGGATAATAAAAGATCGAAAATTTTTGCCAGAAAATACAGTGGTAACAGTTCAAGATCCCTTTGAATCTGGTCTTGTCGGCCTTCGCCTCAAGAAAGCTTTTGGTTTAGGGTTGCAAATTCAGATTCACACCGATTTTCTTAGTCCTTATTTTGTTAAACAGTCTTTACTTAATCGATTGCGGGTTAGAATGGCGAAAAAAGTTTTGGCTCAAGCTGATGCTGTAAGGGCGGTGAATAAAAAGACAATCGAAGGTTTATCATCGGTCATTAGTCTGAAACCTGCTGTTGCGCCCGAAGTTTTGCCGATTTTTGTTGACATTAAAAAAATCGAAGCGTTACCTATCAACTTAAATTTGAAAAAAAGGTATCCGCAGTTTAATTTTATTATTTTAATGGCATCACGATTAACAAAAGAAAAAAACATTTCTTTAGGAATTGAGACCCTCCAAAAACTTTTGAAGACTCATCCTCGCACAGGCCTTTTAATTGTCGGTTCTGGGCCAGAGCAATATAATCTCAAGCGTCGGGTCGAGTTTTTGAATTTGGATAAAAGTGTGGTTTTTGAACCGTGGCAGGAAGATATTTATTCGTATTACAAAACTGCCGACTTGTTTCTTCTGACTTCAAATTATGAAGGCTACGGGCTAACTTTGATTGAGTCGGTCGCTTGTCACTGTCCAGTTGTTTCAACCGATGTTGGAATTGCTCGGGAGTTGTTAATCGGTGACCGCGCCTCCGATCCAGCTTTTGTTTGTCCGATTGGTGACATGACCGCGCTTTTCAAGAGTGTCTCTAAAATAATTGAGGATCCTGTGACGCGTGATCTTTCAGTCAATGAGGCTTACGGTCGACTTGGTAAAGTTGTTGTTCGAAGTCAAGAAATTTATCTTGGGCAGTATAAAAATAATTTGGAATCGGCTATAATATAGCGCTATGAAAAAACCACTTATCGGATTTATCGGTCAAGGTTGGATTGGTAAGAATTATGCCGACGATTTTGAAAAACGTGGTTACAAAACCGTACGCTACGCCCTAGAAGAGCCTTATTGTGGTAATAAGGAAAAAATCAAAGAATGCAGCATTGTTTTTATTGCTGTGCCCACTCCAACTACACCCAAAGGTTTTGACTCAAGTATCGTGCATCAGGCTCTGATGAACCTTTCTCCAGGAACAACTGCCGTCATAAAATCGACTCTGGTTCCACAGACAACAACCTCGCTTCAAAAGCAGTTTCCGAAACTTTTTGTCATGCATAGTCCGGAGTTTTTAAGTCGGGGTACGGCAGCTTATGATGCAGCTCATCCACTTTTAAATATTATCGGTATTCCAAAAAATAGTCTGGCATATAAGGCGCGAGCTAAGGCAGTTATCGTCGTTCTTTCAAAAGCCCCAGGTAAAATAGTTTCGTCAGAAACTGCTGAGCTTTTTAAATATGTCCACAACACCTCACTTTTTGCTAGATCTATATACATGAACATTTTGTACGATCTGTCTCAAAAACTGGGGGTAAATTGGGCTGATATCAAAGAGTTAATTATAAAAGATCCAATGATCGCTTTCCAGGATCCGGTAATTGCTAAGTGGCATATCGAACCCAACCCATCAGCTGGTCGAGGTGTTGGTGGTGATTGTCATATAAAGGACTTCGAGACTCTTTCTAGACTTTTCAAAAAATTGGTCGGCGATCCTGTCGGTTTGACAATGATCAATGCTATGAAAAAGAAAAACATCTCCCTTTTGTTGGAAAGTAAAAAAGATCTCGGTTTGCTTGAGGGAGTATATGGAAAAAAGTTTTTGTCGCGTTTCAACAAATCATGAGGATTCTCATTGTCACCCAAAAAATCGATATCAACGATTCAGTTCTTGGTTTTTTTCATCGCTGGGTGGCTGAGTTTTCAAAACATTTTGAATTAGTAACGGTTATTTGTTTGCAAAAAGGTCAGTTTGATCTACCTTCAAATGTAAAGGTATTGTCGCTTGGTAAGGAAAAAAAAGCTTCCCGTTTTTGGTATTTTTTTAATTTCTATAAATATATTTTGCAGGAAAGAAAACACTATGACCTAGTCTTTGTGCACATGAATCAAGAGTATATTTTTCTAGGCTGGAAAATCTGGAAGTTCTTGGGTAAAAAAATACTTCTTTGGAGAAATCACAAAAAAGGTAATATTTTTACACGACTGGCAGTTGCTATGTCAGATCAGGTTTTCTGCACCTCTGTTGGATCATTTACTGCACAATTTAAAAAAACCAAACTTATGCCGGTTGGAATTGATTCCAATTTTTTTAGTATGATGCCAGAGATTAGGAAAATTCCTCGCTCAATTCTTTTTTTGGGTCGAATTTCGCCAGTCAAACATCTCGACGTTCTTATTCAATCACTGGAAATTCTTCATTCAAGAGGTGAAAATTTTCAGGCCTACATATATGGCAGACCCACGCCGGCAGATTCTGGTTACTTTAAAAAAATAAAAGACGAAGCTGAGGAACTCGAAAAAATAGGAAAACTTTTTTTCAGAGATGAGGTTGCAAATACAAAAACTCCCGTTATTTACAACGAACATGAAATTTTTGTTAATCTTACGGACTCGGGAAGCTTCGACAAAACAATTATCGAGGCAATGCTTTGCGGAACCCTTGTCTTGGTTTCAAACTGGTCGCTAAAAGATATTCTTGAGCCTCAGTTTTTTTTCAAGCACAATGATCCGGTTGATCTTGCAGAAAAACTGATCTTTATGCTTGCATTGAGTCAAACTGATAAGAAAAAACTTTCTGAAAATCTTCGGCTGAGAGCCCAAAAACATAGCTTAGAAAAATTAGTCGGTGAGTTGAAGCCGGCAATGGAGCTACTTCTTTTTCGCGACGACATATGAGTTTGGGTAGAGAACTTTATTTTTGACAAAGGAGTCAAGTCTGAAGGCTAATGGTTTTATGATGCGCATGATGCGACTAGCCCAAAGGTTTTTTGTGGCAGATCTTTTTTCATAATGACTAAAATAGACGAAATGAATCATTTCTGACAAAACTGTAAAGGTTTTACCGTAGCTGTTACTTTCTATGATCTCAAATCCCTCATTCTGGAAAAGGCTCATGAGGCCCTCTTTTGTATAACGAAAAAAGTCATAAGGATCGGCGTGATAGGGGACCATGAAGGGTGCAGTCATAATACAAATACCTCCTGGTCTTAAGATTCGGCCAATTTCACTAATCATAATCCAGGGCTTGTTAACGTGTTCAAGGACTTGAGTTGAGATTATCGTATCAAAGTGATTATTGGGAAATGGTGGATGTAAAGCATCACCCGCAACATCAATATTCTCTCCCTCCACCATGTCGAAAGCCGTGTATTGAGATGTATGGGGAACAATTAACCCCTTATATTTTGCCCGACCAGCACCAAAATCCAGTGTTTTTCCTTTAATAAATTGCCTGGTGTGTAAGATGACTTCTCGGGTATTTTTAAAGTTTTTTGGGTTATTCATCGGTTCTATTTTTAATTAGTTCGCCATTCGTTACATACTCGCATTCTTTTCTGTTCGCAATGTATCGAATAAATTTTTCAAGATCATTCCACATGCCATATTTTTCGATTTCCCAAGAGTGGCCCCATAAATGGAAAACCTCACCATTTTTGACCGAGATATCGAATGTTGCTTTTGCCATGGATAACCAAGAGCTCATTGATAATATCGGAATCCCAATGGCCATAAGGGTAGGTGCTCTTTGGCGTAGTGGCTCTAAAATTTTTCGCCAATAGAATTTTTCTTTGTTGAGTTTTCGAAATGGGAATGGATAAACTTGGACAGTTGTGTTCATGTGAAATGAATCGGACTGGATGCTGATAAAACCAAGATTGGTCGTGCGCGCCCCGATAAAACCAGCTTCTCTGACGGCTCGCACCGCACTTTCATTGTAAAATCCCTTCGGATAGCAAAACATTTCCACATCTAATTTTTTTTCCACAGATAAAATATTCTGGAGCCATTTTTTGCTCTCTGCCACTTCCCCTTTTTGTTTTTCAGGCGAAAGGCTACGAAGGTCAAAATGGGTCAGGGTGTGGGCGCCAATCTCGTGGGTTTTTGAGATTTCGCGTATCTCAGCATCTGAAAGTCTTTCCGGACGATAGTTTTTTGTGATGTAGAATGTGCCCTTGACCCCGTATCGATTCAAAAGATCGACTAGACGCTTGTCTAGAATGTCGCCATCGTCCCAGCTGGTGGTCACTCTAAGCATTTTGAGTATTTTTCCGAGCAATAAGAATATAACCCAGAGTAAATAATTTACTAGCTCGACTGGTGTCTACTTTATCAAGGTATAATGCGATTTTTCCAAAAATCTTTAAGAATAAACTGAGGAGTCGAGAGTACGATTTTCCGTTTGCTTCTAGGCGTTCAATCCAGTAGCGGGCTTTTAGTTGAGCCATCACACTCCAATACCCACCACGGCTTTCAATTGTCACTATGGTAAAACCCGAGTCTTCGGCGAGTCGACGAAGGCTGTGGCTCGTAAATCTCCAAAAATCGTTCGGCTCATCATGCAATGGGTCAAAGAGACTCTCTGTTATCAGAACTGTCCCACCTGGACGTAAAACTCGATGAAGTTCACCGAAGGCTTTGGGAAGTTCGTAAATGTCGCCCAAAACCTGCGTGCAGACGATAGAGTCAAAAGAGTTTGATTCAAAGGGTATGGTTTCAATTCTGCCGACCACGTCTATCCCTTCTCCTGGTGTCGTTTCCATCTTAATGTACTCAGTAAAGTTAAAAAGATCTTTATATCTGGAAAAATTACCAGCCCCGATGTCGAGGACTTTTCCTTGGATGTATTTCGAGTGTTTTCTTATTTGTTCTCGAAGTTTAATTCGGCCGATTTTATATATATAGGACATACAGCGTCTAGTTTTTGAATGGATATTTCACCAAGTAATATCCCAGAAGACCAGAGGTGGATCTTACAATAACATGAGTCACAATGAGACCCATGAGGCCGTAAATTGGCAGGAGAGTGATAAAAAGAATTATCTTAATAATTGGCATTGTCGTTCTGTGAACATATAGCTCCTTGGTTTTTCTGTGAGCCACAAGGGTTGAGTCAAATATCGTTCCAGATATCGCAAGTAGAGTCAGAGAATATATCTGAGAATAAAAAACAGAGTCGAGATATTGTGGATATAAGAATTTGAAAAAGAATGGCGCGAGAAGTGAATAAATTCCGGCCAGACTCAAAGCGTAGGCCGTAAATAAAAGGGCTTTGCGCGGCCCAGACTTTTGGAGCTCTTCGAAAGAACGCCCGTTTATTTTCGGTAAGATTAATGAACTAAGAACTTTTTTTCCTCCTTGAAGTTGTTCGATTGGGGCGATGGCAAAGGCATAAATGGCAAGAGGCGCGGCTCCAAGATAATGAAAGACAAGAATTTTATCAATAAAATTTGCGATGCCTCCTATGACTTGCATCAAGCTTAGATGGCGGCTGTAGGTAGAAAGCTCCATGTCAATTTTGTCGTTTTCTTTCTGGAATTTTTTTACGGTAATTATGTAAAGGACCAAGGCGGTAATGGTGGCAGATATAAAACAAACCGCCATTATTATTACCAGGTTCTGTGTTAGAAAAAGTGTCAGAATTAGAATAGCTGCCGGCACAATATTTCGAATTGTGCCGTACATTGTAATTTTTCTAAAATCCTTTTTACCCAAAAGATAGGCGGCATACAGGCTTGCGCTTGTTGTTATCGGAATAAAAATTCCCGCGAGAATAAAAGATATAGATAAGACATTGTTGCCACTAATGTAATAGTAGATACCCAAGCCAAATCCGCCAATTAACATTCCGACACTCCACTTCAGGTTTATTTTGAAACCTTGTTTAAGTGTGCCGCCGAAACCATTGGCCACAGCTCGGGTAATAGCAGTCCCAATTTCAGTCAGAGAGAATATTCCTAAAATTCCAGCGACTGAGAGTATGAATTTGTAGGTACCAAAAGTTTCTTTGGAGATAAGGTGGGCAAATGTCAGGGACATTAAAAAACCTGCCAACATGGCGACGACCTGGCCGATTACAAGCCAAAAGCCTCCTCGGGCCAAATAAGCGGTGTCTGTCTTCAGGTGTCTATCGCCCCATCGAAACCATGGGGAAATCCGCTGTTTTATCTTATTTATCACAGTGTAAGGTTAACATTTCCTTCTCTGTTGGGACACTCGACCTTTTGGGTTATGATAGGTGAGTTCAAATTAGAGAAAATGAAAATTTGCTACATAAATTTTAATCTTAACAACTCAAGGGATCAAATCACCTTGCGGGGATTGCGAGAAAACGGAGTTGTTGTTAAAGAAATTGCCGACAAGACGCCAGGTCTAAAGAAATATATAAATATTGCTCGGGAGTTTGTTGCTTGTGAGAAAGAATATGATTTGTATATGATCGGCTATGCGGGCAGTGTGTTGGTTATTTTTATTAGGTTACTTAGTTTTCGGACGCGGAAAAGGATTGTTTATAATGCGTTAGCGACTTTTTACGACAGTATGATTGTTTCTCGTGGCGGAGGCTCACTCCTTTCTTTTAGTGCTCCCTGGTATTATCTGATTGATTTTCTAGCTTTTCGATTTGCAAGTCAATCTTTTCTCGAATGCCAGACTCAGAAAGATTTGGTGGTTGGGGTTTTTAAAATTAATCCGGACAAAATCTCAGTCTGTTTTGTTGGAACAGACGATGAAAAATTTTATTTTGATCCAGAAATACCCAAATTAAACAATTTTACAGTGGTTTTTCGTGGAGCTTTTTTGCCTGAAGCTGGTGCCGATATTGTCGTTCAAGCGGCCAAGGAACTAGAATCAGAAAACATCAGTGTGAGAATTTTGGGCCGTGGTCTGCTTTTGAAGGAAATCCAAGATCTTATTCAGGAGTTAAAACCTTCGAATGTTGAGCTCATTACCGAATTACTCCCAATCGACATTTTGCGAAACAAAATGCTCGAGTGTCATTTGTCTTTGGGTCAATTGGCCGATCACCCACGTGTTCAGACTACCGTTCCGCACAAGGTTTTCGAGAGTATGGCAATGAAGCTCCCATACCTGACAGGAGAAAATAAGGGGGTTCTAGAAGTTGTCCGAGACGGCCAGACTTGTTTTGCTGTGCCGCCAGGTGATTATCGTAGTTTGGCTCATAAAATCGTCGAGTTGAGAAATCGACCAGAAGAACTAAATAGGGTGGCCGAAAATGCGTATCACTTGTATCAACAAGAATTTACACCTAAAATCCTAGCCCAAAAAATTCTGGAGAAATTGCACCTCAAAAATTAAAAAGTATAATAGGGACAAATATTCTGATGAAAAAACTGAAAATGTATGTTATTGCTCTCCGGTACCGCCTGTACCGTCTCTTGTGGCGTCTGAAGTTCACTTTTTTAAGAGAAAAAATTCCAAAGAATGCTGATGGAAAAATCTATCTAAATCTCGGCTGTGGCGTCAATACTTCTAGAGAATTTATAAACATTGACGCTTTTCCTTTCAGGAGAACTCATTGGGTTTTGGATATTCAAAACCTCTCTGTGTTTCCAAGCAATTCTGTTGATATGGTGTATGCAAGTCATGTGATCGAGCACATTCCAAGGGCCAATTTAAAAAAAACTTTGAGTGAGTGGTGTCGAGTTATAAAACCTGGAGGTGTCTTGAGGTTCGGTGTGCCCGATATCGACAAACTTATAGCAATTTACAATGCTTCGGGAAAGGAAACAGAAAGTATTGTTAATCAGCTCCTTGGCCAAGATAGGGATTACGACAGACACTGTACTATCTGGAATTTTAATTATGCAAAGAAAATTTTAAGGGAAGTTGGGTTTTCTGGTGAGCCTCTGCATTGGGATGTTCAAACTGCCGATCTACATGCTTTTAAAGACAAATCGAATAGAGACAATTCTCTAAACCTTGAAGTGACTAAATAAAAGTATGAACACAATTAAAGCTCCGTTTAAAACCGTTGAAGGCATATCTTTTTTTTCGGAGGATCGCTATTGGGGTAAGGCATCTAAGACAGAGCTCGAAAGTGCTTTGGAATTTTTAGGTGAAAAAGGCTGGGAAGAATTTAGGGCTCGTTATAAAAATAAATTCGACATGACTTTTGAAGAGAATCGAGCAGATTGGCGTTTTGTTGTGCCACTTCCTGAAAAATTTTCAGTTCTCGATGCGGGGGCGGGTATGGGTCGAATCAGCATTCCATTGGCCCGAGTCGCTGAAAGCGTTGTCTCAATGGATCAATCATTTTTGAGGATGAAGTTTTTAAAACTGAGAGCGATGGAAGAAGGATTAAATAATATTGAGGTTTGTGTCGGAGACATTTTCGATGCCCCATTTGCAGAAGAGAGTTTCGATCTCATTGTTATGAACGGTTTAATAGAGTGGGTAGGAGCGACTGGCCGATATAATGATCCACGAAAAGCTCAGATCGCTAGTTTAGAAATTGCAAGGAAATTATTAAAAAAAGGTGGTCATCTGTATGTCGGTATAGAAAACCGCCTTGCATTATCGTATTTGCGAGGGATTGATCATAGCGGTTTGCGCTTTACAAGCTATATGCCTCGATGGGTGGCAGACATTTATACAAAAATTCGTCTAGAAAAACGATATGACACCTACACATATACTAAAATGGGTTACGAGAAACTTCTCAGAGACTCTGGTTTTAGTAATTTTGTTTTTTATCTTCCGTACCCAGGATATAACCTTCCACGGATTATGATTCCATACGATAATCTAAATGCACTTTCCTATACCTTCCGTTCACTTATGTCATCGTCAGGAATAAAACGAAAAATAATTTGGATTTTGACCCACGTGCCATTTGCGCTTAGGATATATCGGTATGTTTTTTTTAGTTTTGGTATTGTAATAACAAAATGATTCCACGCTTGCGACAGCTGATTGCGGAGAACCCCTCGTGGCTTTATTCGCCAAGTTCAAAAATATCTTTTTTAAAGACGAGCACCCCAACTTCTGGAACTAAGAGAAGTCAAGGAAAGATTGTTTTATTTGTTTTTGAAAGTGGTAGAAAACTGCCAACCCTTTGTGTAAAAGCAACTCGTGTTTATTCCGCCGCAGAGATTATTAATCGAAACTACACAAATCTGAGATTGCTTATTGATCATGCTTTAAAAAATACGACAAATAGCATTTTTGCTAAGCCGCTCTATTTTTATGATGATGGAGTTGAGGCTTTCTGTATAGAAACAGTGTGTCCTGGAGAAAGATTTTCTGTAAAAAATAGTAGCTATGAACTTGTTCTTAAGCAGTATGGTGTTTGGCAGACGGGACTCGCAGTCAGTCATAAAAAGATCTTGGGGGCAAAAGATTTACAAAGGATTGCTTTCAGTGCTATTCATGAGCTTGAAATGAGCTCTGAGTCAGCACGGTTGCTCGAGAATTATTATTCGAGTCTCTCTATTGATAAAAACATTAAACTTCCCGAAATTCTTCAGCACGGGGACATGACTCCAGATAATGTGCTCGTTTCGGGCAATAAAATATATTTTATTGATTATGACTATGTTGGCTTGAGTATGCTTCCAGGATTTGATTTGTTTCATTTTTTATCAAAATCAAAGCAGCGGGCAGAGTTGGCCGGATCATTTTATAGTAGCCTTTTAAGACACTTAGCAGATTATTTTGAGAACATTGACGTCGAAGTCAGCGTTTATGATGGCTTTTTGTTTTTGTATTATCTCCAGGAATCGGTTCGAAAGGGTGTTGGACAAAAAAAAGATGGTGCTGAGCTGATAGCCGATTTCGAGAAGCTTTTAGAGAAAGCGTAGAATATATATAAAATGACTCGAATATTTTACATTTCTAGAATAAATCTTTTATCCGGAAGAACTAATGTCTACAATCTTGCTAAGACATGTGAAGCCATTAATTCAGTCCTTGGTTTTTCCGTTACACTTATCACGACCGACCAGACTAGAGATCAAGATGCTTTTAATAAAAAAATGGGGATTATCAAACCATTCCACATAACTTGCTTAGGGGTCACAGATACATCGTCGAGTCATGGAGGTAAAATTTGCTACGAATCTTTTGTTTTTTTGATTGCAAATATCTGCATTGCTTGGTTTCTTTTTAAAAAAAGAAGTGAATTTGAGGCAATTTATTATCGCGACGAGTCTCTTTTTCTAGCGGCTTTTTTAGCGGCCTTCTTGATGCGGAAAAAAGTTTTTTTTGAAATTCACGCTGTTTATGAGAAAAAATATCGTCAAATTAAAAATATTTTAGCTGTCTATTTTTCTAACGGTGTTATTGCTATTAGCTCTGGTCTCAAGCGTTATTATCAAAAAATTAATAAAAATATTCTGATTTCGCTTTGTAGTGCGGCTGAAGATTTGTGGTTCGACCATTCAAAAAGCAAGGTGGACTTCAGAAAATTGTTGCAGTTACCGATGGAGGCCTTTATTGTTGGCTATACGGGTGTCACCGGAATCAATCCAAACAACGATTATTATGAGATCGACGATGTTGTTTTGAGTCTGAGTCATCTTCCTAAAAACATTATTTTTGTGGTTGTTGGTGAGCTAAACGGCAATGCGGGGTGGATTCGTGATATCGCCAAAAAAGCGTTAGTCTCAGACCGAGTGATTTTTGTACCTTGGCAAGAGAGAAGTTTGATCCCAAAATATCTTCAGGCTTTTGATGCTAATCTCATTCCAAAACGTAAAAAAGATTTAGTTGGAGATTCGCCTGCAAAAATGTTCCCCGCACTAGCAGCTCGTAGGCCAATTATCGCTGGTCGAGCCGAGTGTATTGAAGAAGTTTTGACTGATGGTTTTGGTTCTATTATTGTAGACAGCAACACCCCTAGAGGCTGGTCTGATGCAATTCTCAAAATTTACAGCAATCCAGAACTAGGAGAAAAGATTTCAAATAATTCTGGGATAACTAAGACAAAATATACGTGGGAGAAACGGGGTGTGGCTATCACTGATTTTATAAAAAATAAAATATAGTGAGGGTTGTTACCGCTAGTTGATAGTGAATGTATATCCAGATATACTTTAAATTACCATGTCAAAAGAAGATAAAAAGATAATAATTACCGGCTCAGCGGGTTTTATTGGTTCGAATGTGCACAAAGCACTAAATGATAGAGGATTTACAAATATTTATGTTGTGGACGATCTAAATGATGATAGGAAGAAAAAACATCTCGATAACTTGAAATATCAAAAATATTTTGATAAAAAAGTTTTTTTAAATTCTCTGAACGACATTCAAGATGTTGAGTTGATAATTCACTTGGGAGCATGTACCGACACAACTGTGCAGGACGAGGCTTACTTTAAAGAGAACAACATTGATTATTCAAAGAAGATTTTTAAATACTGTTTTGAAAAGAATGTGCGATTAATATATGCTTCTTCGGCTGCGACATACGGTGGTGGGGAAATGGGGTTTGATGACAATGAGCGTAATCTCAAACCCCTTAATTTGTATGGCTATTCAAAATATTGGTTCGACGAATTTATTCTCAACAGTCCAAACAAGCCGAGTCAATGGGTTGGCTTAAAATTTTTTAATGTGTATGGACCAAACGAAGATCATAAGGAGAAGATGGCCTCGATGATTTACCAAGGATTCCAGCAAATAAAGCGGACAGGAAAGGTAAAATTATTTAAATCCTATAGGTCTGACTATAAAGATGGGGGTCAAGAAAGGGATTTTATATATGTTAAGGATATTGTCAGCGTGATCCTTTTCTTTCTCGATCATCCGAAGCAGAGTGGGATTTTTAATGTCGGGACAGGTAAGGCACGAACTTACTTAGATCTTTCAAATTCTATATTCAGAGCTCGTGGGATGGAACCAAATGTAGAATTTATTGAAATGCCTGAGAATATAAGGGACAAATTTCAATACTCGACTCAAGCTAATATATCCAAGTTGCAAGCGGCGGGTTACGATAAACCCTTTGTTGAGCTGGAAGAAGGGATTCGAGACTACGTTCAAACATATTTGGTTGATGGGGAAGCCAACTAGTCACTGAACACACCATATGAATAACTTCCATAAAAGACTAAGCCGCTTTGTTCTTTTGTTTGTATCTGTTTTTGTTTATCTAACTCAAGGAAGATCAGATAAAAAACCAAAAAAAAAATCAACAATTGTCGTTGTGTTAACTGGAAAGCTGGGGGATATCGTTTGTGGAACCCCGGTTCTTCTCGCTATAAGAAAAAATCTTCCTCGTACTCGAATAATTGTGGGCGGTGCCACCAAACTCCAACGCGCAGTTTTGTCTGAAAGTGGACTTGTGGATGAATATCTAGATCTTGAAAGCAAGGGGGCACTTTTGCGGATAAAAAAAGTACACGCAGATGTTGCTGTCGTTACCGGTCCATCATATTTGGCAACAGTTCTACTTTACGTTGCACGCATTCCATTGGTTGTTGCCCCTAGCGTAGTAGGAGGCTTTTCACCCTCAGAAACACGCCCATATAAAATACTTAAACGATTTATAAAAACTTATCCGTATGAAATCGGCAAGTATGCACCTCTTGAGAGGTTGAGCGCGCTCCGGTCTCTTGGAATCATTTCAGTCGATACCAAAAAACACTTAGCTTTTTCTCAGGAGGCAGAGAAGAGAGCGCAAAAATTCTTTGTTGATCAGGGGATTCTTGTGGGTAAGGATTTTATCGTTGCCATTTCACCGTCAGCGGGTAATAAAATAAAAGAATGGCCTGAAGAAAAATTTGCAGAGGTCGTCGATCATCTGGCTTCAAAACATCAGGCAAAAGTAATAATAATAGGCGGTCCAAATGACAGAGAAAAAGTAAATCGCACGCTGGAACATTTGAAGGTAATAAAGAATTGTGTAAGTGTTACAGATTTTAATGTTGACGAACTTAAGGCTTTTATATCAAAAATTAACCTTTTTATTTCAGTTGATACTGGTCCAATTTACATTGCAGAGGCCTTTGGAATTCCTACTGTAGATATAACTGGACCAATTGATGAAAATGAGCAACCGCCGATAGGGCCTAGAAATAAGGTTGTTGTTCCTCAAGGCGATAGAAAGCCTGAACTTTTTGTGCTTAACGCCAAGTCGTATAATTATGATGAAGCAATACGACAAGTAAATTCTATAAGTGCTGCACAAGTGATTGGGACAGTTGACTCTTTAGTAAAAGAGCTAAAAAATGAAATTAGCACCAAGTAAATGTATTTTATGTCATTGCTCAGGTAGGCCGGAGGTGTGGAACGGCTTGGAGATTTTAATTTGTCCGGATTGTTCTTTGGCATGGCGCGTTTCGTTCGACCTCCCTGATGATTATTACGATACCGTAGAGGTTGATAATCAAAATAGTAAAAAGAAAAAAAGAGAGAGGAATACTTTTGATCAAATCGATACGCTCAGAAAATTTTTACCGCCTGACAATATTTATGATCTTGGATCAGGAGACGGAACATTTCTGACTGCTCTTAAGGAACGGGGTTATAAAAATTGCGTAGGTTTGGAGCCCGGTGAAAATGGTTTAAGAATTTCAAAGCAAAGAGGGCTAAATGTATTTCAGGGTAAAATCAATGACCTCACAAAGGTTGTGAATGGAAAAAAAATTAAAGGTGCCACACTTTTCCATCTTCTCGAACACCTCTCTGATCCCCGAGAGACATTAAAAATTATCAGGAGTAATTTGACCGAGAATGGCGTTTTGGTAATGGAAACACCAAATTCGACTGCTCCAATCCAAAGAATAACAAACCACAAAAATCATCTTGTTTACCCGGAGCACTTATTTTATTGGAACAAAAAATCATTAATAAAATTATTAGACCAGTCGGGGTACCAGATAATTGTGATTAAGTATCGATCTTTTGATTGGCAGAAAGCTTCTATTAGCAACTCTCTTTTGCGACTCGGTTTTAAAATTAGTAAGAATGAAGAGAAAAATAAAAATGATTCGAATCATTTCGAGCAAAACAATGATACAAATCAGGATAATGAAAAGCGAGGCTCAGTTCGAACAATCGTGAGAACCATTTTGGCTCACGCCGTGCATGTATTAAGGCGAGATGATTATGTTATTATAGTTGCTACTCCTCATAAAAACTAGTTTACCCTACCGACCTCTATTAAAATATCAAAAATGATTTCTATTGACACGACCACCTTCTTCAAACGCACGCTTACTAGTTTACGAAATACTTCTGTGGGACGGATGTTTATACATAAAAAATTTGCGCACTATTTTTGGATAAGTGTCTTTGTCTCTCTGTTTAACATTTTTCTTCTTTGGTTGTTTATAGATATCGTTGGAATTCCAACCATAATTTCAAGCGTGATTGTTATTGGAAGCACCTTTATTTTTCGCTATGTACTCTTTGACTTCTTCAAGATTATGTAACATCATATGCTGATGATTTCTGTTGTTATACCTGTTTTTAACGAAAAAGGGAGTGTGCCTACTCTTCACTCAGAACTTGTGGCTGTACTTGGGCGTTTGGGCGTGGCGTATGAAATTATTTTCGTTGATGATGGCTCGACTGATGGAACAGTTTCCGAACTCAGAAAACTAACTCCGATAAGCTTTATTGCTCTAACAAGAAATTTTGGTAAATCTCAAGCACTGCAAGCAGGTTTCCGAGCGGCAAAAGGAGAATATATTTTTACTCTTGACGGTGACCTACAAGATGATCCAAATGAAATCCCTCGCTTCCTAGATCATATAAAAGAAGGTCATTATGATCTTGTTTGTGGGTGGAAAAAAAACCGTGTAGACAGTTTTGCTAAGCGTAGTGTGTCAAAAATTGCTAATAGACTCACTCGTTTTTTTACAGGTACGCGAATTCATGATATGAACTGTGGGTTTAAGCTTTATCGGGCGGAAGTAGCAAGATCACTCAATCTTTATGGCGACATGCATCGCTATATCCCGGCACTCGTTACGAGTATGGGTTTTAATATCTCCGAAATTTCTGTGAATCATCGAGATCGGAAATTTGGTGTCTCAAAGTATGGAAATTTTCGGCGTATCTCAAAAAGTTTCTTTGATTTTATAACCCTCCTTCTTGTCAGGAGATTTATAGATCGACCTATGCATTTTTTTGGTATTATTGGTACGTTTTTTTCTTTTGTTGGAGTAGTAATTTTGGCGTATCTTGTTTATATAAAAATTTTTGATGGAGTTTTAATTGGTAATCGCCCCCTCCTTATTCTTGGAGTGCTCATGGTTATTATTGGTATTCAGCTTTTTTCCTCGGGTTTTTTAGGCGAACTTTTGATCAGACAGAATACTGGTCGAAATTTATACATGGTTCGAGAAGATGATAAAAAAATATAATGGAATTTTTGAATTTAGTTCGATCTAGAAAAAGTGTTCGAAGTTTTTTGAATAAACCCGTACCACGAGAATTTGTCGAAAAGATTATTGAAGTTGCCACTCATGCTCCCACTAATTGCAATCAGCAACTTTGGAATTTTACTGTCGTTGAGGACGCTCCCACAAAAGAAAGGCTAATAAAGGAAGCAGCATCAAGCACTCTTTTACGGCGAGTCCCCATGATTGTTGTTGTCTCTTACGATGGTTGGAATTATAAAGAGGCTATACAAGGTGGAGCTCTAGCCGTCGGGCATATATTATTGGCAGCTACTGAGTACGGTCTTGGATCACTACCAATGAATAGTTACGGAGGAGATAATAAGGTGAAAAAGGTTCTCAATATTCCTGACAGCCAAACGATTTGTTGTTTTGTGCTTTTAGGATACGCTGATGAAAAGGCTCAGACAACAATTCCCGTGCCACGCAGAAATGTTGGGGAGGTTATACATTGGGGTAGTTACATGGCGGCAAGAACAATCTCTTTCCTTTACAACCCCGAAAAATGGAGTCGGCAGGATCTTGTAAACCATCAGCGTTTCTATTGTCGGAAGACTTTTATGGGGAAGGAAATGGATATAATGTCTGGCTTAGAAAGAGAGCTTGTCCGAAGGGAACTCGCTTTGTACAATGGTCCAGTTCAGGACATTTTAAGTTACGATGGTGCATATATACGGGAATTTCCTGAGAATACTGAATTAACAACCCTAGATCTTTGCGAAGAAACTGCGCAATATACCAAAGCGGCGGCGGAGCTACTCGACATAAAAATTAACTCCAAGGTTTTGGATGATGATTCAGATAGTGATGGAAAGAAGGTCGCCTTTAATGCCAGTACCATTGTATTTAAACTTGAAAGAATTCCAGCGTCAGTTCGGAAACAGGTTTACAAAGTCGTTAGTGGAGAGTTTTTGATTATTTCAAGAAAGCAAAATATCTTTTTAGGACTTTTCTTTTTATGCATAAAAATGTTTTTTGGAAAAGATATCCGCCGTACAGGGATTTTTAATTTTTTTGGTCCATACAAACCAATTTCTGTCTCTTCTATCGTAAGTGAGTTGCGTGCAGAGGGTTTTAAGGATATACGATGGGAAGGTTACTTTATTCTGCCTGTTTTTTTTGAACAAATTTACCAAATGTTTTTGCAGTATGTTGCAAGTGAGGGCTCAAGCTATCTTCATCGTGAGCGGCGGACAGATTTTATAAGTAAAACTTTGGACGCCCTACTTCGGTTGCAGGGCTTTAAGCGGTTTGGTTGGCTTGGGTCGATAGCTGTAATCCGATGTCAAAAATAAAAAGCAATAAGTTCATTGAATTATCTTTAGAACAAATTCCGAGACTGCTCGGTCAGCTTAACCGTAATCCATCCTCGGTTTCGTATGGGTCATTTGATCGTGCGTATTGGCACTATCGGACTAACGATATAAGTTGCGCGCGTTATCAAGAGGCTGTTTATACACTCGTCCTTTTGTATTGCAGTGATGTTGAAGGGAATAATTATTTTCAAGATAAAAAATTGCTCGAATACATTCGAGCGTCGTTCTGTTTTACTGCCGGTCTCCAGAGACGAAACGGCTCGTTTGATGAGTGGTATATAAATGAAGGTTCCTATGTTGCAACGGCATTTCTCGTAGCGGCCTTAAGCGAATCAATTGATTTATTTAGGAAAAATAAAGTTGTTATCGAAGAAGAAGAAGAGTTAATTTTGGGGGTTCTTGAAAGAGCTGCTATTTTTTTGATAAGGGCAAGTGAACAAACAGTTATGAATCAAGTATCAGGTGCAATTTTTGCAATCGCGTCAGTTGGCAAACTTCGGAATAATGATTTTTTTATTGAAACTGCTCAGCAGCTTTTAAATCATCTTATGTCTCTTCAGAGTCCTGAGGGCTGGTGGATGGAGTACGGAGGACCAGACATTGGTTATTTGACCCTCACGATAAGCTATCTTGAAAAATACCAGAAACTATCTATTACACAAAAAAATTTCGAGCCATTGACGGAATCAATCCAGAGAGCAAAATATTTTGTAGAAAAATTTATTGCTCCAGATGTTACCGCGGGCGGAGAATATATGTCTCGAAACACTGAGTACATTATTCCATCAGAAACTCTCCCATATCTAGGTGCAATAACTCCAACTCACCTCGACGATCGGTATCTTTGTTATGTTTTGTATAATTGGATTTACACAGGCCTAATCGTTGCTCCTCAAAAAATCCCTGTTTTGGTAAATAAAGAAGAATTTTTAAATGAGTGTGGGATATTGAGGGTAGTTAATGAATCATACTTTTTGGTTGTAAACGGAAAGAAAGGTGGGTCATTGAGGTTGTATTCAAAAGATAAAAATTATTACGATAGCGCAGTAGAAGTTTCTTCTCATCATGGGAATTTTTCTGCAGGAATTCTTGATGATGCTAATCAAATTTCTTTCCGGCCTGGTAGTCTTCATGTTTCGGGATTCGTAAAGTGTATTAAAGAACCGTTGCTTAAAACCGCTTTGTCTGTTGCGTTCAAGGTTTGGCAGTTATTATTCGGTAGATTTTCTTTTTTACAAAGAAGTATGAAAAAATTTTTACGACCTCAAATGATTAGCTATTCTAATCGCTCAGGTATCGCATTTGAACGAAATGTTGAGTATGGTTCTCGGGTGGTGGCTATCACCGATATTGTGATTGGAGCCGAATCAAGAAATGCTATATTGTTGGAAGCAAAATCGGCTTACAGTGCTGTTCCAAGCTCAAAATACGCTTTGGCTCAAGAATTCGCGGTGTGTCAGATGGTGCCTGTCTGGGATGAAAAAAAAGACGGCGACACCTACACAATAAAGCGGACGTTTTCTTTTGATTAGAATATTTTATATGCTAAAACTCGGACAAATTTTAAAAGAACATAAAATCGCGTTCATTTTTGCGTTTCTTGTTTCCATAATAACCATTTTCCCACAAATTTATTTCCGATCTGATCACCATGATATATATCGAGGTGTAGAGCTTCTACCAGATTCTCCGTGGTCTGCTCGTGTCAGAGAGGTTCAGGACGGTCATCCAAATTTTGGCAGTATTTACTATAAAGATGGAAAAGATAATCCGTATCTTTTTCAGCCCCTTGGATCTATGGTTGTGGCATATATGGGTCAAGCTCTCTCACTTGATATAAACGACACAATATTATTGTCCCGAATTGTTCTTCCTTTTGTTACTTTTATTTTAATCTACACTTTTATTTTTCTGCTCTCTCGGGAGCGCCTTACCGCTCTTTCTGCGGCCGCCGTACTTTTACTTGCTGACTCAGTCTTAAGTTTATCGGGACTGTTGAGAATTTTTCACGGATTAAGCCCCGATAGTTTTTTGCGATTAGCTAGGCCAGTCAATCCAGCCATGATTTATATTTTTCTTTTCGCGTTTCTTGTGACCTTCTGGATTTTTTATCGAAACAGAGACTGGAGATATGGAATCGCAAGTGCGGTACTTTTGGGCTTAAATTTCTATAACTATTTTTATTCTTGGACATATCTATATGCGTTCGGGGCTATTCTAGGTTTGTTGCTTATCATTCAAAAAAAATGGCGAGATGTTGGAATGATTGCCGCAGTGTATGTTGGTGCTCTAGTTGTTGCAATCCCATATGTTATTAATCTATATAGAGTTACATCTCATCCTGTATATGAAGAGGCGAGTATTCGGTCAGGCATTGTTTTTAATCATGATTTAGTATTCGTGGGAATGGCGGTAATTGCTGCACTGATCGTTTTTTTTGCTGGATTTCCAAGAGAAGATAGAGAAAAATATTTTTTTGGTTTAAGTTTATTACTCGCGCCATTTCTCACATTGAACCAGCAAATTTTGACTGGCAAGATTCTCCAAGAGGCTCATTATCATTGGTTTTTTCACAAGCCGATCGGAATAATTTTTGTGCTAATAGTAGTTTTCTATTTTTTAACAAAACGTCGAATGCTTTTTACAAAAAAGATTTTTGCGATTCTGATAATCACGGCGAGTGTCGGTACGGCAGTATTTATCCAAGTATCTTCATATTTTAATGACACTCGTGACGGTGGAGAAGTTGCAATCGAAAGGCAGAGATATGGCACCGTTATGGACTGGTTGAATCAATATGCTGAAAAGGAATCTGTGGTTTTAGCCACGGACGAAATTTCTCACCTGACGGCTATTTACACTCCATTGAATCTTTTTTACCATCGAGCTGCCGGTTACTCTCTTGCTGCCACCAAGTCACGTTTGCTCGATGTTTTGTTTACTTTTTATCGTTTAAGAGGAGTGGGCGAGGACGCTGATGGTGTATTTTTTGCCGAACGTGGATTTATTTCTGCAAGCGTGTACGTTATACATTACCGAGAGCTCCTCGGTTCTTACGAAGCAATCCCGGATGAAGAAATACAAAAAATTATCGATCTTTACAAAACCACTCTCTCGGTTCCAACCTCTGTATGGTTACAAAATACTCTGTCGACATATGAAGTTGAATACATTGTTTGGGATAAAAAAAATGATCCCTTGTGGAAGTTGGATCAGTATGCATTTCTTGAAAAAAAAGCCGATTTCGGTGATCTGCTAATTTATTCTCCTCGATGAAAATCGTATTTCTTTCAGATGATTTTCCACCCCAGAGTTTTGGTGGGGCTGGAATTTCCACATATGACTTAGCTGCCGGTATGAAAAAAGCCGGTCAAGAGGTTTTTGTCATCACCACTTGCAGAAAAAAAGAAGAAGCTGGAGAGTTCGAATACAATGGTCTTAGGGTTTTTAAAATCGCGAGTGATTATCCGAGTAAGTGGCGGTGGTATGTGAGTTTGTACAACAGGCCGGTCCTGCTTCGGGTGGAAGAATTGTTAAAAAAAATAAGACCGGACGTGGTTCATGTCAACAACATTCACTTTTATCTTTCGTACCACTCCATAAAAGTGGCAAAGAGGTATGCCAAGGTAGTTGTGTGGACTGGCCGCGATGTCATGGCATTTAATTTTGCAAAATTAACAACAAGGCGATATTTGGAAAATTTCGATTATCATACAACTTGGCTCGATCATCTTAATCAGGCAAAAAAAAGATGGAATCCGTTCCGAAATTTTTTTATTAAAAAATACCTTCGTTACGCGGATAGGCTTTTTGCAGTTAGTGTTGCCCTGAAAGACGCTTTGGAGCAAAACGGTATCGTCAATGTGGAAATTACTCATACAGGGGTAGATCTATCTGAGTGGACAGTGTCACAAGATTCGGTGGATCTCTTTAAAAGTAAACACGAATTAGAAAATAAAAAAAATATTTTGTTTGGTGGTCGGCTAAGCGAGGCAAAGGGTGGTCAAAAAGTACTCGTTGCAATGGTTGAAATTGTCAAAGAATTTCCTGATGCTAGGCTTTTAGTTACGGCCAATCTTGATGGTCATACACAAAAAATGGTGACAGAAGCACAAAAATTAGGAATTGGTGACAATTTGATTTTTACTGGTTGGATAAAAAGAGAGGAAATGAAATTTGCTTACGCAAGCGCCGATATTGTTTTGGTGCCATCTATTTGTTTCGATTCTTTTCCGCGCACAGTCTTAGAGGCGATGGCGTCAGGAAAGCCTGTTGTCGGCACATGCTATGGAGGTGCACCGGAAATTATAGAGAATGATATAACGGGTTTTGTGGTAAATCCTTTTAACTCAAGTGAAATAACTAATAGGGTCGTTGACCTGTTTCGTATTCCGTCCAAAAGAGAGAGTTTTGGAAAAGCCAGTCGAGAAAGAGTGGAAGCTGAATTCAATATAAAGTCTAAAATTCAATATTTGATCTCGGTATATAAAATTTTGTTGGATAAAAATAATGATAATGCCCAATCAATTTAGTGAGGGTGACAAAAAGATCAAAGGTACTGCACTCGTCGTTTTCGGAGAAAGTTTTCCTCGTCTAAAAAGTTTATCTGTACAAAAATTTACCATAGTTGTTGCTCCAAAAATGTTTAAAAATCATGTGCATACCCTGGGCTATGATTTTGCTGAACTCGATACATTTATTGATCCAGGTAGTGTCTACGAAGCCAGTGCGATGCTCGAAGAGCTTCCTAAAATATCATTTGCAGATGGCAACCCTGTCTCAAAATCTTTTATTTATAAGGGTTATGAGTTGTGGTGGATTAATTATAATAATTTTTTTTATCACTTTTGTCTTCCATACACTCAGTATAAAAGATTGCTCGAATACCTTAAAGAGTTTCAGAAGGTTACTTTTTATCGACCACCAAACAAAAATTTATTCTCTTGTTACCTCTATGGTTATTGGCGGGAAATGAAAATTCTTAATGAATCAGGATTTAAAAAAAATACCCACATTCCTTTTGGAATTTTTATTCAAATTTTTGTCACCGCGCTTAGTGTGCTTGTTTTGGCATTTAAAAAATGTCGATTATTGGTTTTTATTGGTGATAAATTAGAAAAATCACGAGATTATGATTTTAGAATGAAATTCGTTTACGAAGAATTAAGAAGAAGGGATATTTCCTTTGTTGAATTTATCAGAAGTTTGGAGTCCTGGAAAACGCTATTAAAGCATGTGTTTATAAGAAGGCGTCCGGTTATTTATTCTGAGGCCGTTGCCTCTATGGGGAGATTTTTGAGCATAGTTACTGGTGGACGAAGGTCGGCTCTGCGAAGATTTGGTTCTCACATATTCGATTCGGAAACATCTCCAGAAAAGCGGTTTAAACTCATGATCGTAACCAGTTATTTAATCAGGGTAAATGATGACATTTGGGCAATACAGATTATGAAATTAATTTTGCGCATCATTGAAATTAGAGTCGGTTTGTTTACAGCCGCCCTTGAAAGGAATTTCCACACCGTATTAGGGTGTAAACTGAACAATATTCCGACAGTGGGAATACTTCATGGTGTTGCTTCGCGTCACTCTACCCCATACGATTACATGACGGGTTTTGATGGCAAAAAAAGTCTCTCACTCGATGTTTATGGTGTATGGAGTGAGTGGTGGCGGGCGCACTATATTAAAGAAAGCTTTACATACAAACCAGCACAATTACATGTCTCTGGTCCGATGCGACCCCTGGTTCGTCAGATCGAATTAGTCGAAGACAACCGCCATGATTATGGTCGGATAAGGGTTCTCTTTATCGGCGAGCAGACCGCCGTGCCCCTCGAGGTGATGCCATATCTAAAAAAGCTTATGAATCGATCAGATATTGAATTGACAATAAAATTCAGACCATTTCGTGATGGGTTTGAAGATTGGCTTTTGGTGAATGAACCGAACATCCTAAATTCTAAAAATATCAAAATAATTAAAGGAAATATGCAGGATGCTATTGAAAGTAATGATGTCGTTGTTGGGTGTCATAGTACCGGTGTTCTTGAGGCGTTGCTTCAGCTCAGGACTCCAATTTTTATCTATACGCACAAATGGGGAGATTATTATCGTATGGCTGAATCAGAGGATCGGCGCATTTTTCTTGCTGAAAACCCAGAAGAATTAACTGCTCGAATACATTATGCTCATACAATTCCACGTAAAACCCTCCTCGATCTCCAGGAACAATATTTTGGAGATCCACATAAAAATGGAAGTGCATGGGCGGTTGATAAGGTGGAGCAGTTGATGTCTAATAAAATCCAATGAATTCTTCGTCGTGATATTAAACATGTGATACCTTATAGAACATGAAAGGAAAAAATACAGAGAATCGAGCAAGAAAAACACTTGATGCAGCTAAGGATGCTTTGAGAGGTTTGGATGGTTCTATTACAGATGTTATTCGGGCAGCAAAAACAATTAAAGATAGAAAAGGAGATATTGTTGTGACTGGTATCGGAAAGTCGGGGTTTATTGGTCAAAAGTTTACAGCATCACTAGTTTCTCTTGGCGAGCGAGCTTTTTATATCCACCCAACCGAAGCTTTACATGGTGATCTCGGTATATTGTCGAAGGGAGATGTTTTGATCGCTCTATCTTTTTCCGGAGAATCAAAAGAGGTTATAAGTATCGTTAACTACGCCAAGAAAAATTTTAATGTTCCCGTTGTTGTGCTTTGCAAAAATAAGGGCTCTTCTCTCGGGAGAATTTCAGATTGTTGTGTAGAAGTTCCCGTTGAAAGTGAGGGGAGCCCGAATGGTTTTGCCCCGATGGCATCGACAACAGCCACGCTGGTTATATGCGACATGATTGTTGCAGCCGTAATAAACGGTGCTTTTAAAGATAAACATTTTGCCGTGTATCACCCCGGAGGTTCACTTGGTCTACGTCTTAAACAGGTTAAAGATAGTATGATAAGCGGTAGCAAAGTTCCGAAGGTAAAAAAAACGAGTAGTTTTTTGGATGCTATAAAAGAAATAAATAATAAAAACCTCGGGGTAACCGCAGTGGTTGGTTCTCAAGATAATGTCGTGGGCGTTATCACCGACGGAGATATTAGAAGATTTATTTTGCAAAGTAATAAGATGGATGAGTGTTTGGCGAAAGATGTTATGACCTCAAAACCCAAGTGTGTTCAAGAAGAAGACTCACTACAAATCGCATTGTCTACCATGGAAAACTACAAAATAACTAGTATTTTTGTGGTCAATTCTAAAAAACAGTTAACTGGAATAATTCATGTACATAATATTATTGAACAAACTCTATAGCACCTTCTTGCTCAGCTTAGGTGGGGTTTGTTTTGTGCTATATTATTCTCTATGTCTGTTAAACAGATTCTTAGCCGCACCCTCATCACCGGCCTCCTCGCCGTTCTCTTCATACCTTTTATCGTCACCGACTCGCAATTTTTTCCGTTCATCACTGGCAAAGCTTTCACTTTTAGAATCGGTGTGGAAATTATTTTTGCGCTTTGGGTTTTGCTCGCTGTGCGGGAACGCACTTTTTTGCCGCGCTTCTCTTGGATTTTGGTGGCAGTGACGGCTTTTGTGGCCATTATTGGTGTGGCCGACTTTTTTGGCATCAATCCATATAAAAGTTTTTGGAGTAATTACGAACGCATGGAAGGTTTTTTGACCCTTATTCACGTTTTTATGTATTTTTTGGTGGTTAGTAGCGTATTAAATACCGAAAAACTTTGGCGAGTGTTTTTAAACACTTCTGTCATCGCGAGCATCATCATGTGTTTTTATGGTTTCCTTCAGCTCGCAGGAAAAATGGTTATCAATCAGGGTGGTGTGCGCCTAGACGGCACGATGGGCAACGCCATTTATTTGGCCGTCTACATGCTTTTCAATATCTTTTTCGCCGTTTTTCTTTTTGTAAGATCGCCGCGGCAAAATGAAAATGATCGCAACGACCGCACACGCGGCCGTGCGCGCGATGGCGGCGATTTTGCGTGGTCGCGCTATTTATATCTCGTGGCAATCGCCCTGCAGACCACTATTCTCTACAACACGGCTAGTAGAGGCGTGATTCTCGGTCTCGTTGGCGGAGCAATTTTAACCGCGCTCATTATTGCGATTTTTGAGCGTCAGGATAAAAAAGTCCGCAAGTTTGCGATTGGTGGTCTGGTCGTTCTTGCGGTTCTCGTGGGTGGATTTTGGTTGGCTCGCGGTTCTGACTTTGTGCAGAAAAGTCCGGTGCTCGCTCGCTTCGCTTCGCTATCACCGAGCGAAATAAAATCTCAAGGCCGTTATTTCGTTTGGCCGATGGCAATTGAAGGTTTTAAAGAGAGACCGATTCTCGGCTGGGGTCAGGAAGGTTTCAATTATGTTTTCAACGAGCACTACAATCCGGCCATGTTCAATCAAGAGTCTTGGTTCGACCGCACACACAATGCGTTTCTCGATTGGCTAATCGCTGGCGGATTACTCGGCCTTCTCTCATACCTAGCCATTTTGGCGGCGTTAGTTTTCTACACTCTCCGCAGTTCGCTTAGTGTAAAAGAAAAAGCGATTTTTCTTGGTCTGATCGCCGGCTATATATTCCAAAGTATTTTCGTTTTCGACAATTTGATGGGCTACATTTATCTTTTTTCTCTGCTCGCATTTTTCCATTTTGATTCAACAAAATCCAAAGCGGCTATCGGTTGGCTAAATAGTGTGGCTGAAAATAAAAATGTGGCCCAAATGGTACTCGTGCCAGTAGTCTTTTTGGCGATGATTTTTATGATTTACACCGTCAATATCAAACCACTTTCTGCCAATCGGACGCTTCTAGATGCCATCGCTTCCTCAAGAGATCAAAAATTAACTGCCGAGGTTGCTCTCGCAAATTTCAACAAAGCTCTCGATTTAAATACTTTCGGCAACCCAGAGATTCGCGAGCAAATGTTTTTTAATCTAAATAAATTTCAAGCCGACGGGGTTTCTTCAGAGACTCGCAAGGCTTTTCAAGATGAAGCGGTCAGGCAATATGAAATTCAAATAAGCGAAACTCCAAACGATACCCGCTACCTTTTGTTTTTCGGCAGTTTGTTGGCTCGACTCGAGCGTTTTGATGACGCTGTGAGCGTTTTAGAAAAAGCTCTCGAAACTTCGCCAAAAAAACAGCAAATCTTTTTTGAACTCGGCACAGCCTATATAAATAGTGGCAACCCAAAGGCGGCTCTAGAAAAATTAAAGATGGCTTACGACTCGGCGCCGGAGTTTGGTGAGGCAAAAGTTATGTATGCTATCGGCGCAATATACGCCAAAGATCTAAAGCTCGCCGATTATTTGCTAGCCGATCTTGAAGAAAGAGAAATTGCCTCTGAGGAGAGAATTTTGATCGCTCTTTCTGCCGTTGGTGAGTATTCTCGGGCCGCTGAGATTATTAAGAAGAGAATAAAAATCGATCCAGAAAATCCTCAGCACTATTTTTCTTTAGCCGCTGCTTATTTGAGAGCAGGCAACAGACCAGCCGCCATTTCTGAGCTTCGCCGTGTCGGTGAGATAATTCCGGCGACCAAAAATCAAGCCGATTATTATATAAAAGAAATTCAGGCGGGCAGGAATCCGTAGGGAGGTGTGCACAACTCTACTGACCAAGGGCTTGACATTTTTACTCGAATCTGCTAGGATACCTCTTGTGAGTGCTAGCCAACCGCTAGCCCAAACAAACGAATGTCTGCGTAAGGCCCCGCTTCGGCGGGGTTTTGCGTTTCTGGTCTCGCCGGCGGCGGAGTATGGTTTTTATAATTTTTTAAATATTTCTTGAATAGGGTGTGTTTATATATTTGAAGTTTTGTTATCATTTAATGGTCCGATCGCGCCTTGAAGTGAAAATCATTGCGCTTTGCCATGGCCGCCGGTTAGCACTCACATAGACATTTGTTTAGGAGCTCGCAGCCGGCGGCCGCGACAGGGCGGAATTTACTTCATGGATATCCAAGAATCTGTACCGTTATCTTCGCTCACGACATTTAGAGTCGGCGGGCCAGCACGCTTTTTTATAACTATTTCCGACACAAAAAAACTGCCCGAGGCAGTAGCTTTTGCGCAGGCAAAAAATTTGCCAATGTTTTTTCTGGGCGCAGGTTCAAACTTGCTAGTGTCTGATGATCCGTTCGATGCGGTGGTTATAAAAATAGTTGAAAAGGGAATTGAGTATGAAGCAGTAGAAACGGCGGATACGGGCGCAGATAAAAGTTTGGTAATTGCGAGCGCCGGCGAAAAGTGGGATGACTTAGTGCGCGACACTGTTGAGCGTGGTTGGGGCGGCTTGGAAAATCTTTCACTCATACCAGGGCTCGTGGGTGCCGCGGCGGTGCAAAACATCGGCGCGTACGGTGTTGAGCTCTCAAATATTTTGGAATGGGTCGAAGTTTTTGATGTTGAAAGTGGAAAATTTGTGCGAATGACTCGCGATGAGTGTCAGTTTGATTATCGGATGAGTGTTTTTAAAACTCCGGCTGGTAAAAAATTTATTATTACAAAAATTGCTCTTTGTTTAAGTTTGGCAAAATCCGCGCGGCCAAATATTTCATACAAAGATTTGGCACAATATTTTTCTCCAGAAAACGCCAATATTTCCGCGCCGACAAATCAAGATGTTCGCCAAGCAGTCATCGTCATTCGCCGTCGAAAATTGCCCGATCCGGAAATTGTACCCAATGCCGGCTCGTTTTTTAAGAATCCAATTATAAGTGAGACTCGTGCCACTGAAATTCGCGCGCAATTTCCACTTTTGCCTGGTCATTCGGTGGGTGGGGGTAAGCTAAAAGTTTCTGCCGCGTGGATTATCGATCATATTGCAGGGCTTGCTGGTCGCGGCACAGAAAAAGTTTCGACATATGAAAATCAAGCGCTTGTTATTGTGAATCGTGGCGGTGCAACATCGCGCGATATAAAAAATTTCGCGGAGACAATCGCACTCATCGTAAAAGAAAAAACAAAAATAATTTTAGAACCAGAAGTAGAGTGGGTGAGTAATGAAAAAATAAAAAATCGCGCGGCGTAAACATCGCGCGAAAATATTTTTTTAGTTATCCACATTTGCGTGCGCAAAATTATTGTTTTGAAAACAAATTGAGCGCATAATTAGTAATGGTCGTAGGCCACAAACTCTCTCGGCTTTGTTGAAATAAATAAAAGAAAAAAGATTTTATTTTTCGATCCAACACAAGTGCGAGCTTATCAATAATTCGCGTTCTACGCGCAAAAAAAATGAAGAAAAAAGCAAAGCGCACAACCAAGCGCAAGACTACAAAGCGAAAGACAAAGGCGAAGAAAAAAGCAACAAAGCGTCGCCGATAAATTTTTGCGGCATTCAAGGCCTTAAACAGCCGAGAGTGTTCAAGAGATTTTCGTAATTTTCGAAAAAACAAAATCCTCCGAAATTGGAGGATTTTGTTTTGGGCTTTATGTGTGTTTTTGTGTTACAATAAGCCCGATTTTTATATCTTTTTATGTCTATAATTTCAAAACTTTTCGGCTCTGGAGGCCAAGAAACAAAGGTTTTTTTGCCCCTAGTCGAGGAAATTAATGCCCTGGAGGCTGATATAGAAAAGCTCTCAAACGAGGCTCTGCAAGCTAAAACGGCCGATCTACGCGCGCGGGTGAAAGCGGCCACGAAAGAGGACTCAGCGCCGGAAGATTTAGAGACTGTACTCGACGAAATTTTGCCCGAGGCTTTTGCCCTTGTGCGTGAAGCATCGAAGCGCACACTCGGTCAGCGACATTTCGATGTTCAGCTTATCGGCGGCATTGTTATGCACAAAGGCAACGGCGCGGAGATGCGCACTGGTGAAGGAAAAACTCTCGTCGCCACACTGCCCGCGTTTTTAAATGCTTTGCGTGGCGACGGTGTGCATGTGGTGACGGTGAACGACTATCTTTCTCGCCGCGACGCCGTGTGGATGGGACAGATTTACAATGCGCTCGGACTTTCTGTGGGTGTGATCAATCACGATCAATCTTTTTTGTATGATGCGGCGCACATAAACGCCGCGGAAAAAAATGTCGACGCAGGCGACGGTGACGCGAAAAACCTAGACAGTGAACGCGACGAACTCGGCTCATTTAAGGTTGTCCACGAATTTTTGCGACCATGTACGCGCAAAGAGGCGTATGCAGCAGACATTACATATGGAACGAATAATGAATTCGGTTTTGATTATTTGCGCGACAACATTGAATATAATCCGCAAAATTTGCGCCAGCGCGGCTACAATTATGCAATTGTCGATGAAGTTGATTCTATTTTAATAGACGAAGCGCGTACACCGCTCATTATTTCTGCACCGTTCAATCAGTCGGAAAGACTGTACGAAAAATTCGCGTCGATTGCCGTCGGCATGCAGGAAAATGATCACTACACACTCGACGAAAAACTTCACGCCATTTCTCTCACCGAAGCAGGTATCGATTACGCTGAGAAAAAGCTCGGCGTGGAAAATATTTACACCGAAAAAAGCATGAAGTATGTGCATCATTTGGAGTCGGCGGTCAAAGCTAAGGCTCTTTATTTGCGCGACCGAAACTATGTTGTGAAAGACAATCAAGTCATCATTGTTGATGAATTTACCGGCCGCATGCAGCCGGGCCGAAGATGGTCGGAAGGTTTGCATCAGGCCATTGAAGCGAAAGAGGGTGTACCAATTGAGCAAGAGTCGCGGACTTTTGCGTCTATCACTTTCCAGAATTATTTTCGTCTATATAAAAAGCTCGCGGGTATGACGGGTACAGCGCTCACTTCGAAAGAAGAATTTTTCAAGGTTTATGGCTTGGATATTTTTGCTATCCCTACAAATAAAACGCCGCAACGCCTCGATCACAACGATTTCATTTTCCAAACGGAACACGGCAAATTTTTGGCAACCGCGAAGCGTATCAAAGAGCTAAATGCCACCGGCCGACCGGTGCTCGTGGGTACAGTTTCGATTGAAAAAAATGAACTGCTTTCCGACTATTTAAAAAACGAAGGCATTAAGCACGAGCTTTTGAATGCTAAAAATCACGAAAAAGAAGGTGAGATTATTGCCGCCGCCGGTCGCAAAGGCGCGGTAACTATTGCCACCAACATGGCTGGCCGCGGTGTGGATATTAAGCTTGGCGGCATTCAAGCCACACCGGAAATGCGTGATGAGGTGGAAGCCATGGGCGGGCTTTTCGTGATCGGTACCGAGCGACACGAAGCACGTCGTATCGACAATCAGCTCCGCGGCCGCTCTGGTCGCCAGGGCGACAAAGGCGAAACACAATTTTTTGTTTCCCTCGAAGACACTCTGATGCGCGTTTTTGCGTCAGACACGGTAAAAAAACTCATGGGCCGTATGGGCTTGGCTGAAGATGAACCAATCCAAAACGGCATGATCACGCGCTCGCTTGAGTCAGCGCAGACAAAGATAGAGGGTTTTAATTTCGATGCCCGCAAACGCATTCTCGAATTTGATGATGTGTTAAACGTCCAACGCGCCGCTGTCTACAATCGCCGCCGAAAAATTCTTACTGGTTCTACCGAAGAGATTTTTGCGGAGGTTAACGAGGTCGTTGCAGGTGTTGTACCGTCGGATGATATAAATTTTGTTGATGACGGTTCCAACAATACTCCGCCGCCCGATTTTCAAAAAATTATCCAAGACAAACGCACCGCACTTGGCGATGAGCGTTTTGGCTCGGTGCTTCGTCAAGCTTTTTTACAAATCATCGACACTTTTTGGGTTGAACATCTTGAAGTGATGGACTACATGCGATCGAGTGTAAATCTTCGTGCCTACGGCCAGCGCGATCCGCTCGTGGAATATCGCAAAGAGGGCCTCCGTCTTTTCAAAGAAATGCAGGCCGCAGTGGATGACGAACTTCTCAAAGCCATTCCAAATCTTGGCAGTACTATCGTCGTCGAAACACCAAAAAATCTTACCGAAGTGCACGAAAATGCCGCCCTTGTGGGTGGTGCAGCGAATCCGAGTGGTGATGTGAAAAATTCTGCCGCGTCTGCGGCAAAAAATTCCGGCGTGCCAGAGGTTGGTCGTAATGAACTTTGTCCTTGTGGAAGTGGAAAGAAGTATAAGAAGTGTCATGGCGCATAAAATTTTTGTTAAAATAAAGACATGTTTGAAATCCAAATTCTAGAAAAACCCATTACTGTCGCCGAGCTCCGAAGAATTGCCGCCGAAGGCTTTGGCGACATGATAAAAGCGGTAGTTGATATTGAAAATGGAACGGTAGCCATTGGTGGCGAGCTTCATGTTGATATTGAAACAACGCTTATGGAGAAAGATAATAGAGCTTCGCACAACAATATTTGGGGCATAAACATTTATCCAGACAAATTTGACGAAGAAGATTTTATTGAATTTGATTCGATGATCAATCTTAAGCCGGCGCTTGGAAACAGGACGAGGGGTGTGGGAGATGCGGCCATTAAAGAGAAAATAAGAGAAATTGTTGGAAAAATCGTGATTCGATAAAAAATTGCCGCGATGACACCACCAATTCACAAAAATTTAGCCGCTGGACGATGGGGCGAGCTTTCTCTATCAGAACAAATGGGGAATATTGGCAGTGAAGTTTCGCGAGCGACCAGACAGGAGGGAAAAGATAAGAAACTTTTCGATGCGGCTTCAGACAGAGCTTTGGAATTGTTCGATTTAACTCTTTCAGACAAACGCTGGCGAGAGAACAGTAAAAGTGGAAGTAAAAATGGCGGTGGAAAAGGGCGGCTTCAGGAAATCGGCCGAGCGCGCGAATTTTTTTGCGACGCAATTTTAGGCGGCAAAGAGTATGGCACCAAGCTCGTTGATTTACAAAAATATTTTGATTATTTTGGCATCGCCGCTAGGTCTCATATTTAAAAAATGAAACACGTCGTCGTTGGCATAATTTCTAAAAAAGCTAAAAGTGGCGCCGGCAGAGGCGCATACGCTGTCGCCGCCGCGAGGGCGAGCGTCGAAAAATTTCTTTTAATAAAATCGAAAAAAGATTTTGGGCGATTTACGGGCTATTGGTATCCGCCGGGCGGGCATTTGGAAAATGGGGAAGATGAAAAAACGGCGCTCGTGCGCGAAATGAAAGAAGAGCTCGATGTGCTCGTGCGTCCAACGCGAAAAATTGCCGAAACGCCGGGCGATGTGGGGGATCAGACGACGCACTGGTGGCTATGCGAAATTTCTTCCGGCCGAGTGCGCATGAACGACAGCGAAATTGCCGATCATGGTTGGTTTACAAAATCCGACATGGAAAAAATGCTCATTTGGCCAGCGACGAGGAGATGTTTTGAAGAGTTTGTTTAATATGCCCGCCGAGCTGAGTGAGCTTGACAGAAAGCCAATTTGGGTGTATACTACAAAAAGATAGAACATTGAAACTACTTGCGAGTAGTCATAGCCAAAAGACCCTGATTTTTCAGTGTTTTCTGGCTATGACTACTTCGGTCATTGCTCCGCCTCGGATGAGAGGAAATCAGAAAATGGGCAAATGAGCCCAAGGAGACTCCCATGACGACTGCAACGAAAGAGCGTTTTGCGATAGCCAACCTGACTGGTGGCGAATTGAATGCCCTGGTCAAGAAGGTCGGCGGTGAGGAAAGGGTGAGAGAGGTGCTTCGCGATGAAGTCATCGTGGCAACCACGACTCTCGCTACCAAGAACGACGCGAAGAGCGGCAGTCTCGATAAACTCGAGGAAGCCCTCAAGCGACCGCTTGCGCTTCTCGCCGAACGTCAGACGGGTCACGTTTCGTGGCACGGGATGCTTTATGAGCGACTCTTGGAACTCAAGGGTCTGCTCGACAGGGCATTCCCAAAGATGCCATCGACGATGAAGGTCTGGAAGACCCTCAAGCTCGGCACTGGCATCAAGGATGCCGCAGGTTTTCGCACTGCCATCAAGGCGGCGGGAATGAAAGTCGGCGACTGGGCGAACGACATCCTCGGCAAGCCCGCGTTTACCGCGAGCGAGACCGAGCAAGAAGTCAACCTGGTCAACCTGTCAGTGGCCGAACTCGGCTTCAAGGACGGAGCTAGGTACGACCAAATCTGTGCAAAGGCACAGGAACTTGGTCTCGAGCTTTGTCCCAACGAGGTTGGCCCGCAACTGCGCCTGCAGTACACCGACCAGCCCAAAGGTGAGTGGCTCATCATTGCCACGGAGTCTATCGCGGACTCGCACGGCGACCTCAGCGTGTTCGGCATCGAGCACGACGACGGTGAGCTGTGGCTCGGCGCTCACGACGGCGACCCTGGCGATGTCTGGGATGCTGACGACCGTTTCGTGTTTGTCCGTCGCAAGTAGTGCTTAGGACTTTGTCACTCGGATCTTTTGGATCCTTTGACCTTAGTCCTTAGTTCGCGACAATTTTGTCGCAACACTTTGAAGTAGTGAAAAACTTCAGCCTCGGGCATTGCTCGGGGTTTTTCTTTTACATTTTTTATAATTTGATAAAATAAAAAGTGGTAGTAGGTGAATGCGCGGGAGATCAAGGTTTCTCGCTACCGAATCCAGTATCCATAAGCTGAGAGCGTCCGCGATTACGGTTTCGGACGGAGGGCTTATGTAGAACTTCATAAAAAATGAAAATACTTGGTATGGAGCGCTAGGGTATTTAAGATACCGAATACGATACAACCCAGAAGATCAGCCAAAAGCTTTCA
Organism: uncultured Candidatus Saccharibacteria bacterium; assembly: GCA_964356815.1. GTDB lineage: Bacteria > Patescibacteriota > Minisyncoccia > Phycocordibacterales > DATGWK01 > CAYHIR01. The sequence continues at coordinate 6,009 of CAYHIR010000005.1, read as the reverse complement.
CGCTGGGTGGTGGCATGGATGGCGCTCTATATATAACGGACTCGAACGGCAACCTCAACGTGTTCAGCATCGAACACGACAACGATGAGCTGTGGCTCAACGCTAACAACGGCAACCCTGACAATGTCTGGAATGCTGACAACCGTTTCGTGTTTGTCCGTCGCAAATCATTTCATTTCTCCTCCGTCTTTGTGGCGGGGGAGTTTTGTTTTACTAGTTGTCCATTCCATCCGCCGAGCATTCGACCAATCTCATCAATTTTTAGTGATAAAGCAATATATTTTTTATTATCAAGCGATTTTGTTTCCCATAGAACCATGAGCAATACTTTTAGAGCATCCAATTTGCGGATTGCGAGTCGGACCCACGGATGTTTTTCTTCGCGATTTAAAAAACTTGCAACAGCGATTGCTTCAATAATTTCTACAAATAAAGTGTCGATTTTTTGACCAAGCGAGTGACGATGTGTTTTTGGTAGAATTTGATAATAGCTATACCAGATTAAATAAACCTCTTTCATTTTTTGCAACAATGGGAGTAATTTTGCGGGGGGGGGTATTCATGGTTTTATTTTTTGTGTTGTAATATTTTACTAAATGCATTTCGAACTGAAATATAAGGATATCATCTCCATCGAGAATCTTCTCGAAGCGTGGGGTGAATTTGTAAATGGTAAACGCAACCGAAAAGATGTGCAAGAATTTGGGCGAAATCTTATGGGCAATATGATGTTGCTTCATAGAGACTTGGTTGCAAAAACATACACTCACTCTTTTTATAAACCGTTTACCATTTTCGATCCAAAATTTCACGAGATTCACAAGGCAAGTGTGAGAGATAGATTATTACATCACGCTATTTACAGAAAACTTTATACTTTTTTCGATAAAACATTCGCACCTGACTCTTATTCTTGTCGATTAAATAAAGGCACGCATAAAGCGATGGCGCGATTCAAATCTTTTGCTTTTGAGGCATCCAAAAATCACACAAAAACTGTTTGGGTTTTGAAATGCGATATTCGCAAATTTTTTGCATCAATAGATCAAATAACTCTTCTAAAAATTCTTGGCCTGTATATTTCGGATAAAAATGTATTAAAACTTTTGTCAGAAATTATTGGAAGTTTTTATTCCACACGCCCAGGTGTTGGTCTACCTCTTGGCAATCTCACATCACAGCTTTTTGTAAATATTTACATGAATGAATTTGATCAGTTCATGAAGCATAAAATAAAAGCAAAATATTATATTCGTTACGCCGACGATTTTGTAATTCTCGACCAAGATCGGAATCACTTACTTAACATGATTCCCAAAATCGCTGAATTTTTAGAAAAAAATTTAAAATTATCACTTCATCCTGATAAAGTTTTTGTAAAGACTTTTTCTTCGGGCGTTGATTTTCTTGGCTGGGTGCATTTCTCTGATCATAAAATTGTCAGGAAAGTGACTGAGCGAAGAATGATAAAAAATATTAGTAAAAACCAGTCACCGGGAAGCATCGCTTCTTATAAAGGTCTTTTATTGCATGGGAATACTTATAAATTGATAAATGAATTGGGTTTTATCTAAATTATTTATATTTGGTATAATGTTTTAATGAAACTAAAATCCCTCGTTTTCATTTTAATCGCACTTATTATTCTCGGTGGCGTTATCTGGATTCTCACCAAGCCGTCTGGTCCGGGCAAATACGACACTTTAGCGCAATGTATTGCCGACAAAGGCGTAAGGTTTTATGGCGCATGGTGGTGTCCGCACTGTAGAGATCAGAAAGCCGTTTTTGGTGCATCAGCCAAGCTCTTGCCTTATATAGAGTGCTCACCACCCGGCCAGCAGGGTCCATCGCTTCCGGTCTGCGCCGACGCCGGCATTAAAGGTTATCCAACATGGGAATTTGCCGACGGCACTCGCGAGGTGAAAGTTTTCACACTTCAAGAATTGGCCGATAAGACGAGTTGTCCTTTGTCGGTGGCGCACTCGGCGCAGTAAGCGGTTTTTGCGGCCGCGTGGCCGCCAATTTTATGCAACTTTCTCAAATTGTAATTTCCACAAATGTTTTTCTGGCTCTCGCTAGTCATGTTGCGTTGGTGATTTTTTTCGTGGGTTATTGGCTAAAAATTCCGGCAATTTTGGCGGTGAAAAATTTCTTGGGTCGTCATATGCTCGGGTTGGCTTTGCTCGTATCGCTCGCTGGTCTTGGTGGGAGCCTGTTTTTTTCTGAAGTGCTCGGCTACGAGCCGTGCGTGCTTTGTTGGATCGGTCGCATCATGCTCTATCCACAAATTCTCATAATTGCTTTGGCGATGTACTACAAAGATCGCGGCGAGGGTTTGAAAAGCACAATGCGATATCTCGTTGGCCTTTCGGTGCTCGGCGGGCTTGTTTCGCTCTATCATTCATACACCCAGCTCGGTGGCCGTTCATTCACGCCGTGCACAGCTGAAGGCGGCACGTGTTCAATTCTCTACATTATGGAATACGGCTACATCACCATCCCGACGATGGCGCTCACAGCTTTCATTCTAATTTTGTTTTTTGTGTGGTGCGGGAAAAACGCGGGTAGTGGCGCGGCCGAGCGCGCGAATTTTAGCGCTAACTAATCATGGCGAATTCCAACTGGTACGCAGAAAGTGTTGCCAATATTTTTAAAAATCTAAATCTTGCGACGAGTGCGACCGAGCAAGGTTTGTCTTCTATTGAAGCGGTGAAGCGTTTGAAAACTTTCGGCGCAAATGCATTGCCTGCGCCAGAAAGCCCGAGCGTTTTAAAATTATTTTCGCGCCAATTTGCGAGTCCTCTCATTTATATTTTGCTCATTGCGAGCGTCGTCGTGTATTTTTTGGGCGATCTCACCGACTCTTTCGTCATCCTCGGCGTGCTTTTGATAAACGCATTTATTGGTTTGTATCAGGAAGGTCGCGCGCACAATACACTTCTCGCACTTCGTTCTTTTGCAAAAACCGAAGCGGTAGCAATTCGCGACGGCATAGAAATGTCTTTGGCTGACGGAGAAATTGTACCGGGTGACATAATAATGCTTCGCGAAGGCGACAAAATTCCGGCCGATGCGCGGCTCATTGAAGTGAGGACATTTGGGGTAGATGAATCGGCTTTGACGGGCGAGTCTATTCCGGTTTCAAAATCTATCGAGACAATCTCGCGCGCGAGCTCGCGCGGCGCACATGACGCCGCCAACTCCATCGCGCTCGGCGATCAGAAAAATATGGTTTTCAAAGGCACTTTCGTGGCCGCTGGTTTTGCTAAGGCGGTTGTTGTTTCTACTGGCGTGAAAACAGTCATTGGTGCAATTTCCAAACAGATCGTTACGCTCAACACTGAAATTCCGCTCAAAAAAGATATTCGCAAACTCTCGAGGCTCGTGGCGATTGGTACTTTGGTGGCGAGCGCGCTGGTTTTTATTCTGGGGTTTCTGCAAGGCAACTCTGCGGGCACGATGTTTTTCACGGCCGTTGCTGTCGCTGTGTCGCTCATTCCTGAAGGTTTGCCGATCGTCATTACAATTGTGCTTGCGAGCGGTGCGTACAGAATGGCTAAACAAAACGCGCTCGTAAAAAATCTCGATGCCGTGGAGGCGCTTGGTCAGGCAACTGTCATCGCCGTCGACAAAACTGGCACGATCACCAAAAACGAGCTTATGGTGGAGACGGTTTGGGTGGCTGGCAAAAAATTCTCAGTCGACGGCAGTGGTTATGAGCCGGTAGGGCAGATTTCGCTGGATGGTGCGGAGATTTCGACGGCGGAGATCGCATTCATGGGCAAAATCGCCACTTTTTGCGCGTCGGCTCGTGTGGCTTTTAATGAACAGGAAAAAATTTGGCATGTGGCTGGCGATCCGACAGAAGCAGCACTTTTAGTTTTCGGTGAGAAAACGGGTTTAAAAAAAGATGAGCTCGAAGTGGCTTCACCACAAATTGCCGAACTGCCCTTTGATTCGAAATTAAAATATCATCTCACGCTTCACAACGTTGGCGGCAAACAATTTATGACCATCGTCGGCGCACCGGAAGCTATTTTGCCGCTTTGTAATAAGCAGTGGTTTGCGGCGAATGGTGCAGATTCTTCGCCGGCGAAATCGTCAGCGCTCACTCTCACAATCGCCCGCAAAACAGAAATTGAAAAACAGATTCATGCGATGTCGAAAAATGGTCAGCGGGTGATTGCTACAGCAGTAATTCCGGCTTTCAAAGGCGAACTTGAACCAGAAAAAATCAACGCCGAAAATAAAGCCACTTTCGTGGGCATTTTTGGTATGCGTGACACATTGCGCGAGGGTGTGCGTGAAGCAGTGGAAGCGGCCCGCGAGCGTGGGCTCAAAGTGGTGATGATTACCGGCGATCATAAAGTGACGGCCGAAACAATTGCGCGCGAAGCGGGAATTTTTCGCGATGACGATGAGGTGCTTACCGACAAAGATTTGCGCGAGTTGAACGAAACAGAATTGCTCATGCGTTTGTCGCGCGTGTCTGTGTTTGCGCGCATTTCGCCAGATGAAAAACTCCAACTCATCAATCTCTATCGCAAAAATGGCGAGATCGTAGCGATGACGGGCGACGGCGTGAACGACGCGCTCTCACTAGTAGCCGCCGATTTGGGTGTGGCGATGGGGAAGATTGGCACAGAAGTGAGCAAAGAAGCGGCCGACATCGTTCTTCTCGACGACAATTTCAAAAGCATCGTGGCCGCCATAGATGAAGGTCGCAACATGTATCGAAGCATCAAAAAAGTCATTCTCTATCTTTTTTCAACGGGCTTCGGCGAGCTATTTACTGTTCTTTTCGCCCTTCTACTCGCATTTCCGTTGCCGCTTTTTCCAACTCAAATTCTTTGGCTTAATTTAGTGACCGACGGCTTTTTCGTTTTTGCCCTCGGTCTTGAGACGGAAAAAATGCGCGGGCAGAGTGCGCGCGGTACTACCGGCGATAATCGCAGCGGCCAAAAAATTCGTCACCGCACACTGTTCGACAGGCTCGCAATCTTCCGCATGTCATACATGGGAATTGTGATGGCGGTGGGCAGTATCTTCTTGTTCGCTTCGTACTATCACGCCGATTTTGTAAAAGCTTCCACGATGGCCATGACCGCACTCGCCGTTTTTCAATGGTTCAACGCTTGGAACGTGCGCTCGGAAAACGAGACGATTTTCTCACGTCACTCTTTCGGTAATCCTTTTCTCATCGTTGCCACCTTGTCTGCCGTCGTCCTCCAACTCGCCGCCATCTATGTACCATTTCTTCAAAAATTGTTGCATACTAAGCCGTTATCGTTTTACGAACTTTCAGTTGTCGTCGGTATTGCGGTCAGTATAATTTTAGTCGAGGAAGTGCGAAAATATTTTACGCGGCGGTATCTTGCAGGAAAATTTTCAAACACAAATCTAAACCCAAAAACATGGATAAACCCACAACAGTCTTAGCCCACAACGCCCAATTTCACGCCGACGACATATTCGCCGTCGCTACACTCGCGCACTTGCTCGGCGGCTTAGATAAAATAAACATTGTCCGCACCCGCGACGAAGAAATTATTGCGCAAACTACTGCTGAAGGCGGATATGTGGTGGATGTTGGACACGTCTACGATCCATCAAATCGCCGCTTCGACCATCATCAGCCCGGTGGCTCTGGCGCTCGCGCAAACGGCATTCCTTACGCCGCATTTGGTTTAGTGTGGAAAGAATACGGTGAGAAAATTTGCGCGGGAAAAAATTCCGGCGCCACGGACACTTCGGCCGCAAAAGCGATCGCCGAAAAAATTGATCAGAAACTCGTCACCCCAATAGACGCCGACGACAACGGCTTTGCAATCGCCGAATTTAAAATCCCCGGCGTCGCCAACTATCGTCTCCAAGAATTTTTATATTCTTTTGCACCAACCTGGAAAGAAAAATTGGTCAACGAAGCGGCTGAGGCTGAAATTATCGTCAAAGATCCCGCAAAACTCGTCCAACCAGCAATCGACAAAGTTTTCGCCGAGCTTGTCGTCA
>CAYHIR010000004.1:0-65215 GCA_964356815.1 uncultured Candidatus Saccharibacteria bacterium | reverse complement strand
AAAATAATCAAAGAAGCTGAAGAAAAAGCTGAAACGACACTCAAAGAGGCGCGAACAGAAATTAAAGAAAAAGAGGAACAAACGAAAAAAGCTGAAGATCGAATCATCAAAAAAGAAGAATTTTTAGACAAACGCCAGTTAGACATAGACAAAGAAGTTGAGTCGATAAAGGAGAAAGTTGCTGAGATAAAGCAAATTCGGGAAAAAAGCGACGAGCTTCATAAAAAGCGTACACACGAACTCGAAAGAGTGGCTGGTTTGTCGCAAGATGACGCTAAAAAAGAGCTCATCACCACCCTCGAGAAAAATGCCGAGGAAGATTTACTCGTGCGCATGCAAAAGCTCGAGATCCAAGCCGCTGAGCGCCTCGATCGCCGCGCCAAAGATATTTTGGCTGTCACTATTCAACGCCTTGCCACTTCTGTGTCTTCGGAAATTATGACGACCATCGTGCCGATTCCTTCAGACGAAGTGAAGGGCAAAATTATTGGTAAAGAAGGACGAAACATCAAGGCCTTCGAGCGCGCTACGGGTGTGGAAATAATTGTCGACGATACACCAGGCGCCATCACTATCTCCTCTTTCGACCCAGTACGCCGCCAGCTAGCGCGCGTTGCTCTCGAAAATCTCATTCAAGATGGACGTATTCAACCTGCGAAAATTGAGGAGATGGTTGAAAAAGCCAAACAAGAGATAGACAAAATTATAAAAGAAAAAGGTGAACAAGCCGTTTATGAAGCGGGAGTGTTCAACTTAGACCCGCGCATTGTTTCTATCGTCGGCCGCCTTCATTTCCGCACAAGCTACGGACAAAATGTGCTTCAGCATTCTATAGAAATGACACATATCGCCGGCATGCTCGCTGAAGAGCTCGGCGCAAATGTGGCCGTGGCAAAAGCTGGCGCCCTTCTTCACGATATCGGCAAAGCTGTCGATCATGAAGTGGCTGGCTCGCATGTAGAAATCGGCCGCCGCATCTTGCAAAAATTTGGCGCCAGCGAAGAAATCATCAAAGCCATGCAGGCTCATCATGGAGAATATCCGTATGAGACTATTGAGTCTATTATTGTCCAAACTGCCGACGCCATCTCTGGTAGTCGCCCTGGCGCCCGCCGCGATAGCGTTGAAAACTATCTCAAGCGCCTTTCCGAGCTCGAGGCAGTAGCCAGCTCCTTTGCCGGCGTAGAAAAATCGTACGCTCTCCAAGCCGGCCGCGAAATCCGCGTCTTCGTATTCCCTGCCCAAGTTTCCGACCTCGAAGCCAAAGAAATGGCTAGAAATATAGCTTTACGCGTCGAAAACGAGCTCAAATACCCAGGCGAGATAAAGGTCAACGTCATCCGCGAGATGAGGGCCACTGAGTTTGCCAGATAATTTTTCGGTAAAAATATAATAAAAAAACCCGATCAATTGATCGTGGCTTCGGTTGCTTAACGTGAACCGAAAACGTTTGTGGACTTAACCACGATATCTCTTCACCACCTTGAAACCTTGCCGTGCGATGTGTTCCTCTACATCCGCGGCATGCCAAGGGTTGTGTAGCTGCACCCGGCGCTGGTCGGATGGATCGTCGGGGTGGTGAACACAAACAATGGACCCGAGAGGTTGGAGGGTGTTGTCTAGGACGTTGACACGGCTCTCAAACGAACCTTCCGGACCGGTGTTTTTGATCACAATAACGACAAATTCCATGTGAAATCTCCTGTGGTGGTGAAAAGAACACTTCTGTTTCGTCTTTATTCCCGGAACCACGACGGTGGTCCGGGTGGGAATGGGCGGCGGTTTTGAATGTGAGCCGTCACCACACGGTCCTTCATTGCCTCTGACGCACCAAGGTACGTAGCGTCGAAAGCCAACGAGAACTCTTTTCTCTCGAGACAGTGCTCGACAAGGCGATCCACCTCTGGTTGAGACGCCCCGTAAACAAGCGGGATCACCTCTTCCGTCGGCCACCCTGTCCGGATGCACGCACCAATGAGAAAATCGGCATGAACCTGATCCTTCTTGATCATCATGTTTATCTCCCAATACAGTGGTGTAAATTCAAAGAACTTTTTCTGTTTCGTCTTTTCAGACTCATCAGGTGAAGTACACACTTCACGACAGAGGGAGATTTTTTTGAAGTCTCCCAAAACTTCCGATAGTACTCGCTTATCAAGCGCTCCGGAATCTAACCGAAGTATTTCTCCTCCGTCGTTCTAGATCAGATGTGTCAGACACAACTGATTTCGAATTCGAAGAAGATCGAGGTGGAAGAGCAGGGGGTGGTGCCTGTTTTCCTCCTGGAATTGGAAGATGACTGTATCTTCCGCAGGTTTTTTCTTCAACACACCTCCCACAAATCCCGACTGCGGCATGCTTTTCTGCACCGCCACACTTGCTCGGGTCTCCTCCTTCAACGATCTTCAATCCAAATTGGTTGCGAGTTGCTTTGCAGCAACCCTTGGAACAAGTGACCATTTCAATGATGGTCACGGATCCATGGTTTCCACAGATATGGCATACCTTCATGGTAGAACTCCTGCTAAATTCTTTTGAAAGAACATCTCTGTTTCGCCCTTTCAAGCTCGTCAGGCAAAGTACACACTTTGCGACAGAGAGAGTTTCCATCGAAGCTCTCAACTTCGGGAACACTGCTTTTCCAGGCTCACCATTTGGCCACAGACGATGACGACTGTTAAACTTGTGCCAATTCGTAACACAAAACCTTTTCCTTGGGCCATTTCAAATCTCCTATAAAAGGTTTAAAGAACACATATCCGTCCCCCTTAATGGGCTTCTACGATATATTACTGGGTAGAAGCCCCTTAGGGAGGCAGATAAAAACTTTCTGCAGATACACTATCACATTCATTAAATTTGTCAATGTATTTATAACATTTTATAATTTTAGTGTTATATTACCCATAACATGTTGACTTTTTTCGTTATTTCTATACGATATATTTGTTACAAATCTATAACAATTTATAAAGACCATGTATCAAAAACTCTTTTTATCAGCTGGATTGACCGAAGAACAAGCAAAAATTTACGATGCTCTTCTTAAAAATAAAGGCTTGCCGGCAAGTAGAATTTCTAGGCTCTGTGAGATGGAGAGGAGTTTTGTATATAAGATTTTAAATCAACTTACATCTCTCAAGCTCGCCCAAAAAATAGAAAATAAGGGAGAGATTGCCATCTTCAGGGCCGAACACCCCCAGAGAATCCTCGATATGGTAGAGGAGAAACGGGTGATTATTGAGAATTCATTCAATCAAATAAGGGCAGAAATCGGTAACGCCATTTCTTCATACAACATTACGATCGGCAAACCTAGCGTTCGTTTTGGAGAGGGATTAAGCGGTTTAGAAGAGTTGCATCAGGACATCATAAGGAGCGGGGAGGACATAAAGCTGTTTCGTTCCCACTTAGACAGAACCTTTCCTGAAAACAAAGCTTTAATAAAAAAACAGCGGGGTCTTAGAGTATCAGCTGGATTAAAAACAAAAATTGTTGGAGCATTACCAGGCGCTTTAAGTGAAAATAGAGAAGAAGCAGACATTGAAATACAGAGAAAAGAAGACGCTTCGTTTTTGGTTGATCGGCGAATCGTTGACGATTTTGATGTCCCCGCACAGATAACAATATATGGTAACAAGGTGGCGATTATCGACTTTAAAAACAACATAATTACCACAATTATTGAAAATGAAAGTGTGCGAGAAACATTTGAAAAAATATTTGACTACATGTTTAACACAGCGAGGAAACTTTAGAGTACAGATGATGCAAAATCCTATATTAGCCATATTCTATGGCAATCCTGTCGCCGCTTGCTTAAAAAACGGCCTATAATATAATCTAAAGCGAAAAGAGCATTACGAAACATTATAAGAAGCCTTAAAATTAAGCTCAAAAAAAATGAACAAACAAGGAATCGTAGAAGCTGTGCACACAAAACTCGGCGGTACGAAAGTCCAAGCTGAAGAAGTTGTTGACATGATAATCAACTCTATCGTTGATACTCTCAAGGGTGGCGGTGAGGTTTCTATCGCTGGTCTCGGTATTTTCTCCACCAAGATGCGCGCCGCCCGCCAAGCCCGCAATCCTCGCACTGGCGAAGCAATCAGCGTGCCAGCCATGCGCGTGCCAAAATTCCGCGCCGCCAAAGCTCTCAAGGATTCGGTGAAATAAAAAGTGTCGACAAAACCAAAATCCATCCTCGTTACCGGTTGCGCCGGCTTTATTGGCGGTAATTTCTGCAAACAGTTTAGAAAAGAATTTCCAAACACAGAAATAGTCGGCATAGACAATCTTTCAACCGGCCGCCGCAGTGCAATTGAGCCATCAATCACCTTCTACAGAGGATCAATTCTCGACGCCGCACTTCTTGAGAAAATTTTTGCCAAACACAAGCCGGAATTTATTTTTCATTTTGCCGCCCTACCTCGCGTTTCCTACTCAATAGAACACCCACGAGAAACGAGTGAGATAAACACCATAGGAACAGTCGCCCTTCTTGAGACCTCACAAAAACACAACGTGAAAAGATTTATTTATTCCGCTTCATCTGCTGTATACGGCGGCGCAGCCAAAATGCCCACCAAAGAATCGGAAAATGCTCCCAATCCAAAATCTCCGTATGGTGCCCAAAAATATGCCGGTGAAATCTTCTGCCGCATTGCCAGTGAAATTTCATCACTCGATACAGTCTGTCTCCGCTATTTCAACGTCTTCGGTCCTGGCCAATATGCCGGCACTGCTTACGCCGCAGTAATCCCCGCTTGGCTCGAGACAATCTTCCCCGCAAAAACCAGCCGCGGCGACAAAAAATTCCTTAGAGGTTACATCGAGGGCGACGGCAATCAGACCCGTGATTTTTGTTTTATCGAAAATGTGGTTTCGGCAAATATCCTCGCAATGAAATCAAAAAAACGGCTCGGTGGCGAGGCTTTCAACATTGCCTGCGGCAGTCGAATCAGTCTCAACCAAACTGCGAAAATGATCGAGCGGTTCACGGCGCACACCGGTAAAAAACTCAATTTAGAAAAACGCCCAACACGTATCGGCGATGTCCGCCACTCTTACGCCGACATTTCCAAGGCCAACAAAATTCTCGGCTACAAACCAAAAGTAAAATTTGAAGAGGGATTAAAGAAAACTATTGAGTGGTTTGAGATGAGAAAGAATTAAACAGAGTTAGGAATTTTTGTATTCCAATACTTCTGCAATACATCTTTAACCATGGTTCTTTTCATTGCGTCCGTATAGTAAGTTTTTATTTCACTCTCAGCCCATTTCTTGTAAGACAATCTGAAAAACCACTTCCCTTTTTCTAGATTCTTTAATGCCTCCAGTTTTGTAAATATAAATTCTCCGAAATCTATGCAAACGACTTTCCCCTGAGAATTAACTCCATAATTTGGTTGAAATTTATACACCGAATCGTGAATACCGTATGACCAAAATAATTTTTGCAATTCAATATAGCCATCAACAATTTTTTTATTATTTTCCAAACTGCTTTGAATTAAATAATCCTCAACTGGCGTAACTTTATCTTGAGTAAAGTTCAGGGTGTCTCCAATAAATTCAGGGTTAGCAAATAAATCTAGGGGAATTACTTTCATTTTCTCTTTCATTTTTTGCAAGGCTCTTTTATTTTCTTTATTAGAATTTACTGCGACAACGAAAGCTTTAAAAATAGAAGCGTTTTCTCGCTCTCTTACCAGAACAAATACTTTGAAGAAGGTGTAGAGATACGACTGTGTTTTCTTCAAAACTCGGTTGTTCCCAATGTCGTAAACTTTGTATTGGAAACCTTCGGCAAAATGTTTCATGAGAAAATTATAGCTCACAGCTCGAACTGAAACACCTCGGTCTAACTAGTTTCTCTTAAAGAGCACCACTAATGAATGTTCATACTCGCATGTCCAAGAATCTGCGAATTTGAAACCATGAGTACCCGCTTCTTTTATAAGGTTATCTTTATTGAATCGTCTTGTTCTGAAAACCTCAATACCGTCATAGCTCATCCTAAAATAATTATTCTCATCTTTTCGCCATTTGATAAGTGATGCATCCACGTTCTTAATATGAGACAAAACAAACGCTGGATAATAATAATTGGTCTGATATTTCTTGAAATCTATATCTACATATTTATCCATCTTTACTCCAACCAGTAGGCAATCTCCCGATTTTGAATTCTTTTGAAAAATACTCCAGAGCTCGCTACTTGAATCATCAAAGTTTCCTAATGTTCCCCCAAGGCACACATGCAACGTATTGCCGTTAAATGAGGGCTGGTAATTTTGGAATAAATCCTGGATGAGCTTTGCTTGGATAGAATTTTTCCCGAATTCAAACTCTTTGTCTTTAAGGTTCTCTCCAAAAAGCTCGATAAAGGTTTTGTTTATATCAATCCCTTCCAATGAAACCACCTTCGATTGCTCTAACTCAAATCTTACAATTTCTAATTCTGTTTCTCCTACACCAACACCGTAGTGTATTTGGTTTAAGCCCTTTATATATTTTGATATCTCATTCTGATTGTTTTGAAGCACCACTAATTCTCCGTTTGGATTCTTGAAATTCAGAGGATTATTGAAACACACAAGAAGCCATCCGAGAGGATTTCTGAACCATTGTTCGCCTTCTAATTTGCCAGATTGAACCTGCTCATTGAGGCGTTTCTCCAGAATATCCTCTACATCTGTGAATTCTTTCTTTATCATAAATCCCTCCAATACTAGCTTAAATAAATACTTTATTAAAACCACCTAACAACTTAAAGTCTCTCAATCTCTGTAACTAAAGTGTGCGGGTAGAGAGAATCGAACTCTCGTCTACTGCTTGGAAGGCAGTCATTCTACCACTAAACCATACCCGCGATTTTCGGCGGCAACAGCTATTTCGCCGCCTCTTCCACTATATTAAGCACAGTTTCAAAATTGTCACGCTCCGACACCTTATTGCGTCGCTCAAAGCCGCAACTTTCACAAACATGCACGATGGTGTATTTGGTGACATCACCCTTCGCGTCGGTACCACCTTCGATGCGCACCGGCTCCATAAAGCCACCGCATTTGTCGACCATTTCCCTATCGCCCGGATGAATATCAACGTGCTTGCTCCACAAACACGCGGAGCAATGATTTGTAAAACCGTCCCCTTCCATGGGCAGGCCACATTTGCCGCACTTAAAATCTTCGCGGGTTTTCTTGAACATAAGATTGTTTATTAAGTTTAACACTTCAAATGAAAAGGCGCGTATAGATTTTTTTCTCTACACGCGCTCTTGAAGTTGGCAGAACGAACAAAACGAGTCACTGATAGTTAATCGCACTGACAAGAGAATCCAGTGCCCGAACCACACCTTCGCTGTCAGTGGCCGCATCAAACTCTCTCCACACCATTCCATAGTAGTCACGGGTAGGATCATCTCCCGGCATACCTTCGTAGACAAATCGCATGTGTGCGACGGAATACATGATCAGATCCCTCCAGCGATCAAATTGCCGGACTGAGATTGACCGCTCTTTTCCAGCGATCAGTTGAAGAAGATCGCGTAGCTGGAATTTGTCGAGTTGGGGCGGACGCATCTGAGGCTCCAACGTCTTTCCAATCGAATAGACATGGATATCGACCTCAAGCTCAGCCGTGGCCTCCGAGGTGTTTGGCCAACCTTCAATGCCGAGAACTTTCGGGTCGAAGTGGATGCACGTTCGAAGCTGTCCTCGGCCAGGACTAAGCGTGTCCATCATGTTGTCGACATGCATCTGACTCACCACATCAGCAGATCCCCACGAATCGAGCGTCGTGCAAGCGATGATCCGATCTTTAGTTGGATAGATGTAGACGATACTTCCTTCAACATGAACCTCGAGCGGCTCGTTGATACTGTGCTCTTGATAACACGACGGGAACCTGTGAATCTTAAAACGGATCGGTAACTTCGTAAGCAGCGTTTCGATCTGCTCGCGAGTTACGCCATCAGCCACAGACACGACTCGAAAAATGTTTCCGCCGCGTTGCCCACTCTCAACCAAGAATGGTGCGAGAGTGGTCTGTTTTGATTTTATTCTAGCCAAGATTTCCTCCTTTTTGAAAGAACTGTTGCTACGACCCTCCGTAGCGAGGTTATCATTTTGATACAATAACTCAAAGAAAATATCACAGCCTTCAGCCCATGTCAAGGAAAACCTTGTTTTAATAATCCCTGGTCTATATGATTTCGGGGCGCCGGGATTCGAACCCGGAGTCACTTGATCCCAAGTCAAGCATGTTACCGTTACACCACGCCCCGTTTAGCTAGTTGCCGTCGGCGCGTTTTTGCGCTTAAAGGACAATGGCTATCGTAGCATAGGAGATTGAAAATCGAAAATCAGAGGATGACATCCCACAAAATCTTTATATAAAACTTCTTTTCAGACTTAGATAGATACACGAGCGCTACATTAAAGCTCCAGTCGGCCGATTCAGACATTTTGTTCTCCTCCAGCCATATTTTTATAATCCTCCGAGTCTTTCTAATTTTTGAGACACTAACGTTGTCTTCGGGGCGATAATCATTAAAACCCTCCCCAAAAGTGCGGCCTTTTGATGTTTCACGTGAAATGTCTGGCCGATTCCCCACCAAAGAACCATCGAACCTTTCACGTGAAACAGTTTTGACCTCGAAAAACATCAGTCTTTCTCTGCCCCTACCGGCCACACCAGCTCCAGCAGGAACCTTCATTATTAGATCAATTTCGCCATATTTTCGGCGAAAATTGGAAGAAACGAACTCCAATCCTTTAGACAAAAGATGTTTCTTAGTTACCTGTTCCCCTACAAATCCTAGCTTTTGATTCTCAGATCCGCCAGATGCCTCCTTTTTCTTTTTATTCCTTATAATTGCCCATTTTCTAGCGTTTACCTTCTTTGAAATTTGTTTTGTGGTCATAATTACAGAAAATTAGCATAAACACCCTAAAGAAAACTTTAAGAATGGTTAAAGATGGCGTTTCACGTGAAATACCCCCCCAGGAGAAGGGTCGAAACGTTTCTTAAGAAACACTTTTTCGTTTAAATATGCCTAAAATTGCCCCAAAACAGTCTCAAACGCACCGTTTTTCACGTGAAACACAGAGAAAACTCTCAAAAACCTTTGTTTATAGCCATTTAATAGATATAGGACAAAAAATCACTGACTTTTACGAAAATGTCCTTTATACACATGTCCCCAGACTTATCCACAGTTTTGGCCTTTTTACTGTCTTTTGACCCCTATGGTCCTTTAGTGTGCGGGTAGAGAGAATCGAACTCTCGTCTCGTCCTTGGCAAGGACGCATTCTACCACTAAACCATACCCGCGTATGAAACTTGTCTTATATCTGTCTTCGCAGTGCGCCCAGCAGGACTCGAACCCACAATAAGCGATCCGAAGTCGCTTGTGATATCCATTTCACCATGGGCGCAAACCCTACACTTCGTTATAATACGCTACCAAAAGTTTTTGCCAAGCGATCATCTCAGTTTGTGAGTAAAATTGTGAGGTGATAAGATTTGTGATAATGAAATCGACCGCAAAAATCAGTCCTGACACTTTCTCCATCCCAAAAGAAGTTGCGCAAGTCACAAGTACGCTCAAAAAGCATGGCTACGAGGCCTATATCGTCGGTGGCTGCGTGCGCGACCTGTTTATTGGTAGAACGCCAAAAGATTGGGATGTCACCACCAATGCGACTCCAGAGCAAATCGTGGCCATATTCCCAAAGACTTTTTACGAAAACGATTACGGCACGGTGGGTGTGGTGAATGAGGAGACAGGAGCGGCCGCGAAAGACGCAGGTGATGGCGATGAAGTAACGGCCGCGCCGATAGATGAGTCTCTAAAAGTCATTGAGGTCACACCGTACAGAGTAGAATCTGGTTATTCGGACAAACGTCGGCCGGATAAAGTGTCCTTTAGCAAAAAAATTGAGGACGATCTTAAAAGACGTGATTTCACATTCAATGCTGTGGCTTACGATGTAGAAAATGGCCAGATTGTTGACCTTTTTGATGGTTTGAAAGATTTAGACAAGAAGATTGTGCGGGCAGTGGGGGAGCCGACAGAGCGATTTAGTGAGGACGCGCTTCGTATTTTGCGTGCCGTACGTATTCATGCTGAGCTTGGCTTCTCTATAGACCCGGCGACCCAAGCGGCGATGAAAGAACATGCTGGTCTGCTCAAACACATTGCCAAAGAGCGTGTCCGTGAGGAATTTTCGCGGATTATTATGTCGCCACACCCAAAAGAGGCGATTGAGCTATGCCAAGAGCTCGGCATTTTGTCCTTTATAATTCCTGAGCTACCGGCCGCGATTGATGTGAAACAAAATCAGGCTCATTCATTTGATGTATGGACACATCTCTTAAAGACACTGGAGCACTCAGCCAAGAAAGGCTGGCCTTTGCATATTCGTTTGGCGGCTCTGCTTCATGATATTTCCAAGCCTGAGACGCGCCGTTGGTCTGACGAAAAGAAAGACTGGACGTTTCACGGACACGATGTGGTGGGCGCACGCGTGGCCGAACAGGTGCTAAAAAACCTCAAATATCCGAATGATTTGATTGATAGGGTAGTGAAACTGGTGCGTTGGCATATGTTTTTCTCGGATACAGAGAAGATCACGCTTTCGGCCGTGCGCCGTTTGGTGGCTAATGTTGGCCCTGAAAATGTCTGGGACCTTATGAATGTACGCATTTGCGACCGTATTGGCACCGGCCGGCCGAAAGAGAGCCCATATCGCCTCCGCAAATACCACTCTATGGTAGACGAAGCGATGCGCGACCCGATTTCTGTCGCCATGCTCAAGATAAACGGTGCGAAAATCATCGAGGTGGCCGACGAGAAGCCAGGACCGAGAATCGGCTATATTTTGCACGCTCTCTTAGAGGAAGTGCTCGAGGATCCAAAGTTGAACGAGGCCGAAAAACTCGAAAAACTCGCCGGTGAATTCGCTGGCCTAAGCGACACCGAACTCCAAAAAATTGGCGACGCTGGAAAAGCTAAAAAGAAAGAGGAGGAGGATAAGGCTGTGGGGGAAATAAGGAAAAGGCACTGGGTGGAATAGGTTTCGTTAGTTGCATTTTTCGTCACCGCGATAAATTTTTTGCTAAAATTTTCACTCACTCTCGGCCCGTCGGCCTCCGAGAGTGACTCAAAATCCAACTAACGAAACCTTAGAAAAAACGAGTAAAATTTTGGCAAAAAGAAACCGCCCGAATCCAAAGGCGATGGCTCAGGCGGTTGTGAAAGCGTCATCCAGTGAGAGAGATAATCGAAGCGATATCTTCTTTTATAAAGGATATGGTTGAGAGATATACATACCCCGTAATTATGTCCTTTACCAGAAAAACCTTTCGTGAGTGTGCACCACTCTTCGAAAGAACCAATGTTCGGAATTCCGCCCGAGATAGAGTCTGGGACATCCAACCGAACCTCTGTCCTTTATACTAACACCGGTGCAAAATAATAAAAGACATTTTGCTTGCGCGGTTGGGGATAACTTGTCTTTTTATGTCAACTTTGTCCTTTATAAAGCACCGGCAGCGCGGAAAAAGCTGACGACTTTATTTGTCTAAATTTACCTCGATAGAAATCGGGCAGTGGTCGGAGCCAAAAAAATCTTCGTGAATTTTTGTGGATTTGATGTGTGGCAAAAATTCTTTTGAAACAAAAAAATAATCGATGCGCCAACCAACATTTCTTTCGCGAGCAAAAGTTTTCATATCCCAATATGTGTAAGCACTCGCTGTAGTGGGGAAGAAGTAACGAAAAGTATCGACATAGCCCGCGGCGACAACTTCATCGAGCCACGCGCGCTCAATAGGCAAGAAGCCTGTGTTTTCTGAATTTTCTTTTGGTCGAGCGAGGTCGATTTCGTTGTGAGCCGTGTTTATGTCGCCGCAAAACACTATATTTGGCTGGGTTTTTCGGGTTTTTTGGATAAACTTTAGAAATTCTTTATAAAAATCGAGCTTGTATTTGAGTCGCTCCGGGCCACCACCGCCATTAGGGAAATAGACGTTTATGAGGCAAAAATTTTCGAAATAGACAGCGATGAGACGACCCTCGTCGTCGAGAGTCGGCACGCCCATGATGTATTCGACTTTTTGTGGCTGGATTTTTTTTGTCGCGGCAACTTTGCCCGTTTTTACATAAATAGCCACGCCGCTATAACCTTTTTTTACTTTAGGAAAATCGAAAAAGGATTCGTAGCCGGGCGGATGGAGAATGTCTTCGCCGAGTTGATCTGGATTGGCTTTGGTTTCCTGGAGGCAAAGAATATCTGGGTCTTCAGCTAAAATTTCCGCCCATTTGCCTTTTTTGTGGATGGCGCGAATGCCGTTTACATTCCAGGAGATTATTTTAATCATTGATAAATTGTAACAGAAAGGTTAGCCTAAAGCTGGAATTGACGAAGTCTGGTGAAATTTGGCGAACGTAAGTAGCCAAAAAAGCACACGGGAAAACACGAGAATGGGAGGTGGGTATGAGCTCGTCAAGAAGTTTCGCTATCACCGATGGGTGTCGTCGCTGTGACGGACGTTGCAAATGCGTCCGCACCGATACCTACGCAAACAACGGAGTCTTCGGTCAGCCGGTCCACAAAAAACGGTCATGGGATGGATTGGCGATAACGATGTTAGCGGTGGCCGTTTCTGTTGCTCTCGCCGTCGCTCTACTCCACCAAGGCTTCGAAGGGGATGGAGGAGTGACGCTAGAGGGTCTTCAGCAACAACAAACCGAACAGGTGAAGCAGAGGAAGATCGATGTCGGCAAAAGACTCTTGGCGATGAGGGTGAAGATCGACGACATCCTTTTCTACAAGACGGGCGATGTCGAGACAGTCTTCTGGGTTCACAAAGAGAAGGACGGCACGCTCGATGCTATGAGCTGGACCGGAAGCATCGAAACTTTCTGGGGTGATGAGTACGGAGAAAAGGGAGTGATTGTCTTATCAGATGGCGGGACAGAGCACATCAGGCTACTCGCCAAAATGGGAGAAGAGCTCAACCTGTTCATCGACGATCAGGCAAAACGTGACCTTGGCGACCGCTGACCGGTTGACAAATCCTAAGCCTAGAGCTAGGATACTGTCAGTTCCTTTAGTTCATCTTGCCCCCCGGAAGCCGGATCTGGCGCTCTCTGAGTGCCGATCCGGTTTTTTTCTTGCAAAAATTTCACGGCGGACATGGCGCTAAACATATCAGCACATTTCAATTTTTATTGTGAAATTTTTTATGAACCTCGCGTAATTCTTTATCTGTAATGTGGGTGTAAATTTGTGTCGTGCCGATATTTGCATGACCGAGAAGCATTTGCACAGAACGAAGATCGGCGCCATTGCGGAGAAGGTCTGTGGCGAAGCTGTGACGAATAACATGCGGCGTGACTTTTCTAGTAATACCGGCTTTTATCGCATAGTGCTTAATGATTCTTTCCACAGAACGGGGAGTGAGCGCGCCATCGCCACTTTTTCCGGCAGATTTTTCACCGCCGCCTTTGTCGCCGCCATTTTTCCCAAATTGCACAAAGAGCGGCTCGGCCATATCCGTGCGTTTGTCTAAATATTTTTTGAGAGCCTCTTTTGCAGACGGAGAAATAAAAACGACGCGAATTTTTTCGCCCTTGCCGCGCACCGAGAGCTCATCATTTTTTAAGTTTATGTCGCAAGTGAGAGAGCAGAGCTCAGAGACACGCAGACCGGTAGAGAATAGGAGCTCGAGCATGGCGCGATCGCGCAAAGTTTTCAAATCGTCGCCTTGTGGCGCGGCCATAAGTCGCTCTAATTCTTCCGGAGAAATGAGATCGAGCGAACGTTCTGGCACTTTTGCGAGCTCTATTTTATCGGGCGAGAGGGAAACAACGCCACGCTTTGCCAAATATTTTAGAAACGCCCGCAGAGCGATGAGATAATAATTCTGCGTCTTTTTTTTGAGTGTCGCGGGCGCGCCACCACCAGCCGCGCGAGCCGAGCTAGAGCCAGCACCACCGCGTGCGCCCACAGACTGTCGATTGAGCCAAAGGCGATATTCGCGGAGCAAATTTTCTGTGAGAGCTTTAGGATTTTCCGTTTTCGCAAACTCAAGAAAGCGGGTGAGATAGAGATCATAATTTTCGACAGTTTTGAGCGAACGGCCACGCTCAATTTCCACATATTCCAAAAATTCACGCTTGAGCTCCGAGAGTTTCATTACGAAAATTATAGCATTGTGCGACACGCCATTGACAACGAGCTGTTTTTAATTAGATAATTGTGGCAGACAGAAAGGCGAATGTCGCCAATCACACCGCAACGTACGACTCAAGGAAAGGACTGGCTGTATGTCGAAAAATAGAACCGGCTGGTCGTTCCCCAGAATATCGGTGCTTGAAATTGTCTTGTTTCTGTCCATCATGATTGGCCTGGCCTTTTTTGTGAAGAATGCCCTTATGCCAGGAATAAGGGCGGGTGACAAACAAGGAGTTCAGAAATGAGCCGACTCAGCAAAGCTCTCGCCAGACCCTTCGAGCGGGTAGGCGACATCGATGTGCCACTCACGGGCAAAAACTTCCTCGTTTCCAACATCGCTGCTCTAGCTTTTTTGGCTGTTTTCCTCTTCGCCCTGCTATACACCATCCTAATGGTACTGGCCGAAAAGCTCCACCTCGTGAGACGCCTCCAATGACCCCAGTAGCCATCGGCACTGGGGTTTCTCTTTAATTTTGGCCGCAGTTTACAACTTTTACCTTTTGTGATAAGATTGCTCGGCAATGTTAACCAAGACAAAAAAACAACGAACTATCAAAGAAGTCAAGATTCACGACACCGATACCGGCTCACCGGAGGTGCAAATTGCCATTATAAGCAAGCGAATCGAAGAATTGGCTAGTCATTTGAAGAAAAACACCAACGACAAACATTCTCGTCGTGGCCTCTTAGCTATGGTTGCCAATCGTCAAAAGCACATGAAATATCTTCAGAAAAAGAGCGCTAGCCGTTATAATGCACTTGTGAAGAAGCTGGAGTTGAAAAAGAAGGGGTAAGGCCACGAGTCGCCGGCACCGGGAAAGTCGCCAAATTTTAATAAATAGCTCATTTAAATCATTTAAAAATGCCCGTCGTAAAACACAAAAATCAACGAGTTGGAATCTTCATTGACACGCAAAATCTTTATCACAGCGCCAAAAATCTTTATCACTCTAAAGTAAATTTTGGTCAGATTGTGAAAGATGCGGTCGCTGGCCGTTCACTCATTCGCGCCGTGGCTTATGTCATCACCACAGAAAGCGGCGATGAAAAAAACTTTTTCGAAGCTTTGAGCAAAGTTGGAATCGAAACTAAAACCAAAAATCTCCAAATTTTTTCCGGCGGTGCAAAGAAAGCCGATTGGGACGTTGGCCTCGCTATCGATGCCGTAAAGCTCGCACCAAAACTCGACACAGTTGTGATCGTTTCTGGTGACGGCGATTTTATTCCTCTCGTCGAATATTTAAAAACAAATGAAGGTTGCCAGGTAGAAGCCATCGCTTTTGGAAAATCTTCTTCTTCACGCCTCATCGAAGCTGTCGACGACTTCATCGACCTCGACTCAAATCCACGCCGTTATCTCATGATCGGCAAAAATCGCGGCGACAAGAGAGAAGATAAATCTGCAGAATAAATTCGCGCCGATAGTGCGCCGAAAATTATCTGCGGCGGTGATATAATAATTTCATGAATGACGACCAAAACGGTCTTTCACTTGAAGACGACAAAATTTCTAAAATAAGTAGCGCGCTTCAGAAAGGGGGCGAGCAAGAATTCAAAGGCGCTTTGGCAAATGTGGGAATAGAGATTATGCCGCAAGTGGCGGGCGATATAGACACCTCTGAAAATCAAACTAGCGAAGTTCCAAAACCTGAACCAGAAGAATTTACACCGAAAGTGGAAACGGTGGCGACCGTACCGACAGTAGCGGAGGAAACTACACAAGAAGAAACATTGGCGGAAGAGGTTCCGAAAGAAAACACAAATTCAATAATCCAATCTCTTCGCACATACGAGCGCGATGTGGCAGACTCAATCCGCGCCGGCGAAACGACGATGAGTATAAATCTTGCCGAGCAGAAACGGCGGCTCGAACAAAATCGAAGCGGTGGTGCAGGCGGTGGTTTCTCCGCCGAACAAAGTGCGAGTGAAAAAGTAGCGAGAGGGAGTTTGCTTTTTATAATGAGCGGCATTCTTATCGCCGCTGCACTTGGCACATTAGCTGTGACATTTTATTTTAAAAATCGACAAGTGGCACCATCGAAGGTAGAGATGCAAACCATAATTTCTATTGATGATTCGAAAGAAGTTGTGCTCACATCTTTATCTAAAGAAATTGTGGAAGAATTGGTTCAAAAAGCCACACAAGAAAATGGTGGCAACGGCACGCTCACACAGATCGATTTAAAAAAAGAAAGACTGATAAACACTTTCGCCGAGGCTGAGCCGATAACGCCAGAAGAATTTTTTGGAGCACTAGCAAAAAGTGCGCCTTCGGCTTTGGGTCGCGCACTTGGCGAAAATTGGTTGCTCGGTTTTTATAGTTTGCCGAAAGTTGATCCTTTTATAAATGAGCCTTTTGTTATTTTTGAACTCGAAACTTTCGACAGCGCGTACAGTGCGATGCTTGCATGGGAACCAAAAATTCTTGGCGACATCGGCAAAATTTTTAAAACAACTTCACCGGGTGCAATCGTATTTTCAAACGCTGTACCTCGCGACAAATTTGAAGACCTGATCGTAAAAAGTCGCGACACTCGCGTACTCCGAGATTCGAATGGCAAAATTTTAATCCTTTATTCTTTTATCGACACGGGTCACCTCGTGATCGCCACCCACGAAGAAACTTTCCGCGAAATCGTCGCTCGATATCTCTCAAGAGGGCTGGTGCGCTAAGCCACGGCGCGCAAACCTTGGCTAGACTGGCGTGACTTAGTAGACATTTGGTATAATAGTCTCGTGCAAAATACAGAACGATACAAAGAAAAATTGACTGAGGAGCTGAAGCTCGTTGAAAGCGAGCTCATGACTGTGGGCCGAAAAAATCCCGAAAATCCTGCGGATTGGGAGGCCGTGCCAGACAACGACATTTGGAAACTAGACGAAGATGAAGTGGCCGATAAGATAGACGGCTACGAAACAAACACTGGCATTTTAAAACAACTAGAAATTAGATATAACGAAATAAAACACGCTCTAAAAAGGATTGAAGACGGTTCGTTCGGTATCTGCACGACAGGAGGGGAACAAATAGAAGAAGCGCGACTCGAAGCCAACCCAGCAGCCACTACCTGTGTGAAACATATGGAGTAACCTTTAACATTTCTTAAAGGTTTCTTTATCTATCTTGTGTTTAGCTACATCAATACGGCATTAGATTAGCCGTGTTTCACAGAACTCATAAATATGGGATTTGCCAAAGTTCATAGCGGGCAAACGCGTTTTCTTGCTGGCCAAATAATCGACATTGAAATAGATCTCTCAAGGGGTCTACACGCTTTTTCGGTTGTTGGTTTGGGAGACAAAGCCATAGAGGAAGCTCGCGACAGAATATCGGCAGCCATAAAAAATTCTGGGTTTCGGTCGCCGAAGTATAAAAATCAAAAAGTAGTCATCTCACTAGCCCCGGCTGATGTTCGCAAAGCTGGACCGGCTTTCGATTTGGCTATGGCTATTGGCTATCTTTTGGCGGCAGGAGAAATTCGTTTCACAGCGCGTGAAAAACTTTTTCTCGGCGAACTTTCGCTCGACGGCCGCTTGCGGCCAATAAGTGGCGCGCTGGCAATCGTCGCCGAAGCAAAGCGGCTGGGCTTCCGAGAAATTTTTCTGCCGAAAGAAAACGCCCGCGAAGCGGCGCTTATTCAAGATGTAAAAATTTTCGGTGCACAAAGCTTGGCGGAAGTGATTGGGCATGTAGATGAAGAATTTTCACGCGAAAAAAGTGGGCCAGTACATAGCGCGCGGCTTGTAGAAGAAGCGTCGCTTTCGGCAGAGTCGCTCGCGCTTTTGGAAGCGACGGATTCAGACTCGACAAACTCGGGCGACGAAATATATTTGGAGGAAATAAAAGGGCAGGAGAGTGCAAAGCGGGCGCTCGAAATTGCGGCGGCTGGAGGTCACAATATTTTATTTGTTGGGCCGCCAGGGGCCGGCAAAACGATGCTCGCCAAAACACTAAAAACAATTCTACCCCCACTTTCTTTTGAAGAATCTTTAGAGGTCACAGCGATTCATTCTGTGGCCGGTGCCTTTTTGCATGCTGAAAATTTTACCGGACAAAACCGCTCGCCGATTTTCACCATCCGACCATTTCGTTCGCCACATCATACATCTTCATACATTGCCATCGCTGGCGGTGGCACACATCCAAAGCCTGGCGAAATGACGCTCGCTCATCACGGCATACTTTTTCTTGACGAATTTCCCGAGTTTGACAGACGCGTGATTGAAGCCTTGCGCGAGCCTCTTGAAGAGCACCGAGTTTCTATTTCGAGGATAAAAGGCAGTGTGGTTTTTCCGGCATACTTCATGCTTGTCGCCGCAATGAACCCTTGCCCGTGTGGTTATGCAAAAAGTGAAAACAAAAATTGTATCTGCACATTAAAAGATAAATCGCGTTATACCAAAAAAATTTCTGGGCCGATTCTCGATCGCATAGATTTGCGCATTGAAGTTGGAGAAATTGATTTTAGAAAAATAAAAGTCAATACAAATACTGACACAAAAACAGAAACCCAGAAAGCACGCGAAAGAATTGCTGCGGCTCGAGGTCGTCAGCTCGCCCGGCAATCAAAAATAAACGCCTACATCGCCGGCCGCGATTTGGCCAAGCTCGCACCAATAGAAAAAGTGGCCGAAGAAAAACTAATTGAGTTTGGTGACAAGCTCGGCCTTTCAATGCGCGCTTTTCATCGCACTTGGCGCGTGGCTCGCACGATTGCTGATTTAGACGACGAGAAATTTATAAAAGAGCGGCATGTTCTGGAGGCATTACAGTTTCGCGGTGAGGAAGATGATGGGTGAAAAGAAAGAAAAATGACGAAAACAAAGGTCGATTATTAAAATATAAAAAGGATGCTATGATAGCGACAATATGAGCATAAATTGGACAAAAATACACAAAAAATACAAAGGTCTATGGGTAGCCCTAGCCAAAGACGAACAAACCGTACTTGGCGCAGGCAAAACTGTGCGCGAAGCTGTGTTGCAAGCAAGAAAAAAAAGTTCTGACACACCACTTCTCACTCACATGCCGAAAAAAATAGCTTCCTATGTTGGAGCTCTATGAAGCTTTACTACAAACGTTATAACCAAACACTAAGACCGGTAATACCCATAAAACCATACAGCCACCTCTAAACCTGTCCCACAAATCGCCCCATAAAAACTTTTTCGAGTGTGTCGTTGGTTAGAAAATCTTTACCAGGAGCCACAGCGACAACCTTTCCTTTGTCTAAAACATAAGCGCGGTCGGTGAATTCGAGAAGAGATTTAATATTGTGCTCAACGACAACAATTGCGGTTTTGCGTCGTTCATTTATTTCTCGAATTTTTTCGAAAACTTCTTTGACGATTTTTGGAGCGAGGCCGAGAGATGGCTCGTCGAGAAGAAGAACTTTGGGATCGGTCATGAGGCCGCGGGCGAGAGCCACCATTTGCTGTTGGCCACCAGAGAGAGTGCCCGACTTGGCGCTGAGCTTGGCCTTGAGAGCGGGGAAGAGGTCGAGGACTTCGGCAATCCGCTCTTTCACCACATGTCGCTCCGGCACCGCCCAGCCACCGATTTCGATGTTTTCGTAGACGGTCAGATGCTTAAAAACCCGGCGACCTTGGGGCACAAAAGAAATGCCTAGCGAGACCACCTCGTGAGGCACCGGCTTGATCGGCTTGCCATGCCAAAAAATCTCGCCCGAAGCAACCGGCGCAATACCAAAAATCGCCTTCAAAACAGTAGATTTGCCCGCACCATTTGGCCCCATAAGTGCCACAATCTCACCCTCATCTATTTCCACTGAAGCACCATCGAGTGCTCGTACACCACCGTAGTGGACGTGAAGATTGTGGGTTTTGAGGAGGGTTTCTTTGGTTAGCATCGAGTTTTTTGAGATGTTATATTCTCCTATCTAATCTTTTGCGGTACTCTAGTCACACCATCAAAACCCATGAGAATGACCTCTGCATCTGATCTGTCTCCGTATTGATCGAAAACAGTTTTCCCTGAAGCACCGTCAAACGGAGTGAAAGAATTTATAACCTTGTCAGTCTCGGTAGTGCCAGCTTTTTCAATGGCCTGAGCAATCATATAAACAGCGTCGTAGGCTGTATCAGCTGAAGCACCCGGATCTATTCCGTATTCCTTTCTAAATGCCATAACAAATTTTTCTTTTGAGGGTGCGTAGATAGCGTATACTAGATTTTTTATATAAGCGGCAGGTTGCTCATCTATACCAACGGATATAGCATCAACCGGGTATAGCATCGTAGCATTTAGACCAAGTTCGCCAGCTTGTTTTAGAAATCTATCCACAGTGGCATCGGTCATCGGAATAAAAACAGCGTCGATTTTCTGTTCTTTCAATTGGGCTATTTGAGTTTTAAAATCTACAGTATCTAACTGAAAAGAAACATGGAGAAGTACCTGGAACCCTTTTTTTCCAGCAAATTCTTTAAACGACTCCGCTAGAGAATTTTCCCAAGGTCCAATACTGTTGGCAATAGCAACACGTCCAAATCCTTTCATTGAAGAATAATCCGCAAGCGATTTAACAGCAATTCTATCAACAGGCCATGTTGCAAATAGGTATTCACTTTTTTTTGCTAAATCACTAGCACCCGCTGAAGTCGTAATAGTTACAATCTTGTTTTGATCGATAATAGGAATCACTGGCTCGGTCTGATCACTCCAGCCCGTGAGCATGAATTTTACCTTGTCTACAGATATGAGCTTATTGGCGGCAGAAACGGAACCTTTTGCCTCACTGTGGTTGTCTTCAGCAATAAACTCGAGTTGTTTATCCAATACCCCGCCAGCCATATTGATCTCTTTCACAGCAAGCATTGCGCCCTTTAATTGATTTTCGGCCCAACCAGCGCCAAAACCACTAAGAGCATAATTACCACCAATTTTTATTGATGTTTGAGTAACATCATTAGTACCGTTTTTTGTTGCAAACCAAATAGCGCCCAGAATGATAAGTAGTGCTACAACCCAAAAAGTTTTCTTCATTTCATTATTTTACATCAACCGGCACCCCACCTTTTATCTGCTTCAACACAATAGAGCGTTTGTAGACTCCATTTTCGTTAAATAAACCAGACGAGACGAGCTTATTTTTAACACACTGATATTCGCCGTCACAATCTACCACTGCGCCAGTGAGTATGGCAGAAGCTTGTTTGGAAAGCTCGTAGACAGCGCCCTGATCGCCAGTTATGTCACCTGGAAATGAGTAATAGACATTTGGGACAAGCGTGCGAACCGCCGGAAGCTCAGCAACGTAAGTAGAAAATACAGGGGCAGTGACCTTATATTGCTCTAGCTTTGCGGCTCCACTCGCGAAGAAAAAGGAAATGTCTGGAGAATAAATAGCGTCAACTTTAGCCGCTTTTATCTTGGCAACTTCTGTCGAAACATCGCTCGCTGGATCGATTATTGTAGTATCGAAGATAATTTTTCCTTTGAACGATTTTCTAAAACTATCAGTGTGAGCCTGCGAAAAAGCATTGCCGTAGCTTACCAACGCAACATTTCGATATCCTAATTCATACATTTTCTCAGCAACGTATTTTGATTCGTCTTGAAGGGAATATTGGACGTTGAAAAAATTGCCGCCACTTTGCGCAAACAAATCCGAAGATGCGGCGGCCGAAACCATAGAAATAATTTCTTTGCCTTTAAGCAGGGGTACGATTGCTTCCTGTGGCGAACCACACTCTGGACCTAAAATGAAATGAATATCTTGGAAATCGGTCAGCTTCTGAAAAGCCGAAACGGCCTCTTTTGGATCACATTTTTCATCTTCGATGACAAGCTCAACTCCCTCAACAGCACCAGCAACTGCACCCTTTCTTATTTCTTCTCCGTAATCAGCAACGGGTCCAGAAAGGGGAGCAATAAGGCCAACCTTTATTTTTTGCCCTTCTGTTGAATTTTCTGCATCATTTTTTGACTTAGTGAGAGCGGCAATTCCCCAAACGATCAGCGCCAGGACGACAATTCCGATGACGGTTTTTGTGGTGTTGTTCATAAATCGAGCAGAAAAATATTAATTGCACTATTTCACCGGCTCTATAGTAGTCGCACCACCAACACCAACCTTTAGAAGACCGACAGGGGTCAAAACACCTTTTGGAGAGTATTGGGAACTAACAGTCACATTACCGGCAACACCAGCGTAAGATGTGGCAGCTTTAAACTGATCGCGAACACAATCGATGCTGTAACCAACAGAAGCTTGGCACGCATCGGCCGCGTCTTTAACACGGTGGACTAAATCATAATCAGCAGTGACGAAGAACGTCGAGAATTTATAAATGTCTCCGAATTTTTCTGTGTAAGCCGAATTAAATGCCTTCACCTTTGGCGTATTAGGGTCAGTAAACGGACTGACGATTATATAGTCAGCGGGCATATAACCTTTAGTTATTTCCAAGAATTTTGCTGGTGCAAAAGCGTGATTGTATAGATACGCCTTACCGAGACCCAGCTCTTTAATTTGATTTGTAATTAGACCCGCAACATCCGCACCTTGTGTGTTTATAAACAACGTATCGTAGTTGAGTCCTTTAAGTTTAAGAGCAATTGTTCGATAGTCTTTTGTTTGTGGGTCAAAGCGCTCATCAAGAACGATTTCGCCACCTAAAGCCTTGTAAGCCTTGATGAAAGCGTCTGAATAAGTTACCGGGAAATCCTTAACTTCCGTTAAAACCGCCGCCTTTTTGTGGCCACTTTTGAAAGCTTGCCCAGCTAGGATTGTTCCGTAGTACTCATTTGTAGAAACATGTCGGAAAAGCCATTCACCTTCATTTGGAATAACTGGGGTAGTAGTAAAGACAGCAAACACTGGAACATTGTCTCGCGCCGAAAGAGGGGCAATGGCCATGGTTTCAGTGCTACAATGCCCGCCAAAAACCATACTGACTTTATTTACGCTAACCAATTTGGTCCAAGCATCAATAGACGCTTTTGCATCACATTTACCGTCTTCTACAGTGTATTCAATTTTCTTCCCAGCAATACCTCCAGATGCATTGATTTCATCAAATGCTAGTACGACTGAATTTTTGCCTTCCACGCCGTAAGAAGAAGCTGTGCCAGTAAGAGGAGCAATTATACCGATCTTTATAACACCACCAGAATCTGCACCCGTATTAGAAGAATTTTTATCTTTAAAATATGAGACCGCCCAGACAATTACAACAAGAATTACCAATCCGATTACTATTTTTAGAGTTTTATTCATTAAAGTCTGTTGTTAATAATACAGTTAAAGGTTATCAATTAACGCCCAAAAGGCAAGTTTGAGACCGAAGACTTGACTTATTTTTTATTTTCGTCTATACTTTGTGCATTAGTGGCTTCGGCCTCCGCGAAGGCCCCCGAAAGGGGGTTTTCGTTTATCAGGATATCTCGGATCGTAGAAATAATCTGTTTAAAATCTGACTCCGTTACAGTTCCAAATTTGCGCAACAGTCTTTTAGTACTGATAGTTTTAATTTGAGACAACAAGACCCGAGACTTTATAAACTCGTGTTTTAACTCATAAAAATACTTATTTTGTTTTTCTTTTGTTGTGAGTGGCAACACCCAAAGCATATCGGCATTAAATTTTTTGATAATAAGCATTGGTCTCTCGAAGTTTTCATTTTTACCATCTACCTCAACACCAACATTAAGTCCGGCGCTACACCACCAAATTTCTCGTGCATGAAAAAATAGATCTCGATTAACCGTTTTTTGATCGACCATCTTTTTCTCCTTGTTCCAAGTATCAAAATCCTTTTGCATTAGTAGAATAATGCATAAAGAGGATAAACTTTCTTTTAATTTTGACTAAAGCGGATCGACAATCTCCCCACCTCTCACAGTCATCATTTTGGTTTTTGGCTTGCGATTGCCGGTCAGACCAAATTCGATATCGCCGCTCGCACCAGCTGTGTGTAGATTTTGAATATTTTCAACCCACTCCTTTTTGTCTGGAGAGTGAGTTTCGACAAGAACATTAAACATGTCGTAGCCAATATCTGCGAGAAAAGGTGGCTCTGTGCCGAAGCGCTCTGTGTAGAGCTTTTTAAATTCTTCACTGGAAGCCAGATCAATCGTGCCGACAATTGCACCATCTAGAATTTTCGTGTCGCCGAGAATACGTTTGTAGTCTACAAAACCGGATTGGAAATTGGCGTCAAAAAATAATTGCGCTTTATTTTGCGGCGCACTTTGCCCTGAGTTTTGACCCGAGCTTTGCGAATTATTTTTTTCAAGCGCAAGATATTCTTCTATAAACAATGCACCTTGCTGTGGAAAAATAAATAAGCCGACAGTTGATGGGTGAGCGGCAAAAACTTTAAGCGCATGTGTTTTAAAATCTTTCTCTGCTCCGTCTATTACAAAATCCGTCGTTTTCCCCTGAAAACCAGCCTTAAACGCTTCGACAAACCGAATCATCGCATCATTTCTCGTATAAACCACCACCATTTCTTTGACACCTTTTTCTCTAAGATAAACGCCGTAATCATATTCAGAATCAACATTGTCTGGAAAAATACCAAATACATTGTCGGCAAGCGGCTTACTGCCTTGCTCACCACCTTGGATAACTGGCATACCATCTTTTACTACGGACTCATAAATAGAATCGATTGTCGGTGTAGAGACATTAATGAGTCCATCAATATGATTGAGAGAGGTGAGTTTTTGATACGCACTCACACCTTTGCGGCTACTAAATCCATCGTCTTCAATAAAAAGGTGAATGGGGCTCTCTGGGTGAATTTTATTGTATTGCTCAGAAGCAAGGACGACTCCGTTCTTTATGTTTTCTCCAGAAGCCGCATAATCGCCGCTGAGAATGGAAATCAGGCCAATGTTCAGCTCTTTTGCCACTTTTTCCGGTGAATCAGAGAGTGTGGCAGAAAAATAGGCAACAAAACCGATAATCAAAACAAGCACCACGACGCCAATCAGAATCTTTTTCGTATTGTTTGTATTATTCATATGACAACATGTTATAGTATGCCGTCAAATGTGCCAAATAAGTACATAAAGATTGAGTACAAAATACCTATTTTATGAATTAAACAAAGGATTTTTTAAGGTTCTATGATAAATCATCAACTTTATTGACTAAATTGCATTTTTGACTAGTATAAGGATATACGCAAAAGCAACAATTTATGGATGAAATAACAAATGCTCTATTTACGCTTGGCCTTTCAGACAAAGAAGCGCGCGTTTACGTCGCTCTACTCGGCCTTGGAAGGGGATCCGCTTATGGAGTGGCGGAGAAATCTGGCCTGAAGAAGCCCACAGCGTATGTGGTTATAGGAGAACTCATAAAAAAGGGCTTTGTATTTAAAATTCCGCGTGTCAAAAAACAGCTTTTCATTGCTAAGCCACCACACGAAGTATTTGCTATCGCCGAAGAGCGTATGCGCCAAGCAAAAAAAGTTTTGCCTGAGCTTGAGCGCGTCGCCGATGAGAGCAAGGTGGAAGTGAAAACTCTTTACTTCGAGGGTTTGAAAGGTATGGAAGAAGCGATCAGATATCGAGCAAAAGAATTGAGGGGAAAAGAAGTTGTCGGATTTTATGCAAAGCCAGACGAAGGCACGCCCGCAGAACTTTTGTCGTTTTTTAGACGATTGAATAAAAAAGTGATGATGGAAGGAGGAATAAAGGTACGTGGACTTGCACCAGACGACGAAGTGCTTACAGAATGGAGAGAAAAGGACGCGGAGTACGGAAGAATATTTAAAAAATTACCAGTGAGTGATTATTCATCAAACACATCTATAGAAGTTGCCGATACATTCGTTCGAATTTTTATTAACAATTATCTGCAAGCGATCATTATAGAAAATCCAGACGTTACAAAAACATTCCGACAGATTTTTGAAATTATGTGGAAGAAGACGGAATAATTTACTCCCCCAAATACGCCTCCACCACTTGTTTTTCGCGGAGGACTTTTTCTGGTTCGCCTTCGGCGAGAAGTTTGCCGCTGTCCATGACGATGACATGATCGGAAAGTTCGCGGATGAGAGTCATGTTGTGCTCGATGAGGATGATGGTTTTGCCTGCGGCGCGGAGTTCTTTAACGATAGAGACGACGATTTTGATCATTTCAGGAAAAAGGCCGGCGAAAGGCTCGTCGAAAAGATAGATTTCAGCGTTCATGGCGAGAGCGCGAGCGATTTCTAAGAGCTTACGCTGGCCGTAGGAAAGATTGACGGCAAGCTCAGCACGCTTTTCCCACAAGCCGACGCGTTTCAAAACTTCTTCAGCGCGCTCGAGGTGAAATTTTTTGTGACGTTCAAAAATCGCACTCCAAACATTTCTTTCGGTAAGCGCGAGAAGGACGTTGTCGAGCACCGGCATTTGCTCGAAGAGGCGAACGTCCTGGAAAGTGCGCGTCATGCCATAGGCCGGCACTTCATGCGACTTGATGCGGCTTAGATGAATTTTTTCGTGAAGCACAACAGCGCCGCCAGTGAGCGGAATGATGCCTGTGAGCAAATTTATGAGCGTACTTTTGCCCGAGCCATTTGGCCCGATTATGCCCGTAATTTTGCCTTTAGGAATAGTAATCGAAAGATGATCAACAGCCTTGATGCTGTCGAATTGTTTGAGAAGGTTTTTGGTTTGGAGAATAGACATTTTTAAATTATTTGCGACTTATCTTATATATCCTCCAAGTATACCCCAACGCCTTTTTGTCTGCATATTTATCAACTTTATAACCATGTTTTGCAATCATTTTTTCAAAGTCGTCGAAATCATCCTTGCCCTTAAAATTGATGTGGGACATGAGAATGTATCCATCTGCTTTTAGATATACGCCGGCATTTTTGAAAAATCTTTTATGAATTTTATAGTCCGGATCGTACAGAGCTGCAGACACAATACCTTTGGCTAGATAGTCGGTTATAGGTAAATTTGCAATGATGACATCAAATTTTTCTTTCGGCACACTTTTAAACAGATCGCTTTTAAAAACAGTGATTTTATTTTCGAAACCGTTTAGAGAGACATTAAATTTTGCACATTCAACAGCTTCGGGATTTATGTCTGTAGCGACGACCATCTCAGCACCGCTTTTAGCCGAGTGTATTGCTTGGACACCAGTGCCCGTGCCAATATCCAAAACCTTTTTACCACTCACATCGACAAGTAGGTCGTGAATGGGTTTAGATGATCGAGACCACCGACTTTGCGGCGGGAAAACACCGCGACAAACCTTAATCCGAAGACCGTTAACGAATTTGATTTTAGACTTCTGAGTCTTTATTTCCCTTAGTAGATTTTTTGTCGTTACCGGATTTACTTTTTTCATTGATTGTTCTACTCGACCCTCACAAACTCGCCACCGCGTACAGTCTGCATCTCAAAAATATCATCAGGGGTAAGCACAAAACCATTTTCTTTGAATGTGATATTTGGCAAGGAGGCCCCTAGAAAATCTTTGGTTTCTGATAGAGCTATCTGCAAATCTTTGCCGCTTTTTCCATTGGTTTTTTCCAAAGCAGAAGCCATTATACGTACTGCGTCATAGGCGGTAACTGCCGAGGGGAAGAGTGGTTTTCTGCCATATTTTTCAATAAACGACTTTTCAAAAACCTTGTATCTATCATGTTTCGGCGAAGGAGTACTGAAGTACAAATTAGCCAAATCCTCAGGACATTGCGCGAGAGAAGCGCTGTTGCCAGCCGCTTCGGTTGTAAGAACAGGCACATCAAAATTTTGCTCTTTCATTTGTTTGAAGAAAACGCATTGGCTCGGGTCTGACGTTACAAAGAAAATAAAATCGGGATTTTTCGCTTTAGCTTTGGTGATAAAAGTTCGAAAATCATTCGACAATGGATTATTTATGTTTATGTCATCAATAATTTTTATGCCGTATGCTGGGGCATTTTTTGCAACAAGATCCGATGTAAATTTCCAGAAACCACCGTCAAAAATGCGAATTATAGTGCCAGTTTTAAATTCTTTTTGCTTTGCATATTCTAAAATCGTGTTTATACCAACACGATTGTCATACCAGGTCGAAAAAAGATAGTCGCCGAGGTTGTTTGTTTCAATGGAGTCAGTAACGTTGGGACCAATCATCGGAATCATGGCTTTTTCGATAATAGGTAGAACAGCAGCTGCCGGCTCATCCCATTGGGCACCAATAATCCCAACCACCTTATCAACATTTATAAGCTTACTGGTTACCAAACCGGCATTTTTTAATTTATCAATCGAAAGATCTTCGCTTATAAGTTTTAGCGGTCGTCCAATCACACCACCATTTTCATTTATCTCTTCAACCGCAAGCTCTGCGCCCCTTCTTTCTTCTTCTCCAACGGCTACACCAACGCCAGTCAGTGCCGATATACTACCTATCTTTATCGGCTCACCAGACGACTCTGAATTTCTCGTTTTGTCTTTAGCAATGAAGCCAAGTGCGAGAACTAATATGATGACAACGACTATCGTCCAGATTGCTTTATTCATAAGCCTCATATTTACCATTTTTAATAACCTTCACCACAAACTGATCATTTATGTCGCCATTATTATCGAAGTTGATGGGGTAGGAAAGACCGGGGAAACCGTTTAGATCGTCAATTTGTTTTTTGAGACAGTCGCCAGAGAAATTGCTCGACGCACAGTTTGGAGCGATTGAGTTTAGAATGTTTGTGGCGTCGTAAGTTCTAAGAGCAAGATAGCTTGGGCGGGCACCATAGATTTTTTGATATTCGTCGATGAAACCAGTACCGTTTTTGTCTGTAGGCGCAACCACAATAAGGCCTTCGGATGCCGCGCCGGCAGTGGTAATAAGCTCTGGCACATCACATGGCTGGCCACACATAAACGGCCCAGCAATGCCCATTTCCTTAGCTTGTTTGACGATCAGACCACCTTCTTTATAGAGAGTAGCGAGGAAAATTGCGTCTGGGGCAGTATTTTTGATCT
Organism: uncultured Candidatus Saccharibacteria bacterium; assembly: GCA_964356815.1. Lineage (GTDB taxonomy): Bacteria > Patescibacteriota > Minisyncoccia > Phycocordibacterales > DATGWK01 > CAYHIR01. Next base: position 36,016 of record CAYHIR010000004.1, on the reverse strand, counting down.
TTGTGAGCTGAGCGCGATAATCGGTTGTACCAGGGGCTGAACCCTCTTCGGCTACGACAGTTGCTCGGCCAGCAACATATTTTTTAAATGAAGCCAAAGCGCCAGTGCCGTAATCGTTGTTTAAATACATAACCGCGATTTTCTTTTTACCAAGTTTGTCTACCAAAATATCTGAAGCAAATTTGGCTTCGGTGTCTGAGTGACCCATCATGCGGAAGGTGAAGTCATCGGGGCTAGAATAATTTGGCGCGGCTAGCAAACCGAGAAGGGGAATACGATCGGCATTCACAAGCGGAGCAATAGACATAACAGACGGTGTGCCAAAAACAATCAGCGCATCAACACCATCGACAGTTTTTAATTTGTTGTAAGCCGAAACAGACGTTTTGGCATCGTATTGGCCGTCCTCAAAAATAACTTCGATGTTTAGATTTTTGTCTTCAGCAATATCAGCGAGAGCTTCTTCTATACCATTTTTAGCGAAGCCACCAGCGCTGGCGATTGGTCCGCTAAGAGGCAAGATGGCGCCGATTTTTAGGATCTTACCTTCAGTATTTTGTGTTGCTGTTTGACTGCCAGTTTTCGTCTGATAGAACCAGATTCCACCGATGACTACGATTGCGACGATTATCCAGATTGCTGTTTTTTTATTCATCGTGATTATTTTAATTTTCTAATTTAACGAACTGCCCGTTTTTAATTGTCTTCAGGAACAACGCATACAACGGATCACCGTTTTGGTCGAAATGAAAATCTTTGAACATTGGTGAGTGGTCGCTTAGGTCCGCCATCACCTCTTTAAGACATTCTGCGTCAACGGAGGTACATTTTGCCAAAGCCCGTGCAGTAAGTTTCATACCTTCGTAGCCTTCAGCGGCATAAGTGTCAGGTGTTGTGTTGTATCTTTCAAAAAAACTTTTGATAAAATCTTTAGTCGGCTGATGATCCGAATCAGCATCAAAGATAGCCGTAAAGATTACTCCGTCGGCGGCATTACCTGCGGTCTTGAACAAATTTGGATCCTCGATAGTTCGCACGCTTGTAATCTGTGTTTTGATTCCAAGTTCTTTGGCCTGAACAAGAAGTTTGGCATTGTGTGGCGTGGTGCCAGCAATGAAAATCACATCAGGATTGCTTTGTTTTACCTTCAGAAGAATCGTGCGGAAATCGCTGGCATCAAGAAGGAATCCCTCATCGGCCACAACACTTATCGGCAATTTATCCTGATCGATTTTTTGTTTCAGCGAATTTCGGAAACTTGCACCAAAATCATTATTAAGATAAACAATGGCCAAGCGACTAAATTTTTTCTCAAGATAAAAAGCAATTGTGTTTTCTAGGTCAACAGAGACTCTGGTAGTAACTCGAAAAGTTAAATCGTCTGGCGAAGTATACAGATCGGTGGCACTAAAAATTCCCATCTGGAGCAAATCATCTTGCTTACTCAGTGCTGCTACAGCCATAGAAACCGGGCTACCGCCAGTAATAACTGCATCAAGCCCGCTGGTATTTTTCAATTTGTTATAACCATCAACACCACCTTTCGGAGTAAAGAAAGAATCCTCGTAGGAGACAACGATATTTAGATTTGGATACGTTGCGGCCATTTCTTCTTTGGCAAGCTCAACGCCCATTCTTGCCTGATCGCCATAAAATGCCGCTGGACCGCTAAAAGGAAGAAGTGCGCCAATATTGAGAGTTTTCTGATCACCATTTTCCAATGTTCCAACCTGATCACCATTTTTCGTCTGATACAGCCAGATTCCGCCGAGAATTACTGCTGCTGCGACTATCCAGATTATTGTGTTTTTCATATTTTTCGCCCTATTTACCGCCTTTTTTAATAACCCCCCCCTAAAGCTTATACTCCCCAACCAAGCCCTGAGGGCGATACATCATCAGTATAACCAAAAGCAGACCGTAGACAAATTGACGCATTTGAGCGGCAATGTCGCTTGGAAAACCGACAAAACGCAAGATTTCGGGCAAAAGAATGAGAATGATCGCGCCGAGTACCGAGCCGCGCAGGCTAGAAAGGCCGCCGAGAATAATTATTGAAAGAATAAAGATCGATTCGTTTAAAACAAAAGTCGAGGGGTCGATGAAAGTGATGTAGGAAGCAAAAAGGGAACCAGCAACCGATGCAATAGCCGCTGAGATGACGAAAATTGTGAGCTTATAGACGAGCGTGTTGTAACCAAAAACCGCCGCCGCTTCTTCATCCTCGCGAATGGCTTTGAGTACGCGACCGAAAGAAGATCGGGTGACAAAGTGGGCGAGCAAATAGGTGAGAGCGGCAAAAACTATCACGAGCACCAAGAAGCTTAAGTTTTCCGAAAAAACATAGCCGAAAAGTGACGGGCGCGGAATGCCTGGAATGCCAAGCGGACCGCGGGTGAGTGATTGCCAGTTTAGAAGGACGCTATAGATGATGATGTTGAAACCAAAAGAGCCGAGAGCGAAAAAGTCGCCACGAAAACGGCTCAGCACAAAGCCAATTATAAGGCTAAGAATAACGGTTATTACGATACCAGCGATGACAGATAGAAAGAAATTCATACCGAGACCAGTGAGCAAAATCGCCGTCGCATAGCCACCAATGCCATAGAAAGCCGCCTGAGTGATGGAAAGCAGGCCAGTGAAACCCACAACCAAATTGAGCGATATGCCAAGCATCGCGTATATTCCGACGAGGATTGCGAGATGAATTAAGTATTCCATTTGTTAAATTTTAATCGCCGACTCACTTCCTGAAAAGCCCGTTTGGTCGAAACAGCAAGAAAACAATCAACACCCCAAAAGCGATCGCATCTTTCCATTCACCGGAAATTTTCCAGATGCCAAAATTTTCCACAAAGCCGAGAATAAATGCACCGGCGACACCGCCCCAGACATTGCCCACACCGCCAATGATCGAAGCGATGACACCTTTGAGGAGAAGCGAGAGGCCCATCGTTGGCTCAATGCCTGTGTCTAAGCCAAAGAGCACGCCAGCCAAACCCGCAATAGCCGAACCGATGAAAAAAATCCGGCCGATCACTTTTCGCGTATCAATACCGACGATTTCCGACACCTCACGATCGTCACCAATTGCTCGCACTGCTCGGCCAAATTTCGTCCACTTGAGAAGCAAAGCTAAACCAGCGGCAATTATCAAACCCGACGCGAGAATAATGAGCTGAATCTCAGTGATAGCCGCAGTGTAAATGTTGTAGACCTTTGTGGCACTCAAGACCGAAGAAAGCACCTGAAACTGACTCGTGAAAAGCATGGCGATCACAGCCTGCACCGCCGTGAGCACACCAAGCGAAGCCACGAGCATCACCATCGACGACGCCTTATTTTTCGATAGGCGAGTATAGACGAATTTGTTTATAAGAAAACCAATAAGCCCCGCAACCAACACACCAAGCGCCACCGCCACAAAAATATTCCAGCCAAGGCGATTGGAAAAATAAAAAGTTGTATAACCACCAACAGCCGCAAGCGCACCGAAGCCAAGGTCGAAAAACTTAACCGTGCTGAAAATGAGATTAAACCCAAGCGCAATCATCATATAAATCGCGCCGGCAATAATGCTGTTGACTATGAGTTGGGGAATGATTTCCATAAAAACACATTGGGCACAAAAACAAAGAATGGGTTAAATATACTACACAGAATTATTAAGCATTAATCATCGGTTTTTCCCACACATATTTTACAACATCATAAGAGACAATGAATAAAATTAGGAACAAAGACACCAGCCAGTGACCTGTGAAATACGAATAAATCAGGGGTGGAATGATTAAATACCAGCCGGCCTCAAATATTTTTTGGATGCCGGATTTGCTGTGCAAGGTATCGTCAAGATAATCTCTTATGCCACCAAAGATGGCGAAGGTTAGAAAGAAAAAGATGATTGTCGGTAAATCGATCGTGCCACGAAAAAGGAAAGCTGTAATTATAATCACGGCCGCAACTGCGTGATTTCTATGGTCAATTCTTAACCTGAAAATATAACCCAGCATTAAAGCCATGGCGGCATTAGCCAAATAAATATCGCTCCAAACAATTAAACCACCGAAAATGCCGCACAAAACACCAAACATCATTGAATTACCATGAAAACGCTCCTTCAGTCCATGCTCATTAAACAAATCCGCGACTTTCATTGCCACTCCAAATGCGATGGAGTACAGGATGATCAGTGGTAGAGAAAATAACAATTCCATATAGACAGAATAGAGTGGGATAAATCCTATTTTATTTCCACGGCTTTCCCATTTACAATTTTTTTATGGACAGCAAACTGATCGCTCGACAAATCCCCATTTGAATCAAATCTGTAAATTCCAATCGTGCCGCTATACTCTGGCATACCGTACAGATATTTTTTTATACAATTACTATCATCTCCCCCACAACTCTTGATTGCGTCTTTTATAATGTAAACTGAATCATATCTTGCTGCCATAGGATAATTGTGAGCAGGATCCTTTTGAAATTTTGATTTATATTTTTCAATTAGGGAGCCGGCAGATTGTGTTAAATCTCTAGCGTCACTAAATATTACTCCTTCCATTGCCTGACCACCGACACTTAGAGCTTCTTTATCTCCCAACATGAAATTGCCGAATATTTTTACGTTCTTAATTCCCAACTCTCCAATCTGTTTTGGAATGGACCCAGCTATCGCCGGTGATGTCCCAGAATTAACATAAATAGCCTCTGGGTTTGCTGATTTAATTTTAGTTAGATTGGTACGAAAATCTTTTGTGCCGGAATTAAATACCTCATCAGATACAAGTTCGATATTTTTCTGTTGCAAAATATTTTTCATCACTCCGCGCACTCCTTGCGAGTAATCAGAGTTTTCGCTAATCATAGCAACACGCTTTATCCCTTGTGATGCAATCAATTCTGCGTCTGCTTTACCAAAATCAGAATCAGAAGGTGAGTTGCGGAATACATAATCTCCAGACTGACTAATCAGTGGACTACTAGAAAAAGCAGAGAAAAGTACGACTTTATTCGACTCTACTACTGGAGCCAACCCCAATGTTTCAGAGCTGCACACTCCACCAAAAATAATGCTAACTTTGTCGATATTAATCAATTTTTGAGCCGCCGTGACCGCATCTTTGCCAGAGCATTTTCCGTCTTCATAAATAACCTCAAGTCTTCTTTTTAGCTCTCCGCTCTGGTTAATTTCTTCTAAAGCGATTTCCACTGCGTTTTTTTCTGTTTCTCCGTAAACTGCCGCATCACCAGAAAGCGGGCCAATAAATCCAATCTTAATCGGACCAGTTTCAGAAACCGGCGCTCCTGATGGATTTGTAAACGCTGTAATGCCCCAAACAATCAAAACCAAGACGATAATTCCGCCGATCAGTTTTACGGTGTTGTTCATAAATTTTTTAATGCAAAACCCCTAATAAAATTACCTATAAAAATCTGCGGCAATAATACACCTAAAAATAACTTATTGCACTAAATTTTGCCGGCCGACCTAAAAAGGATTCTTCGCACCACGAACTTCGAAATGCAGATGAGGACCGGTAGATTTTCCTGTTGAACCAACATAGCCGATGACCTGACCTTTTGTAACATCAGTATTTTGGGCGACAGCGTTGCGACTCAAATGAGCGTAAAGAGTTTGAGTGCCGTTTGTGTGATAGACGACGATGTAGTTTCCATAACCACCGTTGTAGCCAGCGTCTTTACTAATAATGACCTTACCCGAAGCGGCGGCGAGAACCGGAGTGCCGATAGGTGCGCCGAGATCGATGCCGTTGTAGCCGTGAATGCCTTGGGTCTTGCGAGCACCTGCCACTGGCTTTGTGTAGTAGCCTTCGTAAGCTGGGAGGCTAGCAAACTTTTTGATAGCCGAGCTAGAACCGGAAGACGAGCCGCTCGAAGAAGCTGGGGCAGAGATAGTGGCATCCGGCACAATTATTTTAGAACCAACGGCCAACTTTGGATTTGAGCCATCTAGATCGTTGAACTGAATGATTTCACCAGCATCAGCGGAATACTTTTTGGCCAAACTAGCCACTGTATCGCCAGCTTTTACAGTATGACTCACGCCAGATACAGGCAAAATGGCCAGCGTCTGACCTTCAGAAATGACATTTTTCTCTAAATTGTTGGCCCATTTAATAGTATTGACCGAAACATCGTACATATTGGCAATCTGTGAAAGCGTGTCGCCGGCGCGGACAACATAGACACTAATCTCGCCATTGTTTGGCTGAAAAACATCGCCATCAGAAGAGCTGTCTTGCGAAACGAGAGCAATTTCGTCGACAATCTCCACATCGCCACCACCCACAGAAAGGGAGGAAGCGGCCACTGCGGCAAGGATCGGCAATTTTTGAGAATTGTATTCGATGACAGAGGCTTCGGTTTTTCCTTGATTAAAAATGTCGGAAATAAAAGAAAAAACACTCGCATGGGCAGTGTTGGCGGCGAAAATACTAAAAGCGGCGAGAGCGCAGACCAAAATCAGCGCACCGGCAAAAAATTTTAAATTGTTGCCCTTTCTACCATTACCGAAACGGGCCCAAGGGAATCTAGATAAAATACAATTTTAATTTAATAGTAAACGGTTTTCGAAGCAGTCTTTCAGAAAAATATGGCTTCGTTGAGCCATTCTGTCTTTCGGTATTTCGGGTGTTCGTCTATTATACCCCCACCCCAAAAGCGGTCAATGAGGGCCGCCAGACCTTGTGGATAGCCAAAATATGTTGCAAAATATGGCGTTTTTGGCGACCAGTGCCGCGTGATATAGTTTGAAGACTATTTCGCCAAAATTTTCACCGAAATTTTAATGAACGAACCCCACCTCCACAACCTAAACGACAAACAACTCGAAGCAGTTTTGGCTACCGACGGCCCAGTGCTCATCGTGGCCGGAGCAGGTGCGGGCAAAACCAAAACACTCACACACCGCATGTTCCATCTCATTAAAAAAGGTGTCTCGCCGGGAAATATTCTCGCCATCACCTTCACAAATAAGGCCGCCAGGGAGATGAAAGAGCGAATCGAGGGGATGCTTGTCGACAAATCCATCCCGGAGGAGGATCGCGCACGACACCATCATCCTGTCCCGTTCGTCAGCACTTTTCATGCTCTGGGCGTTCATATAATGAGGCAACAAGCCGAGCTCATTGGCCTACCACGCTTTTTCAGCATTTATGATACAGGTGACGGCAAAAGAATTGTTAAAGATATTCTAAATTCTCTTGGCCTCGACCCGAAGCAAAACGACCCAGCGAAAATTCTCCATTTCATTTCTCGCGAAAAAGGCAATTGTGTAACGGCCGATCAATACGCGACGCGAGTAAATAATGAATTTTTCCCGCGACTCGTAGCGCAGATTTGGCCAAAATATGAGGCACGACTGCGCGAAGAAAAAGCTGTCGACTTCGACGACTTGCTTTTGGTCACTGCCAAACTTTTAGAAAAAAATTTAGAAGTGCGCGAGTACTATCAGAAACGTTGGCAATATATTCACATCGATGAGTATCAGGATATAAATTCTGTGCAGTACAAAATTGTTTCTTTGCTCGCCGACAAACACCACAACATCTGCGCGGTGGGCGACACGGACCAAAATATTTACAGTTGGCGCGGTGCAGACATGAGCAACATGATGCGTTTCGAAAAAGATTACCCTGAGTCGACAATTATTTTACTCGAAGAAAATTATCGCTCGACACAAACAATTCTCGCGGCGGCCAACAGCGTCATCAAAAAAAATAAAGTGCGTATTGAGAAAAATCTTTTTACGAAAAATGTGACCGGCGAAAAAATCGGTGTATTTGAAGGTTGGAGTGAGGCCGAGGAAGCTTTTTTTGTAACCAACAAAGTGAAAGAGTTGCAGAAAAAAGGTGTGGCGCTTCGTGAGATGAGCGTTTTGTACCGCGCAAATTTTCAATCGCGCGTGCTCGAAGAAGCGTTTGCGGCTGAAGGTTTGCCATACGCGATGGTCGGTACAAAATTTTTCGAACGCAAAGAAATTAAAGACACGCTCGCATTTATTCGCGCGGCATTAAATGGCGGCGCACCAGGAGATGTTGAACGCATTATAAACGTGCCTCCGCGTGGCATTGGCGACAAAACTTTAGAAAAAATTTGGGCCGGACAAACAGCCGCGCTTTCAGCGACACTTCGCGCCAAAGTAGAGAACTTTTACGCTCTACTTGAAAGAATAAAAGTTGTGGCGCAAACACAAACACCGACAGAAACAATTCGCTTCGTACTCAAAGAAAGCGGTATGGAAAATTTGCTTGAGCACGGAAGCGAACAAGATAAAGAGCGACTCGAAAATGCCCGCGAACTTCTTACCCTCGCAAAAAGATACGACCGCGAACCAATCGGCGAGGGAATCGAGCTCCTGATCGCCGACGCATCACTCGCCGCCGCCGAAGAAACGCCGGGCGAAGTAGCCTCAGATGCTGTGCGCTTAATGACCGTTCATGCCGCCAAAGGATTAGAGTTTGATTATGTTTTTGTGACGGGTCTCGAAGAGGGTTTGTTCCCGCACGAACGCTCGAGCTCAAGGGGCGACAGCTCGCAAGAGGCCGAGGAAGAACGCCGACTTTTTTACGTCGCTCTCACGCGTGCGAGGCACAAAGTTTTCCTTTCTTATGCTACGATGCGCACGATCTTTGGCGAACGCCGCACCACTCTGCCCTCACGATTTCTTTCTGATGTTCCGCCGGAGCACACTGAGATGGAATTTGTGACCAAGCCGCGCGATGGCGGCCGGCCGCTTAAGACAATATATTTTTAAACCGCCGGCGAAATTTTTCGCCGCAAAAAAAACATGCGCCCGCACAAAGCAAATAAAACCCTCGGACAAAATTTTTTGAAATCAAAACGCGCTCTGCGACAAATTATTTTAGCGGCTGAAATAAATCCGATAGGGCAGGCAACTGGCGAAGAAAATGGTGGCGAGATTGGCGAAAAAATTTTAGAAATCGGACCAGGCAAAGGTGCACTCACACAATTTCTACTCGAAGCTGGTGCGCGAGTGGTGGCTGTAGAAAAAGACGGTGAGCTCGTAGAATTTTTGCGACAAAAATTTTCGACGGAAATTGCGAACGGTCGTTTGGAGCTCACCGGCGGCGACATTTTAGAAACCAAACCGCAAACACTCGGACTCGAAGCTGGTCGTTACAAACTCGTTGCCAACATTCCGTATTACATCACCGGTCAAATCATTCGCAATTTTTTGTCGGGCGACTGTCAGCCATCCCGCGCGGTACTTTTGGTGCAAAGAGAAGTTGCCGATCGCATCGTCGCTCATGACGGAAAGGGAAGTTTGCTCTCACTCGCAGTACGCGCATACGGAGTGCCGAAACGTATAGCGATTGTGAAGCGCGAAGATTTTTCTCCAGCACCAAATGTTGACTCTGCAATTTTGCTCATCGCCGACATCTCTAAAAAGTTTTTTGAATTTGGCGGCGCAAGCAGCACAACGGGCACAGAAGAAAAATTTTTCGAAATACTTCATGCCGGCTTTGCCCACAAAAGAAAAAAGTTGATTAGAAATTTGGAAGAAATTGCGGCAAAAGAAAATTTGGAAAAAATCTTTACTGAGTCTGGACTAGACGAAAATTCTCGTGCTGAAGATTTGAATCTTAATGATTGGAAACTCTTACTGGAAAAATTACCTCGAGATAGCTTTTAGATATTCTTTTTCCCAACCCAACTCATAAAGCACGCCGTCGACAGTTTTTTTCTCAATAATTTCCTCTAAAAAAATATTCACCAGCTCAACAAACCTTTTTTTGACATCCTTTTCAGATTTACCAGAAGTGGAAATATCGAGTGCAGGAGTATACGCCACAAAATGCTTATTTTGCTTAGTAATGACGACGGGCAAATTAAAGAATAATTTGTTGTTTAACATGGGTAAAACGATATCAAAATAAGAAAAAATTAAACTTATCTTTAACATCTTAACTATAAGATAAGCGTCATGTTTAGTCCAAAAACAGACAAAATAAAAATGATTGCTGATGAACAAACAGAGCTAATTAAAAAGATTCACTTCTATCAAGGAACATTGGTGGGAGACAAAGAGTCGGAAAGAAATATAAAAGATCTTGAAGATCAAGGGTACGAGCTACATACTAAACCAGTAAAAATAATGGAATTATCAATTGATGCAACGAGTTTGCAGTCAATGCAATCATCGGATCTTTTGACAGATTTTATTCGCACTCCACTACTCAAAACCATGACATTGGATCAAATAGAAGGTCTCAATCAGCATTTGCAAAACCTAAATCAACAAGGTATACGAAAACTACGAGATAAAAAATGCAATTTTGATGTTGAAATTGGAGTAAATATGCTTCTTGATCTTGAGCACAACAATGCCGACACTTTTGTACTGTGGAGTGGTGATAGTGATTTTGCAAACCCCATACAACAACTCCTTAGTGCTAATAAAAGAGTTGCACTATTTGCAACAGCTGGACGTATATCCAAAGAATTAAATAGCCTACGGCCTACGGGACTTATTATTTTTGATATAAGAGATTTGGAAAAGTTTGTCTGTTGGAATAGAGAGCTCAGGGAGCTCAACAAACTAAGCTCCTAATAGCACAAAGGACCCCTTACCGGGGCCCCTCAGCTTTAGATTTAGCGATCTTACGATCACTTATAACTTAGCAGATCTAGAAAAAAAAGCAAGTTTTTTACTTAAAAACTCGCGTAAGATGAGCCAACAATTGGCTGAAATATAACACCCTGAGTAACAGCGCGGGTAGAGCAATCTTCTCCTGTATAAAAAGAGCAACGACCAACGACGGGAGTATAAAGACCAAGCGTCCAAGAGCCGAAGCCTGGACCGAGAGATGGGAGTTGGAAGTAGGCTTTTTGAGAAAAGGGTGGAAAAAACAAAAACTCGCCGCCTTTCGGTGGACCAATGGTAAGAAGCCATGCTCCGGTACAAGAACACCAAAAAGGCGGTAGTATCACCTTGCCGCCGAAAGGCAAATTGAACCCGTGCGCCTGAATTGGAAGAGTGGAAAAAAGAACAAATATTATTACGAAGAGAGCGACGACAGCAATGAGATTTTTTAGGTAATTTTTATGCATCTTAATTGACTGTCGACCGATTATTCCGTCTCGCTATTCTAACTCGAATCTATTTCTTTTGATATACTATAAGAATGACTTCTCTCCGACCAAGCAAAAGGGTCGCTTTCGTTTTTATTGCCTGCCTTTTAGCGCTCGGCACAGTGGTTTTTGCCGCTCAATATTCCACCACAAGTAGCGCCAATGGTGCAAACGGCTCAAAAAGTGCTGAAAATGGCCAAAAATCGGGCATTTTCGACACAAAAGACAGCAACAACCCATCAAATGCCGTCGATTCAGAGTTTTTGAAGAAAATTTCCGACTTAGACGACGACGGTGACGGCATAAAAAACTGGGAGGAAACACTTGTCGGCCTAGAGGCGAGCGGTGGCGTGAATGGCTCGGCGGGCGGCTCATCTGGCGTGAGCGGTGGCGCAGGTGCGGGCGCAGAAATAGAAGAAAACCTCTCAGAAACCGAGAAATTTAGCCGTGAATTCTTTGCTAAGTATATAGAAGCTAAGCGCACAGGCACCGTAAACCAAGAAGAGCTCATAGAAAGTCTCGCGAGTGCCAATATTTCCGTCGGTCAGAGCAAAAAATACTCAATTTCCGACCTCAAACTCGTTCCGGAAGGCAAAAATGACGAAGAAAACGAGGAGAACATGAAGAAATACGGCAATTCCGTCGGTCTTGTCCTTCTAAACAATCAAATAACGGCCAATAATAATGAGTACGAGATACTAAATGTGGCACTCAACGATAAATCGGCCTCTGATTTACAAAGACTAGACGCGTCTATCGCTCGATATGAGGGGATTGTGCTGGGTTTGAGATTGACTGGAGTGCCGGTCGCCGCCGCTCTCGCTCATTTGGAAGTTGTAAATAGTTTTGAGGCAATTAAAGGCGACGTTTCCGGATTTAAAAAAATGTTTTCTGATCCGATCGTTGGTTTGGCGAGCATAAAAAAATACGGAGAAGACACCGCCGCTCTAAATTCTGCAATTGATGAACTCAAAAATATTTTCGCCACACAAAACATAACCTTTACACAGTCAGAATATGGTTACGCCCTTACAAATGCGATATGATTGAGACAAAGAGCCAAAAAATGGACTTTTTAACATACACAAAAAAATCGTCCGCTCGTCTGTCGGTCGCACTTTTAGCCATTCTGATTTTTTCCGCCATAACAATCACCGCCACATCGGCGTCACTTTTTTCTGGAATTTTTTATCCGCAAACAGTAAATAAAGCGCACGCTCAAGCTCAGGGGATCGGCGCAGCTCTACTTGTACCAACAAACGATGTTCCAAACAACTTAAAAGAGCAGGGAATTTTTGGCCTCGGGCTCGACGCTTTTGCTTGGCAAGCAGGCAACATTCTAATAGACAACGTTACAAACTCTATAGTCAATTGGATTAATCGCGGCTTCGAAGGCGGACCAGCTTTCGTCACTAATCCTGAACAATTTCTCAGTGGAGTAGCTGATCAGGTAGCAGGAGAATTTATCGCCGGCACAGAGCTGGGCTTTATGTGTGATCCTTTTCAATTACAAATCAGAGGCGCACTCAATTTCAGTCACTCTTCAGATTTTCGCATCAACTGTTCTTTATCTGATGTAATAGCCAACGCCGAAAATTTTGCCAAATTTACCGAAGGTGATTTTAATCAGGGCGGCTGGGACGGCTGGTTTAGCATGACGCAAAATGCCAACAACAATCCATACGGCGCGTATGCAAAAGCAAATACTGAGTTGAGCGTCCGCATCGCCGGTTCTCAAAACATAGAACTCTTAAAGCTCGATTGGGGTAATGGCTTCTTCTCTTGGGAAGATGAAAATGGTCAGATCCAAACGCCAGGAGCTGTCGTGGAAACACAACTCGAAAATGTCTTAGGCACAAATCTAGATCGTCTAGAAATAGCTGATGAGTTTAATGAAGTTGTTGGTGCTTTGGCGGGATATTTTGTACGACAGGTGATTGGCGGTTTCTCTGGTGCGCAAAGTGGTAGCGGCAGTGGAAGCGACCAAAATAATTTCACAGGCTACTGTTTTGCTGATACTGGCATTGCCGAAATAAATGAGCCGGTCACTTGGACAACTTATGTAAACGGTAGCCGATCCAACAGAACTACTTTTGTTTGGAGCGGCAGTACACCAATAGAGCTGGCGACAAGCACAACAACATCTTTCGGTAATGCCAACTCTCTGGTTGTGGGTTACCCATCTGTTGGCGAAAAAAATGCTCAGGTCAGAGTTACTGCCAACGGTCGAACAAAGACATTCACTTGCTCTGATACTGTAACGGTGCAGGGGATAACGATATAAAAATGTTTAATTTTTTGAAAAAGAAAAAGATTTGGATGATAACTTTATCAGTTGTTTTTATTTCAACAATTTTTCTAGGAATTTTTGTCACAGCAGCGCCAGCAAATGTGACCCGTGCACAAACCATCACAGAAATACCGGCAGATGAATTTGAGGCGACTTATAACACCCCAGCTGTATTGCCAGTTGGCCCGCCGAATCCTTTCGTTTGCGGAATTACTTCACCGATCCAGTGTATGAAGCTTTTGGTCAACAACATCGCCGTAGGACTTCTGACTATTGGCAGTTTGATACTTGGTATATCGGGCGTCCTTCTAAATAATGTAATGGCTTATACGATAGTAAATATGTCTGCTCATGTTGGCGCCAACGGAGACCTATACAACATTATAAATAAGACATGGACAACATTCCGCGATCTCGCCAACATGGCGTTCATATTTATTCTTCTATATGTAGCCATCGGCACAATTCTTGGGTTGGGCAACGTCGACATGAAAAAAATGTTGACTCGAGTGATAATCGTCGCTCTTCTTTTAAACTTCAGTTTGTTTTTCACGAAGCTAATCATTGACGGTTCGAACACTCTCACAGTCGTCTTTTACAATCAAATAAACGCCAGTGTCAGTGGCGAGGGTGCCAACATTGCAAATGCTTACATGCAGAAATTTGGTTTTACTAGTTGGTACAATACAGGCACGGCAGGCAATGTAATAGCAACAGCGACCGGTGGAGACTGGATAAAAATGCTCGAGGTAGGATTCTTGGGCATGATCTTCATGGGCACGGCAGCCTTTATATTTTTCGCCATGTCGATTCTTTTCATATCTCGATTTGTAATTATTATTTTTCTTTTCATACTCTCACCGCTGGCATTTGCAGCGATGGCTTTGCCGAATGACAAATATTCTGGCCGTTGGTTCAGTGCTCTTTGGGATCAAGTAATCTTTGCGCCAGTCTGTATCGCTCTTCTTTGGATAGTGCTGCAGCTGCTTGATGTGATTGTCGCAACTCCTGATCCAAATCAAAACATTGCATCAATGGTCGCCAGTCTTGGAAACGGAGCGACCGGAGCTGGTGCAAGCGCCGGTGCAATTTTCATGAACTTCTTCATAATCATCGCTTTCACTGTCGCCGCGCTTATCATTGCAAAGGAAGCCGGTGCGCATGGAGCTGGCGGGCTAATGAAGTTCGGCAAGAAGCTGAGGGTCGGTGCACAGGGATACTTTGGTGGAGCAACGGCTGGTGCTCTAGGATACGCAGGAAGAAGAACTGTCGGATGGACAGGAAGAAATATCGCCGACTCTGAAGCACTTAAAAAAGCTGAGGCAAGTGGTGGTTGGAGAGGAGCTTTGGCTGGCGTTGTAAGAGGCAAATCTAAAGATATCGCAAAATCTAGTTTTGATGTTAGAGCAACAAAGATTGGCGGCGAACTCGCTGGCACTATCGGTGGCTTAGGCAAAGCTGGAGGAAAAGATGGTTACGATAAATTTGTGGAGGAACGCGAAAAACTTGCCCTTGATAGAGCGAAAGATCTTGGTCCAAGCAAGGTGAAAGTGGATCAGGCACAACAAGCTGTCGAGAGGACGAAAGAAAGGGAACGAGCTATCCGAGAGAGCTACAAAACTCCACTAGAATTAATCGCCGCCCAAGAGAAAACTCTTAAAGATAGCCTAGCTCCTTCAGAGAAAAAACTTGAAGACATGAAGAAGGAGCAGTTGGCTGATATGGAAAGACTAAAAGACGCCAGAATCCCAGACACCGCTAAAGCACAAATTCAGAAAAATATTTCAGATAGAGCCGCTGGAATTAATACACTTTCTAATAAACTACAGATTGATTCAATTCCATTAGGAAAAATTAGAGACCAGAGAATCAAGATCGAGGGAAAGATAGGAGAGGAACTTAAGGTCGTTATAGAAGACAGAAAGTCTGCTCAAGGAAAAGTTGACGAGCTAAAAGGCATATCCGAAGACGAAGCTAAAAAACGCTTTGGAAACTCTGGTGCAAAAAGTGTGTCTCAAAGAGAAGCTGAGGCTAGGTTTGCGGGAGATAAGGAAAAGATAAAGGAATTTATGAAGAACGAAGAAGAGAGATATGTGAGAGAGAACAAAACAGAGAGTCCATCTAAGTTGAGGGCGTTCGAATATGCATCAAAGGCTGTGGAAAGACCGTGGAGAAGTGCATTCAGATTATACAAAAATCCAAAAACTTTAGGAGAAAACCGGCCTATGTTTAGCAATACGCGCTACAACGAAGCACAGAAAATTAGAAGTGAGTTTTCAAAAGGCAAAGAGGATCAGCAGTGGGAAAAACTTTTTGAAGCTGTAAAGAAAGGGAAGACTGACGGGGTAGAAAAACCAGCCAAAAAACCAGACGACGAAGGCGATAAAGAATAAAAAAAATATGGACGAAACATTAAAAACATTAAAAGAAAACTTTGAAGTTCTGCCTTCTGATGTCCAGGATACGATTATAAATCCATTGACCAAGGATAAAATAATCTCCATTGGAACAAAATATAATTTGACAACAGACCAAAAATATTCCTTGGAAAATGAAACATTTTTTGTGCTTTTTGGATTAGAACCATTGAGCAAGTTTAGAGCGAACGCAGTGGAGAAAGTCGGAGTGTCTTACGACCAGGCAATTAAAATATCTTCTGACACAAACAAAGAAATATTTGATCCGGTGATGGGCCTTCTAAAGGAAATGGAGGAGGAATTACGCGCAATATCAGAATCTAGACCTGTTAAATCTAGGCCTGATGATCTTAGCGAAAAAATGCTTGCATCCAACCACCTCCTCCCATCACATGAAATGATTCGCGAACCGCATCTACACAGCCAAACTCTCATGCCAAAAGAAGGTGGCAATAAAATGCCGATAAAAACCGCTTTCTCTACACCGTCACTTTCTAAGTCGGTCGCGCCCGTCACGCCTTCTGTAGCAGTCGCACCTGTCATGACACCGGCACCTGCTTCGTTTAAGCCAACAACCAGCGTTCCTGTACCACAACCACTCGCGCCAAAATTTAGTTCGATAGTGGATCAGAAGTTGAGTAAACTCGTGCGCACGGAGCGTGATGAGAGCCAGGTGAAGACGGAGGTGGATGAGAAAAGAAAAAATACCTACAATGGCGGCGATCCGTATCGCGAGCCGATAAAATAATTTAAACGTGCATCGCCGCGGAGCGCGGCAAAACAAAATGCGATTCCAAGTTCCACAATTCACTGATGTCGAGGATAAGGTCATCGGACCGTTGACCTTCAAACAATTTATATACCTGGCTGGTGCGGCTGGTGCGTGTATCATTGCGTACACTTTTTTGCCATTTCTCATCGCTGTGCCACTCATTATTTTGCTAGGCGTTTTTGGTACGGCGCTCGCATTTTACAAGATAAACAATCGGCCATTCATTCGAGCTGTTGAATCTTTTCTACACTATGCGGTGAAAGACAAGCTCTATATATGGAAACATGAGCCGAAACCGCTCGCTGAAAGGGAAGAGTCGAAAAAAAATGCGGTGTTTGTGCCAAAACTTTCCGAGAGCAAGCTCCGCGATCTTTCATGGACACTCGACGTTAAAGAAAGTTTGAATCCAGTGACGCGAGATGAAGACGACGACTTCAAAAAATTTAGCGACATAAACAGCGACAAGTTTGTAAAACCGAAGCTTGAGGGGTGGGAATGATAGCGATCAAAAATTAGCCATATTTACATGATTTTCATCATAATATACAATGGAGGGGTGGAGATATCACCTTTCCATTAAACATACTAATATATGGCTGCAGACAACCTTATTGCCAAATTATACGAATCCCCCAAGACAATCTTGACCGTAAAGGATATAGCTTTAATTTGGGAGGAAACCAATACCGTCAATCTTTTCTCAAAGATCAAATACTACGCCAAACAAGGATCACTGATCCGTCTGACTCGTGGCGTTTTTGCCAAGAACAAGGAATATGATGTCAAAGAACTCGCAACAAGTATTTATACCCCTTCATACATCAGCTTTGAAACGGTCCTCCGAGAAGCCGGAATTATTTTCCAACATCAGACTGCGATCTTCGTAGCTGGTCCCTATCCTACAACAAAAAAGGTTGGCGATAAAACGATTACCTTCAGAAAACTAAAAGACGGTGTGCTCTACAATGCAATTGGTATAAAAAATGAAAAGAATTACAGTATCGCCACACCAGAGCGAGCATTCCTCGACACTATTTATTTATCTCCTAAATTTTATTTTGACAACCTACGATCTATCAACTGGGAGATCTGCTTCGAGCTTGTAAAAATTTACGATAATAAGCAATTAATAAAGCGCCTAAAAAAGTACCGGGCTAACTACCGAAAACATGCTCAATAAAGAAAAACACCAGCTCATCATGGGACAGATCTTGAGGGATATCTATTCCGATACTTCTATCTCATCTCTCATTGGATTCAAAGGTGGCACCTGTGCCTACTTTTTCTATGACCTAACTAGATTTTCTGTCGACTTAGACTTCGACCTCTTCTCTACTGATGAAGCCACACAAAAATTGGTATACGAAAAAATCGGCAGAATGCTCCGAAAATATGGAGAGAACAAAGATAATTATATAAAGCAAAATACCATCTTTTTCCTGCTCTCCTATGGCGACACTGATCACAATGTCAAAGTTGAATTGAGCATGCGAAATCTCATACCAGACATCAAAGAACACTACGAAATGAAAGAATATCTTGGTATCTCGATGCTTACTGGCAAGAAAGATTATCTCTTTGCCAGCAAGCTCGCGGCTCTGACCACCCGAAGCGAAACAGCTATGCGGGATATTTATGATATTTGGTTTTTTGGTGCAAATCACTGGGACATTAATGCCGAGGTGATAAAGGCTCGAACCGGCAAGACTATCGAAGAATACATGGCCGATTGCATTCCGGTTGTGGAAGCGGTCAAAGACAATGAAATATTGCGAGGATTAGCTGAACTTTTACCAAATGAAAAAGAAAAAGCTTGGGTCAAAAATCACCTGCGAAAAGAGGTCATCTTTTTACTCAAAAATTATATGTCAGTATTAAAATAAGTCTTGTAGCTGGTTCTGATATAATAAAGCGACAAAAACAATGGCGACAACTAAAGCTGGAGCAACGCAAGAATTTGTGCCGATAAAAGAGGTCCGCGATGGCATCGTGGTGCTCAAAGACGGTACACTTCGAGCTGTTGTCATTGCTTCATCTCTCAATTTCTCGTTAAAATCCAACGACGAACGCGAAGCCATTCTCTATTCCTTCCAAGATTTTCTCAATTCGCTCGATTTTTCTGTGCAAATTTTCATTCAGTCGCGTCGTCTCGACATTCGGCCATATCTTGCGCTCCTTGAGCAACAGCGCAAAAAGCAGGTCAACGATTTGATGAAAATTCAAGTCGAAGAATACATTGGCTTCATCAAAAATTTCACTGAGAGCACGAGCATTATGACGAAGCACTTTTTCATCGTCATCCCGTATTCTCCAGCCATGCTCCAATCTAAGTCGGGGAGCAAATTGCCTGATTTTGGCCAGCTTTTCAAAGGTCGCGGTGGTGGAAGCAAAAACAAAGCCAGTGAAGAACTTTTCGAGGAATATCGCACTCAGCTTGAGCAAAGAATTTCGGTGGTGGAGCAAGGCTTGGTGCGTTGTGGCGTGCGCGTCATTGAGCTTGGCACAGAAGAGGTGATTGAGCTTTTGTACAAAGTGTTCAACCCAGGCGAAATGGAGAAACCGATTCAGCTCGCCGAGCCGGCGGGGGTTTAGTAAAAAACGGCGAAAAACAATGTCATTCTTCAGTAACATTTTCAAAAAGAAAGAGCGCGGGCCGATTCCTGTCGCGCCATTTTTGCCACGCGAAGTGTATGAGGCCGAGACTCTTGAGCTCAAAGATATTATCGCGCCGAGTGCGTTGAAGATTGGTCCGCGTGATTTGAATCTTGGCGACAAACTCGTCCGTACATTTTTCGTTATTTCATATCCGCGTTTTTTAAATGAAAGTTGGTTTGCGCCGATCATCAATCTCGACAAAATGTTTGACGTTTCCATTTTCGTTCATCCAGTAGACACAGTGAAAGTTCTTCGCCAATTTCAAAAAAAGGTCGCTGAGGTGCAGAGTCAAATACATGAGCGGGAAGCCAAGGGCATGGTGCGCGATCCGATGCTCGACACGGCATATCAAGACTTGGAAAATTTGCGCGACAATCTTCAGCAAGCGCAAGAAAAACTTTTCGATGTTGGCCTCTACATCACACTCTATGCTGAAAACGAAACCGAACTCGATAAAATAGAGTCGGAAATGAAATCGATCCTTGAGTCGAAACTTGTCTATGTGAAGCCGGCGCTTTTCCAGCAAGAGCAGGCATTCAAAAGCGTCATGCCAATCGCTACAGATCTTCTCGAAGTGCACTCAAAGCTCAATTCCTCGCCGCTCTCGAGCCTCTTTCCATTTATTTCTTTCGATCTCACGTCAGACAAAGGCGTGCTTTACGGCATCAATCGCCACAATTCCAGCCTCGTGCTTTTCGATCGTTTCTCTTTGGAAAATTACAATTCCATCACTTTCGCCAAGTCTGGCGCCGGAAAATCTTATGCCACGAAGCTCGAAATCATTCGCACGCTGATGTTCGACACAGAAGTTATTGTGCTCGATCCAGAAAGGGAATATGAATATTTGGCAGAGACTGTCGGCGGCCGATATTTTAAAATCTCTCTCAATTCTGAGCATCATATCAACCCATTTGATCTCGCGCCGCCCGGCAAAGATGAATCTGCGGCGTCTGTTCTTCGTTCAAATATCATCAATCTCATCGGCCTTTTCCGCTTGATGATGGGCGGCCTCACACCAGAAGAAGATGCCATTATGGATCGCGCGATCACCGAGACGTACGCCTTGAAAGACATCACTGCCGAATCTGATTTTCAAAATATCGAGCCGCCACTTATGTCCGACTTCGAACTCGTCCTATCCGGTATGGAAGGTGGGGAATCACTTGCACAACGGCTCTCAAAATACACTAAAGGCACTTGGTCGGGATTTATAAATCGCCCGACGAATATTGATATCAATAAAAAACTTGTCGTCTTTTCTCTCCGCGACATGGAAGACGAACTCAAACCGATCGCGATGTACATCGTCACGCACTATATTTGGAACACAATTCGCAAAGAATTAAAAAAGCGTTTGTTCGTGATCGACGAAGCCTGGTGGATGATGAAATCTGAAGACACTGCTTCTTTCTTACTCTCACTCGCCAAACGTGGTCGCAAATATTTCCTCGGTCTCGCCACAATCACTCAAGACGTTGACGACTTTTTGAAATCGCCATACGGTTTGCCGATCATCACCAACTCTTCCATCCAAATGCTCATGAAGCAATCGCCAACATCTATCGACAAGCTACAACAAGTTTTTAATCTAACTGATGAAGAAAAATATCTTTTGCTTGAATCTGGCGTCGGCGAAGGTATTTTCTTTGCCGGCTTAAAACACGTGGCCATAAAAACCATCGCGTC
Organism: uncultured Candidatus Saccharibacteria bacterium; assembly: GCA_964356815.1. Taxonomy (GTDB): domain Bacteria; phylum Patescibacteriota; class Minisyncoccia; order Phycocordibacterales; family DATGWK01; genus CAYHIR01. The sequence goes on along the minus strand of CAYHIR010000004.1, from coordinate 15,075 downwards.
TTACACTGAAGATCAAATCATCACCTCCGACCCATCACAAATCCTCTCCATCCAAAAGGCGAGGGAAGAGCTTGAGGCGACGGGAGGGTAAAATGTATGAAAAACATATTCCACTCTTTCTCTCTGTTTTGTAGGAAAGCATTCTACGATACAAATTCGAGACTTTTTGTTGTTACAAACGATTTTTTGTCGATCGTTATTGTTATTTCAATACTAGCGATAATTTTTGAATCCGTATCTCAGTTTTCTAATTACCATCAAATTTTCTTAATCATAGAATACGTAGCGGCTCTCATTTTTTCTGTTGAATACATTTGTCGAATAGTAGGGAGTTCAAAAAAAAGTTCTTATATCTTTAGCTTCTTTGGCCTTATTGATCTTGTATCGATAACACCAACATTACTTTCCGTCTCCAACCTTACTCCATTAAAATCACTCCGAGCTCTGAGAATACTCCGCTTTTTAAGAATGATGCGCTTGGCTAAAGTTGTTCGTTTTGAACATTTAGAAAAACATTCCGAGGAAGACAAAATGGCAATTATCCGACTTAATTTGCAAATTTACCTTTTTACCCTCATTTTTACTGTCATAATATTAGGCACCCTTGTTTATATTTTTGAACACAACACTCCACACTTTGAAAATATACCTCTTGGTATGTTGTGGACACTAGAGGCTTTGCTCGGCGGCTCTATTTCTACAACAGTTCCACAAACTTATGGCGGTATAGTCATCTTTATGATCGCCAGATTTATCAGTTATATTTTACTCGGGTTTATGATCCATATTATTGGCAACATTATTTCTCATGTTTTACTTGGCAAGAAAACCAATCGAGCAATTGACGGCGAATTTTAACTTATGGATGAAAACTTACAAAATGGAGAGGAGGTAGCATCCGCTGTACCGGCATATCGTGCACCTGGAAATATAAAAACACAAGAACTTCAAAGAATATTAGGAAGAGTACGAGAAATATTTAACGATAAGGGTGAGAATTTTGAAGACGGTGACGAAGAACTAATCGTCGAAGATCCACCAGAAGAACCAAACTTCCCTTATCTCATGTTAATGGCGGCGATATTAAAAGATGTATTAGATTCCCTAGACCTTTCTATTGTCGGCATTATTTTGACTACAATATTTTCCTTTATATTCGCAATTACCATGTTCATTTGGTGCTTAGGTAAATTGAAAGGTCGTTTTTGGAAAAAATATATAATTCGTTGGCTTTGGAAAAGATATGTCGTAGTCATAATTATAGAATTCATACCATTTTTTAAGATCTTTCCAATCGCGACCATTTTCGTACTTATGGCCCACCATCACGAAAAGAAAATTGTTAGGTTATTTAATTTGGCTTTGGAGGAATTGAGAGGTGCCGGGATACTAAAATACATAAAATAACACTTTCTTAGTGAACAAACATCCACAGCCGCGTACTTTCTCTGTGTTAAGATTAGACCATGTTTTATAGAAATCTATTGGGCATTGTGGGCGTTGCTCTAGTTTTTGCCGCTTTTACCACTTTTGCGCCGCAATTTAGTCCACAAATAGCGAGGGCCCAATTCGATTTCATAGACGCCACCGAAGGCCAGGCGATGCGAGTAACTGTAATGCCGCGTTATCCAAAAGCTTTTGAAAAAGTTAGCGTTACGGTGGAAGATTTCGCCCGCGACATAAATGGTTTGAACATTTCTTGGTCGCAAGGTGGAAGAGTAGCGGCGAGAGGTGTGGGCTTGAAGACCTACAGCTTCACTACCGGTGCATTGGGTACTGTCTCAGACGTCACCGTTTCAATAGATGGAGTATCGCAGACCGTTCCTATCCGCCCTGCGGAAATAGACATGCTTTGGCAAGCCAGCTCGTATGTGCCTCCTCTATATGAAGGTAAGGCTCTCCATTCCAATCAAGATCGCGTGACTGTCGTCGCTGAGCCGTTTTTCCTTACCACTCAAGGTGTGAGGGTCAACTCCGCCAATCTCGTGTATAAATGGAAACAAAACGGCACACTCGTGCAAGCGGCGTCTGGCTATGGCCGAAAAACTTTCTCTGTCGTGCCTTCTGTCCTCTCTAAGCCGATAGAAGTGGAGGTGGAAGTGTCTTCTACAGGTGGGGAATACAGCGGCGTTGGCAAAACCGTCGTCTCTGAAGTCTCCCCGAAGCTTTTGGTATACGAAAACAGCCCGCTTTACGGCCTACGCATGGAGCGTGCTTTGAACGGCCGGAGTTTTTCTTTTGAAGATCGCTCAGAGGCAACGTTCACCGCCATGCCGTTTTTCTTTACTGCCACAAACGACAACGACACAAACAATATCGACTTCTCATGGACTCAAAACAGTGTAAAGACCGCGCAGAAGAGCAATGAAGTGGTCTTCCGAGCACCAGCCGAGGGCGGTGGCTCAGCTTCTGTGCGCGTGAGTGCCCGCCACAAAACCAATTACCTCCAAGGAGCAGACGCGCCGTTTACGATTGAATTTAAATCGGCTGAAAACGCTGGCGGTGAGACGAGTTTGTTGCCCGAGAAAAGTTATTTGAACAAATTTTTAGGCGCTCAAACAGCCTTGGCTCAAGGAAACCAGCTTGAGTACGAGCCGCTCGTGCCATTGCCAGGCCTGTTTAATGCCGCCACCGGCGACTATAAAATTAGTGATTTCTCTACATACGTCATGGCCATGTTTCGTTTTCTCATCGGCGCGGCGGCAGTATTGGCAGTGATTATGATCATCATCGGCGGTCTTGAATACATGACAACAGACGTCATCAGCAACAAATCCGCCGGCAAAGAAAAAATCAATCAGGCTATTATCGGTTTGCTCCTCGCGATCGGCTCTTGGCTCATTTTAAACACAATTGATCCAAATATTTTGACGACAACCCTCGACCCGAGCACGACGCCCGCTCCGCCAACAAATAATTAAATGAAAAAAATCTTTTGGACATTAATAATCATCGTTCTCGCCGCGGCACTCGGCCTCGGAGCATATTGGTTTTTCGATCGTCAGGAAAATGGCGGCCCGAGCATGGGGAACATTAGCATCGGTGATTTCTTTCCTTTCGGCACTGGCGGCACCGCACCAATCACAGAAACGCCAGCCGACACAGAGCCAATTATTTCCGCACCAGCACCAATTACTCGCCTCTGGAAAATTTCTAGCGCACCACAAGCTGGCACTGGTCTGTTCACTCAAGGCACCGAAACATTTGTTCGTTTCATAGACAGTGCCATGGGCAATGTTTACGAAGCCCAAGTGAGCAACAGGGAAGCCTTGCAAGCGAGCATGAGCGGAAGCACTGGCGGCGCGAGCGCATTCGGCCCTGTGAGAATTTCAAATACAACAATTCCAAAAATCAAAGAGGCTTTGTGGCAGGGCAATGGCGCAGGTGTCATCCTCCGATACGTGAACGATGCAGGCGTCATCCAAACTATGCACGCTAAAGTCGCGCCAATGCAAAGCGCGACTAGCACCGAAGCAAACCTCCAAGAGCTGAGCGGCGCATTTCTCCCGGGCAACATCACAAACATTGCCCACTTCACGGCAAAAGATCGGATTTTCTATATGCTTAAAAACGGTGGCGCGAGCGGAGTGGGCTACACAGCTTTAATAGACGGCAAAAATCCAGCCAAGATTTTTGAATCGCCAATAAATGAATGGACGGCTTCTTGGCCTCGCGAAGCAACGATAGTAATCACCACAAAGCCAAGCGCGGCGGCTTTCGGCTATTCATACACAATGAGCCCAGCCACTGGCGCACTCTCAAAGCTATTGGGTGGCATTGCTGGCCTTTCTGTTGCTCCTGCGCCCAACATGACCAAGATTTTATACTCAGAGGCCGCCGGCAGTTCTCTCAACTTAAAACTTTTTGATGTAAAAACTGGCGTCAAAACCGAGCTCACTCAAACCAAAACTCTCGCCGATAAATGTATTTGGATGAAAGACAGTATAAAAATAATTTGCGCTGTGCCAAAAACTCTTCCAGGCGCCAACTATCCAGACAATTGGTACGACGGTCAGATTTCTTTCAACGATTCCATCTGGAGCATCGACACCGGCAGTGGGGAAGCCCAAGTTATTGCCGACCTCCGCTCACTCTCAACCTCAAATGAAGAAATCGACGCCACAAATCTCGCGCTCGACGCCAGCGAAAAAATTCTCATTTTCACAAACAAAAAAGACTCAAGCCTTTGGGGTTTCGACTTTTAGACAGCGGGATTTAAATTTTTCTTAGCTTCGGCGCGACTCTCGTTACGCGCAAAACTTTTTCGAATCACTAACTCTTGAGCGATGGTGAAAAGATTGCTCGTGATCCAATAGAGAGCGATGGCACCAGAAATACTCCAGGAAATAAAAAAGGCAATCACCGGAAAAACATATCTCATCTGAATGTTCATACCGCGAGCAAAATCTTCCTGAAAATTTGGCCGAATAGGCTTGCCGTCTTTATCGAAAGAAGTGGCTTTCTTCGGCGGTAGTGGTGGCATAGAAAAACGCACTTGAAAATATGTAGAGACTGCGGCGATGAGAGCCAGTGCGATGCTTTTGCCAGCGATATCAAACAAACCGAGAAAATGCATGTTTATACTTTCAGACATTGGTGCAATGACGAAAGAGTAGAGGAGGGTGACATCAATATTTGGCAAACCAGGGTGGAGAAACGCTTTGTATAAAGCAAAAAGTATTGGCAACTGAATAAATATGAGTAAAATTCCCGCAAATGGCCTTATGCCTTCGCGTTTGTAAAAGGCCATCGTTTGTTTAGCCTGTTCTTGCGCCTGATCCTTGCCACTATATTTTTCCTTTATCGCTCTGAGTTGTGGCTCAACTTTCTTCATCTTTAGCTGAGTGTAGACAGCCTTTTTCGACAGAGGAAAAAGAATGAGCTTAATAATGAGTGTAAAAACGATAATCGCCACACCAGCATCGGCCCAAGGCAAAATGTCGATCAAAAAAATCAACCCGTTGTACATGGGTTGGAAAATGAATGTATTATAGAAAGCTATCATTTATAGTATTGTACTGGATTTTCTAAATCACACCAGAAATTTTCATCAAACGGCCCAAATCATCAATCAAATCGGGAAGTTTCGCGGGCTTCGCTTCGCGTTTTACTACTACAACAACATAAAAGGGGAGGACTTTGCCATTTGGCCGCGCGGATATAATTTTTTTTACTTGGCGAATAGCGCTGTACGTACGGCGGCGGAGTTTGTTTCTCTCGACGGCTGTGTCGGCAGTTTTCTTAGAGACAACAATGGCAAAGGTGGGGATTGAAGCCGATTCAACGGGAGCGGCCAAAACGGTGGCAAAAAAGTACGCGGAAGAGTGTCGACGGCCAGATGCCAAGACAGCTTCTACCTGCTTTTTTGTGAGGCGTTCGCTTTTAGAAAGCATGGGTCGGTTAGACCGATTAATTAGACCGATTATACAGAGAGCTTGCGGCGGCCTTTGGCTCGGCGACGCTTGATAACATTGGCTCCACCAACAGTCTTTTGGCGACCCAAAAAGCCGTGTGAGCGGGCTCGTTTTCTCTTTTTTGGTTTATATGTGAATGACATAGTCTCGCCATACTATATTAGATTGCAAAAAAACTCAATAAGTGGCGTGTCGCGGAACGACTTTCGGCTCTCAACAACCTATTCACAACTTATCAACATGCGGACAGGTGTTCCACAAGTACTATAATTTTGAGACAAGTATATAATTTGTCGACTCATGGATACTAAAAAACTTTGGGATAGTGTGTTGGTAGAAATGGAGCTCTCCGTTTCCAAGCCTAGCTTTGCCACTTGGTTTAAAGACACCGGCATATCCCACCAAGAAGATGGAGTGGTGTTTGTGAATGTGCCCAACAATTTCGTCAAAGATTGGCTCCTTAAAAAGTACCACTCGTCCATCCTTCGATCCCTTCGAGACCAGTCGCCACTCATTCGTTCTGTGGAATACATAATCAGCCGAGAAGATGTGCGAAGAAAACCATCTACAGACCAATATGGTAGTGGGGTTTCGCATGGCGGCTCAAGTGGCATAAATGGCCTAAATTCAAACATTAATTCAGATATCGCCACATCTGCCAGTGGGGAATTGCCTCTAGCCGACCATTATATAAATAAAGAAGATGGCCTCAATCCGCGCTACACCTTCGATTCTTTCGTCGTTGGCCCTTTCAACGAGCTGGCTCACGCCGCCGCGCAGGCTGTTATCAAAAAGCCTGGTATTGTCTACAATCCGGTCTTTATATATGGAAGCACTGGCCACGGCAAAACCCATCTCATACAAGCTATCGGCAATCAAATAAAAAAACAGTACCCAGAAATGCGCGTGCATTATGTCACTTCCGAGCGTTTTGCCACCGACTACATAAATTCTGTTCACTCTGGCCAAGGCGCGCAGGGTATTTCCAATAAAGTAAACAATTTCAAGGAAAAATACCGAAAATATGATGTTTTAATCATGGACGACATTCAATTCCTCTCAAAAACTGAGAAAACCCAAGAGGAGCTTTTCCATCTGTTCAATTATTTGCATGACAACAACAAACAAATCATTTTCTCATCAGACAAGCACCCAAATTACATTCCAAATCTTGAGGATCGTCTTCGTTCACGCTTTCACGCGGGTATGATTGTCGATATTCCAGCACCAGATCATGAATCTCGTGTGGCCATTCTCAAAAACAAGCTTTTGTCTCAAAATCTTTCCGTCTCACCAGAGGTAATCGACTTTCTCGCCGCTTCTGTAGTCACAAATATTCGCGAGCTTGAAGGTGCTTTGAACGCCATTGTGATGCAGACACAAATGAAAGGCCAAGAACCAACCCTTCAAGAGGTAAAAAACCTCATCAAAAACACCAATAAACCGATGAAAAAGGTCCTTTCGCCAAAGGAGGTGGTAAAAATCGTCGCCGACTTCTACAATATAGAAGAAGACTCTATATATGAGAAGACTCGAAAGAAGGAGGTGATAAAGCCACGGCAAATAAGCATGTACATTTTGCGCGAAGACTTTAGCATCTCTTATCCTTCGATCGGCGAGAAGATGGGTGGCCGAGATCATACCACCGTCATTCATTCATGTGAAAAAATCAAGAACGACCTAAAGAACAATTCGGCGCTTGGGCAGGAAATTAGTCAGATTCGATCGATGATTTCTTGACCGGCTCGGCCGTTTCTCTGGAAAAACATGTTGATAAGTCTAGGATAAGTGGGGATAAGACAGGGTACAGTGGGGATAAGTATCGGAAAAGTCGGGTCAAAAAACCCAATCGACATGAACCAAACAAAAAGTTATCCTTCGAAATCCACCTCATCCACATATGCCTGTGGACAGAAAATCGGCAAAAAAGGCTTAAATATTGGCTTTTACAGGGGTTATCAAGATATACACAGAGCTAATAGTAGTAATAGTATTTATATATAAATAGAATACACACCATGAAGATAGAATGTGTAAAAGAAAAAATCAGCAAAGCTATATCACAAGCCGAAAGGGTGACAGGAAAAAATCTTTCACTACCTATTTTAAGTTGTGTGCTTTTGGAAGCCGAGAAAAACAATCTCATCGTACGAGCGACAAATCTTGATATTGGCCTCGAGCTTAATATTCCTACAAAAGTGATGGAAGAGGGGAAGGTGGCGGTGCACGGCGCGATTTTAAACAATCTTCTAAATAGCATAACCGGCGACAGCAGTGTAATTTTTGAGACAACGGAAAATAATCTTCTAAAAATCACCAGTAATAAAACTAAGACGACTGTTAAAACCCTTCCACATGAAGATTTTCCAAGTATTCCGAGAGTGCCAGAAGATCAGCCTATAAAAATCCAAGCGGGCGACTTCGTGAGCGGTTTGAAGGCGGTGTATTACAGCGCCGCTGTATCGAGTGTGAAGCCTGAGCTCTCGAGCGTGTATATTGCTTCCGACGACGAGCATTTAGTTTTTGCAGCCACAGACTCATTCCGACTCACAGAAAAGAAAATCCGTTTTAAAAACAAAATCCGCGATCATTTACTTGTACCATTTAAAAATGTGCCAGAAATAATGCGCTTGCTCGGCGATGTTTCTGGTGAGGTGACGATGTTTGTCACAAAAAACCAAATTTCTTTCTCTCACCCAAGTATTTATCTCACCTCACGCGTCATCGATGGCGTTTTTCCAGATTATCGCCAGATTATTCCCGAAAGCGGCACAACAGAAGCCACAATGCTCAAGCAAGATTTGGTGCAGGCGCTCAAAGTGGCCAATATTTTCTCCGATAAATTCAATCAGGCCAACATCCACGCATCGCCGAAAGAAAAAACTTTAGAAATTAAAACTACCAACTCAGATCTTGGGGAAAGTGTGAATAAGATTGATGCAGTGCTTACCGGCGAAGACATTTCGGTCAATTTCAATCACAAATACATCACCGACAGTTTCCAATCGATCGACGCCGATAGCATTTCCTTCTCTTTCAACGGTGCTAGCCGGCCGCTCGTCATTCGCGGCGTGGGTGATAAGTCGTTTCTCTGTTTGGTTATGCCGATGAATAGATGATAAAACTCGATTCACTTTTTGCGAAGTTCAAACACGTGCTGACTTCCGCGCTGGAAGAGCGTGACGCTATCGCCAGCGTTATTTCTGAGGTAATTGGAGTGAGGGTACTTGCGGAGGAAATAAACATCAAGAACGACGATATAATCGTGCTTGGCTCGTCAGCCTTACGCGCAAAAATTTTTATGAATCGTGGAAAAATAATGGAGGCGGTGGAAAAGCGGTTGGGGAAGAAGTTTCGGGGGGTGAGGTAGAAAGGTCGGACAGATAAAGAATATGAAAAGACAAAATTATAATAATAAGATAATTGTTTATCAGGCAAAAAGTGGAGCGATTGAGCTTCGTGGGGATTTTTCTCATAAGACTGTTTGGGCTACTCAGGCACAAATTGCCGAAGCTTTTGATGTAAACGTACGAACCATTAATGAACATATTCAAAATATTCTTAATACTGAAGAGTTGAATGAAAAGGCAACTATCCGGGAATTCCGGATAGTTCAAAAAGAAGGAAATAGGAGTGTTAATCGAGATGCAAAACACTACAACCTCGACATGATTTTATCTGTTGGTTACCGAGTTAATAGCAAAAAAGCAACACTTTTTCGTCAATGGGCAACAAAGACACTTCGTTTTTATATCGTTGATGGATATGCGATAAACAAAAGCCGTATTGCTAAAAACTACACCCAGTTTTTAAGCGTTGTAGAAGACATCAAAAAACTTCTGCCGTCTGGATTGACTGCGGAAAATTTAAAAACTGAAGACGCAATTGAGCTCGTTTCACTTTTTGCGGATACTTGGCTTTCTCTCGATGCCTATGACAGAGACGCGTTACCAAAAGGGAAGCTAACAAAAAAGAAAGTTGAATTAACTACAGAAAAAATTTCCAGCAGTCTTGTTCAGTTAAAAACAGAATTAGTTCGCAAGTCGGAGGCAACCGAAATTTTTGGCCAAGAAAGAAGTGCGGGGTCGGTTGCAGGAATTGTTGGTAACGTAATGCAATCTTTTGGTGGTAAAGATGTGTATGAGAGTGCTGAAGAAAAGGCGGCACACCTTTTATATTTTATGGTAAAAAATCATCCGTTTACTGATGGAAATAAAAGAAGCGGAGCGTTTGCTTTTGTGTGGTTTTTGAAACAAGTTAAAATTCTAGATGTTTCCAAACTCACTCCTTCTGCACTCACAGCACTTACGATTCTAGTTGCTAGTAGTGATCCTAAAGACAAAGATAAGGTTGTTGCACTGATTCTAAATCTGGTTGCTAAATAATGGTAAAAAACGTAAATTTACCATGTTTTAGCCTAATATTTACGTTATTTTTGGCTAAAACCGTGAAAAAAGATGTTTTTTAGACATTTTTAACGGTTATGATTAACATAACTAAATGGCAAAATAGTGACTATTGCAACTAGTAAATGTAACTAATTTTAAAAACATCATGAAAATCACCAAACTTGGCCACTGCTGCCTTCTCATAGAAACCAAAGGTAAAAAAATTCTCACTGATCCCGGGAGTTACACAGTGGAAGCCCACTCAAAGCTCGAAAATATTGATTTTATTCTTTTCACGCACGAGCACGCCGACCATTATCATTTAGAATCACTTAAGATTTTGCTCGCGAGAAATTCGCAGGCGGCTGTGTATGCCAATAGCTCAGTGAGCGAATTGCTCACAAAAGAGGGAATAAAGCACACGCTCGTGAGCCACGGAGAATCTATTCTGCTCGGCGAAGTTTCTGTGGTGGGTATTGGCGAAAAGCACGCTGAGATGCATAGCTCAATTCCGCTTTCATCAAACCTCGGCTTTTTTATAGATGGTCGATTGTGGTATCCAGGCGACGCTTTTACAAATCCAGAAAGGCCAGTGGAGATTCTTGCATTGCCTGTGTCTGGTCCGTGGATGAAAATTGGCGAAGCGATCGACTACGCGCTCTTACTCAAGCCAAAAGTCGCTTTTCCAGTGCATGATGGCCTACGATTTGGCACGGCCCATGCTTTACCAGCAAAAATTTTGCCATCAGCTGGTATTGAATTTGTGGCGATGATTGAGGGGGATGAGAGGGAGTTTTAAAACATTTTATGTCAAAAGCTGAGCAATCTGAAATATGGAATAAGGTTTATAAAACAAAATCTGGCACTTTGCCCTGGGTTGGGATTCCTTTTTCTGCCGAAGTTGGTGAGCATTTAAGTTCATTGGATAAAAAAGAGCTACTCTTGGTTGTTGGTTGCGGCAGTGGAGAGACTGTGGATTGTTTATATAAACAAGGTTTTCAGAAAATTGTTGGAACAGATATTTCGGAAGAGGCCATAAAGCAAGCCAAAGAATCATTTCCTGATATTGATTTTAGAATTTTGCCCACGGAAGATCTAAAAAACAATGAAGAATTTTTAAATTCTAATGTGTTGGATTGGCTGAATTTTCATCAAATTAATCCCACAGGCGCGAAAAATTATTTGTCTTCAGTGGCCGCAATAGCTAAATCGGTTTGTACCAGCTGGATTTATCACGATGGTGAAGAAAAAAGTGGCTCGTATGTACACGATGGAGAAACTTATTTTCATAAACCTGAAATGGTGTCTGAATTCTTTGGATCACAAGGTTTTATTCTAAAAGGTCAATCAAAATTTACATTTTCTACAAGTTACAAAGACCAACCAATCGTTCGCGCCGCGATCACACAAATTTATGTCAGATCGTAAATTAAAAAACGCGTTAGTTATCGGTGGCACTGGAATTATAGGAAAGCCTACGGTCATGCAACTCATTAAAAACAATGAGTACAATGTGTATTCTATTGCTCTTGAAAAAACAGACTTTTCTTCAAATGTAAAACAACATATCGCAGATCGAACGATTGGTGAGTACAAAAATTTAATTCAAAAACTGAATTCTGAAGTCGGTTTATGGGATGTTGTCGTTGATGTCGTGGCTTTCGATGCGGAAAGTGCAGAGATTACCCACTCGCTCTTTAAAAATTGTTCCGAACACATCATTACTTTGAGCACCACGCTTGTTTACGATCGGACAACAGAAAGCACAGATCCTATTTCTGAAAATACTCCACTTGCGCCTGAAGGACACTTTGGCGGCTATGTAGATGGGAAAGTAAAACTTGAGAAGTTTTGGCAATCGACAACCGATGTAAATTGGACACTGATCAGGCCGTATCACATTCTTGGCGCCGAATCCCTACTCGGTTGTATTCCAGAGCATAATAGAGATCCAAAACTTATTGAAAAAATAAAAAATGGCGAAATTCTAAGGCTCTGCAATGGTGGGAGTATCTTTTTAAATTGTATTCATCCGAAAGATATCGCCGGGGCGATTTACAAAATTATCGGTAATCCAAACACTTTCAAACAAGCGTATAACTTGGTAAATCCTAAGCCGGTATTAGCAAAAGATTATTATGCCGAGATCGCTAAACAGGTCGGTGGAATTTCGAATATAGAAGCTGTCTCCATGGATCAAATTTGGCAAGAAAAGAAGGGTTGGGAAATGACAACTCTACCTCATGTCTACAGCATGCAAAAAATGGAAAAAGACGTTGGTTTCGTGCCGAATATTAAGCTCGAGGAGGGGATTTGTGACGCAATTGAAAATCCACCAAAAGTTACATCTGCGGTAGACATTCCGGTTCACCAGAGAATGAATAAGTTGCCTAGTCCTAAGCGTCCTAATTGGTTGAAATAGAAATTTCTACCTCACCAAAATAGTCACCCTCTCCTCAGTTTTATTCTGCACATTATCGTAGACGACAACTCGCAAATTGTTTTCGCCTTCGGAGAAAGATTGGAGATCGGCAGGGACGAATGAAAAGGTGAATGAACGCTCGCGGCTCGCGGCTCGATTGCCACTGCTATCGGTGCCTTGTGCCGATGTTTGCCCCGCTGTGTTTGTAATATTGCCGATAAATTCTTCACCAAGAAAGTAGTCAATTTTAGAAATCGAATTTCTGTCGGATGCAGAAGCGCGAAGCTCGACAGAAATTTTATCGTTGGCACGGTATGACGCGCCGGAAGAAGCAGAGTTTGGCGCAGTGATGGAAACTCGGGGGGCATATTCAGCGCCGTGAGTGTCGTCGAACTCTGTGGGGATGTCGCCTTCGTCGAGTTCATCGTAGCCGCGCCCGCGTGCCCATTTTTGCACGCCGTATTCCCAGTGGGAGAATTGAGAATCGTCGTCTGGATTTTCTGGGCCGATGCCGCGCGGATCGTTTTTGTTGACCCAGTAGAGAATGGAATGCACACCGCCTATCAAGATTTCATCAAGAAGTTCTAAAGGTGTGTCGGCTGTGGCGCGTTTTTTGGAAATTGAATCAATGAGGACAGAGCCGCCGCCGAGCCACTCACCACGGAGGACGGGCTTTAGAGAATAGTCGTTGGCCGTGCTTTGGGGTGGAATAAAATCTTCGTCGGGTACTTTAGAAATGGCTTCTTTCATGACGAGATTCCAAAATGGCGCGACGATGTAGCGAGCAACTTGTTTTTTCATCGCGCGATTGTCGTTGTTGCCGGCCCAGACGCCCACTGCCACATTTGGTGAATAGCCGACGACCCATGCGTCTCGGTAATCGTTTGTCGTACCAGTTTTGGCGGCCACGCTTCGGCCGGGGAAATTGAGCGGCGAGCCGTAGCTAAAGGCTGGCGCACGAGCATCTTCGTCGGAGAGAACGCTAGAAATTTGCCTTGCGACTTCTTCCGGCAAAACGCGGTATGGAGATGGATCGGTTTTTTCTATAACATCGCCGTCCTGATCGCGGATTTCTAAAATAGATCGGTACTCATTTCGGTTGCCGTCGTTTGCAAAAACGCTGTAGGCGCTGGTGAGATCGAGAAGGGAAACTTCACCGCCTCCGAGTACGAGTGTGAGGCCGTAGCGATTGATATCGGTGAGGGTAGTGATGCCCATATTTTTTGCGAGCTGAAGAGTGTCTTTGAGGCCGGCGAGGTAGAGAGTTTTCACAGACGGGACGTTGATAGACTGTGCCAAAGCCTCGCGCATGGAAATCGGCCCGCGGAAAATAGAGTCGTAATTGACGGGGCTGTAGCAATTTGAGCTAGCGGAGCGCGGCGTGCCGTCTGGATTGCAGGTGGTGGAGAACTCTGTCGGCAAATCGAACACGACCGTCTCAGGCGTGTAGCCTTTAATGAAAGCTTCGGCATAGGCGAAGGGTTTGAAAGATGAACCCGGCTGACGCGCGGCTGTGGCGACGTTGAAGTTGCCCTCTATTTCGTCGTCGAAATAATCGCGCGAGCCTACAAGCGTGAGAATGTCGCCACTTTTTGGATCGATGGCTACGGCGGCTACGTTTTCGGCGTCAAAATTTTTCTCATTTTCTTTGGCGTAGTCGCGCGCAATGTCCTCAACTTTTTTCTGCAAATCGTAATCGAGCGTGGTGATGACCTTCAAACCACCTTCTTCGAGCACACTCGCGCCATATTTTTCGGTCAGTTGATCTTTAACAAAAAGCACAAAGTGCGGCGCTTTAATACCAAACGGCGATTGCGGTTGGAACTCTATTTTTTCGGCAATAGCGGCATCATATTCGGCGCGGCTGATGAATTTATTTTCGAGCATTTGGCTCAAAACTAAATTTTTGCGTGTCTCCAAACGCTCGCGATTTTTGCCGTATGGAGAATAGAATGTCGGCGCTTTTGGTAGGGCAGCGAGATACGCGGCTTCGGCGAGGGTCACATCTGATGCAGACTTATCAAAAAAGGCTTGACTAGCTTCTTCCACGCCGTAGAGATTGCCACCGTATGGAATCTCATTTAAATACATGCTAAAAATTTGATCCTTGGTGAGAATTTTTTCGAGTTTCACCGCGAGCACCCATTCTTTGAGTTTGCGCGAAATCTTTTTTTCGCCAGTGAGCAGAGAATTTTTTACCACTTGCTGAGTGATAGTCGAGCCACCTTGGCTAAATTCTAAATTTAAAATGTTGACGAATATGGCGCGCAAAAACGAAACTGGCTTCACGCCGCTGTGATTATAAAAATCAATATCCTCGATAGCGAGCGACGCTTCTTTTATATTTTCCGAAATCGTATCAAAAGGCACAACCGTTCTTTTGATGTCTTGAAAAACGTCGTAGAGCAAAACTTCACCCGTCCGATCGTAAATTTTTGTCGATTGCGACACCTTTCTGCTCTCTATTGTGTCGAGCGCCGGCACGCGCCACGACGCCGCCCAAATGAGAAAAATGGCCGCCAAAAAGATGACCGCCGCACCGCCAACCAGAGCCACAGCCTTTATTCTGTGACGATGATGCTTAATTTTGGCCCATATTCCGTTTATCGCCCTTCTAAGTGGAGAATAATGTCGGGACACGAGGGGTATATTAGCACATTTCTCTTATCCTTCGCTTCGAAATGCACGGAATAAATTTCCGGTGAAATTTTTCCTCCTGCTCGGCGCCAAGCGCCTCCGCAGAGTCATTTCTCAGCGAATGTTGAAAAAATGTGTAAAGTAGAAAGCATTATTTTGTCGTAATCTAACCAATAGCTTGGCATCACTTTGATAATAATTGCATTGGCGCACG
>CAYHIR010000003.1:0-67145 GCA_964356815.1 uncultured Candidatus Saccharibacteria bacterium | reverse complement strand
AATTGGTCGACACCATTAGAAGTCCTAAGTGGTGCGCTAACTGGTTGAATGTACTGACAGGGTTATTGACAAATACTGTCATTTGGTATATAATACACCCAGACAGTTACACGTGAGAATCGTTCTCGCGTTAACATAAAACAATATTTCTTCGAAAGGGTTTTAATCATGCGCAACGACGAGTTTCCTCATGGGTTCGTTTTGTTTCTTGTGGTTTTGGCGGCCCTCTCTATGGCTGGTTATGTGGTGAATACGAGGATTTCACTCCAGCGCGACAGGGCCGGCATGACGGACGAGCAGAGGGCTCAGGCTGACGCGCTCTACAAAGAGGCCAGTCTGATGCCGATCGGCAGCTTCGTGAACCTCGAGGAAGACCTCCTCGAGTGGGACATTTATCAGGTGGGTGGCGAGTGGGTGGTGAATACCAAGACCACCAACACCTATCGGGTCGTGCATCGCGGTCCCATGGACGCTGAATTGAGCGGCCCGGGACCTGGCTCGACTGAATACCTGAACCCTCGTCCAAAGTCTCTGTGGTTCCGGGACATTTCTCGCGGCGACAAGGCGCCAATCAAGGTCAAGAGCATCATCACGCCGGACGAAGAAGGTTGGCGGGAGACGAACGAGTGGTACGCCATCCAGTGAGTGGGGCGGACGATGACCCCCAAGAAGTTCGCATTTTAAGGACTCTGTTGCAAAACGGAGTCCTTTTCTTTTGCAAAAATTAAAGTTTTCTTTATTCCAGGTGCGGTATTTTCTTTTCGTGCCCCAAAACAGCTGGAAATTTTACACCTTCATCGGCCTTTTTATATTGATCGTCGCAGTGGCGGACATTTTTGATTTTCTGCCTTTTCAAAATAAAAACAGCGACGAATTTTCGGGCGAAGTTCTGACTTTCAAAGCCGTTGTCGCCGGCGAGCCAGAAGATAGAGAATGGAATACGCGGCTGACGATAGAAATTCTGGAAGCGGCGCCGACTGAAACGACGGACACTCCCGCACTAATTAGCACAAAAATTCTCGTCACCACAGACCGTCATAAAAATATTGTCTACGGCGATGTTCTGAGTGTGACGGGCAAGCTAGAAGTGCCGGAAAATTTTTTGAGTGAAACGGGACGCGAGTTTGATTATGTTGGTTTTCTCGAAGCGAAAGGAATCACATATCGCATGAGCAATCCGCGTTTGGAAGTGATCGGCCACGATCCGCCGAGCAAAGTCGTTGAGTCTTTACTTGGTTTCAAACATTTTTTCACCGACCGCTTAGACTACGCACTTTCCGAGCCACAGAGTTCGCTCGCGGCCGGCATTCTTATAGACGGCAAGCAGTCCATCGACGCAACACTTCAAGAAGAATTTAAAAGGGCCGGCATCGTGCACATCGTTGTGCTGTCTGGTTCGAATGTGACGATCATCGCCGAGACGATTTTCAAAATTTTTAGTTTGTTTTTGCCGCGTCTTGCTGGCATCGGCGCGGCTTCTTTCGGCATAATTCTTTTTGCGTTGGCAACGGGCGGTGCCGCACCAGTCGTCCGTGCATCTATCATGGCACTCGTCGCTCTGCTTTGTCGTTCCGCCTTTAGGCAATACAGCGCCGCTCGCGCACTTTTCATTACTGCGGTCGTCATGCTCTGCATCAATCCGCAAATTCTTCTACACGATCCGTCTTTCCAGCTCTCATTTCTCGCCACGTTTTCCGTCATTTTTATGGTGCCGTTGTTTCAAAGTCTTTTCAATTTTCTGCCCGAACGTTTCGGCTTTCGCGATCTCGTCGCCGCCACAACCATCACTCAATTTTTTCTCTTGCCACTTCTCATCTATATGACGGGCACAGTTTCGCTCGTTGCTCTGCCGGTCAATTTTATCGTTCTGCCATTCATCCCAATCGCCATGCTTTTGAGTTTCGTTACTGCGTGCCTCAGCTTCGTTTCAGGATTTTTCGGCACGAGCTTGCTCGCTCTACCTGCGGCGTTTGTTGCCCACATCGTTCTTTCCTACATTCTTGGCGTCGCGCACATTTCGGCCTCCTTGTCTGCATCAGAAATCGCCGTCGGTGGCGTTCACGGCTTTTTCATCATTCTTTCTTACGTCGCGATTTTTTGGTGGGCGTGGAGAAGAAAAAAGAGAGGGGAAGGAGAGCAAAAAATTTAGTTTTTCGAGGCGTTGGCGAAATTTTCTTCCACCACACTCCAATTCAAATTTTCGAAAAACGCTTCAATATATTTTTTCTTTTCAGCTGGTGTGTAGTCGAGATAATAGGAATGCTCCCACATGTCGAGACCGAGGATGAGTTGCGCGCCGTTTAGTTGGCCGATATGTTGCTCTTCCACCCACGCGTGCACGAGTTTGCCACCAGCGCCGTTTTCGCCGCCGGCTTTCTTGTCGAAATAGAGCATTGCCCAGCCGACGCCACGCATAAGAGCGATAGCTTTGAAGGTCGCGAGCCAATTTTCAAAACTGCCAAACTCGGCGGCAATCGCGGCTTTTAGTGCACCGCCTTCGCTTAAAGCCTGCGGTCCGTCTTCCAGAGCGGCGAAATAAAACTCATGATTTCGCATGCCGTTCCATTCGAAAGAGAAGCGACGCTGAAGTTCGGCAAGGGCAAGGGCGTGCTTTTCGCTGTCTTCCATGTATTCGGCGAGCTTGTTGTAAATGAGGTTCACATTTTTGACATAGCCAGCGTACAATTTCAAGTGCTCTTCTACAGTTTTTCTTGAGATTCCCTTTAACTCGGGAATGTTAAACTTTTTTTCTGTGTAATGTGTCATTCAAATATTTTAACACAAATGCTTTCTAAGCTCACAAAGCTCACAAAATTTCAAAAAATCGGCGCAGGCGCGGTCATCGTTTCCGGAGCGCTGGCCGGCTTTCTTTGGTACGCAGTCTGGCGGGAGAGCCGTGGCGACTTGCTAACGGTGGCTTTTCTAGACATAGGTCAAGGCGATGCAATTTTCGTCGAAGCGCCAAACGGCAATCAGATGATTATCGATGGTGGGCCAAACGCCTCACTTCTCCGCGAACTTGGCAAAGTCATGCCATTTTACGATCGCACGATAGATGTGTTGGTCGTCACAAACCCAGACAAAGATCATTTCGCCGGCTTCGTCGACGTTTTGAAACGCTATCAAGTCGATCTCGTCATCGAGTCTGGCACAAAAAACGATTCAGAAATTTACAAAACCTTCGACGCGGCCGTGAAAAAAGAGGGGAGTAAGCGCGTCATTGCCAAGCGTGGCATGAGTTTGGTTTTGGACGATGGCGCGCACGCCGGAGGTACGGCGACGGCAAGGGGCGAAAACTCGCGCCAAAAAGTTTCTTTCGACGTAATTTTTCCCGATCAAGATGTTTCAAAATTTAAAACAAACGACGGCTCGATAATTGGCCGTCTCATATATGGCGACACGTCTGTTATGTTTACCGGCGATACAGTGCAAAAAATAGAAAAACGATTGGTGCGATTAAACAATGTCTCGAGCACGAGTACTCCACTCAAAAGCGCGCTTTTAAAAATCGCTCACCACGGCTCAAAAACTTCTTCGTTGAAAGATTTCGTTGAAGCCGTTGCGCCCGAGTTCGCCGTCATTTCTTTGGGAAAAAATAATAAATATGGTCACCCAAGTCCGGAAACGATCGACACACTCGATTCACTTTATATTCCAACGCTTCGCACAGATAAAGAAGGGGTGATTATTTTTAAATCGGACGGGGAGGAGTTTTTTAGAAAATAAAAAACGAGACTAAATCACTCCAGCTTTCTTAAGAGTCTTAAACGCACCATTTTTAGCAAGAGTTTTGAGGCCGCGAGCAGAAACAGTGATACGAATAGATTTTTTGAGTTCAGGAACGAAGATACTGCGAGTTTGGAAATTTGGATATTTTCGCTTTGAGCCGGTAGGGTTAAACTGCGTCGCGCGAGTGCGATTGCTGTAGCCGCCGCCCATTATTGAGCCTTTTTTTGTTATTGCGCAAGTTCTGGCCATGTTTTTATGCTTTTTTGCCGGGTTTTGCTGTCGCGCCGGCTCTTTCGTTAGTGAATGCCATGATATCATAGACCTTAATTCACGCAATATGCCCTTCGATTTCATATTCCAAATCGCCATTCTTATAATGTCTGTCGTTGTACATGAAGTTTCTCATGGATTTGCCGCGTATAAGCTCGGCGACCCGACGGCTAAGTATGAAGGCCGACTTTCACTCAACCCCCTAAAGCACCTTGATCCATTCGGATCGGTCATTCTGCCCATTCTTCTAGCTATTTCTCAAGCTGGATTCATTATTGGTTGGGCAAAGCCAGTGCCGGTCAATACTTACAACCTTCGCAATCAGCGCTGGGGTGAGGCGATTGTCGCCGCCGCTGGCCCGCTTTCAAACATCATCATCGCCATCATTTTTGGTCTCGCTATCCGTTTTGCACTTGGTGGGGGAATGATCATCGGAAGCTCGGCTGTTCTGGAGGTCACAGCCCTCATCGTTTTCATCAATCTTCTGCTCGCTGTTTTCAATCTAGTGCCCATTCCGCCCCTCGATGGCTCGAAAATCCTTTTCGCCTTTTTGCCCGAACGCGTTCGCCGCTATAGGGAAATTTTCGAAAATTACGGCTTTTTCATCGTCCTAATTTTCATCTTTTTCTTTTGGGGCGTTATTTCGCCTATTGTGACGGGATTGTTTGTATTGATTACGGGGCTTTATATATAGAAAATATGGCATAGAATATCGCACGGTTTTTGAGTTTGACAAACGACCTGAATCTATGCTACAATAGCAGAGGAAAAATTCCTCATACACTGCCTTGTTGGCTATGTATGATCAGCCCTTTTCATCGCTCACACAAGGAGATTCCAGTCATGACAACTGTCACCAAGGCAAAGGCAGGGGCAAGCCTACAATTTGCTCAGCGGCTCTTCACTCGTGGTACCGACGTGTTCGGTCCCGGGGAAATCCAAACGGTTTTCGGGATCGAAATCCCCGCGGACAAGGTTTCTCCCATTCCGTTCTCGGAGGGGGAACTGCAGACAGCTCGTCGGCTTGGAGAGGTCCTGACCTTTCAGGTTCCCGAGCTCACGATGGCCATGATACACGATCGGCGGCAGAACAAGACTTCCGACGGCAAACCTCTCTTCTACAACACCAAATGGTATCGGGAAGAGCCGTTTTACACAGGAGACAATCCTGTGGGCCGTTGGAAACTGCTGACACGGGAAGTTCTTCACGGATCTCTCGGCGAGAATTACCTGCAACAGACGCCGGTCCTCGTGAGTCACCTCGGCGAAGTGTTTGGCAATCAGATGCCAAGCTATGCTCAGGCGGCGATTGATGAGTTCGAAGGTTCCCGCAAGGCGATCGAGAAGCTCATGGACGAGGACTGGCAGAAGGCTGCAGAGCAGCTCGCCAACCTCAAGATGAGTAAATTCTTCCGACCTTCACCGGTCGAAGTGCTCTCAGTCATTACGATGTACGAGGCGATCAATCACGAACGCCTCCTGCCCAACGTCTGGACCTGGACCAACAAGCGTTCCTCGAACGGCGGCCTGGTCAGTGTCGGTTATTTCGACGGGAACGGCGTGAGGGTCGCCCGCGACGACCCGAGGAGTCGGAATGACTTCCTGGGTGCTTGCTTCTCCCGCGGTGGAAACGGTGAACTGTGAGCCTTGTGTGAGTGATGTCGGTGGCCCGATTAGGGACACTGACACACTCAGACGCAGGATAGTCCTCTTCGGATGTCCTGCGTTTTTTCTTTTTTATGCTATCCTGAAAAAGGCTAAATGAATGTGGTTTAAGGATCGCATTCGCCACACTAAACACTGCTTATACTTTCCTGGTGCAGGTGAAATTGATTTAAAGATTGCACGCATATTATTACAGATATGACCCTTGCCGAATTCTTAAAGGCAAGCGAAATATCGTTGCTTGGATGGGGAGGTATAAAAAAATTGAAGCGTTCCTCGAACGGCAACCTGGTCAATGTCGGTAATTTCGACGAGAACGGCGTGAAGGTCAACAACGACAACCCGAGGAATCGGAATGACAACCTGGGTGCTTGCTTCTCCCGAAGTGTTAACTCAAGAGCTCCGTATTCTTTTGGGGCTCTTTTGTATTATGTTGCTTAATCCAACCACCAAGCATTTTTCCTATTTCTAAGAGTTTTTCTTCTAGAGAAATGTATTTTGACTGAGACAGAGCTTTAACGTCAAAAGACATCCGAATCAGTAGTTTTAACAGTTTTATTTTAAGATCTATTTTGTGAAGTATGAGTCCTTTACTCATGCCTGTTTTTGCTCGAGCCAGAAGCATGAGTTCAAATATTTCTATTGTCAATGTTTCGAGACGAATTCCTAATGTATACTGGTCTTTCTTCGGAAATAATTTTATATAAGCGTACAGAAAAGTATAAAAATCATATACCTTATGAACAATAGAGCCATCAGGGTTTTGCGTGGTGGAATTTCGGGGGGGGGGTAGCCTTCATAGATATGGATTATTCGATAAAATTATTTCTCTACCAAATTTGTTTTCTGCGTGGGGTGAGTTTAAAAGAGGCAAGCTAAAAAAGCAAGATGTCGCGAGTTTTTCTATTGATGTCGAAGAATACGTCTTTGGGCTTCATCGGGATTTGATCCATTCTGAGTATAATCACCATCCGTATTCTTCTTTTTTTGTTTGTGATCCCAAGCGCAGGAAAATTCACAAAGCTAAAGTAAGGGACCGACTTTTTCACCACGCGATATTTCGTGTTCTTGAGCATTTGTTCGACAGGAGTTTTATTTTCGATTCCTATTCTTCAAGGACAGGCAAGGGAATACACAAGGCACATGAAAGGTTTAAAAAATTTGCTTGGAGGCTATCCAGAAATAATACAAAGACCGTCTGGGTACTTAAATGTGATATCCGTAAATTTTTTGACTCCGTAGATCAGAAAATTCTTCTTACTTTTTTGGCGAAGGAGATAAAAGGTCGGAGTTTAGATTTGTTGCGAGATATTATTTCTAGCTTTGAAACTGAGCCAGGCAAAGGCATTCCAATCGGCAATCTTACCAGCCAATTATTTTCAAATTTCTACCTTAATGCATTTGATCAGTTTGTAAAAAGAGAATTGGGCGTGAAGGATTATATTCGTTATGCCGATGACTTCGTGATCCTATCCAGAAATAAAGATTATCTTGATAAAATTTTGCCGGTAATAAGTAAATTTTTAAAAGAAGATCTAGCGCTTGAATTACATCCAAACAAAATTATTATCCGAAAATGGTCTCAAGGCATAGATTTTTTGGGTTATGTAATTTTCCCTTATCATCAGATCTTAAGAACAAAAACTAAAAATAGAATACTAAGAAAACTTGAAAACCGGCGGCAAGAATTTGATCGGGAATTAATCTCTGAATACTCTTTTAGACAATCTACTAATTCGTATCTTGGCATGCTGGAACATTGCAGAGGAAGGGTAATAAAGAACAAAATTGATAAAATCACGAGCTTCGATAGATGATCTCTATATATAAGGTAACCTGTTGCACAATTTTCCTCTCCATAGTAGAGTGTCCCCACGAGTTTAAGCTCGTTTTTTTATCGAAGTGCGCGGCCAAAAGCCGCCGCGCGGTCAAATAGATGTCAACAATCAACCAATTAGTAAAACGAAAGCGAAAGAGCAATATCCGCAAATCTAAAGCGATCGCTCTTAACCGTGGTTTTAATGTTCTCAAAAACCGCCCTATCTACTACCCATCTCCATTCAAGCGCGGCGTTTGTACAAAGGTCACAACGAAAACTCCTAAAAAGCCAAACTCCGCTATTCGAAAAATCGCTAGAGTTCGTCTCACAAACGGCATGGAAGTTACTGCCTACATCCCGGGCGTTGGTCACAATCTTCAAGAACATTCAGTTGTTGTGCTTCGCGGTGGTCGCGTGAAAGACGTTGGTGTTCGTTACACTATTGTTCGCGGTCGTCTCGACGCCACTGGCGTGGAAGGTCGTCGTACAAGCCGAAGCGTGTACGGAGCTAAAAAGCCAAAGGCAAAAGCTGAGTAATATTAGTTGGCAAATCTACGCCGGCTTACAAAATTTAAACTAAAATGCGAAGAAAATTAAAGAAAAAAGCATCACTTGAACCAGACTATAAATATAGTTCTCAGAAAGTTGCTAAATTTATAAACTACCTTATGTACAGCGGTAAGAAAAACACTGCCCGCGTTATTGTCTATGAAGCCCTCGATTTGATTAAAGAAAAAACCAAGACGGAAAATCCTATAGAGGTTTTGGACACAGCTCTTAAAAACACCGGCCCTCTTATGGAAGTGCGCTCTCGCCGTGTCGGTGGTGCCAATTATCAAATTCCTCGTGAAGTACGACCAGAGCGCCGTCTTGCTCTTTCTATGAAATGGATTATCGAAGCCGCTCGTGGCCGAAAAGGCGCGGCTATGAATGAACGCTTGGCCGACGAAATCATTTTGGCTGCCAAAAACGAAGGTGAGGCTGTGAAGAAACGCGAAAACACTCACAAGATGGCGGAGGCGAATAAGGCGTTCGCCCACTTCGCGTGGTAAGTTTCGCAAATTTTATTTCTTCGAGCACGGAATAAATTTCTGGTGAAATTTTTCCTCCTGCTCGGCGCCAAGCGCCTCCGCAGAGTCTCTCAGAAATAAAGTTTGCTACACTGATAAAGCATTTGGCAAGTTATTATTTAATTTATTAATTTAATGTTTTAGAAATCTACGCCGGTCACGACAGAAGTATATTTCTAAAAAATAATTTTCATGAACCGCGACTACCCATTAGAAAAAGTTCGAAATTTCGGAATCATTGCGCATATTGATGCGGGTAAAACCACGACATCTGAGCGCGTGCTTTTCTATACTGGTATGTCGCACAAAATCGGCGAAGTGCATGAGGGTAATACGGTTACAGATTGGATGGAACAGGAAAGAGAGCGCGGTATCACCATCACCGCAGCCGCGATTACTTGTTTTTGGAATCCTACCTACATGGGTGAAGACAAATCCCAAATGCATCGCTTCAATATCATCGATACTCCAGGACACATCGATTTCACCGCAGAGGTGAAGCGTTCGCTCCGTGTGCTAGACGGCGCAGTGGTCGTCTTTGACGGCGTGGCTGGCGTTGAGCCACAGTCTGAAACCAATTGGCGCTATGCCGACGAAGGCAAAGTGCCTCGCGTCTGTTTTATAAACAAACTCGACCGCATGGGCGCGAGCTTCGAGCGTTCGTATGCGTCTATTCTCGATCGTCTCAATAAAAATGCTGTGCGTTTGCAAATTCCGATGGGTCTTGAGGAAAATTTTAGCGGCGTGATCGATCTTATGAAAATGAAGGCCTATTATTTTGAAGGCGAAATGGGTATTAATGTCCGCGAGGCAGAAATTCCGGCCGAATATCTCGAAGAAGCCAAAAAATATCACGCTGAGCTCGTAGAAAAAATTGTTGAACACGACGATACCATGATGCACGCCTATCTCGAAGGTAAAGAGGCGAGCATTGAAGATCTGAAGCGCGTGCTTCGTAAAGCCACTCTCGAAGTGAAACTCATTCCGGTTTTTGCCGGCTCTGCGCTCAAAAATAAAGGCGTTCAACTCGTACTCGACGGCGTTGTGGAATATCTACCATCACCCCTCGACATTCCACCTGTTGTGGCTATCGATCCACGCACGGGTGGAGAGGTCATTCGCCACGCAAGCGACGAAGAGCCTTTTGCTGCTCTCGCTTTCAAATTGCAGACCGATCCTTTCGTTGGTCAACTCACATTCTTCCGTGTTTATTCTGGCACGATTGAATCGGGAACATATATTTACAATTCCACTACAGGTGAAAAAGAGCGACTCGGCCGTATCGTCCGTCTCCAGGCAGACAAACGCGAGGAAGTGAAAAAAGTTTTCGCGGGTGAAATCGCGGCGGCTGTGGGCCTCAAGAGTGCAAAAACATCTCACACTTTTTGTGACGAAAACAATCCTGTCATTCTCGATGTTATAAAATTCGCCGCGCCGGTCGTGTCTCTTCGCATCGAACCAAAAACAAAAGCTGACCAAGAAAAAATGGGTATGGCCCTCAAGAAACTTTCCGATGAAGATCCAACTTTCCACATTACAACCAATCCAGAAACATTCGAGACTCTCATTTCTGGTATGGGCGAGCTTCATCTCGAAATTATGATCGATCGTATGAAGCGCGAATTCGGTGTGGAGGCCAATGTCGGTAAGCCACAGGTAGCCTACAAAGAAACCATCACTGGCACAGCCGAAGCCGAGCACAAATACATCAAGCAATCTGGAGGTAAGGGTCAATACGGTCACGTCGTTATCAATATCAAGCCGCTCGAGCCTCTCGATCCTGAAAAGAAAATTCCTAAAAACGTCAAACGCTACGACGAATTCGAATTTATCGACTCCATCAAAGGTGGTGTTATTCCTCAAGAGTTTATTCCAGCCGTTGAAAAAGGTATTCGCGAAGCACTCGATCGCGGTATCGTCGCCGGTTTCAAAATGGTCAACATTTCTGCCGAGCTCACTTTCGGCTCCTCTCACGATGTCGACTCATCTGAAATTGCTTACAAAATCGCCGCTTCGAAAGCTTTTCAAGATGCCGCTAAGCGTGCGCGGCCCGTTATTCTCGAGCCGATTATGAAAATCGAAGTTGTTTTCCCTGAGAAATTCATGGGCGACATCACCGGCTCACTTTCAGGCAAGCGTGGTCAGATAGAAGGTATGGAAGAGAGGGGGATGCTCAAAGTCATCCGAGCCAAAGTGCCACTTTCAGAAATGTTCGGCTACACCACCCAGCTCCGCTCTATGACTGAAGGCCGCGGTAACGCTACTATGGAATTTGATCATTACGAGGTTGTACCAAAGAACGTGGAGACTGAGATAGTGGAGGCGAGAAAGTAAAGAAAACCTTTTGTGTTCTTCGAAATGCACGGAATAATTTTCTGCTGAAAATTTTCCTCCCGCTCGGCGCCAAGCGCCTCCGCAGAGTCATTTCTCAAAACACAAAATATTTTTGTTTATTTGCTCCCGGACTCCCAATGCTAATTTTTCGGCAAGAAAAAAGCCCCGCGCGTCGCGCGGGGCTTCGGTGTTCTTGCGTCGTCTGCTCAAGTCACTTTACTTAAGCAGAGCGTCAAGTTTCGTTAGGAGTGCTTCGGCTTCCTCGGCCCTTTTCAGCTCGGCCTCCAGAGATTCGATCTGCGATCTGAGGTCTCGTATCCGTTCTTCAATCTCTGGTTTTCTGCTCACCAGCCACCGAGCTTTCTCCAGAGAACCTGCGCCTTCATCAGGAGGGCGATTGGTGGCCGCCTGTGATGTGGCAAGTTCGAGGAGAAGTTCTGATGCTCGATATCAGCCGATTTTCTTTTTTCCCTCTTTCTTCTCTGAAATGAGAAGATCGGTGAGTGCACTGGCGCGGGTATGTTGGCCGAAATGTTTCCTGATCAGCTTGGCTGTGTTGGACTTTCCAAGCTCGCCATGCGGGTCATGTTTGACCAATTCTGAAAATTCGACAGCGAATGCAAGACGCGGGTCTGGTGTTGCGGGTGGTATCGCCGCAATCGCAGCCTTTTTGACTGGTTCTGACGAATCCGACCTCTCGGTACTTTTCACGGATTGCTCTCCTTGTTTCCCAACTTGATGGACAGATTGGTGGACAAACTCAACCTTGATTGGTTGAACGATGGATGCCTCGGTCTTTTTGGGTAAAAATGACACAAGGACCTTGAGATGCGACTTGATGGCTCTTGGCGTGAAAGAGTGGGGAAAGACGTTTGCCCCTTGTCCACGAGCTCGCTCCGTAGATTTGTGTTTTATGAACCGCGTGAAAATTACCAAGGTCGTCGGGGCTATTACTCTTGGTGGTTCTTCCACAAACCTTACAAGTCCAGCTTCTTCCAGCCTTAAAGTCAGTCGGTCGTGATATCTGGCCATCCATCCTAGCACAAGCACCATCCCACCTTCGCTGATGGTACTTTTTAGTATTTCATCAACTCTCATTGTCTTCTCTGGACTCACAAACTAGCTCCTCTCTTGTTGGGTTTATGTGGTTTTCGACCACGGTTGAAGGCGAACTGCCTGGCAGATTACTAACATTTTTTAGTTTATTTGTCAAGTAAAAAGCCCCGCGCATCGCGCGGGGCTTGCCGTTTCAGACCCCAACCCCAACTTCTTGTCTGGTTTCTACCTCCGTTTTGACAGCGGTTTTCGTAGCCTCAGCTCGTTCTTTCAAAGCCTCCGCGATCTTCCCGTGGACTTTTCGGAGACACTCATCAACCCCTCCTGCCGAATCCCTGAATGCCGTCCTGTCCAAGAGCCTTCGGTGGAACTGATCCATGAATACCTCGTGCTCTCCAGGATCAAAGAATTTCAAAATGAATTCAGAGATCCTGTCTGCCCCAAAATCCACCCAATCTTTTTTGCCATTCTTTGGGTTTCGCTTCACCTCCCTGATTTCTCTCACAACCTCTTTCATTGCTTCAGGCACATTCTGAAGAGTTTCTCGAATCCCCATTCTACCTCCAGTTGTTTGGGTTTTCTCTCATCCCTGTACACTCTAAGAATCTGACTTAAATGATACGTAGTCGTTTGAAAGTTGTCAAAGCCATGACGAATAAACACACGATTAGACAATGGAGAGAATTTACTTTACAAAGTGACTCTCGCAGACCGACGGGTCGAGAGTGAGGCGAGATTTCAGCAGAAATCTACGCCGTTCACTTTTCAAACAAAGGTTTCGTAATTATTTGACTAATTTCACCCCTCTGCTAGTATATTCTTTACCGCTTCGCGCGTCGTTTTTGTTTTGGCACTCTAGTGCCTGGTCAAAAGAAACGAATTCGGGATGATTAATCGTCCGGTTAGTTTAGTTACATTATAAAAAATTAATTTTAATATAAAAAAATATGGCAGATTTTGATCGAACAAAGCCCCATGTAAACGTCGGAACAATTGGCCACGTTGACCACGGAAAAACTACGCTAACAGCCGCTATTTTGAACGTTCTTCATCGTGCTGGAAAAGACGTGAAGATTAAGGGTGTAGATGATATCGACTCAGCCCCAGAAGAAAAGGCTCGCGGTATTACAATTTCTCTTTCTCACAACGAATACTCAAGCGATGCTCGTCACTACGCGCACATCGACGCTCCTGGTCACGCCGACTATATTAAGAACATGATCACCGGTGCCGCTCAAATGGACGGCGCTATTTTGGTTGTTGCCGCTACAGACGGTGTTATGCCCCAAACTCGCGAACATATTCTCCTTGCTAAGCAAGTCGGTGTACCAAAAATCATTGTTTTCCTCAATAAGTGTGACATGGTTCCAGATAAAGAGCTTATCGACCTCGTTGAAGAAGAGGTCCGCGATCTTTTGAAGAAATACGATTACGACGATCCTGCAAATCCTGCTCCTATTATTCGTGGTTCTGGTCTTAAAGCTTTGGAATCAAAAACAAACGACGACGAGTGGTCTATGAAAGTTCTTGAGCTTGTAAACGCTCTCGATACATATATTCCGATGCCAGTTCGTGAGCTCGACAAGCCATTCCTTATGCCAATCGAAGATGTTTTCTCTATCGAAGGTCGCGGTACTGTCGTTACTGGTCGTATCGAACGCGGTATTGCAAAGGTTGGTGAAGAAGTTGAGCTTATTGGTTTGAAGCCAACGGTCAAAAGCGTTATTACTGGTATTGAAATGTTCAACAAGTCTCTAAAAGAAGGTATGGCTGGCGACAATGCTGGTGTTCTTCTCCGAGGCTTAAAGAAAGAAGATATTTCTCGCGGTCAGGTTATTGCTAAGCCGGGTACAGCCAATCCCCATACAGAATTTGAGTCTGAAGTCTACATTCTTAAGAAAGAAGAAGGTGGTCGTCACACTCCTTTCTTCAACGGTTACAAACCACAGTTCTATATGCGAACTACAGACGTAACTGGCGAAGTAACTCTTCCTGAAAAAGTCGAAATGGTTATGCCTGGAGACACAGTTACCTTTAAGGTGAAGCTCGTTGCTCCTATTGCTCTAGAAGAAAAACAGCGCTTTGCTATCCGCGAAGGTGGTAAGACAGTCGGCGCCGGAGTTGTCACAAAGGTTGTAAAATAAACACTTCTCTGGTAATCTGACAGCCCGCACATTTTAGGGAATCGCACAAAAAACTGCACATTAAAATCACATGACTACCAAACAGGCAACAACGAAAAAGGCAAAGGCCCATAGCTCTAAAGAAGCTAAGGAGTCTAAGGTTGCAAAAGCCGACGGTATCTCTAAGCTTCGTATCCGCGTTCGTGCCTACGAGTATAAGATTCTCGATGTTTCGGTGCGTCAAATAATCGACACAGCTCTTCGCTACGATGCTCAGGTTGTTGGTCCGATTCCTCTGCCTACAGAGATCAAGAAGTACACGGTCAACCGCGCGGCTTTCGTCTACAAAAATGCCCGTGAGCAATTTGAAATGCGCATTCATAAGCGCTTGATCGACATCATCAATCCGAATCCAAAAATCATCGAAGCGCTCACAAATCTAAGCTTGCCTTCAGGTGTCAATATCGATGTGAAGATAATGTAATGAAAATCATTCTCGGAAAAAAAATGCATATGACTCAGATTTTCGACGATGCCGGTAAAGTTCAGCCTGCAACGATTGTTTCTGCTGGTCCGATTGTCGTCACCCAAGTGAAGACAAAAGAGCGCGACGGCTACAGTGCGCTTCAAGTGGGCTACGGTACACGCAAGGCTAAAAATATTTCTAAGCCTGTGCTTGGTCACACAAAAGAGCTTGGCAATTTCTCTCTCCTAAAAGAGTTTCGTCTCGATGCCGCCGATCTTGCCGAGTCAAAAGTAGGCGACTCAATCAAAGCCGATGCTTTCTCCGCTGGCGACAAAATCGTCGTTACTGCCATTTCAAAGGGTAAGGGCTTTCAGGGTGTTGTGAAGCGCCATGGTTTCCACGGTGGTCCTCGAAGTCACGGTCAGAAGCATTCTGAGCGCGAGGCCGGCTCTATCGGCGGTGGTCTTCGCAACAAAGTACCAAAAGGCATGCGCATGGCCGGCCGTATGGGTGGTGCTGTTGTGAGCGTCAAAGGTCTCAAAGTTCTCCAGGCCAATGCTGTGGGCAATCTTATTCTCGTATCAGGAGCTATTCCTGGCCGTCGAGGCACAGTAGTGGAGATCCGCGGGGTATAAACATGAAAGCCACACTTTACAAACAAACCGGAAGCGAAGCAGGGAATATCGAAATTCCTGAAGGCGTTTTTGGTTTGCCGTGGAATTCAGATCTCGTGCATCAGGTCGTCACATCTCTTCGTACAAATATGCGCAAGCCTGTGGCTCACACCAAAAATCGTGGCGAAGTGCGCGGTGGAGGTAAGAAGCCGTGGCAACAAAAGGGCACAGGTCGCGCTCGTCACGGCTCTAGCCGTTCACCTATTTGGGTTGGTGGAGGTGTCACACATGGTCCTCGCAATGAGAAAAATTTCTCTCGCACTGTGAGCAAGAAAATGAAAGCTAAAGCTCTTTACACTATTTTGTCTAAAAAATTTAAAGATGGACAGGTGGTTTTCCTCGACAGTCTCACACTTAAAGCTTCAAAGACAAAAGAAGCGCGTGGCGTGTTTGAAAGTTTGGGTAAAATCGATTCTCTAAAAAATGCTATCAAGAAAAACAACGCTCTCTACATCGCTCTCGACAAAAAAGATGTTGGCTTAGAGCGCAGTTTCCAAAATTTCGGTAATGTTTTGGTCGACGAATCTCGCAATTTGAATCCACTCGATATTATGTCTTACAAATACATTGTCTTTGTGAACCCAGAAGTTTCTATCGGCGCGATTGCCAGAAAACTCGAATAATCACCATGGCTTTATTTAAATCAAAAAAAGAAACAAAGGCTCCTAAGGAAAAGAAAGTTCCTGTAGAAAATGCTGTCCTAAAAAATTCTGATTCTACCGGCCCGAAAAATCCAGCTGGCGATTTTACACTCGTTCTTTTGAATCCAAGAATTACTGAAAAAGCCACGATGCTCGCTCAAGGTGGTGAAGACGGAAAAGCCGCTCCTGTCTACACTTTCGACGTTCACTCAAGCGCGACAAAAATTTCTATCGCCAAAGCTGTGCAAGATGTCTACAATGTGAAGCCATCAAAGGTCCGCGTTGTGCAAGTGCCAGCAAAAAAGGTATTCTCTCGTGGCAAAGCTGGCGTGAAGAAAGGCGGCAAAAAGGCCTATGTCTACCTCAAAGCGGGGGAGAAGATTGAAATCGTGTAATCGCGATTAGGCAAAAATTTCGCCCGCCGGAAAAATCTAAAATAAAAAACATGAAAAGATTCAAACCAGTCACACCATCACGTCGAAATATGACTTCGATCAATTACTCGGAGTTTTTGACTGCGTCTGAGCCTCACAAAGCCCTCACTCACGGCTTTCGTCGTTCAAATGGTCGCAATGCTTTCGGTCGTGTAACCGTTCAGCATAAGGGCGGTGGCGTGAAGCGTCTTTTCCGCGAGATCGATTTTACTATGGAAAAGGTTGGCGTGCCTGCTATCGTGCAGACAGTTGAATATGATCCAAACCGAAGTGGTTTCATTGGTCTTGTCCACTACAAAGACGGCGCTAAGCGCTACATGCTTTTGCCAAAAGGTGTTCGTCCAGGCGATGAGGTTGTTGCTTCAGAAACTGCACCTATCAAGCCGGGCAATCGTCTGCCTTTGAAAAATATTATCGTTGGAACTTTTGTATACAATGTTGAGCTAAAGCCAAACGGTGGCGCAAAGATCGCTCGTTCAGCCGGCAATTTTGCTGAGGTTATCGCCAAAGACGGCGGTTTCGTTCATATCAAAATGCCTTCCACTGAAGTGCGAAGAATTCTCGAAACTGCTTGGGCATCTGTCGGTGAAGTTTCAAACGATGAAAATCGCTTGGTAAACATCGGTAAAGCCGGCAGAAATCGATGGCTCGGTATTCGTCCTACAGTGCGTGGTACAGCCATGAACCCAGTGGATCATCCATACGGTGGAGGTGAAGGTCGCCAAGGTCGCGGTACTCGTCGTGCCAAAACTCGTCACGGCAAAGGCACAGGCAAAGGCCAAAAATCTCGTACTCCAAAGAAGTACTCAAATGTTTTCATTGTTTCGAGACGACGTGTTGGAAAAAAGCGCGAGTAGTTCTATCTAGTTCTATCAACAATAGCTTTCTTTTACCACTCAATATTCTTGATTGGTATGACGTGGACCGTGTCGTTCGAAAGATCGCTCCTCTCTCTTATAAATAGATTATCTTTAGACCAGCCTGTGTCTAAGTAACCAGCACTTTTTGCAAACACCTCTTTCACCATGGGAATTTTTTTATTAAATACCACGACAACAGTTCTGTAGCAAGCTGAGTAAAATCCTCCTCCGTAATCTAGGCAGTACTGTCCGGCTGCAAAATCAGGATTGTTGGGGTTAAAATTTATTCCGCTTATGCTGTGTACGCTGTTATCGCTTTCTAGTCGATCTATATCTGATCTAAGTTTTAAATATTTGTCTCCGGTTTCAAAATCAAATGGGTTAAGAAGATAATATGAATATATGTATTTTCCGTTTTCCTTTGAATCCCTACTAAATTTTTGAAAAAACAAATCACTCCCCATCCAAGTAGGGTTTTCCAGGCCTGCCTGGGAGTATGTTTCGGGCATAGAAACCTCTCTTTTAAGAGAACAGCTGTTGTCAAAGATTACAAAATCTCCTTTTGTTTCGCTTAATTCATTGTTTATAACAAAAAGATTTTTTTCAAAATTTATATTGAAAGTGCCTCCAGCTTGTTTAGGCCAAAGATTTAGATATTTTTTTAGAATTGGACACCGGCTAATTTCCAAGCCAGCAGTATTCGCCTGTCCGTTTGCGTCCATCCAAATAACCTTACTAATGTCCTCCTTTGGGTTATTTTTTTCAAGTTTGTGCGTTCCTTCAACTAAATAATTTTTTGAAAAAAGGTTCCTTACTGGGTTAAATACACTTGGAGGCACAAGCATTGGTCCGAATGAAAATACGATAACCAGGGCGTACAGCCCAAACGATATCGCAGAAACAAGCAAAACACCTTTTATTAAGCGTGAAATAAACCCCGATTTATTTTCATTCATTCTTGTTTTTAGAGTATTAGACTAAGCCAAACAATTATAAACCTTGACCCAAACTGGGCTTATGATAGCATGGTATCCACGCATATAGCGTTCCCATTTAGGGAACCCGCCTAGCATTGTCAGCCGGGGTCGGGTCTGCCTTCTTGAACAGGGGCAGGTTTTTTGTTTTTGAGTCCCCTTTACATTTTTTTGATCGCTTTGGTCGCTTAAATTTCTTAACAGGTTTTTAAGTGACTCTCGCAGGCCACGTAGGTGGCCGAGAGTGAGGCAAAATTTCAGCAGAAATTTATGCCGTTCACTTTAAAACCTGTTAAGAAATTTAGATGACCAGATCAAGTAAAAAAGGCCCATACGTTTACGAAAAACTCCTCAAGAAAATTGAGGGTAAAAAGCCCGATCAAGCTGGGGTTGTTAAGACATGGGCACGCGACAGCCAAATAGCACCGGAAATGGTCGGCTATAAGTTTGGCGTGCACAATGGCCGTGAGCATATTGAGGTTTTGGTTACTGAAGACATGGTCGGTCATCGTCTTGGCGAATTTTCACCAACACGCAAATTCATCCGTCACGGAGGTAAGATGCAGAAAGAAATGGAAATGAAGGCCAAGGAGGCTGAGATCGCGGCCGCTTCATCTGCTAAGGCCACTGGAGATGCCGCTAAAAAGAAATAATTTTCGGCGCGGAACGAAAAATTTTCATACAAAAAAATGAACACAGCAAAAGCCGAATTAAATAATTATCGCCAAGCGCCACGAAAGGTCCGGCTTATTGCTGGCTTGGTAAGAGGGAAGCGTGTGCCGGGGGCTTTGGCGGCGCTTCAATTTGCTGGTAAGAAGGCGGCTATGCCTATCCAAAAGCTTATTCAGTCTGCTGTTGCCAATGCTAAAGCCGGTGGCATGAATGCTGATGAGCTTATAATCAGCAAGATTACTGTCGACGGTGGCGCCATTCTTTACCGAAGCCTGCCGATGGCCCACGGTCGAGCTTTCCGTATGCGCAAGCGCACAAGCAAGGTGATCGTTGAGCTCACAGAAAAGCCAATCGTCGTTGCTTCTAAGCGTTCAAAAATGGCGCAGAGAAAATTAGACGCTGGCGAAGCTCGCGCGGCCAAAGCCAAAAAATAAAAACATGTCACACACTGTCCATCCATATTCACATCGTTTAGGAATTCTTCGAGACTGGAAGTCTCGCTGGTTTGCGCCTAAAGGTTTATACAAAAAGTTTTTAAAGAGCGACATTTTAATACGCACATATTTGGAAAATCGTTTTCGTGGCATGTTTGTAAGTAATGTAGAAATAGAGCGCGGCCAAAAAACTTTGCGAATAATTATCGAAACAGCTCGCCCCGGTCTTATTATTGGCCGAAGCGGTGAGGGAGCAGTAAAGCTTCGAAATGATCTTTTAAAACTAAGCAAAAAACTCGGCATCACTACAGAGGATGATTTGAAAATTGATATTAAAGAAATTCGTTATCCAGAAACCAACGCTCGCATCATGGCTCAAATGATTGCCGACGGCCTCGAGAAGCGTTTGCCTTTCCGTCGCGTTTCCAAGCAGTCTATTGAAAAGATGTTGGCCAATAAAGAAGTAAAAGGTGCCAAGATTGAGCTTTCTGGTCGTCTTGGCGGCTCAGAAATGGCCCGTGTGGAGAAGCAGAAAAAAGGTCAAATTCCTCTTCAGACTCTTCGCGCCGATATCGATTTTGCTCGACACGAAGCTCGCATGACCTACGGCCGCATTGGCATAAAGGTTTGGATCTACAAAGGCGACATTTTTGCGAAAAAGCCCGGTCAAACTAGCTAGTGCGCGGCGATTAAAAAACCATCATGTTAATTCCAAAAAAAGTTAAATACCGAAAGTGGCACACTTTCAGAAAGAATCCAAAAAAGGTGGGTGTTTCTACACGCGGTACTTCTTTGGCCTTTGGTTCATATGGTCTCAAGGCGGTTTCGTATGCTCGTGTTCGCTCAAATCAGCTTGAGGCGGCTCGTAAGGTCCTTTCTCGCTCTTTGGGTAAAACGGGCCGTGTATGGATCCGCGTCTTCCCAGACATGCCTTACACTCAAAAGCCGGCCGAGGTAAAGCTTGGAAAGGGTAAGGGCGATCCACAGGGCTATCAAGTGCCTGTGCTTGCTGGTCGAATCATGTTCGAAATTGAGGGCGTGGATGAGCCGACGGCAAAGGAGGCCATCCGCAAGGCCGGTACCAAGCTTCCACTTAAGTCGAAGTTTGTAATGCGCCAAGGCTAAAAGGCCCGCGGCGGCCAAAACCACCGCGCCCTAGACAAATCACAAATTTATGAAAGAATACGCCAACAAAACCAAAGCCGACCTATCCGCTATTTTGGTCGAAAAACGCAAAGCTTTAAGGGCTTTTCGCTTCGGTACAGCTGGAAGCAAGGTGCGCGATGTAAAGGAGGGTGCAAATATTCGCAAAGAGATTGCTCGCATTCTCACTGCGCGTAACAGCAAAAAAGTTTAAATACATTTATGAAAACCAAAAAACAACTTACTGGCGTCGTGGTGTCTACCAAAATGAAAGACACGGTTGTTGTGTTGGTTAAAAGTTATGCAAAGCATCCTCGATATGGAAAATTTATTTCCACATCAAAGCGTTTCAAAGCTCACGATGCGGGCAATACAAAAGCTATGGGTGAGACAGTCACGATAGAGGAGTGCGCGCCGATTTCTCGCGATAAGCGCTTCAAGGTAATAAAATAAAATGATTCAGCCAAGATCAATAGTTAAAATAGCGGATAATTGTGGCGGTCAGATCGGACGCATTTTCAAAGTGATCGGTGGCTCAAAAAAGAAATACGCTCGCATTGGTGAGATCGTTATTCTTTCTGTGCAAAAAGCTCAGCCTCGAAAAGCGGTTAAAAAGAAAGATGTTTTGCGCGCAGTTGTTGTGCGCCAGCGAGCACCTTTCCGCCGCGCAGACGGCTCATACATTCGCTTCGACGAAAACGCTGTAGTGATCCTTGAGAAAGAGAGCGATGAGCCTATTGCTGGTCGCGTATTCGGTCCGATTCCTCGCGAGATTGCTGAGAAAGGTTTCCAAACGATCATTTCGAAAGCGCCGGAGGTTGTATAAGAGTCGCGATTTTAAATAAAAAAATGAAAATCAGAAAAGACGACAATGTAATAGTAGTTTCAGGCAAGAGCCGAGGCAAAACCGGCAAGGTTGTTCTCGCGCTTCCTAAGGAAAACAAAGTTGTTATTGCTGGTGTAAATGTCATTAAGGTTCACAAGCGAGCGCAAAAATCTGGCACAAAGGGTCAGATTATCGACAAATCTATGCCGATCCATGTCTCTAATGTGATGCTTATCGACCCAAAAAATAGCAAGCCCTCACGCATCGGCATTACTCGCGACAAAGATGGCAAGAAAAGCCGAGTGAGCAAAAAGAGCGGCACGACACTATAATTCACCAACATGATTTCCACACGAGAAAAAAATAAAAATTCATTTGAGGCGCTAAAGTCGGCTTTTGGTTATAAAAATCCGATGCAAGCACCGAAGCTCACGAAGATCGTAGTTTCGGCTGGCGTCGGCTCTTTCAAAGATAAGAAAAAGCTCGATATTGTAGACAGTCGACTTTCTAAAATCACTGGTCAGAAAGCAGTGAAAAAAGGCGCCAAAGTTTCTATCGCGTCTTTCAAAGTTCGTGAAGGCGATCCTGTGGGTTTTCAAACTACACTTCGTGGAGCAAGAATGTTTGATTTTCTCGATCGTCTTTTGAACATCGCACTGCCACGCACAAAAGATTTTCGTGGTTTGTCTGCGAGCTCTATCGACGCAATGGGCAATTACACTATGGGTGTTCGCGAGCATACGATTTTCCCAGAGACAGCCGATGAAGATTTGAAAGATGTTTTTGGCTTCGGTGTGACTATCGTCACAACAGCCAAAGACAAAGTCGAAGCACGCGCCTTTTTGGATCATCTCGGTTTTCCTTTTAAAAAGAAGGAAGATGCCGATGTCGCCGCCGGTGCCAATAGGGCAAAGCGGGCGAAGAAAAAGAAGGAAAAGGCGGCTTAGCTTAAGGCCGGTTCGAGCCGGCCTTTCGTTGACTCTAATCGTTTTAGAGGTTAAAGTAGACGCTCGAGAACAAAAATATGGCCAAAACATCAGTAATAGCACGAGCCGCGAAGACACCGAAGTACAGTACTCGGATTGTTCGCCGTTGCTTCAAATGCGGTCGAAAACGAGGTTATATGCGAGAGTTCGATCTTTGCCGCATTTGCTTCCGTGAGCTTTCAAACGAAGGCATGATACCGGGCGTTAAGAAGTCTTCTTGGTAATCAGTCAGAATTTAATTTAAAAACAATGGATCCAATAGGCGATTTTATAAATAGAATAAAGACATCGGGCAATGCTGGCCTCGCTTCTACAAGCGTACCTTATTCAAATGTCGTGGCCGCTATCGCCGATGTTTTGGTAAAGCACGGCTACCTAAAATCTGTGTCAAAAAAGGGTAAAAAGGTTGTGAAGACACTCGAGGTGGAGCTTGCATACCGAGAAGGTAAGCCTCGCATTACCGATGCCGCGCGTATCTCCAAGCTCTCACGCCGAATATACGAAAAATCTAAAGACATAAAGCCGGTGTTTCGTGGGCGGGGAATGGTCGTCTTTTCTACACCAAGCGGCATCCTTACAGATGCCGAGGCTCGCAAGGCAAATGTTGGCGGCGAAGTGCTTTTCAAAATTTGGTAATCAGAAAATTCTCACGGAATAAAAATAAAAACATGTCACGACTCGCAAAAAAACCAATTATGCTTACAGACAAAACCACTGCTGTTTTGGCTGACGGCATGATCACCGTGACTGGCGCTCTCGGCGCTCTTTCTCGTCCTGTAAATAAAAATGTTTCTGTCGCGGTAGCCGACGGTGCTGTGGTCGTATCTGCTTCAGATGCGGTGGCCGCTGGTGCAATGCTCGGCACAACCGCCGCTCACATTCGCAACATGGTCGCTGGTGTAAATAAAGCTTTTGAGAAAAAGCTCATCATCGAAGGTATTGGATATAAGTCTGAGGTCAAAGGCGAAAATCTTTCTTTGTCTCTTGGTTTTTCTCATCAGATTTCTGTACCAATTCCAAAAGGTTTGAAGGTTGTCGTTGTGAAAAACGAAATTTCTATTTCTGGTATCGACAAAGATTTGGTCGGTCACTTTGCCGCCTCTATTCGCGCTTTGAAAAAGCCAGAGCCTTACAAAGGTAAGGGAATAGCGTATGCTGGCGAGACTATCCGTCGAAAGCAGGGTAAGAAAGCCACATAATTTTCGCGAAATTTAACACCATGAGTACTTCTACTACAAAAATTCAAAAACGAAATCGACGCCATACGCGTATTCGATCTCGAGCTATCGGCACCGAAGAGCGCCCGCGTCTTTCTGTTTTCAAATCAAATAAGCAGATTTATGCTCAGGTTATCAACGACGCCACTGGCCGCACACTGGCCGCTGCTTCTACGAAAGATGTAAAGGGCGACACTCAGCTTGCTAAAGCCAAAGAGCTCGGTGGTCTCATCGCTAAGCGCGCGGTGGAGGGCAAGGTGAAGACAGTCGTCTTCGATCGCGGTGGTTTCGTCTACACAGGCAAGATCAAAGCTTTGGCTGATGCGGCTCGTGCTGGCGGACTCACTTTTTAAATAATATGGAACCAGAAAATACAAAAAATACTACGACCGAGACGACTGAAATAATTGGCACTTTGCCAGTAGAAGTAGTGGCTGAAGCCGCGCCCGTCGCCGATGCACCCGTTGTCGCGCCAGCCGTCGAACAAAAAATTGACCAAAGAGATGCTCGTCGCTCTCGTGGCGATTTTAAGAAAAATCCTCGTCGCCCTCAGCGCCGTGAAAGCCGCGTGAAGCCAGAGTTTGATCAGAAGATCATTAGCATTCGTCGCGTAGCTCGCGTGGTGGCTGGAGGTCGTCGTTTTAGCTTCTCAGTGGCGCTCGTTGCGGGCAATCGCAAAGGCTCGGTGGGTGTAGGCTTGGGAAAAGCTGGCGACACTTCTATTGCTATCGAAAAAGCTTTGCGCGATGCCAAGAAAAATATGGTGACTGTCACTCTCACAAAACACGGCTCGGTGCCACATGAGTCGGAGGCAAAATACTCTGCTTCTCGTGTGCTCGTTATTCCAGCACCTGGCCGTGGTATGGTCGCCGGCTCATCTGTGCGCGTAGTGCTAGAGCTCGCGGGCGTAAAAGACGTGGGCGCAAAAATCCGCTCTGGTAGCAAAAACAAGATCAACAACGCTCGCGCCGCGATCGAAGCTCTTCGCACACTTTCAAAATCAAACCGACCGTCTGCTAGTCAGGTGAAATAAAAACATGCAACTCAATACACTAAAAAGAAAAACTCCAAATAAGAAAGGTCGATATGTAGGCCGCGGCGGTCGCCGCGGCAAGACCGCTGGCCGTGGTACAAAGGGTCAGAAAGCTCGCGCTGGTGCCAAGTTTCGTCCGGAGATTCGCGATACTATCAAGCGTCTACCAAAGCTTCGCGGCCGCGGTGTAAATAGCCATAAGAGCATCAGCGCTAAGTCTGAGGTGGTAAATCTCCGTGCGCTCGAGGCTTCTTTCTCTGCTGGCGAAACAGTGTCTCCACAAACTC
This sequence comes from uncultured Candidatus Saccharibacteria bacterium, assembly GCA_964356815.1. GTDB lineage: Bacteria > Patescibacteriota > Minisyncoccia > Phycocordibacterales > DATGWK01 > CAYHIR01. The sequence goes on along the minus strand of CAYHIR010000003.1, from coordinate 42,432 downwards.
TTTTGGCGAAAAAGCTCGTGAGCCGAATGGGCGGCCAGCTTCCTCGTGTTAAGATTCTCGGCAGTGGCGATTTGAGTAAAAAATTGCTCGTTGAGGGTTGTGCTGTATCTGCAGAGGCAAAAGTTAAGATAGAGAAGGCTGGCGGCAAGGTAAAAATCGCCGCATAGTTAATTCCCGCGCCACCGTTCGCCTGAAAATTTCATGAACGCACTAGCAAAATTTAATCTACTTATAGGCGATAAAATACTCCGCAAGCGAATTTTCTTTACGCTCGCGGCTTTGGTTGTGTTCCGACTCTTCGCCGCAATTCCAATCCCTGGCGTAGACGTTTTTCGTCTTCAGAGTTTCCTTGCGGGTAATCAGTTTTTTGGTCTTTTGAATATTTTTTCTGGCGGTGGTCTTTCCAATCTTTCCATCATGATGCTCGGTGTTGGTCCGTACATTACTGCGTCTATCATCATGCAACTCATGACCATCATGTCGCCAAAGCTTAAGGCGATATATCACGAAGAAGGGGAGCTTGGTCGCCGAAAATTTGCCAATTATTCTCGTTTGCTCACTGTGCCTTTGGCTATCATTCAGGGTTACAGCTTCTTGGCACTTTTGGCCAATCAGGGCGTCATTAGTGGTCTCACAACCTTTGGCTACATCGTAAACATTGCGGTCATCGTGGCTGGCGCTCTGCTTCTTATGTGGATCGGTGAACTCATCAGCGAGTTTGGTATTGGCAACGGTATGTCGCTCATTATCTTTGCCGGTATCGTCGCTAGTTTGCCGGTCGCCATTTCTCAATTCACATTCACATTTGAGCCAGCGCAAATTCCTCTCTACTTAGCTTTCTTGGTGGCTACCGTTCTTGTAATCCTCGGCGTGGTGATTGTCACCGAAGCTGAGCGGCCGATTCCTGTTACCTACGCTAAGCGTGTGCGTGGTGGAAAGGTGTATGGTGGCGTTTCTACTTATTTGCCACTACGCGTCAATCAAGCTGGTGTCATCCCGATTATTTTTGCACTTTCCATTTTGCTTTTCCCAACGATGATTTTTCAGTTTTTATCGAAGGTGAATGTTGCCGCCGTTCAGACAGTCTCTACGGTTGTTCTTGGTTTCTTAAATAATCCTTGGATCTACGCCGGTCTTTATTTCGTTTTGGTTTTTGCTTTTACATATTTCTACACCGCCGTCACTTTCGATCCAAACGCCATCTCAGAAAATTTGCAAAAAAGCGGTGCGTTTATTCCTGGCGTGCGCCCCGGTCAATCGACCTCTGCCCACATTGCTAAGATTTTAGTGCGCCTCACACTCGTCGGTGCCATTTTCCTCGGTCTCATCGCCGTTTTGCCACTCGCTATGCGCGCGCTCACTGGTATTACCGCGCTTTCTATCGGTGGTACGGCTCTGCTTATCGTTGTCTCTGTTGTGATTGATCTCATCAAGAAAATCGACGCGCAGATTTCTATTCGCGAATACTAATCACTAAGTTATTTTTCCATTTTTTATGGAATTACCTATCGACAAATTAGAAGAAAAAGTTCGGGTGAATATTGCGTACATAAATGACCAACGCTCCATATTAGAATTAGAGGCTGAAAATGAAAAAGCCCCCGACGCGGACGGAACCGCGTAAGGGTCTTTTTCGTAGTGATGCGAGTACTATATACCAAAAGAGTTAAAATTGCAAGCTCTGTTATAATTTACACATGACACCTCAAACATTCATCTTCATCGGCCGATCGGGTTGCGGGAAGGGGACGCAGGGCAAACTTTTAGAGGAGTATTTGGCGGCCGCCGACCCGTCGCGAAAAATTCGCTATGAGGAAACGGGTTTTAAGTTTCGAAAACTTATTACTGGTGCGACCCTTACGAGTAAGCTCTCAAAAGAAATCTATGACAGGAGTGGTATTTTTCCAGCGTTCTTAGCTGTCTGGACATGGGTCACTGATTTTGTGGAAGATCTGACAGGTGAAGAGCATATTATTTTTGATGGGTCACCGCGTCTTTTTTTGGAAGCTCAAGTGCTTGAGTCAGCTCTTTTGTTTTATAAGATGAAACCTTTTGTGATTTATCTTGATATTCATAATGATGTTTCTCATACTCGTCTCACCGCGCGTGGACGTCTCGATGATGTTACCCCAGAAAGAATTCAGAACAGATTGGATTGGTACGAAAAAGAAGTTGTACCAACAATTGAATACTATAAGCAAAATCCACATTTCAAATTTCTCCACATCAATGGCGATCAGACGATTTCCGAGGTGTATAAAGAAATTATTGACCGCATCGCGCCGCTCATGTAGTGTCTCCACATGATAACCATTAAAACTCCAGAAGAAATCGTTCTTCTCCGAGAGGGTGGCCGGCGTTTGGCGGCTATTTTGAAGCGCTTGGCGAGCGAGGTGAAGCCCGGCGTCTCAGCGGCTGATATCGACCGTTTGGCCGCGGAGCTTGTGAAAGCAGGTAGAGACGAACGCGGCGAAGAAGACGCACCAGCTTTTCTCGGCTATCAACCCGACGGCGCGGCGCGACCTTTTCCGGGTAGCGTCTGCATTTCAGTAAACGATGAAATCGTGCACGGCATTCCCACAGCCGATAAAATTTTTAAAGAAGGTGACATCGTGGCCGTTGATATGGGACTCATTCATGCAGGCCTCATAACAGACGCGGCGGTGACGGTGATTGTGGGTAAAGCTGGCGGCAAAAGCGCGGGCGATGCGAAATGTCTAGAAAAAGCTCGCGCGCTTGTGAAAGCCACGCGCGAAGCGTTAGACAAAGCCATTGCCGCGGCCCAACCAGGCGGACGAGTGGGCGACATTGGCGAAGCAGTGGAGAGCTTTGTGCGGCCGCTCGGCTTCGGCCTGGCAGAAGAGCTCGCGGGCCATGGCGTGGGCTATGCCGTTCATGAAGACCCTTACGTGCCCAATACCGGCCGCCGTGGCGAGGGCGCACTTCTAAAGCCGGGAATGGTGATTGCCATAGAGCCGATGCTCAACGAGGGCACCGACGCCGTAGTTTTCGACCGCAAAGATGGCTACACTGTGCGCACCAAAGACGGCCGCCGCTCGGCACATTTTGAACATACTATTGTGATTGGGGAGGACGGGCCGGAGGTGTTGACAAGATAGGGTAGTTTGTGATATTATTTACGGGTAGTTCTTTGTCAGAGTCTTGCTCTCGGCACACGTTGTGCTGACAGTAAGACTCATTTCAGAAAGGAGCTGACCATGCAAGCAAGAGACAGCATGCTCGGCAAGGTTTTTATGGCCATTGGTGGATTGGAAGAGTCCAAGCTCGGCATCTTCATCGACATCGCTTTGAGGTTGGCCGGTATTGATGGTGATCGTTGGCTGAGCGACATCAAGAGGTTTCTCCGCGGCGAAGACGATCTTCTCGAGCGACTCATTCAGAGGGTTGGAGGACTTGATGCTGTTCATCGGCTTGCGAGTGGTGAATTGGTGGTTTCAACACCAGCTCTTCGCTGGCGTGAGGAAGACGGCGTCATCTACTTCTCGGTCACCTCAAACGGCAAGACCGGAGAGGAGTGGATCACCTGGTTCAAGGAGAATGGGTACAGCATTGGTTCTGAAGCCGAATTCGTTCTTCGTTCACCCAGCTTCAAGACAACGAACAATGTGACCTACCGTGTCGCCGTGCTCAAAGGAGAACTTTTTTCCGACACTCTGCGAACCACAGAGAACATTCGTGCCGATGGCCAGAAGCGTGGCTGGAGCACCCCGAATGCCGAGCTCGCATGTCTCATACGAGCAAACTACTCGGATGAAGAGATCAAAGCCATGGGTTTGTGGTGGATCATCGCAATGCACGACACCATCAAAGGTTCAGACGGCTACCCGAGCCTTCTCGGTGCGGGTCGCGACGGCGATGGTCGTAGGCTGAGCGCGTTCTACGCCTGGCCTGGCTACGGGTGGGGTCGTGAGGATGGCTTCGCTTTTGTTGTCTCGCAAGTTTGTGCTTAGACACTTGATCACTCGGTTCTCTTGGACCCTTTGACCTTAGTCCTCGAGCCCGACATCACACATGGTGATATCGGGCTCTTTTTTTATGCTAAAATCTTCCGTGGTAGTAGGTGAATACGCGGGAGATCAAGGTTTCCCGCTACCGAATCCAGTATCCATAAGCTGAGAGCGTCCGCGATTAAGGTTTCGGACGGAGGGCTTATGTAGACACTTCAAAAAATGAAGTTACTTGGTGCAGAGTGCTAAGGCATTATGATGCCGAAAACAGGCGGAACCCCCGCAGACAACCCAGAAGATCAGCCAAAGATTCTTAGGCTTTCACGCTGGGTAGTGATACGGATGGCATTCTGTACATTTCAGACGGCAACCCGAACCTTCTCGGTGCGAATCGCAACGATGTTGGTCGCAAGCTGAACGCGTTTTACGACAATCCTGGCAACAGGTGGAATCGTGAGAACGGCTTTGCTTTCGCTGTCTCGCAAATCATTTCATTTCTCTCCCACCAATTTGTTTTGTTGGGAGAGTTTTGTTTTATAGGTGGTTTAGTTTATACTTTTTCCCATGACTCAAAGTATTCAACAAGGCGGACAAACAGACGGACGACCGCATCCGAAAAAAGAACGTACACTTGTGGTAGTGAAGCCAGACGGCATTCAGCGTACACTTATTGGTGAGATTGTAAAAAGATATGAACGCATTGGTTTGAAGCTCGTGGGTATAAAAATGGTTGTGCCGACGGCTGATATGGTGGAGAAACATTATACAATCGATCCAGAATGGCGACGCATCACTGGCGAGAAGCGCATAAAAGTGGCGCGTGAAAAAGGTGAAGCGCCGCCGAGCGAAGATCCGTTTGAAATCACGGCTGTCATTTTAGAAAATCTTAAAAAATATATGACGAGCGGTCCTGTCATTGCCATGGCATGGGAAGGTGCGCATGCGGTGAAGATTGTGCGAAAAATTACTGGTGGCACAGAGCCGCTTTCTACAGACGTCGGCACAATTCGTGGCGATTTCGTTCTCGACTCTTACACAATGTCCGATACCGACAAACGCGCGATCAGAAATTTGATTCACGCTTCTGGTACAACAGAAGACGCCGAAAAAGAATTGGCACTTTGGTTCCGGCCGGAGGAATTAGTCGACTATCTTCTCATCCAAGAACAAATTCTCTACGATGTAAATATGGACGGTATTTGGGAGTAGGTTGGGAATAGGTGAGAGCAGATAAGGGTTTTTTCGCGCTTCGCCTCCATTTCGATGTTGTGCCCAAGTAGTACACAACTTCTGCACAGGTTATCAACTGTTCGGATGGTTGCATGAGGAATATAATCACAACAGGTTACTTGGATGATTTAATCTAGATAAGAGTTTCTAGGGAGCTCAATATCTATGTAGTCGGATGAGCGTTAATTCGTTCTGAAGAATGCATCTGAGAGCACCCACCTAGTATTCAAACTAGGGTAAATCCTACGAGTAACCAATTTAAAATATCCGCGACGCTTTTGCGAAGCGGGTATTTTAATTTCCGGTGGCATGTCGCCGCCGATTTAGACGCCGCGAGATTGTAGTATGATTAAACAGTGAAAAAAAATCTCGATACTGCGGCGGAAAATTTACAACTAACATTTTGGAGCGGAGTTCGCACTGTGACCGGCGCGAATTTTTTAATTTCTGACGGCTCGGCGAAAATTTTAATAGACTGCGGCCTGATCCAAGGTATACCAGCGGCCGACGAAGAAAATCGCAAACCTTTTCCATACAATCCGAGTGAAATAGACGCCCTGCTCGTCACTCACGCTCATCTCGATCATATTGGTCGCATTCCGAAGCTCGTAAAAGATGGTTTTCGCGGCAAAATTTTTTCGACACCAGAAACGAAAGCCATCGCCCGCTTCATGCTCGAAGATTTACTTCGTGTGCAAAGTTTTAAAAAAAATGCCGAACACGACTGGCAGACCAATTCGCCAGAGTCGCGAGAACCATTTTTTGAAGAGCATCATATCGAACAGGCACTAAATCTTTGGCACACATTTCTGTATCACAAAAATTTTCACGCGGTGGGAAATTTTAGCGTTGAATTTTTAGACGCCGGTCACATTCTCGGTTCGGCGATGATGAAAATTACACATCGTGGCCATGCCGGCGCGGCCACCGTGAGCGAAACCGTCGCGCCACGCACAATAATTTTCACCGGCGACACGGGTAATTCGCCGTCGCCCTTAATTCGCGACACTGAGCATCTCACCGGCGCGGATTATTTAGTGATAGACAGCGTGTACGGCGATCGCAACCACGAAGCAAAAAGTGAACGCGATAAAAATTTTGCCGATATTGTGCGCGGCTCTATAGCGAAAAAAGGCACGCTCGTAATTCCAGCTTTTTCGCTCGAACGCGCGCAGATTTTGCTTTACGAATTAGATAAATTGGTGGAAACTGGCGCCATTCCTTCTGTGCCCGTATTTCTCGATTCGCCACTAGCAATAAAACTCACGGCGATTTATAAAAGTTCTGGCGCACTTTTCAATGTTGGCGCGCGCAAAGAAATGGAAAGTGGCGACGACATTTTCAATTTTCCGCGACTCAAAATTTCTTACACCGGTCACGATTCGGCGGCTATTGGCAATGTTCATGGTGCGAAAATAATTATTGCTGGCTCGGGCATGTCTTCTGGTGGGCGAGTGGTGGCGCACGAGGCGCTCTATTTGCCACATGCCGAAAACACACTTCTTCTCACCGGCTATCAAGCTGTGGGTACGCTTGGCCGCTTGCTTTCAGAAGGTGCACGCGAAGTGGAAATAAATGGCGAAAAAATCCCGGTGCGAGCACAGGTGAAAATGATTAGCGGCTACTCCGGCCATCGCGACTCAGAAGGTTTGCTCGAGCTCATTTCCACGGCGGGCGACAGCCTCAAAAAAGTTTTTGTTGTGATGGGCGAGCCGAAGTCGGCCCTTTTTCTCACGCAACGCGTTCGCGATTATATTGGTGTGGAAGCAATCGCGCCTGAGGAGGGGAAGGTTTATAAAATTGATTAAAATTGCACAGCCGACGGCGGCCGGATTTTTAAATAAAAAAACACCACGAGAAGGCTCGCGGTGTCGTGTTGCTCTTTGCGCCATGCCGGCTTCATTGCTTTTTCTCCGCCGCCATTTTCTTCAGTTTCCTCTTGTTTTCTTTCGCTTTGTCGTGATTCGCTCGCATGATGACCATGTCGTCTTTGTCGTCTGGATCGAGCTCGTCGATTGCGTCATCGACCAACTTGCGGACCACGGGATTTTCGGTGAATCCGTGTTCGATTAGATTTCCTGCCGCCATCGATCTTCGCTCGGAAAATTCCTGTTTGAGTTCCTCGATCCACAATTTCTCGATGGTCTCTCTGGCAGAATTTGGAAGTGGTGCGCCAACCTCGATGTTGGCTTGAAGCCTTGCCATCAAGCATATGTTTGCTGCCCACCAAACATGGTACTCGCCGAAATCTCGGTCGTTTTCTTCGGTCGATTTTTTCTTTCCGAGCTCTCGGCTTTGTGTCGGGTAGCCAGCTTTTACGATGTTCACCAGACTATCGACATCTTTCTTTGTCCACTCATTGCCCACCATGTCTTCCAGCTCATACACACGGTCTCGCCACTCTCCTTTTAGTGATGTCTGTTCTGTGCGGTTGCCCTCGGGGAAGTTTTCCTTGATGTACTTCTTCCATTCTGGTTGGGGGGAGAGAAAACATACTCCCACTGTGATCACCAACAATATGATCGTGGCAACGAAAAAGAAAACCACACTCCGCATGGGTTTACTCACTGGCGTTCTCCTTCTTTTGTTTGAGTTCTGTCTGGGTTCTGTCCGCGCTTAAAATAGCACGCCTAAATTTTTAGGCAACCTTAGCGACAATTCTTTTGAAAGATTCTGGATTTGCAGCGGCAATTTCAGAAAGCATTTTGCGATTGACTTCGATACCTTTTTTCTTAGCGGCACCGATGAATTTGCTGTATGTCCAACCGTGTTGGCGGAGAGCGGCGTTTAAGCGGACGTTCCAAAGGCGGCGGAAATCACCCTTTTTGTCGCGACGATGAGCGAAGGCAGAAGCGCCGGCATGCATCAAAGCTTCGTAAGCTTGTTTTTCTTTTGAACTTCGGCCATGGCGAAAACCCTTAGTGGCGCGAAGGATATTTTTTCTGGTTTTTAAGGCATTTGTACCTTTTTTAACTCTTGTCATATTATTTTATGAGGTATCGGCTCTTGATTTTGTTGTTGACGATAAAACCACCCATGCGATTGCCACCGAGCTGTTTGCGACCGCTTTGCTTGGCATTGAAGTGGTTTTGCCCTGCTTTACGCGCCAAAACCTTCCCTGTGCGGGTCAATTTAAGGCGTTTTAGGAATGATTTGTTAACTTTCATGTCGGACTTAGTATTATAAGGATTTACGGAATATTGTCTACTTTTTAGGCAACCCGGCTACTTTTTGGTGATGTCGCGCTCGATTACCATGCCCATGCCCTTAGGACCCTTCTTGGCCTCCTCGGATACTTTGTACGGCTCAGTGATGAGCTTTAGAATGCGCTCCAAGCGCTCCTTGAGGAACTTTATGTCCATATATTTTGTGCGACCAGGGAGAAATAGGTCGACTTTTACGCGATTGCCACCACGGAGCCACTCCGAAGCTTTTTTGGCTTTGAGATCGAGATCGTGGTCGCCGGTGCCTACTTTTATTTGAATGCTCTTCGTCTCCACTGTGTGAGATTTGGTGCGGACACTCTTTTGTTTTTTATTTTGATTATATTGAAACTTGCCGAAGTCCATTATTTTGGCAATCGGCGGCGAGGCGAGAGGCGAGATTTCTATGAGATCGAGGCCGAGCTCCTCAGCTTTTTTTAGGGCGTCGGTAAGGGAAAGGACGCCATAATTTGCACCATCGTCGCCGATGACACGGAGCTCTGCGGCACGAATGAAGTGATTTATTTTAACTCGATCTGGGGTAGCCAATGGATTTTAAAGGTTTTTTGTGTCGTGAGTGTAACATCTCACACTTAAAAGTGCAACCTATCGTAATATGGGTTATAATACGCAAATGAAAAGAGATTGGAGTATTTTTTGGGCTAGCGTATTTTTTGTTCTCGGATTTTCATTCGTTTTTTCTATTGTGGGCGTTTTGCTCCAGACCGTTCTGGAAAATGTTTCAAACACTGTAGCCGAGTGGCTGGCGCGCATCGGCGGTGCTATCATAATTATTTTCGGTCTTTTCATAATGGGTCTTTTTCGCCTCTCATTTTTGGAGCGCGAGCATACGGTTTCTGTAAAGCGCAGATTTAAGTCGCATCTTCTAACCTCTTTTGTTTTTGGTGCGGCATTTGCTGTGGGCTGGACGCCGTGCGTATCGGCGGCACTCGGCGCGATTCTGGCTCTAGCCGCCACTTTTCCTGGTAGTGCTTTTTTCTTACTCTTTTCTTACACGCTCGGTATCGGCATTCCGTTTATTGTCGTCGGCCTTTTTTCTACGCAAGCTCAGTCGCTTATAAACAGGGCCGGCAAGTGGCTCGTGTATTTTCAGTATGTCTTCGGCGCGCTCTTGGTGCTCATGGGCGTTTTGATTTTTACGAGCCAGCTCGCGCGTATCGCCAATTTTTTTTTTATCATCGATCTGCTTGGTAGATTTGATGCAGTAACTGGCTCTGGTGGCGGTATAAAATCTTTTTCTTTGGTAAACGCGGGCATTGCGTTTCTTGCCGGTCTCGGCTCTTTTCTCTCGCCGTGTATTTTGCCAATCGTGCCAGGTTTTCTTACATATTTAGCGAGTACTGCGGCCAAGCCTGTCACTGCGGCCCAGTCGGATGTTGGAAAATAAAATCTAAAAATAAAAAATGACAAGTTTACTTAGAAGTATAATTTTAGTCGTTGCCCTCGCGCTTATTGGCGGCGCGATTTTTTACCTCGAATCACAAAAAACTGCACGGCCGACAGATGCAGAGGTGGTTACTGTCATGCCTCGTGATACAAGCACAACAACGCCAGACGCAACACCCATAAAGTCCGAAGTTGGTCCTATGCCGGCGCCAATTCTACCAGCCTTATCAGCCCCATCAGTCATTGCGGCAAATTCCTTTCTATCTCAAGCAGAAAAAGCCAAAAAATATAAACTGGCCAAAGAAATTACTACGCCCGATGGTTTCATAAATACCGGTGGCGACGGTAAGCCAGTCACGATCGGCGAATATATCGGCAAGAAAGTTGTCTTGGTAGACTTTTGGACATATAGCTGTATAAATTGTCAGCGCACTCAGCCATTTCTAAATGCTTGGTGGAGTAAATACGAAAAAGACGGCTTGGTAATCATCGGCATTCATACGCCAGAATTTGAGTTTGAAAAAGATTTTCAAAATGTAAAAAATGCAGTGACTGAAGAAAAAATTGGTTATCCTGTAGTGCTCGATAATGATTTTTCCACTTGGTACGCATATGAAAATCGTTTTTGGCCGCGGAAATATTTGATAGACATAGACGGTTACATTGTCTACGATCATATCGGCGAGGGTGCATACGCGGAGACAGAAAAGAAAATTCAGGAGCTTTTGGCTGAGCGAATGGCAGTTCTAAACATCAAAAATGTTTCAGATGTGATTGGCTCAGGCACTGTTTCTCCAATTGATGCAACAACTCAAACTTTCGCCGTCACATCGGAAATTTATTTTGGCGCCGCGCGTAATGAAGCGTTGGGAAACGGTCAGAAGAACGAAACTGGTCTACAAACTCTAACTGCGCCTGAAAAGTCCGTAAACTTATTTCCAAATCTGTTTTATTTGTCCGGCAAGTGGAATTTTACAAATCAATACGCCGAGAGTCGAAGTGATGAAGCGCACATTTCTTTAAAGTATAAAGCCAAGAATGTTTTTTTCGTGGCCAGTGCCGACGATGCGACGCAAATAAAAATTACTCGCGACGGCGTGCCACTCAGCGCGAGCTTTGCCGGCGACGATGTCCGAATAGAAAATGAGGAGTCAATTGTGACCGTAAAAAATTCAAAGCTCTATAAGTTGATAGAAGACTCATCTGCCGGTGAGCATGTTTTAGAAATAACTATCCCGGAGGGAAATTTAAAGGCCTTCACCTTCACTTTCGGTTAATTTCTCGCCAGCCGACGGGTTGAGCCATATTATTTAGGGGAAAACAAAGACCCTTTGAAGTTACTCTCGGAAGCCGCTGAGGCTGAGAGTGAGGCGCGTTTTCAGTAGAAAACGACGCCGATAACTTCAAAGGGTCTTTGTTTGGACCTTTAGCAACACTCGCAATTATTTTCAGTAATCTTCACAATACCGCCAATGCCGACCAAAATCGGCCAGATAATATTGACTGCCGCCGTATCGAGAAGTCCTTGGTAACCTAGTAGGAAAGTGCTGGCAAAAAGAATCGTAAGTATTGGAACAATGCTGTGGTGGCCGCATCCGCACGAGCCGCCTCTGCCACATGAGCCACAAGTTCCACCTTTTTGTTCGTTGTTGTTCATAAAATAGAATAAAAAATTATCTTAAATCGACCTATTAACAATATTGTATCACAGGGTTTTATGCGTTTTACAAATTGAGCGGTAAAACCTACAATTAGCTACTGATGAATAAGCAGGAGTTTTTCTTTTTGATTTTTGCCCTATTTTTTTCTGTCTATATTTTTCCCTTAATCGTTTTTGCGGTTGCTACACTGAGCGAAAATGAAACTGTGGCAAATGTTCCTGCTTCCACCATACCAAGCATTACTTTTGCAAATGGAACGGCCGCTGTAAACGGCACAATCCCAGTCATCACTTTTGCTGGGGGAGTTACAGAGATAAAAGCTACAAGAACACTTTCTGTTACCGGGTTACCTTTGGCGGGTGAGACTGTGGTCTTTGGCACATGCACAATAACATTTCAAGATGGCGGCGAAGATATTTTTGACGAAACAGATTGTAGCAACAATACAGCGATAATCAACAGAGCAGATTCTGTCGGTGTCGTTAGATCCATCGCTGATTTTTCTGCAGCTGTCCGCACCATTACAAATGTTTCTGATACTGGCCACGGTGCGCTCACTGTGAGTGGTGCTACCACAAATGTAATTTTTACGACTACTGGTACAGAAGCAAGCGCTACGGTTATTACATTTACCAACAATGCCTCAAATATATCTTCAAGTTCGTCAACTGCCGGTGTGGTGGGGGTAGCGGCGAGTGCTATTATTTATATTTCCAGCGCTTTAGCGGCGAGTGCTTCAGACAGCTCTGTTCAAATAGATAATTTAACCGCCATCAATCTTGGAGCTTCAGCTTTGAATATTTATCAAGTCACGATCGCAATTCGAAACGGTCTCACTGGCGATGTTGGTTATGCAGCGAAAGATTATATCGTTTCTGGGTCTGGTATTAACGAGATAGTTTTCATCAGGAAAGCCACCGGCCCTTCTGGTAATGGTTCTCTTACAATAAATGACGACACCTATACTAGTGTAAACGGGGTGGTGGCTACAGCTTCTGTCACCATATCGGATGCTTTACTGGCTTCTGCCGCAGATCAGTCTGTAACCATAGACGGCGTGGCTATTAGCCTCGGTTCATCGGCTCTAACTGCAACTCAAATAGCTACAGTCATTGCTGGAAGTATTTTTACTTCTGGTACGAGTTACATTGCCAATGGGGCTTACACGGTTTCTAATGTTGGTGCAATGCTGACATTTACAAGAACGAGTGGTGGAACAGAAGGTAATTATGGTTTGGTTGTGATCGACGCAAGCTATGGTGGTGCGGCACAGACAGTCACTTTCACGCCAGCCAATTTAGATGGTGCAAATTACATCTTTTCCATAACTCTAAACGGCACAGCGTATACATTTACCTCAGATGACACTTCTGCGCAGACCATTGTAGAGGGTTTGGCTACTGTAATGGCCATCGATCCGGTCGTTAGTTGTACGGAAGACAATGTCATTCTCACCTGTGTCGCCGATAGTCCGGGTACAATTTTTACACATAGTAGTTCTGTGATAGAAAGCGAAGAGGAAGAAGATACTAGTGGATCGGTGGTAACTAGTAGTGGGAGTACCGCTTGGAGACGGAGAGCCATTTTAAATAATCAAAATCCCACACAGAATCTGTTATTTACTAGGACACCAACTTCACAAAATTTTGGCACCACACCTGATTCTTTGCAGATTTTTTCATCTGGCGGCGGAGCGTTTGGTAATAGTTTAGAGCTTGGTTTTGTTGGAAGCGAAGTGAGTCGTCTTCAGAGGTGGTTATCATTTTGGCCAACATTTTATCCGGAAAAATTAGTCACGGGATTTTTCGGACCACTGACAAAAGCGGCGGTTTTTAGATTTCAGTTAACTTACGGTTTAATTCAATCAGAAGATGATCCTGGCGCCGGAGTCTTTGGTCCGCGCACCAGATCTTTGGTTAATTCTTTCTTAAGTAATTAGATTCTAAAGTTTTTCCTCGCTGTTTTCAGTTGTAGCTTTGCAATTGTCGAGAATGCCGTCTAATTCGGCTCGAGCTTCAGCGGTGATTACAACTGTCGGTCCATGAGCCTGTCGCCACATAGATAGCTTAGTTGAACATTCTTGAAAATCGGCAGAAATATCGCCGAGTGTTTCAGTGATTGTGTCGTTTGGCTTGGTAAAATATAGAAAACCGAAGACGATATTGAGTGTGGTGTATAATTTTATTCATGAACCATTATTTAACAGTTTTAAAAAAGTACGCGGTTTTTAGCGGGCGAGCACAGCGGGCGGAATATTGGTATTTCTTTTTATTTAACACTGTAATCTCTCTCGTTATCGGGATCGTTTTCGGCAATTTATTTGGCAAAAATGTCGCGGACTTAATCGCTCTCCTTTATGCTTTAGCATTTTTGCTTCCCGGTATCGGTGTTACCATTCGCCGTTTGCACGACACTGGCCGCACCGGCTGGTGGTGTTTGATCGGCCTCGTTCCTTTCATTGGCGTAATTATTTTATTGGTATTGCTCGCACTTAAAGGTCAGGTTGGTCCGAATAAGTATGGGGAGGATCCGAAGGGGGTGTAGATTATTGATGGATGCGACGGGAGTTGAACCCGCTACTCTTGGATGGTGGGGCCAAAAGTCTAAACCCTTAGCGCACCCATGGACGGGATTACCAATCTCGCCCGTCAGGTAAATGTAATATAGTTGGTTCAAGAATCTTTTAAGAAAAATTAAACAACAAAAAACCTCTGGGATTCAGAGGTTTTTTGTGTCGCATCCACCATGCCACTTAGTACTTGTGGCAAACTTTTTGCCCCACCGAACAAAATTATATAGTAAAAAATTACTCGGTCAATATTTGTGGACCTGACGGGGATCGAACCCGCGCCACCCATCTGGTAAGAACGGATGCCTAAACCATTAGCAGGCCCACGGTATGGCTTTACCGAAGCTATACCAAAAAACAGTCTACAAAATAGGAGCTCAAGGTTAATTTAAGAACGCATAAAGAAAACCACCGTTGCCGGTGGTTTTCTTCCATTCTTACCAGAATAGTTACATTATAAGTAAAAAATGATTTGAGTCAAGGTGGAGATGGGCGGAATCGAACCGCCGTGCAGAAAAGAAATGTGAACGCTTCTACAATGCTTAGCCAGTTTTAAGTTTTAGATCGACGACATAGAGAACAGGCAAAATTGTCGCCGAACGATTCTCTACTTTTTAAGTGTGAACCGAGAAGGGAACACACTCGAGCCTCAATTTATAACACCCCGCCAGCCGATGAGACATAAGCTTGCGAGACGTCGCTTAGGCTAAAGCGTAAGCGAAAGCGAAATCCTTGGCTCCAAAAAATGGAGAAACAATAGATTTGGCTTTTGTAACTAGTGTGTTTGCACTTAGTATTTCCGTCAGTTTCAGGAGTTAACGGAGCTCCGCATTGCACGAACACAAGATGATTTTCTGTCTAGGCCGATCATCCCCCTAATGAGCTATTTTTGAGCGCTTTGCGAATTATTGTTTCGAAAAGCACGGAATAATTTTCTGGTGAAAATTTTCCTCCTGCTCGGCGCCGAGCGCCTCCGCAGAGTCTTTTCAAAACGAATAATTCACTCAGCGCTCAAAAAAAACGCATTAGATGAATGACCGATACAGTTGTCAAAGAGCACGCGCGGTTATCTGTCTTTAAACTCACGGCGGATGTCGCGGTCGGTTTCGCGACGCTTGATGGTTTCGCGTTTGTCGAACTTTTTCTTGCCCGTGGCGAGACCGATTTTGACCTTTATTTTCCGACCTATACTATACACCGAAAGAGGGATGATTGTCAAATCCTTGCCTTTTCGGACTGCGGCTACAGATTTTTTGCCTCCAGCCCCGCCAGAAAGCTCGGAAATTTCTTCTTTTGTGAGGAGGAGGCGACGATTGCGTTCGGAATCGTAATCGGCGGGCGTGTTCTTTGGTTGATAGGCGGGGATAGAGGCGCCGATGAGGTATGCTTCGCCACCGCGGATGGTAACATGAGAGCCTTCGAGTGAGCCGCGCTTGGCACGGAGAGCTTTTACTTCAAAGCCAAAAAGCTCGATGCCTGCGTAGAGCTTTTCTCCAATTTCATAATTGAAAGTGGCTTTTCCGTTTTCTATTAAGATGTTCATGGTCGTGTGCGCTTTCGCGTCGCCTAACTATAGCAAATTGTCGGCAAATCGCGGGATTTTTTCGCTCTTTGCGAGCTTTGTTGTATAATCGCTAAATGAATAATTCGCGTGACAAAAAATCTAAAAAAAATAACGGGGAAATGAGCGGCGATCGCGAAAATCGAGGTGGTAAAAATCCGATGAAGAAAAAAGTTTCTGGTGGCGGCTTCGGTGGCAATTTCTGGTGGCACTCACTCGTCACGCTTCTCGTTTTTGTTTTAATCATCAGCACCTACTCAATAATCTCTGAAACTTCGCCGAAAGAGAGCGATCAGACGCCACTTTCAGAGCTCGCGGCGGATGTGACGGCTGGCAGTGTGGCAAAAATTACCGTCAATGGCGATGAGCTTGAAGTGGAATATAAAGATGGCTCGAAAAAAGAATCTAAAAAAGAAACGGCCGAACCTCTGTCGCAAACGCTCGTAAATTACGGCGTCACATCAGAGAAGCTTGTGGCCGTGACTGTGGATATTAAAAGCCCCGGCGGTTTTGGTTTTTGGTTTCTAAGTCTCGCACCGATCATCATTCCGATAATTTTTATTCTTTTGTTTATTTGGTTTCTCACACGCCAAGTGCGCGGTGCGGGTATGCAGGCGTTTACTTTTGGTCAGTCTAAAGCACGAATGATTTCACCTGACGACAAAAAGCAGAGAGTAACTTTCAAAGATGTAGCGGGTGTGAAGGAAGCGAAAGAAGAATTGCGCGAGATTGTAGATTTTCTCCGCAATCCAAAAAAGTTTTTTGATATTGGCGCGCGAATTCCAAAGGGCGTTCTTCTCATGGGTGCGCCTGGTACGGGTAAAACTTTGCTTGCACGAGCGGTGGCTGGTGAGGCTGGCGTTTCGTTTTTCTCTATTTCTGGCTCGGAATTTGTGGAAATGTTTGTGGGCGTTGGCGCATCTCGTGTGCGCGATCTTTTTAAAAATGCCAAACAGACTGGTCCGGCCATTATTTTTATCGATGAAATAGATGCCGTGGGCCGAGTGCGCGGTGCTGGCGCTGGTGGAGGCAACGATGAGCGCGAGCAAACACTCAATCAGATCTTGGTAGAAATGGACGGCTTTGAGCCAACAGAAAAGGTGATCGTCATGGCGGCCACGAACAGGCCAGATGTCCTCGATCCGGCCCTTCTTCGCCCTGGCCGATTCGATAGGCGAGTGGTGCTCGATCTGCCCGACCGTGGCGATCGCGAAGAAATTTTAAATATCCACGCCAAGTCCAAACCTTTTACCGAAGATGTAAAGCTCACGGTGATCGCCGAGCGCACACCCGGTTTTTCTGGCGCTGAGCTTTATTCTCTGATGAACGAAGCGGCCATCTTAGCGGCTGGCGAAAATCGCAACAAAATTTCGCAGTATGATCTTATTCGTTCAATAGAAAAAGTGATGCTCGGACCGGAGCGCAAAAGCCACATTCTTTCCAAAAAAGAAAAAGAGCTCACGGCATATCACGAAGCTGGCCACGCCCTCGTTGCCTCTGTCCTTCAATACGCCGATCCTGTGCACAAAATTTCCATCATTTCTCGTGGTCGCGCGGCTGGTTACACGCTCAAATTACCACTCGAAGATCGCAAACTCCAATCGAAGCGCGAATTTCTCGACGACATTGCCATGTCACTCGGCGGTTATGTGGTAGAGAAAAATATTTTCGGCGATCTCACCACCGGCTCTTCAAACGATTTGCAGGTTGCCACTGCACTTGCTCGCGATATGGTTACAAAATACGGTATGTCGGATAAAATCGGCCCGATTGCTTTCGAGTCTGGTCCGATGATTTCTATGCATCAACGTGGCGGGGGAGACAATGATTACTCAGAAAAAATTGGTGCAGAAATTGATGCTGAAGTGGCGGCGATTATGAAAAACGGTTTTGCCCGCGCCGAAGAAATTATTACCAAACATCGCACCGCCCTCGACCTCATCGCTAAAAGATTAATTGAAGTGGAAACAATCGAGCGCGAAGAATTTGAAAATTTGCTAATCGCGAGTGGAATTGTTCCGAAGAGGAAGAAAGATATTGAGCATCAGGTGTAGTCTGGCGGATTTTGTATAAAAAAACCGCCCGGGAGCTCATCCATGTTGTGCATGGAGAACTTTCCGGGACGGCGGGGGTCAAAAGGAACGAAGTAAATCTGCCGCTACTTTAGCAGGTTAATTTTATTTGTCAACAAGCCTCTGTTAGCGGCCAATTTTTAAAACTTTATAACAAAAAACCACCGCAACGTTTATATCGCGGTGGACAAGGAGTGGTTGTCCCTTTTTAATCTGGCGGAGGATGCCAAACTTTGGGACAGTGAGCCGAGATGCCTTGTGGGGTCATTTGTCGGCTCGTAGAGGTCTGTTGGATATTCTATTGAATAGTTCCGAAAAATCAAGTGTGGTGCACGTGCCAGGATTCGAACCTGGGACCAGTCGTGTATAAGACGACGGCTCTACCGCTGAGCTACACGTGCGATGGGGAGATAATAGCATAACGCTACTCAAAATGAATTTCTTCTTTCTGTGCCTCTACCCGCGTTTTTACTAGTGGATGTCTCGCGAGGTTTGGATCACTCGCGAGCAAAAGTGCCGCTTCTTTACGTGCCGCTTCGACCATCTTGATATTTCTAATGCCTTCCATCGCAACATCCGAAATGCCCCATTGTCGTCGGCCGTAAAGCTCACCCGCACCGCGTTGGGAAAGATCAAACTCGGCGAGCTCAAAACCGTTTTTGGCAGTGACTAGAGCGTGTAAACGATCGGCGGTTTTTTCGGATTTGGTTTCGGCAAAAACATAACAGTACGCTTGATGTGAGCTACGAAGCACACGGCCACGAAGCTGATGAAGCTGAGCGAGGCCGAAACGTTCGGCACCTTCGATGATAATAGACGTGGCATTCGGCACGTTGACACCAACTTCCACCACTGAAGTGGCAACGAGAATATGTGTCTCGCCGTTTTTAAATTTTGTCATCACTTTGTCTTTCGCACCGGGCGTCATTTTACTGTGGAGGATGTCGATTTTAAAATCCGGAAAAATTTTTCGGCGCAACCGTTCCGCTTCTTCCGTCACCGATTTAGCAATAACGGCCGCTTCTTTTTCTGGGTCGGGTTCGTTGATGCGTGGACAGATCACGTACGCTTGACGACCAGCCCGAAGCTCGGTGCGAATTTTTTCATACACTTTTTTGCGCTCGCTTTCGGCCGGCGACACGACCTCGGTGATTATTTGTTTGCGACCGGCCGGCATTTCGTCGAGCAAAGAAAGATCGAGGTCGCCATAAATAGTGAGCGCGAGCGTGCGGGGGATTGGCGTGGCGGTCATTGAAAGAAGATGCGGGGCGATGTCGTCTTTGCGGCGGAGCTTTTGGCGTTGTGCTGTGCCGAAGCGATGCTGTTCGTCGATAATAATGTAGGCGAGATTTTTAAACTTCACCGTCTTCTGAATGAGCGCATGTGTGCCGATGAGAATTGGAATTTCGCCGTTCGCCACCCATTTGAGGAGCTGAGCGCGCGAGATATCTGTGGCCTGCTTCGGGTTTACTTTCGACGGAAATTTTTTACAACCACTGCCCGTGATGAGGCCGATCGAAATTCCCAAATAGGCAAACATTTGCATAAAAGATTCGAAATGTTGCGTGGCGAGAATTTCTGTCGGTGCCATGTATGCCGTCTGCAGTGCGCCAAAATCTTGGCCGGGCGGCTTGCTTGTGGTGACGGCATATACGGTAGCGGCGGCCACGGCTGTTTTTCCAGATCCCACATCGCCCTCGAGCAAGCGCGACATGGCATGACCTTTGCGAAAGTCGCCCAAAATATCTTCTATAGTGCGTTTTTGCGCGCCTGTTTGTGCAAATGGAAAACGCTTGGTAAACGATTCCATTTCCACGCCGGTTTTGAAAACTTTAAACGCTGGTTTTTTTTCGTACGCTAATCGTTCTTTTTGTTTGCGAAGCTGAATGAAAAATATTTCTTCGAATGCAAATCTTTTTCGCGCAGCCAAAGCATCACCTTCTTTTTGCGGCGCATGAATCCAAATCATCGCCGTCTGAAGTGACGGAAGATTGTATTGTTCGAGGATTGTGGCGGGGATTGGGTCGCTTGCGGCGGTCGCATCCATCTTGCTCGCGCCTGTCAGCCTGTTCGCCGCGCCGATTTTTTCAAGCACGCCCGATTTAAAAATTTTCTGCACAGAATGATAAAACCATTTCGAGGTGATACCGCGCGTTTCTGGGTAGACAGGATAACCAAAACTCGCCGCCGCCTGCCCAAAAAGCGAATCACTGCCCGTGGTCGCCGGCAGAGCACCCACTTCTTCAATTTCCGGGTTTGTCATGAAAAGTTCGCCGGTGACTTCTTCGCCCGCGTCGCGTTTTTTTCTTCGTTGCCCAATTTTCCCATGCACTTTCACGAGCGCGCCGTCGTGCAACATTTTTGCCAAGTACGGCTGATTGAACCACACAATTTTTATTTTTCCCGTTTCGTCGCTCACAGTGGCTTCGGCCATCGGCATTTTCGAAACCCAGCCTTTGCGCATCGAAAGTCCAGAAATTTGCCCATACACAGCCACTTCCTCGCCGCTCATTACGCTCGCGATGCTTCGTACCTCGGCCGTCGTGCCATATCGCGCGGGAAAATGGTAAAGTAGATCTTCTATGGTGTGGAGGCCGAGCTTGGCGAGGGCTTTTTTCTGGGGTGGCGTGAGACGGAAGTGTTCTGTGATAAGGGAGTTGGTAGACATGGAGATTGGTGATGCTAGATAATGAAAGCGGACCAGCCTATTATAGCTGGTCCTCGAGGTTTCGTCCGCAATTCTCACGCTGTCATGGATTGCGGTGGCTGTTCGGGTGGTGTTTCACCTCCTCCGCACATCATTTCCTCTGCTAGTGCCGATGGATGCTGATCACGAATGTGTTCATCAAAGCCGATGATCCAGTGGCCACAGTGGGGACATTGACCGTCACAGCAAGCCATCATGTGTTGAATGTGCTCACTTCGATGACATGAGCAGTCGCAGTAACGCCATTTTACAGAAGGCGGACTGTCGGGTGTTTGGTCGTCCATGTTTGGTTCCTTTCTGACGAAGACAATAGCACAAAAATGACTTATGGGAAATGGGAAATTGGAAATTGGGGGTCGGGAGTCGAGAAGTGATTGACCGGTTTTGAATTTTAGAGCATTATTTCCAAACTTAATCTTTTTAACATAATTTAAAAACGCAAAAATATAAACACATGAACGACTTAAACGGCGATTTAAACTTAGACAACCTAGACATGGATAAACTCGCGGCTGAGGCAAAAGATAAGTGGGGCGACACCGAGGCTTTTAAGCAGTCGGAAGAACGGGTGAAGAAACTCGGCAAATTTGGCATGCTCAAGATGGCACATGAGAGCGCAAAAATTATGCAGGGCATTGTGTCGCGCATGAATGAAGGGCCAAAAAGTGAAGAAGTGCAGAAGCTCATCGGTCGTCATTACGAAAGTTTGCGCAATTTTTACGAACCAAATCTCGAAATGTATCGTGGCTTGGCAAACATGTACGTAAACGACGAACGTTTCCGATCAACTCACGACAAAATCGCGCCTGGTCTCGCCAAATTTATGCACGACGCGATGATTTACTATGCAGATTCGAAATCAAGAAACGGTTAATTTTTCTTAAAAATATTTAAATAAGTAGGATGAGAATTAAAATAACAGCCGCGACACCGCAAATCGCTAAAACAAAATAAAGCCCAATAAAAGCCCAAAACGCTACAGGATTTTCCGCGCGAGTGAAAATTTTTCCCGGAATGTATTTGAAAGCCGAGCTAAACATATTTCTGCGCATTACTTTTCCGTCATGTAAACCTCGCACAAAAAGCCACAGGACATAGCCTGTCCAAAAAATAAAGAGGGCGATGGGTAACAAGAGAAAAA
Organism: uncultured Candidatus Saccharibacteria bacterium; assembly: GCA_964356815.1. Lineage (GTDB taxonomy): Bacteria > Patescibacteriota > Minisyncoccia > Phycocordibacterales > DATGWK01 > CAYHIR01. Next base: position 20,913 of record CAYHIR010000003.1, on the reverse strand, counting down.
TTGAGTTTGGCATTGAAAGTCTATTTACGGAGACGGTGGGATTCGAACCCACGAGGGCTTTTAGACCCTACCTCGTTAGCAGTGAGGCGCTTTCGGCCGCTCAGCCACGTCTCCAAAACTCCGTCAGCGTAACATGTTTTTTGGAGTTTTTCTAATGCCGTTGTAGCTCCGCGCCGATTTTATTAATGCGCGATCGCAAAACCATAAACACTTTTCGCACCTGCCTCCATGAGCATCGCCTCTGCTTCGCCGATAGTGCGCCCGGTGGTGATTACATCGTCGACAATAAAAATAATTTTGCCGCAAACTTTTTCAGGGTGGGGAATAGCGAAAGAGCCGGCGACATTTGTGAGTCGTTCTTTGCGCGTGAGATCGGCTTGATGCGGCGTGTTTTTTATTTTTGCTAGCAAATAAGGTTCGTAAGAAAAAATTTCGCTGGCTGGCGGTGCATTTTTCATCACTGCTTCACAAATTACTTCGCACTGATTAAAACCTCTTTCTTTCCTTCGCGCACTGCTTGTGGGTATCGGCGCGAGAATAATTTCCGGCGGATTCCCATTAAAATTTTCTGCTCGCGCTCGTATTCGCGCTTTCATCTTTTCAAAAAGCAAAAAGCCAATCTTTTCCGCTAGTGCTGAATTCTTCCGATATTTTATTTCCCAAACTATTTCTTTTACTCGTCGATCTTTATAAGCAAAAAGTGCAAAAAGATTTTGCGCGCCGTCACGCAGATAGGCAATCGGCTTCGCGGCTGGTAAAATTCGCGCGAGCTCTCGCGGCTCTTCATATGAAAGTTTCCGCACGGATTCTTTTTCCGGCGCAACCAAATAAAGGAAAAAGCGTGTAATTTCTCTTAAAATTTTCGTCATGGCGCGATTCTTCCATAAACCGCATCAAGTTTTATTTAACTTTCACTAAATTTCCACTTATAGCGCCAAATTTCCGCCGTTCGTCCACCATCCGCTCGCGCTCCCTGTGCTATACTTGTCTTGAACTATCTATCAAGATGGCTAATTTTCTATCAAGTTTATTTAAAAGAGCCTCTGGCAGTGTGATCGGGGTGGATATCGGTTCGTCGGCAATCAAAATCGTCCAGCTCCGCAGGCAGGGAAGTCGGGTCATGCTCGAAACATACGGCGCACTCGCGCTTGGTCCTTATACAAAGATGGAAATTGGCCGGGCGACAAATTTGCCGGTGGAAAAAGTCGTACTCGCACTTATCGATATTCTCCGCGAAGCAAAAACTACCACAAAAGTGGCGGGTGTCGCCATTCCTTTTTCGGCTAGCCTCATGACCATCATTGAATTGCCAAATGTTGGCGAAAAACAGCTCGCACAAATGGTACCCACTGAGGCGCGAAAATATATTCCGGTGCCCATCGCCGAAGTGAGTCTCGACTGGTCTATCATCCCGCGCGATCAGACAGATCATGACCCGGGTGTGGAAGCAGTGGGGGGCAAAGTTATTCCAAAGACAGATATTTTGCTCGTAGCCATTCACAACGATACACTTCGCGACTATGAAACTATCGTCAGCAAAGCTGGTTTGGATGTTGGTTTTTTTGAAATTGAAATTTTTAGCACCATTCGTTCCGTGCTCGACGACAACACTCGGCCCGTAATGATTCTCGATCTTGGTGCCGCGTCAACCAAGCTTTATATAATAGAGCGCGGCATCGTGCGCAACTCTCACACTATCAATCGCGGCTCGCAAGATATTACTTCCACCATTGCCACTTCTTTAAATATGCCGCTCGACCAAGCCGAGATAATGAAACGCACCGTCGGCTGGTCTGCGGATCCGGGCCAAAAAACTTTAGCCGACACCATCGCTCTCACTCTCGATTATATTTTTGCCGAAGCGCGTCACGTACTCATCAATTATCAAAGTAAACACAACAAGAGTGTGGAGAAGGTCATCCTCATGGGCGGTGGGGCAACGATGAAGGGTTTTGTTGAACTCGCGCAAAAAAATCTCGAAACACCCGTCGCCCTCGGCGATCCATTTAGCAAAGTCCAAGCACCCGCCTTTCTCACCGAAATTCTCCGCAAGAATGGTCCCGAATTCGCCGTTGCATTAGGTTTGGCATTAAGGAAGCTACAAGATCTGGAGTGAGGAAGCCGACGGGCTGAGAGATGGTGGGTTAGTGAGGAGAAGAACCAAACACCTTTTGAGAAATGACTCTGCGGAGGCGCTTGGCGCCGAGCAGGAGGAAAAATTTCACCAAAAATTTATTCCGTGCATTTCGATGAAGGTGTTTGGTTCTTCTTATCACCAGTCCCCATTTTCTTTACCCCTGTTCTTCTTGTACAATTACCTTAATGGACAACACTCTCCAGAATAGTTTCGTACCAAAAAGGCCAATTATCCCGACAGACAGTGGCTTCCGACCAAAATCTCGAAAGAGTTTTTTCATGATGATTGCCGTCGGCATTTTTGTCATCGCCATTTTGCTTTTTGGCGGCTTGTTTGGCTATAAATATTTTCTCACAAAGCAAAACGACGAAAAGAAGGCGCAGATTGCTGAAGCAATTGAAAAGTTCGACCCAGAGCTCACCAAAAATCTCACTCTTCTTCGCACACGTCTCGACACAGCCAAACAGCTTTTGTCTAGCCATGAAGCTTTCACCGTTTTTCTTTCTATTCTTCAGCAAAATACAGTGCAAACAGTGCGCTTTAGCGATCTCTCATACACCTCCGGCAACGATAATAAAATTTCTATTTCTATGAAGGGTGAGGCCAATAGCTATGCCGCGGTGGCTTTTCAATCTGATGTTTTTGGTACAAATGAAAATTTAAAAGCGGTTACTATTTCAAATCTCGCTCTCAACGACAAAGGCATTGTCACTTTCGATGTGAAAGCAGATATTTATCCAGAGTCTGTAGCCTACAGCCTCACAGTCGATCCTACTTTGCCAACATTGCCCGTCGACCCTGTGAAAGAAGTTATCATGCCGCTTGAAAGCTTACCGCCTACTGGCGCAGCCACCACATCTTCCGGTGGCGCTGGGGCTGGCGCTGGCGGCACCATCGGCGGCACGATAAACCCATAAACATGAAAAATCTCACCCCTATCATTTTAATAGTTGTGGCCATCGGGCTGTTTTTCTGGCAGGTTCAGCCACTCTATGGTGTGGTACAAGATCTTCGCGCACAGTCGGCGGATTATGATGAGGCTCTGGATGTCGCAAGCGAGCTCGAGCAGGTTCGTGGAGATTTGGCCAACAAGCTCGCGAGCTTCTCACCAGAAGATTTAGACAAGCTAGAAAAGTTTTTGCCTAGCTATATGGACAACATCCGCACAGTAATCGATGTAAATGGTGTGGCCGCTAAATACAACATCGCTTTAAAAAATTTGAAGACCTCAGAGGCGTCCGCAGGTTCTGGATCTTCAAAAGTATATAGTGCCGCGTCCATTGGCTTCGATTTTAGCACTTCATATACCAACGCTGTAAACTTTTTGCGAGATTTGGAAACCAGTTTGCGACTCATGGATGTGCGCTCGCTTTCTGTGAAGCCATCTGCCGCAGGGAAAACCGGTTATGATTTTTCCATAACTCTCAATACATATTGGATTCCGAAAAAATAATGCACAGCAATATAAATTATCATGAATAAAAACATCGCTTTAATTGTAGGTCTTGTCGTTGTGGCAGTTGCTGGCTACTTCACTTTTACTCGTTCGCCTGCGCCTGATGCGGCGGTGAGTACTACATCTGGTGAATCTTCAGTTGCCGCGGCCGCGGTGGGCCAAGAGCTCGTCATCGAGCTCAATCGCCTCAAGGCTTTGAGAAATATCAATACTGAAATTTTGTCCGAGCCAGCTTTCGAGTCTTTGGTAGATTACACTCAGCCTATTCCTACCCAGCCACTTGGCCGTCTAAATCCTTTCGCGCCGATCGGTTCCGACAATTAGCCAGAGCTCGTCTTATGACCCAATTAGACATACTCGTTGAGAAAAAAATAATAAAGAAGGCCGATGTAACGGCAATAACAGAAGAAGCAAAAAACACTTCGAGGACAATCGAGCAGGTTTTGGCTGGAAAGGGCATTCCGCCGCAGGTGGTGGCGAGCACCATTGGCGAATATTTTAAGATTCCGATGAAAGAACTCGGCGAGCGCACAATTCCAGCCGAGACGCTCGCATATGTGCCAGAAGAATCCGCCGAACATTATCGTTTTGTGCCTCTTGAGGTGCGCGACGGCGTGCTTGAGGTGGGCATTGTCGACCCAGATAATATCGAGGCCAAAGACGCTCTCAACTTCATTTCTTCCCGCATCGACATGCCGTTTAAACTTTTCGTAATTTCCGAAACCGACTTTTTGGCTGTGCTGGAAATGTATAAAGGTCTTACGGAAGAAGTTGGTAAGGCACTTTATCAACTTGGCACCGCGAACTCAGACGGCGTTTCTTTTAGCCTAGATTCTGGCGGCGAATTGCCCGGCGAAGACTCGAATAAAATGGTCGAGGCCAAAGACAAAAATAATAAAATTGTCGAAGTTGCTCCAATCACCAAAATTGTCGCCACCATTCTCCGCTATGCCACAGAGGGTAATGCGTCCGATGTGCATATTGAGCATTTGCGCGACACCATCCGCGTGCGCTTTCGAGTGGACGGCGTTTTAAATACCAGCCTCGTTCTTCCGGCCAATGTCCACGCGTCGATCATTTCGCGTATTAAAATTTTGTGCAACATGAAGCTCGACGAAAAGCGCAAGCCGCAAGACGGTCGTTTTTCGGCTACCATCGAAGGCAGGAAGGTCGACTTCCGCGTTTCCACATTTCCAACATATTTCGGCGAAAAGATCGTGATGCGTATTTTGGATCAGTCGCGTGGCATCAAAACGCTCGACGATCTCGGCTTGAGTGAAAAAAATTTGGCCGCCATCCGCAAGGCTGTGAAAAGGCCATACGGTCTCATTCTCATTTCTGGTCCGACCGGTTCTGGAAAAAGCACCACGCTATATGGAATGTTGAACGAGCTCGACCGCGACAAAGCTAATGTTCTTTCGCTCGAAGATCCTATTGAGTACAGCGTCGAAGGTGTCAGTCAGTCGCAAATTCGTCCAGAAATTGGCTACACATTTGCCAACGCTCTTCGCACCACACTCCGCCAAGATCCAGATATTATAATGGTCGGTGAGATTCGAGACGAAGAGACGGCGGCTTTGGCCATTCACGCATCGCTTACCGGTCATTTAGTGCTTGCTACCATTCACACCAACAATGCTGTGGGTGTCATCTCGCGACTCATCGATATGAAAATCGATCCGTATCTTATTGCCCCAACGCTCGCACTCGCCGTTGCCCAACGCTTGGTGGTGAAGCTTTGTCCAAATTCTGGCGAGCCAATGCCAATGGACGGAAGCACCAAGGCCATGATCGACAAACAATTTGAAGATTTGCCGGAGAAATTTAAAAAGGGAATCGATTTCACTCGAAATGTGTATCGTGCCGCACCAGGCCCAGATTGTCCTACAGGCACACGCGGCCGAGTGGCGGCCATGGAAGTGTTAGAAGTAGACAAAGAAATGGAAGCTCTGATTCTAAAAAATCCGACAGAAGTCGAAATTATAAAGCTCGCGCGTTCAAAAGGCATGCTCACCATGCGCGAAGACGGCATTTTGAAAGCTTTTGACAAGCAAATTCCTTTTGAAGAGATACTTAGCCTTTAGAGTTTCTTGAACTCGTAGTTTTCAACATGTTATTATCTGGAGTATGACTACAGAAAAGAAATTCCGGATTTTGATTGTCGATGATGACGCCTTCATCCAAAATATGTATGTTACGAAATTTACAAAAAGTGGCCATGAAATAATAGTGGCCAAAAATGGCCAAGAGGCCTTGGCGAGGCTCAAAGACGAGACTCTTCCTACTCCCGACGCCGTTCTTCTAGATGTGGTGCTTCCTGGTATGGATGGTCTACAGATTTTAGCTCAAGCCAGACAAGAAAATCTTGCTCCAAGCGCCAAATATATAATGCTCACCAATCAGGCAGATGAGGCTGAGGTGGAAGGCGCTAAGAAGCTCGGTGTAGCGGGGTTTATCGTCAAAGCCGCGGTCACGCCTTCGGAAGTGGTGACGAAAGTTTTAGAAATTTTGGGCGCGGAAGCTTAATTTAAAAAATAGAAATTAAAAATATGAATACCGAATACAAAAAAATAATGGAGGGGCTGGTGGATGTTGTCATAAAAGAAAATGGTTCGGATATTCATCTTTCTGAAGGTCGTCATCCAATGATTCGCGTCTCTGGCTCACTCATTCCGCTGGCTAAGCAGAAAGAGCTTTCTCGCGAAGATACCGCTGGCATTCTCAATTTTCTGATCAACGACGAATCAAAAGCCATTTTCGCTGATAAAAAGCAGGTCGACTTCGCCTATCAGCCGAGCAACACCACTTCTCGCTTTAGAGGCAATGCCTACATTCAACAAGGCTCAGTGAGCATCGCCCTACGCCTCATCTCCGATCATATTCGTACAGTAGAAGAGCTGGGGCTTCCGCCAGCTCTCACCACTTTTGCTCGAAAGCAACAAGGCTTCTTTTTGGTCGTCGGTCCGACTGGCCAAGGCAAATCCACCACACTCGCCGCACTCATTGATCTTATAAATGAAGAGCGTTTGGAGCACATCATCACCATTGAAGATCCAATCGAATATCTTTTCAAACCGAAAAAATCCATTATCGACCAGCGCGAAGTGCGCACCGACACGCCCGATTTCCACACCGCGCTTTGGGGTACATTCCGTCAAGATGTCGATGTGGTGATGATCGGCGAAATGCGTCAGCCAGAAACTATGGCTGCGGCCGTCACAGCCGCCGAGACAGGCCACTTGGTTTTTTCCACACTCCACACAAATAGCGCATCACAAACCATCGAGCGTATCATCGACTCTTTTCCTTCCACTCAGCAAAATCAAATCCGCATGCAGCTGGCAGGCAGCTTGGCCGGAATCTTTTCTCAGCGTTTGGTACCACGCGTTTCTGGTGGCTTAGTGCCAGCCTATGAGCTACTTATCAACAACACTGCCGTCTCAAATGTCATTCGCGACAAGCGCACTCACGAAATAGACACTATAATAGAGACAGGTTCAGCCGAAGGCATGATCGATCTAAACAGATGTTTGGTCGATCTAGTTCGCGCTGGCGAAATAACAATCGAAAATGCGTACAAGTATTCAAACAATGTTAAGACACTCGAAAGAATAATCGGCTAACATGTTATTTATTTACAAAGCCATAGATCAAAATGCCGAAAAGAAAGACGGAATGATTGAGGCTGTAAGTGTTGATGTGGCGATTACTGCGCTTCAGAAAAGAGGCCTCATTGTGGCTTCCGTGGTGCCAAAGGAAGATCGTGGCATCTTAGAGCGTTTTTCTTTTTTCAACAGCGCTTCCACCAAAGAAGTGGTTTTTGTGTCGCGCCAAATGGCCACGCTTTTCGAGGCGCAGGTCTCAGCTCTTCGCGTTTTCAAGCTTCTTGCCGCTCAGGTAGAAAGCCAAGTGCTTCGCCGGGCAATGAACGCTGTGGCAGACGATCTCCAAGAAGGCAGTTCCATTTCCAAAGCGCTCACCAAGCATCCAAATGTTTTCTCCGATTTTTATGTCAACATGGTCAAAGCCGGCGAGGAATCGGGCCGTCTCGAAGAAACATTTACATACCTTGCCGACTATCTCGAGCGTCAGTATGAAGTGACATCCAAAGCCAAACACGCTCTCATCTATCCAGCCTTCGTTATCGCCACTTTCATTGCGGTTATGATAATGATGCTCACCGTCATCATTCCAAAAGTTACGCCAATTCTCGAAGAATCTGGCCAAGAGCTTCCGATTTACACCAAGGTGGTCATTTGGATTAGCGATTTCGCAGTCAACTACGGCATTTTCACGGCCGTGATACTCATCGTGGGTGCATTTTTTGGCGCGCAATATGTGCGTCGCTCTGGCAGGCAATCTTTCGATGAATTCAAGCTCTCGATTCCTTTCATAGGCAATCTTTTCCGCAAGCTCTATCTTTCTCGCATCGCCGACAACATGAATACGATGATCGTCTCCGGTATTTCTATGATCCGCACACTCGAGACCACAGCCATGGTGGTGGGTAGCGATGTCTATAAAAATATTTTACTCAATTCGCTTCAGCAGGTGAAGGCCGGCAAAGCCCTTTCCGTGGCTCTCGCCGAGTACCCAGAGATTCCAAATATCATGACCCAAATGGTGAAGGTGGGTGAGGAGACGGGTGAGCTGGGTAATATTTTAAAAACTCTTGCCAAGTTTTACCAAAAAGAGGTTATTGCCGCTGTGGATGCGCTTGTCGATCTCATTCAGCCGGCGATGATCGTCGTTCTCGGCTTAGGCGTCGGTGGTTTGCTCGCCGCTGTTCTTCTCCCAATTTACAATCTCGCGCAGTCGTTTTAGAGTGGGGAAAAAAGGGCGAATATGGTTGACTTTTCGGATAATTGGGCATAGTATACTGGTGTGTCTGTGGGCGAAAGCCTTGTTCGACAAAAAGAGAAATCTCTAAGTCGAAGAGCAGACACACTAAAACACACCACTTGATGGTGTTTTTTAGTGCTTCATAATGCTCCAGAATATAGGATGCCCACTATTTTCAACTTCTAAAATAATAACTCGCACCTCAACTGGATTTTTTCTTCCAACCTTTGCGACTAGTGCAAACTGTTTGCCTCTTTTTATATTTCTCACACTTTCAATCACGTCTGCATTTTTTATTACTGGCACAGCCAGTGGGAGTAATCTCAATTTGTAGATCCTCTCTTTCACATCGCGTGCCGTTCTATCTGGTTTATAGTGTAAATGATGATATCCTTTGGCATTAAAAACAACCGTTTTTCCCAGTGCGGGGCAATAGGCACTGCCTATCTTATTGTAAATTATTCGTGTCCTTATATTGAGGAGCTCACAGTATTTTTCACGCCTCGATCTCATGCCGGGCAGTGTAGCTTTTTGGATATCAAGTTACGTTAAAGAAAAGATAAAAAATCCACTTGTCACAGATGATTCACATGATAAAATTGTGTTTATTCGTACAATGTGACGATTCCCCGGCACATGTACTCGGCCAGACAACTTCATCGAGCTGTCACCTGGCTTAAAAAAGGATGAGTGTGGAGTTTGATCACTCTGTGCAATATGCCAAAGGCTCGCACGACCAAGTAATTTAAACCACGGGGAAGTGGGCGGAAGTCGTGTATATGCGATAAGCAGAAAACGCCAGAGTCAATCTGGCGTTTTCGATTTTTGAGAGTGAATTTTGATTCTTGTATACAGTTGTCCCCACGCCGTCTCTGTTGTATTTCTCAGCTCTGCTATAATTGACCCTGTAAGCTTTATTACAAGTTCGATTATTATTTTATTCGGTTTTTTTATTCAATATGAAATTTAAAAAAGGTTTTACACTGATTGAATTGCTCGTCGTTATCGCTATTATTGGTATTTTGGCTTCTGTCGTGCTTGCTTCGTTGAATACGGCGAGAAGTAAGGGTGCTGATGCGGCGATTAAGGCGAACTTGGCGAATATTCGCGCACAAGCTGAGATTGTTTACGACGATGCTCCTGGTTCATACGCAGCAGTTTGTGCTAATGGAAATGTTGCTCAAGCGGTGACCGCTTCTCAAACGGCTGGTGGTAACGGGGGAGCGTGCGCAAACGCTGCGGCCACATGGAGTGTTTGGGCTGGTCTGAAGGGTACTGCAACGGATGCTTGGTGCGTGGATAGTAACGGAGCCTCGAAACAGATAACTAAACCCGCTGCGGCAATTGTAACTTGTCCATAATGCAAAGATTTTTCTAGCAAAAAGTGCACAACACATCAAAAAACCGCCTAGTGGCGGTTTTTTGATGTGTTGTGCACAGCGCGAGTTTGTAATTTTTTCAAATAAAGCCAACAATTAAGATATATGAAAAATAAAAAAGGTTTTACTCTTATAGAACTTTTGGTTGTGATAGCGGTTATTGGTCTTTTGTCTTCAATTATTTTAGCCTCACTAAACTCAGCAAGGGCTAAGAGTGCTGACGGAGCCATAAAAAGTAATTTGAACACTATCAGAACGCAGGCGGGATTATTTTTCGATAGTCAACAAAATTACGGTAGTTCGGTATCGCCTGCAACCAGTTGTTATAATAGACCAGCGGACTCTATGTTTGAAGATGATGATTCTGGAACTGTTAATATTGACACTATAATAGAATCTGCAATAGATGTTGCGATAGGTTTTTCAAATCCAAGTTTTAGCAGCGCCCAAAAAGCAAGATGTGTTGCGCTCGATACTACAGGCGACTCTCAGGCCGATTCCTGGGCGCTTGCTGTTATGCTAAGAACATCTACTGGTGTCACAGGTTCTGGTTCTAAATTTTGGTGTATCGATAGCACAGGTGCAGCTAAGCAAATAAATAATATTGTAAGTCTAACTAATCTTTTTTCTGCTGCCGGGGTGTGCATCTAGTGTAATAGTAGGTCTAAGTATTAGTTTTATTTAATGAAAACAAAAGCCGGTTTCACATTAATAGAACTAATGGTCGTTATCGCAATAATCGGCCTTCTAGCTTCTGTTGTTTTGGCCTCGTTAAACTCAGCCAGAAACAAAGGCGCAGATGCATCTATAAAAGGCAATTTAGATACTGTACGCAAACAAGCTGCACTTTTCTACGATTCTAACGGGGAAAATTATGGTTTTTGGCATGGAAGTCGAGAGTGTACTGATTATTTAGGAATGAACGCCAACGCAATGTTTAGAAAAGATGCGACCATAAAATCTGCTGTTGTGGCGGCAAAGGGTCTGAGCGCTCTTCCGACTGATGCTAATGCCGCCAAATGTGTTACCTCGCCAACATTCGATGGTGGTGGAGACCCTGTTTCCAATTTCGCCACTTCTTGGGCTATTGCTGTTATGCTAAAAACCTCAACTGATTTGTCGCCCAAATCGTGGTGTGTGGATAGTTCTGGAGTTTCTAAGCAGTTAGATTTTATAGGAGACAATGCTTTTCAAGATTATACTTTGTTTGGAAGCTATTCGAGCTTGGTCGTGGCTTCTTGCAAGTAGTTTATTTGTAATCATTGTATGCTAATTTTCGTCTTTCTCTTCATCCTCGGCACCCTCATCGGCAGTTTTTTGAATGTTGTGATTTTGAGATTCAATACAGGTAAGCCGATTCTTTCTCTGAGTTTTGGCGGAAAGGTGAGTCGCTCCGAATGTTTTTCTTGCGGTAAAATGCTTCACTGGTGGGAGCTCGTGCCTCTAGTGAGCTTTTTGGTTTTGCGCGGGAAGTGTAGTGCGTGCAAGGCAAAAATTTCTTGGCAGTATCCGATGGTGGAATTTTTGACGGGCGCAGTTTTGGCGGCGATTTATTTTAAAGTTGCTGGTACGGGCTTAGATTTTGCCGCGCCCGACGGCTTCGTATCAGAAATATTCTGGCCAATCATCTTTTACTTTTTGGTTTGGTGTGCGCTTATCGTCATATTCTTTTACGATCTGAAGCATAAAATAATTCCGGATTTTTTCGTTTTTTCTTTCATTTTGTTTGCGGCAGTTTTTAATGTCATGTCCAATGTTGTGCAGACTGGCTCATTCGCGAGCGCCCCCTTGCTATTTTCTTCGCTCGATTTTTGGGCCGGGCCGATTTTCTTCGCGGTGTTTGCAGGGCTTTGGCTCGTGTCTCACGGCCGATGGCTCGGCTTTGGCGATGCAAAGCTCGTGCTTGGCATTGGTCTGCTTCTCGGCTGGCGCTCGGGGCTTTCGGCGCTCGTGCTTGCGTTTTGGGTCGGTGCTCTCCTTGGCGTCGCCTTGATAGCCTGGAGCAAACAACTTACAATGAAGAGTGAGATACCTTTCGCGCCGTTTCTAATTCTCGGCACGGCAATTGCTTTTTTCGGCGGGGTGGTGGTGTTTTAAGGGATTGTGGATAAAAAGTCCGCTCGTTGCGCCACACTTGCTTTATTGGGTATAATTGTGTACTATTGGGTATAGTTGTTTTATAACCAATCTTTATGGAAGACAAAAATAATCAAGAAAATATAACTGCGCGCTTCAACAAAAGAATATCACTATCGCAAGATATTCTAGCTAAGATTGCCCAAATAGATCAATTTCAAGGTCTCTGGCAGGGAAGTCTTCGTCTTAGTCCGCAAATACTCGGGCGTCTTAAGGCGTTCGTAATCATCACCTCAACAGGTGCCTCGACTCGTATCGAAGGTGCAAAAATGACGGATGAAGAAATCGCTCGCTTTTTGCGAGGCCTGAAAGAAAATGCACCAAACGGTCGCGATCAAGAGGAAGTGGCGGGTTACGCCGATCTCATCGGTCGTGTTTTTGATAATTGGAAAACCATCAAACTCTCTGAAGGCTGGATACAGCAATTCCACAGCATTCTTCTCAACTTTTCAGAGAAGGATAAAATGCACAAAGGCAAATACAAGGATGGCGATAATGCCGTCATCATGGAAAACGAAAAGAAGGAAGAAGTCGTGCTCTTTAATCCTACACACTCGTATCTCGTAAAAGGAGAGATGCTTGCCGCTATCGAGTGGACAAATGATCAGTTAAAAAGTCGTCAAATCCATCCGATCTTGGTAATCGCAAACTTCATTTTTGAATTCCTCGCTATCCACCCATTCTCAGATGGTAATGGTCGAGTTAGCCGTGCTCTCAGCAATCTCCTGCTTCTTCAGACCGGATACAGCTATGTGCCGTATGTTTCCCTCGATGAGATCATTGAACAAACCAAAGTGGATTATTATCTCGCACTTCGTGCAACACAAAAGAATCATGGAACAGACCACGAAGATATTACTCCTTGGGTCAACTACCTCCTCAATGCACTAACAGAGCAGACAGAGCGAGCTCGAAAAATCATGGACGAAGATCAACCAGAAAAACTTATCTCTGAAAAGCAGAAAGAGGTGTATCAGCTATTCACTGAAGGTAAGGAAATGGGAGTAGCTGAAATTGTTTCACTTCTTGGAGGCACAATACAAAGAGAAACCATCAAACAGGCGCTGTCTCGTTTAGTGAAGCTGAAGCTCCTTGAACGGGTGGGACAGGGTCGAGGAAGTAGATATGGCAAGTACCCCACACACTAGACAGTCTAGGATTTGGTAGAATTTGTCGAACGATGTTTTTGTTGCTGTGCTATAATTTCCCTATGAAATTAGCTGAAAAACAGCAAAAGATATCATCTTTATGTCTTTGATAAAACACTCGCTATCTAAACGCGGCTTCACCCTCGTCGAAGTGATGGTCTCGGTGGCTATCATTGGTATTATTGCTTCGGTTGTCGTATACAATCACGGCAAATTTGACTCCGATTTGGAAATAAATAATGCGGCATATCGTATGGCGCTTTCTGCACGACAAGCACAGGTGTATGGCATTAGTGCGAGAGAGGTTGTAGGGGCGTCTGTCGGTTCTGGTGTTGAAGCTTTCAGCCTATCTTATGGTTTGCATTTCAACACCACATCTGTTAATCCAAATAAGTATATTTTCTTCGCCAACGCTGACAATTTTGATCAGATTTATACCACAGTTGGCGATGATTTTGCCTGCACATCGCCAGAATGTATTGAACAGACGATAATTGGTAGGGGAATTACCATAAGTGGATTTTGGGGTTTGAGGGGTGATACGTGGACAAATCTTTCACTTTCGGGTTCTGGTTTGTACGCTATTGATATTTTATTTAAACGACCAAACCCAGATGCAATTTTTAATTTTTATTTGAATGGTTACCCTTCAAGTCCATCCAATGATAGATGTGGTACTAGTACTTGCGATGGTGTGGCTGTTTGTCTGATGTCGCCACAAGGTCGAGCTAAGCGCATGATTGTTCTTGTAACTGGCCAAATTGCTGTTGAAAATGTTGGTACAACCGGCACCGAGCCTTGTCACAACTAATATCCGCAGATGATTTTTTTGAAAATAAAAAATAAAATAGGAAAAAAACGCGAAAGACGTGGCGGTCAGTCAGGTTTTCTTTTGATCGAGCTTGTCGTTGCCCTTTTTATTTTCAGTTTGGTAATGACCGTCGGTATTGGTTCAATCATTACAATTTTTGATGCCAACAAAAAAGCCCAGTCGCTTCAGTCGGTGATGAATAATCTAGATTTGGCGATGGACAGTATGACGAAAGCGCTTGCTGTGGGTACTAATTATAAGTGTTTGACTGTCGGTGACGATCTTGAGCCGTCTGTGGGTAATGAATGCGATGGAGTAACTCCCGGTAACGGCGTATCTTTTATTTCCCAAGACGGAAAGCAAGTTCAGATTTTTATTAGAAAATCATGTTTTTTCGACTCAGGTGATACCAGTTTCGGCTGTCTTGTTCGCACAATCGGTGTCTTGGGAAATCCCATACAAGGAGATCCTGTAGCGTTAACTTCACCAGAAGTTAGACTAGAACGGGTTGAGTTTTTTATTTCAGGGACGGATCCACCAGCTCCTTCGGCTCCGATTCCAGGGTCGGATGCCGACCAACCCAAAGTCTCAATATTTTTAAAAGGTACGGTTAATGCTGGACCACGCAACCAAACATCTTTTTCTCTCCAAACTGCTGTCTCACAACGAATACCCGATCTATGATTTTTCATAAAATAAAATTTAAAAAAAATTGCGGCTTCACTATAGTGGAAACCCTAGTTGCTATTTCGATATTATTGATAGGTATTTCAGCAGCTTTTTCGGCTGCTCAATCCAGTCTTTCTGCAACTAGCGCTATAAAGGATAGGTTAACCGCAGTTTTTCTTGCTCAAGAGGCGATGGAAATGGTCAGAAATCAGAAAGATCAAAATCTTTTGATGCAAAATAAGCCAGATGGAAGCGATTCTAATCCGTTCTGGCTCAATGGATTGTTGCAGAGTGACGCTTGTGCCATTAAAACTTCTGGAGGCTCAGACTATCTCTGTGATTACAACTTTGATTTTGGTGGAGGGCTGTCGTTCATTAATTGTTCTAACACAGACAACGGAGATTGTACACTCAGAGTGGACACGATTGGTCATTATACTCATAAAGGAATTTTAGACCCCGGCGGCGGCGATATCCCGTTTGTTACATCTGTCTCAAAATTTAGCCGCACAATTTCTTTGACCGAAATTACTTCTGGTCCAATAAGAAGAGAGGTTTTGGTGACGGTAACAGTTTACTGGTCAGACCACGGCACAGAGAAAAGTTTTGCAGTTACCGACAGCTTGTTTAATTGGTTTGCGCCGTAGACATGGCGTGCATAAAAATGAAAAATAATTTTCACAGACAAAATGGTAAAAAAGGCATGGCACTGCTTATTGCTGTTATCGCTTCGAGCGCTCTCCTGCTCGCTTCAATTGCCATAAGCGACATTGCTTTCAAACAGCAAATCATTTCATATTCTGGTCGAGAATCTAAGGTGGCTTTTTATGCGGCTGATGCTGGTTTGGAATGCGCGCTCTATCACGATCTAAAGGTTGACGATTTTTTTCCGATACCAGGTTCTTCCCTCTTGACAGCATTTCAGGGTGGCTTAAATTGTGCTGGACTGGGTTCAATTACTCCAACCCCATCAGTTGATATCGACGATCCCAGAACTACATCCTTTAGTTACAGTATGCCGGATCCGTCGGGTATCTCTGGAGCAACTTGCGTTTTTGTTCAAGTGACCAAGAGGAGTACTGGCATTCCAGCGAGTCCAATCGAAACAATAATTACATCGCGTGGCTACAATACAACCTGCAACTCAATCGGCGATGATGGTGTGCTTATTATCGAAGCAGGCTCTCGCAACGTCGAACGCGCTCTCGAAGTGAAATATTAAAAACGCCCAAAAAAGAGGCTATAATGGCGTATGGTCAAAAACTCGTCTAATTTGCCTGCAAATTCCTCCACAAAGCCTTCGGCGGAGACCATAAAACGCCTAGAAAGTTTGCGTAAAACGATCGAGCATCATCGTTATCTTTATCATGTTCTCGACAAAGAGGAGATTTCGGCTGAAGCCTTGGATTCGCTGAAGCATGAGCTCTCGGAAATAGAAGCAGCTTATCCGGAGCTCATTACATCCGATTCGCCGTCGCAAAGAGTGGCTGGCGCACCGCTCGATGAATTTAAAAAGATTCCGCACAAGGTGGCGCAGTGGTCTTTCAATGACGCTTTTACTGAAGCGGATATTTTGGCTTTTGATGGGCGGGTAAAAAAAGTTTTAGCGACAGGAGACGGTGGCGAAAATTTTGCTGAAAATTTAGAATACACCGCCGAGCTCAAAATCGATGGCTTGAAAATCGTGCTTGAATACGAAGGTGGGCGACTAAAGACGGCCGCGACGCGTGGCGATGGTGTGATCGGCGAAGATGTGACGGCCAATGTGCGCACTATTGAGTCTGTTCCTCTGGTGCTTAAAGAGCCTGTCGATATTATTGTGGAAGGCGAAGTGTGGATGGGGAAGAAAAATTTAGCGCGACTAAATGCAGAGCGTGAGAAACTCGGTGAGCCACTTTTTGCCAATCCGCGAAATGTGGCCGCCGGCTCCATTCGCCAGCTCGACCCAAAAATCGCGGCGAGCAGAAAGCTTGATGTTTTTATTTATGATATTGCTTCTAAAACAAATCTTCATACACAAACGGAGGAATTAGAGTTTTTGCGTAAGCTCGGCTTCAAGGTCAATCCTCATTTTGAAAAATGTGAAAATATTGAGGCGGCTGTAAAATATTGGAAAAAATGGGAGAAAAAACGCGAAAGCCAACGCGAAAGCCCTGATTATCAGCTCGATGGTGTGGTTGTGAAGGTCAACAGGCTCGGTTTTCAAGATCGGCTTGGCTATACCGGCAAAGCGCCGCGTTTTGCTATTGCTTTCAAATTTGCCGCCGAGCAGGTAACGACCGTGGTGGAAGCGATTGAGCTACAAATAGGACGCACAGGCACGCTCACGCCGGTGGCGCATCTGAAGCCTGTGCTCGTGGCGGGTTCTGTTGTCTCACGCGCCACACTTCACAATGAAGACGAAATAAAACGCCTTGATGTGCGCGTGGGTGACACGGTGATCATCCAAAAAGCCGGTGATGTTATTCCCGACATCGTAAAAGTGATTATCGAAATGCGACCGCTTGATGCTCGTGAAAAAGGCAAAAACGGCGACAAAAAGGGCGACAAAAGCGGCAGGCCGAAAAATCCGCCATTTGTCTTTCCAACTCATGTGGCGGCCTGCGAAGTGCCTGGTGGCGGGCGGGAGAGTGGCCGCATCGAGCGTATCTCGGGACAGGCGGCATATCGGTGCGTCAATAAAAATTCGCTCGCGCAATTTAAGCGCAAATTATATTATTTTGCGTCGAAAAAGGCTTTCAGCATGGACGGCGTTGGGCCAAAAATAATTGACGCATTCATCGAGCACAATTTGCTGGCCTCTTATGAAGATTTTTTCGAACTCGAAAAAGGCGATCTCATCAATTTGCCGCGCTTCGGCGAAAAATCGGTGGATAATATCCTCGAATCAATCAATTCGTCGCGAAAAATTTCTCTCGCCCGTTTTCTCATTTCACTTTCCATTTTTCAGCTCGGTGAAGAAACCGCCATCGACCTCGCCAATCATTTCCGTAGTATCGACGCCATTCGCCAAGCCTCAAAAGAAGATTTGGAAGCGATAGACGGCGTCGGCCCGGTTGTGGCTGAGTCTGTTTTTTCTTGGTTCCGCGATTCGGAAAACCGCCGCGTACTCGACAGACTTTTGAAAGAAATTGAGGTAGAAAAAGTTGCGGGCCATAAAAGTTCCGTTTCTTCTAATGCCGAAAATTTTTCTGGCAAAACTTTTGCTCTTTCCGGCTCACTCGCCACGATGTCGCGCGATGAAGCGAAAGAAAAAATTCGCGCTCGCGGTGGCAAAATTGTCAGTTCAATTTCCAAAAACACTGGCTTCTTGGTGGTGGGTAGTGAGCCGGGTGGAAAATTCGACGAAGCGCGCGAGCTTGGCGTAAAAATTCTTTCCGAAGATGAGTTTTTGGCTATGCTTTAGTCGACTTTAGGCCGTGCTAAAATAGTGTTATTATTGCCGCGAGCAATTTTGGCCGCTGTGGCCGCATACAACATGATTACCAAAGAAGAAGTTTTACGACTCGCCGCTCTAGCGCGAATCGACATTCCTGATTCTCAAGTCGAAAAAGTCCGCGCCGACTTCGACACCGTTTTGGCTTATGTGAAAAAAATAAACGAAGCCGGTGGCAAAGACGGGAAAATAAATGCCGACGAAATTTCCGATCTCCATATCGTGCGAAGCGTTTTGCGCGACGATGGCGATGCGCACGAATCTGGAATTTATACCGAAGCTTTGCTTGCCGCCGCGCCATCGCGAGAGGGCAATTTTGTGAAGGTTAAGAAAATTTTGGCGCAGTAAAATGAAAATCGACCTCGAAAAACTTTCTATAAAATCGGCTCACAATCACTTGGTGAAAGGCGACTTTACCGCTGAAGAACTCACAAAAAATGTGCTCGAAAACGTGGCCGCCAAAAATCCTGAGATACATGCTTACATTGAAGTTTTTGACGATTGCGTTGCATCAGCAAAGCAAGCGCAAAATACTATAGACGATGGCAAATCTGGCGTGCTCACAGGCATTCCACTTGCCATCAAAGACAATATTTTAATTGAGGGTAAAAAATCCTCTGCAGCGTCAAAAATTATAGAAAATTACACTGCTGCATATAGCGCAACAGCCATCAAACGTCTTGAGGCCGAGGGTAGTGTTTTTGTTGGTCGTACAAATATGGACGATTCCGCCATGGGTTCATCTACAGAAAATTCTGCCTACGGCCCAACTAAAAATCCTTTCGACACAACGCGCGTTCCCGGCGGCTCTTCTGGCGGTTCGGCCGCGGCTGTGGCTATGGGTGGCGCGCTGGGCGCACTCGGCTCAGACACAGCGGGCTCTATTCGTCAGCCAGCGAGCTTCTGCGGGCTTGTTGGTCTGAAGACCACATATGGAAGCGTATCGCGCAGTGGTCTCATTACTCTCGGCTCATCGCTCGATCAAATCGGCCCGATCGCCAAAACAGTTTCCGACGCTGAAATAATTTTTAACTGCATTCGTGGCGTAGACCCGATGGATAGCACGACGATTCCGGAAGCGCAGTACCTCGCGGCGCGCGAAGAAAAAAAAGTCTCCGGCAAAAAATTCACCATCGGTGTGCCACTGAGCTTGATAGAAGTACCGGGCATTGATGCTGATGTGCTCGAAAATTTCAAACAGTCTGTCGCGCGCTTCAAAAAGCTCGGATACGAAATAGAAGAAATCGAATTGCCAAACGTTTCTTATTCGCTCGCCGCATACTACATTTTGTTGCCGGGCGAAGCGTCATCAAATCTCGCGCGTTTCGACGGTGTGAAATATGGTCTCAAAGTGGCGGGTGAAAAATTGCTCGATGATTATCACAAAACACGCGGCGAAGGTTTTGGTGAAGAACCACGTCGTCGCATTTTGCTCGGCACGTACGTGCTCTCATCCGGCTATTACGATGCGTATTACAACAAAGCTCAGGCTGTGCGTCGTCTCATTGCCAACGATTTCCATAAAGCTTTCGCGTCTGTCGATGCAATAATTTTGCCAACCACTCCAACGCCCGCTTTCAAACTTGGCGAAAAAACTGCCGACCCCGTTGCTATGTATCTCGCCGATATTTTTACCGCGCCCGCAAACATCGCCAACATGCCGACCATTTCTGTGCCATCGGGTTTTGTTGAACGGGACGCGGACTCGGCCGGCCGCGCGGGCGCGAACAAAGTTAGTTTGCCGCTCGGCTTGCAAATCATGGCGCCGCTCTGCCGCGAAGATATTTTATTCCGTTTGGGTAAAGAATTTCTCGGCGAGTAAATTTGTCGCGACTAAGCGCGCCGCTAAATTTGGTGTAGAATAAAGCTATACAAAAATAGTTAAAATGGCTGACAAAAAAGACGATAAAAAAGGACCACCTCCAGCAGAAATAACTCATCCGGCCGCGCCGCCAACTATTTTATTTGTCATTTTTATAATTGTTGGTACGCTTTTTGCCACAGCCCAAGTCTTTCTTTCCAACCATCCTTTTTTATCCGAACTTTTTCACGCGTTTTATCTTTTCTTTTCCGGCCAAGCTTCTTTAAACGAAATTGCCGCTATGGCTCAAAGTGGTTTCATAAAAGCGATGGCCATTTTGCTTCAGATAATTTCTCTTTTTCTCACATCCATTTTTCTCACTGGCCTCATATACGCCGCATTTCGTTTGAACGAAGTGATGAAAATTATGTTTGCTCCACTCAAAGCGGGTGGCTACAAATACGCTGGCGCCGGTTTCGGTGGTGCTACGGCAGGTGCGGGCGGGCCAAATTTGCCCGGCCAAAATGTCTCGGCCGCTGGTGTGCCAATTCCTGAAGACGTCAATCCAAAATGGCTCCGAGTCCTCAGCCACATCAATTCCGATCATGCGAGCGATTGGCGATTGGCGATTCTTGAGGCCGACATCATGCTCGACGAAATGCTCGACAAAATGGGTTATCCAGGCCAAACTCTCGGCGAAAAATTGAAAATGGTTGAACGAAGCGACTTCGACACTATCGATCTCGCATGGGAAGCTCACAAAATGCGCAACAGCATCGCCCACGAAGGCTCCGATTTGACGATGTCTAAGGTGGAGGCGGAGAAGGTGATTACGATGTTTGAGAGGGTGTTTAGGGAATTTAAGTTTATTTAGCTCCGTAAATTTTTTAAAAAGTAACCGGCGTAGATTTCTGCTGAAATCTCGCCTCACTCTCAGCCCGTCGGCTTCCGAGAGTTACTTTTTTAAAAAACTTACTTCGCTAACGAGATACGGGGATACGAATAGGAAAGTTGAAATTGCGAATTATTGTGTTACCATGACGAAAGCGGGGTAGAGTAACAGTAACTCGCAAGGCTCATAACCTTGAGATTGTCGGT
>CAYHIR010000002.1:0-102264 GCA_964356815.1 uncultured Candidatus Saccharibacteria bacterium | reverse complement strand
ATTAAAATAAAGACTAGATATACTCGACAATGGCAAAAAAGCTTTATGTTGGTGGCATCCCTTACAGCTCAACAGATGAGACTCTAAAGGAAGCTTTCAGCAAGGCGGGAGCAGTTGTTTCCGCAACTATTATCATGGATAAGATGACAGGTCGCTCAAAAGGCTTCGGTTTCGTAGAAATGGAAAACGATGCTGATGCGGCCGCTGCTATCGACATGTGGAATGGTAAAGACTTTGACGGCAGAAATTTAACTGTCAACGAAGCTCGCCCGATGGAACCTCGCGCTCCTCGTGGCAACAACGGCGGCGGTAATTGGTAACCCAATTCCGTTCTCTGTTTAACAAAAACCTCGGCAGAAATGTCGGGGTTTTTGTTTTGCTCAATTTTGAGTCTTTCTATTCATTACCGCTATTGTAGAACACGAATGTGCAACTAGTTCTGAGAACTGCCGCAGAAAAATTTGCTCGGTCCAGCAGGAAATTTTTCGAGGATCAAGTGAGTGCGCCCGCAGGAGGCGCACGAACGGTTCGAAGAACTAGTTGCGCAGTAGTGTTCGTGCTATAATAGCGGTAATGAAATTGATTAGCACTCAATTTTTACTCCTCGCCATTTTCATCGTTATTTCAGTTTCCCTCGCCGCATTCGCGCCGTTTATCGAAAAAAAATTAGCTTTTAAAACTAACGAGCTGCCAGCGTCGACCTTATCCAATTCAAATTCTAGCTCTGACTCTAAATTATCGGCACAGTCAATAAAAATTGCTGATGCAAAATTCAATATCGAACTCGCAAACACCTATGATTCACGAACACGCGGTCTTTCTGGTAGGAAAAGTCTCGCAGACAACACAGGTTTACTCTTCGTATTTGATTCGTCAGCTCGATATGGCTTTTGGATGAAGGATATGAAATTTCCAATCGACATTATTTGGATCGACGATGCCGGCAAGGTGGTCTTCATCGAAAAAAATGTTAAGCCCTCCACATTCCCAAAAGTTTTCTACCCATCTGCACCCGCAAGCTTCGTCTTGGAGATCAATGCTGGCCTCGCCGACACTCACAACATAAAAATCGACAGTAAAACTTGTGAAGAAAATTTTATCGCCTCAGCCAATCTTGTGGCCTGTGTATAACTCGGCTTTTTGACGCTCGTGGGCAAATTTTTTTGAGCTCTTTTTGCGCCAAATTAAAGGCTCATTTGGCCGATTACTCCTCGACTCGCTTTACACCGAGTTTTTTTTGTTTTCTGACTCCGAAATCGGGGCATCTTTAGGTTTAATTTAGATTTTTTTAATGTAGAATTGTTACGACCAAAAGGCGCACTACAAAAAGACTAAAAATTTATGGCAATCAC
This sequence comes from uncultured Candidatus Saccharibacteria bacterium, assembly GCA_964356815.1. Lineage (GTDB taxonomy): Bacteria > Patescibacteriota > Minisyncoccia > Phycocordibacterales > DATGWK01 > CAYHIR01. The sequence continues at coordinate 100,912 of CAYHIR010000002.1, read as the reverse complement.
AATCACCAAACGAGACGGCGCACGCGAACCTTTCAATGCAGACAAAATTAATCGCTCAATCGAGCGCGCCGCTCACGATCTCACCGACCCAGTTAGCATTGTCACTCAAATTGCACTCGAAACAGAGCTCACTATTTACGACGGCATCACCACACAAGAAATGGACGAGGCAACGATCAATGCCGCTGTTCAAAATATTAAAGAAGATATTGTTTTCGACAAAGTTGCCACGCGTCTGCTACTAAAAACTGTCTACCGCCGCGTAGTGGGCGACTACGACGACGATTTTGAAACGCTTCGCCGCAAAACTCGCGACTTTTTCCCAGAATATATTCACAAAAATATCGAAATCGGCCTGCTCGACAAACGCATGGGCGAAGTTTTCGATCTGAAGAAACTCGGCGAGTTTATCGATCTCCGCCGCGACGATCTTTTCCAGTACGCCGGTCTCTCGAGCTTGCTCAATCGCTACGCACTCAAAGATGATCAGCAACAAGCCAAAGAAACTCCACAATATTTTTTCATGCGTGTAGCCATGGGTCTGTCTTTCAACGAAGCCAACCCTACCGACATGGCCAAAAAGTTTTATAGCAAAATGTCGCGGCTCGAATATTTGGCCGGTGGCTCCACAAATCTCGGCGCTGGCACTCGTCAGCCCGCTCTTTCAAATTGTTTCCTTCTCGAAGTCCACGACGACATGGCACACATTGCGAAGTCGGTCTCTGATGTAATGATGCTTTCCAAAGGCACGGGCGGCATCGGTGCATCGCTTACCAAGCTCCGCGCTTCTGGTTCACCACTTAGCAAATCAAACACTGTTTCTTCCGGCCCAACGCCTTTTGCAAAAATAATAGACACAGCCATTCGTGCCATTCAGCGTGGTGGTAAGAAAAAAGGCGCACTCTGTTTCTATATGGAAAATTGGCATCTCGATTTTCACGATTTCATCGATTGGAAACACAATGCCGGCGACGATTACCTCCGAATGCGCACAGCAAATACAGCCGCCTTTCTCTCTGATGAATTCATGACTCGTGTAGAGAAAAACGAAGAGTGGTACATGTTTGATCCAAAAGAAGTGCCAGATCTAAACGAGCTCTACGGCCAAGCTTTCAGCAAGCGCTATGTGGAATATATTGCCAAAGCCGAAGCTGGGGAGCTCCGTATTTTCAAAAAAGTGCCCGCTCGCGAGCAATTTCGCCAGCTCCTCGTTTCTCTTCAGAGTACCTCACATCCGTGGCTCACATGGAAAGACGCTATCAATCTCCGCGCCTTAAACAACAACACTGGCACGATTCATATGTCGAATCTTTGCACCGAAATCTGTTTGCCACAGGATAAAGAAAATGTGGCTGTTTGCAATCTCGCATCACTCAATCTCGCCGCTCATATTTCCAATCGCGAAATAAATTGGCCAAAACTCGAAGAAAGCGTGCGCCTCGCTGTGCGTCAGCTCGACAATCTTATCGACATAAACGATCTGCCAATTCCTGAAGCCGTAAAATCCGACAAAGAAAATCGTGCCATCGGCCTCGGCATCATGGGTTTTTCAGATACAATAGAGCAACTCGGCATGGCCTACGACAGCGAATACGCATGGGATTTTGCCGATCGTATTTTTGAATTTATTAGTTATACAGCCATAGACGAAAGCGCAAATTTGGCCGCCGAGCGTGGTTCTTACAAAAACTTCGAAGGCTCCGGCTGGTCTAAAGGTATGGTACCAATAGACACAATGTCTGCGCTGGAAATCAGTCGCGGTATGCCCGTCACGGTAGTGAAAGAAAGTCGTCATAAGGGTCTCAATTGGAATTTGCTTCGTGAAAAAGTGAAGAAAGGAATGAGAAACGCTACACTCATGGCCGTCGCGCCAAATGCAAACATCGGCCTCGTAGCCGGCACCACACCTGGCATCGACGCTCGCTTCGCCCAGGTTTTCTCACGCAATAAAATTTCCGGAAAATACTTAGACATCAATCACAATCTCGTTAAAGATTTAAAAAACATCGGCATCTGGGACAAGGTGAAAAGCGCGATCATCGAAAGGCAGGGCGACATTTCCGACATTCACACCATTCCTCAACACATCCGCGATATCTACAAAACATCTTTCACCACCAATCCATATGCATATGTAGAGGTGGCCGCTCGCGCGCAAAAATGGGTAGATCAAGCGCTCTCCCGCAATATGTATTTGGAGACTCGCGACATCGACGAAACGATGAAAATTTACAGCACTGCGTGGGAAAAGGGTCTCAAGAGCACCTACTATCTCCATATGAAGCCACGCCATACTGCTGAGCAAAGCACCGTTGCGGTCAATAAAGCCCAGCGCATTGGTAAGGTTGGTTTTGCCGGTCTTTCATTTGCCGCCGGAGCCGGCGCTACTGGTGCACACGGAGAAGGCGAAACCGGTTTTGGCGCATCTGCTGTCGCCGCTCCGGCCGAAGAAGTCGTTGTGCCAGATGAAAAGACGATGCAGCTACCAATTAGAACTCCAGCATCTGTGAAGCCATTTAAAGAAGTTTTTGCTTCGTCTGTGGTGGCGGAGGGCATGGCCAGTGCCGATACTATGACTGAAGGCGCAGGTGAACCTCAAATTTCTTCTGTTGCAATCGCGTCTCCACCAGAAATGAGAGTCAACGCGGAAAAAGTTGCGATGAGTATCGAAAGGCCAATGTCTAAAATGGTTGTGCACGCGCCGAGTGATCCGCAAGAACAATTTATTTGTGATAGTTGTCAGTAATAAAAAAACACACCATGCTCATCGGAAAACCATCACCGGAAGATATGAATTTGCATCCGCTCAACTATAAATGGGCATATGATTTATACAATCAGGCGGTGAGGAACACATGGTTTCCGCACGAAATTGCCCTCAAAGAAGATTTGGACGACTTTCAAAAAATGACAGACGACGAACGTCATGCGGTGAAATTTCTCATGGCCTTTTTCAATCCCGCCGAACTCATCGTCAATCGTTCTATCGCGCTCGGAGTTTATCCATATTTAAAATCGCCAGAGTGTCATTTATATTTAGCGAAGCAGATGTGGGAAGAGGCCAATCATTGCGTGGCTTTTGAATACGTACTCGAAACATTTCCATTCGATCGCACACGCATTTTTAGTTTGCATCTTGAAACGCCGTCGATGAAAGCCAAAGAGGACTATATAAACAGATACATGAAACGAATGACGGAAGATTCGCTCGATATTGAGAGCGTGGATGGCAAAAAAGATTTCATTCGCAACTTGGTGGCGACAAATATTGTGATGGAAGGTGTTTGGTTTTACAGCGGCTTCATGGTTGCTCTGTCTTTTCGTCAACGAAACAAACTCCGCAACTTCGGCTCGATGATTAACTGGGTTCTCCGCGACGAAAGTCTCCATTTGCAATTCGGCATCAATCTCATTCACAACATTCTCGAAGAAAATCCGGCGCTTCTGACCGAGGAATTTGCTTCCGAAATTCGCGATATCGTTATTCAAGGTGTCAATTTGGAGACGGCATACAACAAAGACTTGTTTCCAAAAGGTATTCTTGGCCTCAACGCCGATTATGTAAATCAATATGTGCAATATGTCGCTGACCGTCGTCTTGAAGAATTGGGGTTGCCAAAGCATTACAATGTCACCAATCCCGCAAAATGGATGAGTACAGCGACAGACGTTTTTGAGCTCGTAAACTTTTTCGAAGCGCAAAACACGAGCTATGAGGTGGACTCTCATGCGCATAAAAGTGGCGGACATGGTTCGAATCCTACAGACGCCCCGGTTTCGTCGACGGCGAGCGCACCAGTTTCTTCTGGGGAAAATGAGAATAGTGAGAATATTGCGTAGGTGTGACGTCTGGGCTAGGCGCGCATAAAAATTTTAAATAGTTTAAAATAAACCCATGAAAAAAATTAGAGTAGCAGTCAACGGCGGTGGGAGAATTGGCAGAGCATTTGTGAAGCTCGCTCACGAGCGTCCGGAAATAGATATTGTTGCGCTCAATGATTTGAGCAACATTGAAAACATTGCCTATCTTTTAAAATACGACAGCGTGTACGGCAAAGCGCCTTTCTCGGTGGAAGTTTCTGAAGATAAAAAATCGCTCATTCTTGGTGCAGAAGATAAAAAGGGAAGTAAGCAGGAAGAAATCGTTTTCCTAAGTGAAAAAGATCCGGCGAAATTGCCTTGGGGGGCGCTCGATGTGGATGTGGTCGTGGAGGCCACGGGCATTTTCACGTCTTTTGCTGGCTCTAAGGTGCATCTCGATGCGGGTGCGAAGCGCGTGGTCATTACCGCACCGGCCAAAGACGATCCAGAGGCGGCGGGCGTATCGGGCGCGACTGTTCTCCTCGCAATAAATGAAGAAAAGCTCGAGAAGTGCGACATTAGCTCCAACGCATCTTGCACCACAAACGCCGGAAGCCCCTTGATGGCGATTTTGCACGAGGCGATTGGTATTGAAAAAGCCATTTTGAATACTGTGCACGGCTACACTGCGAGCCAAGCACTTGTTGACGGCATCAGTAAAAAAGATTTTCGTGAGGGCCGAGCGGCGGCGCAAAATATTGTGCCATCTTCCACCGGTGCGGCGATTGCTGTTACTAAAGCCTTACCAGAGCTCTCCGGAAAGTTCGACGGTATTTCTATCCGCGTGCCGGTAGTCTGCGGCTCTATTGCCGATATCACTTTCATTTCCAAACGCGACACAACAGTAGAAGAAGTGAACGAAATTCTCACCAAAGCCGCCGCTACGGAGCGTTGGTCAAAAGTTTTCACTGTTACAACAGACCAAATTGTTTCCTCCGACATCATCGGCGCATCCCATGCCTCGATCGCCGACCTTTCTTTCACACGTGTGGTAGGTGGCAATCTCGTGAAGGTCCTTGCGTGGTACGACAACGAAATGGGGTACACGAATACCTTGGTGGAGCATGTGATTAAAAGCGGGGGATTTGTTGGTAAATAGAGTTAAAAAAGTTGAAAAAGTTATTAATTATTTTGTTTTTGTTTATAATTTTGGTTATTATTTCGAGCGTATTTTATTTAGGGTATTATGTTCCTAAATATCATTACGCCAAGGTAATTTCTGAGAACTCTTATCTCGTTATTTCTTGTTCGGACACCGACGGTAGGGATATGTATGTCAAGGGATATACCAACTACAAACGTGATGAACCTGGGGAAAGCGACTGGTATGAGTCACCGGATTATTGCGAATCTCATCCATCGACGAAAGACAAAATTTTAAGGGAGGGTTGGTGCGAAGGACTTACATACAAAGAAATTAGAACAACATGTGGTTATGGTCGTAGTTGCGTTGATGGGGCCTGTATATAGTTCAAAACAGTGAAAACCTATCAAAAACAGGTCGACTTTAGCTAGGAAAATATCAGTAAAAATGGTATAATGTCGGAATGCAAAGTATTGACGAAATCAGCAAAGAGCGCGCTAAAAGACTTTTTGGCAGTCAAGAAATTAAAAGTTTTGATATAGGTACAACTAAAGGCTTGCAACAGATTCACGAGTACCTGTTTGGGGGGCTTTACGATTTCGCCGGCCAAATCCGAGTGAAAGATATAAGCAAGGGTGGTTTTCGATTTGCCTCTTGTTTATATCTGAAAGAAAGTCTAAAAAGTATTAGCGAAATGCCAGAAAGTACTTTTGAAGAAATTGTGGCTAAATATGTAGAAATGAATATTGCCCATCCGTTTATGGAGGGCAATGGAAGGAGTATGAGGATTTGGCTAGATTTGATTTTGAAAAAAAATCTTAAACGATGCATCGATTGGTTAAAGATCGACAAAGCAGATTATTTGAACGCCATGCAACGTAGCCCAGTGAATAATCTCGAAATTCGTGAGCTTTTGCGTGTTGCCTTGACCGATAAAATTGATGATCGTGAAGTTTTCATGAAGGGTATAGAGCAGTCATATTATTACGAAGAAGAGGATTTTTATAAAAAATAAGGGTGGCATGAAAACCTACCAAAAACAAGTCGACGACTGGTTTAAGGAAAATAAATGGGAATATTGGAATCCTCTCGCAATAGTAGCGCGGCTTTTTGAAGAGGGTGGCGAATTTTCGCGCTTGGTGAATCATGTCTACGGTCCGAAAAAGAAAAAGTTGGAGGAAAATGTCCAGGACATGGAAGAAGAAATCGGCGACATCATATACACGTTAATTTGCTTCGCCAATTCGCACGGCATCGATCTCGACCGTGCCATCCAAAAAAGTATTGATAAGGTGGCGGTGAGGGATAAGGGGAGATATTAAGTTTGTTATAAAAAATACCCCAAAGCTCGAAGCTTTGGGGTCAGAGGTTCTGATTGCGTTTTTCATCGATCAGGCCTCGTGTCTAATGTGTTGTCTTGGCTTTTCCGACCTCCCTTTGTTCCATCGGGTGGGCTTGCGGGACTTGAAGATTAGAAGAATGGGCAAAAGAGCAAAATCGATTTGCTCTCGAAGGTTAGCACACTCTAGATCTAGAAGTTTTCCGGCCTCTTTCGATTTTTCAATGAGAAGTATTGCCTCATTTTCAGATCGTGCGTCCTCACTCCGTGTGCCGTCCGAAAAAACAATTCTGACTTCATTTCGAGCACCGATCTCTCCCAGCGTGCTGGCGTGTGAATTCTCGTCACAGTTTATCCTCCATGAAATGGTGATTGGTTGGTGTGGCGAACGCTACGAAGTTAGCTCAATTCTGCAGTAGAAATTACACGAAAAGTCAAAATAATGCAAAGGTTTTGTCTAGGTTTGTTACCGAAAATTGTTTAATGTATACTCGATTAGTTTTTCACCATCACTTCTCTCATTAGAAGAGTCTAAAATAATGAAAGCGATTGGTCTCTTTGTTTCGCCGACAGGGAATTCAAAAACGGAGATATTCGTTTCTTTAGCCGCCGTACTTTTGCCATTTTTACCGCCGAAAAATAATTCGTTGTCGACAAAATCATTCAAATTGGTTAGGTTGGTAAATTCGTTTTCACCGTAGGCACTTTTCTCGATTTTTCCCGAGGTTATCTTAAAAATAAAACTTCGATTGTTGTAAATGTATTTCGCGAGCATAAATAGATCTTCAGCCGTGGAAATATTTTCTCCCGATGCGCCTGATGGGTCAGCAAAATTACTGTGGGTCATTCCAATTGAAGCCGCTTTTTCATTCATGTGTTTAATGAAGTTTCCCCGGCCGTAGTGTCGAGCGATCGTTTCGGCGGCTTCGTTGGAAGATTCCATAAGAAGTGGAAATAAGAGTTGATAAATTTTGTGATTCGCACCTGCTTGAAGTCGAGGTTTTGAAGTGAAGATAAGGGCTTCGTTGGGGACGGTCGCCATGCTATCGAGATTTATATATTCAGTAGCGATTAGAGCGCTCATTAATTTTGTGATTGAAGCGATCGGTACTTTTTTTGTAGAATCTTTGCTTGCGAATACATGATTATTTCGTAAGTCGGCGGCAAGATATATTGAGGCGACTAGACTCGGCCCGCTCTCATTTTTGTAAGTAAAATTGTCGGGAGAAAAACTGTGTTCGAATACCAAAACTGGCGTGCCGACATCAATTGTGCTGAAAACTTTTTCCGCGTCTTCGGTAGAGAGGCGAATACAACCGCCTGTGTATGTTGTCGCTGTAGGTGTGCCGTCTGGGTAGTATGTGTGTCCGTGGATGAAGAAATTTCCTTGAAAATTCATGCTCCAAGGCATCCAGACACGCCCCATGCTTGAAAAATGCTCTTTTTCTTTAGCGCTAATTTTGTAAAGCCCCGCGGGCGTTTCCCACCATGAACCCTCTCGGCCTTTTGTGCCTATCGGTGCCTCAATTGATAGCTGGCCATCTTTGTATACCCGAATGATCATCGCTGAAAGATCAGCTTCAATAAAATTAGCTTTGTCGTCGATGAATTGTTGTTTTACTTTGTCAAAAAAGTCTGGGTTCGACAAAGCGGGTTGCTCACCGTATGAAAACTCAAGTTTTTGGCCAGATGGAGAATCTGGCAGACTCACCGTATAGCTCAAGGTCTTATTTCCAAAAAAGAAGAAAGATAAACTCGCCACAACAATCACTGTCGCGACGATGAGCGCGGCTATGCCCGCTGGAATTTCTGAATACAAAGCCCGAACAAAAGAAAATCGCTGGAGTTTTTCAGGAAAATCGGTGTAATAGAAAGCTTCCTTTATGTCATCTTTCGACCAACCATCTTTAACCAGCTCCTCGTAAATCATTTCCGCCGAAATTCCTTGTTGAAGTTTGGTGGTTACATGATTGACCAGTTGCTTGTGGTACATGATGATTTCAATTACAAAAACAGCTTCCTTCTACAGCTAGATTACCTACATTATTATGTTATGATATATCTGTATTATACATTAAATGGTAAATCTATGTTAAGAAAGCTGGCGATTGTCTTTGTTCTGATGATTTTGTTTGTTGTGCCAAGTCTGGCCTCTGGTGCCATTAGTAGCAGCTGGCCAATTATAACTATGGTGAGAGGTAGTACCACCAGTGACTTTGAAGTTTATGCTGGTGCAGATATGTCTATTACCGGCTCAAACCTATCTGGATATTATTTAACCACGACCTATGTATCTGTTGGGGGAATAAGGGCGGCGGTAAATCAGGCGGATGATACTTTTTTGGTGGTCTCTACTCCAGAGCTTCCAGATGGAGTTTACGAAGTTTATGTAATTAATGAAAAAGGTGCGAGTGCGCCAGTTAAGGTTCGTTTACATGGAAAACAAGCTAAGTCAGATAATGATTCTGATCCAAGTATTGAGGTGATAAATCTAATGGGCGGCGAAAGATTTGCTCCTGGTGATGTAATCCCAGTCGCTTACAGTTTTAAAAATCTTATCGGGCGTAAAATCCAAATATATCTTGTCGGAGATTCGTCTTATGAAGGTGACGATGTCCCCATTAATGTTGTCTTTATTGATGGAAAATCATCTGGAGATTCTAACTTTAACATGGCCATTCCACCCGATGTTCGCCCCGGCATATATTCATTAAACATTTGCAGTATTGGTACTCCTTACCCGGCATTTCCCAAGAAAAATTTTTGTATATTTAGCCATGATTTTATTATAAGTTCACAAAGTCAATTTCTTATAGTTTCTCACCCAAATGGTAGCCAAGACTACGATGTTAATTTGTCAGTGGACAATGGGTCGTTTGTGCAGTGGGATACAAATGTGCCTGGGACAGCTTACATTTATTTCAAATTTCTGTCTGGTTCCGTTTGTTATGTCGGACAGGCACCTGCATCAGATGGTGAATTTATCATAAAACCACACTCTGTTTCGTGTTCAAATTTGAACATGACAAAACTACCAGCTGGTAAATACAAGGCGTTAGTGCTTATAAAAAAAATTGGGGATAGGTTAGAATTTGTAAGTGATGAAAGTGATTATTTATTCAGCATCACCGAATCAGCTAAAAAGAGTTTAAAATTAAAAAAATAAATTTATGTTCAAAAAAACACTAATCATCCTGTTTTTACTCGCAATGTTCGCCGTTCCATCATTTAGCTCGGCGGCCACAAACGACGAACTTCAGGCGCAAATAAGGGCTCTGCTTGCGCAAATTGCCAGTCTTCAGAGTCAGATGGGGACAAATAGCTCTACTGCCGGAGTGTCTTGTTTTACCTTCAATAATAATTTGAAATTTGGCGATGCGCGCGATTCGAGTTATCTAGAGGCTGATGTCATTCACATCCAATCTTTTTTAAGGAATGCGGGGTTTTCTATTGATGATGGCGAAAGTAAGGGGGGGTCGTGGTTCGGCGAATCCACTGCGGCCGCTGTGGTCGGTTTTCAAGAAAAATATCGCAGTGAGATTTTGACACCAAATGGTCTCACTCGCGGCTCGGGCATTGTTGGCCCATCGACCAGAGCTGTGTTGAATAGGCTTAGTGGATGCTCAGGAACAAATCCTTCTTCGACAACCAACACAGCATCATCCGATTCATCTATTGGTATCATTGCAGTCCGCGCCCCGTCTAATGGAGATGTGTGGAAAGAGGGCAAAGCCTACACTATTAAATGGTCGCCAGTGTCTGCTGATTTTGATCATTATTCTATTCTGTTAAGTAACAGATTAGTGTCGGGCACAAAAGGTAATGGCCCCCCATTTGTTCCGGTGTCTAAAGATAAAACTTCTGCGTCTTTCGACAAAAGAGATTTGAGTGCTAATTTAATAAGAACATGGTTGGCTAATAGTAATGGAGATATATCAGAATCTGAGTTAAGAAGAAGTTTCTACTATACCGTTCAAGCAGAGAAGATTACGTCAAATGGTAAGACTAAGGTTGTAGCTAAAGGCGAAAGCGGAGTTTTCAGTATCCTATCATCTGATTCTTCAAACTCTACACCCGAACTATTTTACGCGGAGTATATTTCTGGCAAAGATACAGCTTCTGTTTATGGAAATGGTTTATCTAATGTCGCTTTGTATTTCGATTCTGGTTTGGTGGACAGTTCAAAATATACTTACATATCGAGCTCGCGTATTAGTTTTTTCCTTCCAACTTTTGAATCCAGAACATACCCCATTCATGTAAGGTCAGAGTCTACAGAGAGTGGTAAAAAAAGTAACACGGTCTATTTGACTTTGGCAGAAAATTCAACAGGCAACACTCAGCACCCATCCGTTTCTTTGTCTGCAAGTCCTCCATCGATAACTGCTGGTCAACCGACTAGATTAACTTGGTCTTCGTCTAATGTGGCCGGTGGTTGTGAGGGGAATGCGCCTGACGGTAAGAATTCCGGTTCCCAAGTTTTCTATCCAACACAAACTACAACTTATTCAGCTACCTGCTACGAGTATCTTAATCATGGAGGTCGAACGGCGAGCGCTAGCGTAACTGTAACTGTGTCGACCCAATCAGCCGCCCCATCAGTCACCCTAAGAGCTACTCCGTCGTCTATTATTGCAGGCCAATCTTCTGCTCTATTATGGAACGCTTCAAATTCTAATTCATGTGTTGGTACAAACTTCAACACTTCCGATTCTACGGCTGGCGATCGCTCTGTTGCTCCAACCCAAACTACTACATATAGAGTAACTTGTTATGAATTTGCAAATCGAGGTGGACGGACGGCGACCGAAAATATAACGGTAAACGTCTCTCCAGTTGATCAATCACCCACAGCTCAAACTCGACAAACTATTTTTACTGCATCTGAAACCACCATCGATTCTCAATCTTTTGTAAATTTTAATTTCTCTAGCCAACCAGCGTTCGCTAATTTCAAGTTCAAAATAAATTGTTCATCAGGCATAAGCTTGCAAGGTATCGACTGTAATCAGTGGGAGACACTCAATTCAACTGTAAACCATCGCCTTATTTACTTTACCAACACTGGTACGATTCAAAGTAGTGCAGAAGTTCGCCTAGCTGTGTTTGATAGTACTGGCGCACAATTGGATACAAAAGTTATCAATGTATATGTAAATCCTCCACCCACAGCCACACCTCCGGCCACAACTCAGTCTTATATACAAGTTTCTGATCCAAATGGTGGAGAGTCATTTGATCGCGGTCAAACTGTCCGGATAGCTTGGAATCATCAATCTGTTGGTAGTAACATACATCTTTGGCTTAGGAGGGGAAGTAGCAATTATGTGATGATTGCGACCAATCAAAATGTTTCCTCAGGAGAATATTTCTGGAATATTCCATCGGCTATACCAACTGGCACAAGTTATAAAATAAGGTTGTTTGCCACTAGCAACGATACTGGTCAAGAAATTTATGATGACAGTGATGCTAGTTTCAGAATCCGATAGACTCCTTATTTATTCTTGTTAACACATGCCCACCATCCTCATCGCATCCGACCACGCTGGTTTCGAACTCAAGCAAGAGCTCGTGCCGTTTTTGCGCGACCTTGGCCACGAAGTAAAAGATTTTGGCTCTCATGAGTTTGACGCCGAAGACGATTATCCCGATTTCATCGTGCCACTCGCACGCGAAATTTCCGAAAGTGGTGGAATGAAGACGGGAATTGTGATCGGTGGCTCCGGCCAAGGTGAGGCAATGGCGGCCAATCGGTTTCGTCATGTGCGTGCTGTAGTTTTCAATGGGCAGTATCGGCCGGACGCCCCGCTTGAAGTCAAAACTACCCGCGAACACAATGACGCAAACGTTCTTTCACTTGGCGCGCGATTTATTTCTGAATCTGATGCCAAAGAAGCTGTCAAAACTTTTCTCACCACTCCATTTAGCGAAGATGAACGCCACGTCCGTCGCCTCAAGAAGCTAGATGACGCCGAAAAAATAGACGCTATCGATCCGCGATAAAACATGATTGAAATAATTCCCGCAATTCTGCCAAAAAGTTTCGCCGACCTAGAGCAAAAAATGTCTTTGGTCGCTGGCCTTGTGCCAATGGTGCAGATAGATATCACCGACGGTCATTTTGTACCGAGCAAAACCTGGCCGCACACTTCTGGCGCTGTGGGCGGCAACGGCCAATATGCCGACCGCGATTTCGCCGCGATTCTATCCGAACGGGGCGATTTTCCTTTTGTTGAAGAACTCGATTTCGAAGTTGATCTCATGGTCGCCAATCCTGAAAATGTTTGGCGCGATTGGATTCACGCCGGTGCCAAGAGAATAATCATTCACGCTGAGTCTGTGAAAGGTTTTGGCTCAGCTGAGCACGCGGTCAACATTCTAGAACTTCTCCGCGCAATTCAAAAAGAAATTCCATCACGCGCATCACTTTTGCATGTGGAAATTGGCGTGGCGATAAATCCCGACACTCCAAACGAAATTCTCGCATCGCTTATGGATGAAATTGATTTTGTGCAATTCATGGGCATTGAACGCATCGGTTTTCAGGGTGAAAAGTTTGACGAACGTGTGCTTTCTAAGATTTCTGATTTGCGAACGCAATTTCCGAATGTTACAATTAGTGTCGATGGTGGCGTAACTTCCGAAACTGCACCGAAGCTCGTAGCCGCTGGTGCAAACCGTTTAGCTGTCGGCTCGGCAATTTTTGGCGGCGCGGGTGAAGATAGTAGTAGCGAAGAAATTCCTGTTGCACTCGACCAGTTTTCTGAGTCCATTGAAAATAATTAAATACAAAATATGAAAATTTTTAATAAAGCTGCTCTTATTGTGTCGATCTTGTATGTTCTAGGTATTTTATTTTTTGTTGCTGATGTTTTTTTGCAGTTTATTCCCCTTGGTTCATACTATTATCCACTTTTTTCAAGTTTTGCAGACACCTTCTTCTCCTTGATGTATTATGTCGGTCCAGTCGCCATCATTTATTTGATTATTTTTAGAATAATAAAACATCGTGCAATATTATCTAACCAAAATATATTAAATACAAACAGAAAATCAGTAAATAAATTAGATAATCGTTTTTTGATTGGGGCAGGGTTAGTGGTTTTGGGTGTCGTGTCAACTTTTGTGGGTACAATTATTTGTATGGGTGCCGCAACTGGCTTGTGTGTAAATGAGACGTTTTCGTTTTTATCTGTATTTATAGTAGCAATGATTTTTGCAGTAGGGGCAAGTTTTTTGGTGCTGTCCCTGTTTCATTTTATTGCAAAAAAGTTTAAAAAGAATTAATTATTTTTATTATTAAATGTCGCATCTCTCTGATTTGAAAATAGAAGAGCTCGCACTCACGGCGAATAAAATTCGTCAGTCTATTATTGAGTCGCTTGTGGTGGCGGGCTCTGGGCACACGGCTGGTCCGCTCGGTATGGCCGATATTTTTACCGCTCTATTTTTTCACGTTTTGAAACACGATCCAAAGCGACCCGACTGGCCTGAGCGCGATCGCGTGGTACTTTCAAATGGCCACATTTGCCCCGTTCTCTACGCTACGATGGCCCATCGCGGATATTTTCCACTCACCGAGCTAAACACTTTGCGCAAATTTGGTTCGCGTTTGCAAGGTCATCCTCATCGCGAATTTTTACCGATGCTCGAGACGAGCTCTGGCCCACTCGGCTCCGGGCTCTCACAGGCTGTGGGTATGGCATTGGCCGATAGAATAGACGCCGGCCCGACAAGCGATCGCACCATTTTTGCCCTTTTGAGCGACGGCGAACACGATTGCGGCCAAATGTGGGAAGCGGCGATGCTAGCGGGAAAAAATAAATTACAAAATCTCATCGCCATCGTCGACCGCAACAACATTCAAATAGACGGCTTCACCGAAGACATAATGCCGCTCGAACCACTTCGTGCGAAGTGGGAAGCGTTCAATTGGCACGTGCAGGAAATAGACGGACACAACTTTGAGCAAATCGTCGGCGCGGTCAACACCGCCAAAGCTGTTTTTGAAAAGCCGTCTGTTATCATCGCTCACACAATTCCCGGCAAAGGTGTCTCATTTGCCGAACGAGATTTCCGTTGGCACGGCGACCCTCTCGGCAAAAAAGATGTTCCCGGCGACCCGCCGAAAGAGGATCAGGTAAGGATTGCGCTCGAAGAGTTGCGCACGCTTGGTGGTAAAATTAAGAGTGAACACCAATAACTAGTTTATTTTTTAGCGGTTCTTAATTAAAACTTTATCTCCTTGTGGCAGTATTTGTGAGCCTCAAAAGCTTATAAATACAAATGGAAATTCTGAAGAGATTTTTGGAGTGGCTTACTCTGAAAGAAAAATTGCACAGCAATTCGCAAACGCCGCCATTTTTTAAAGAAGGTGAAGTGTGGTGGTGTAGCTTGGGAGAAAATATTGGTTATGAAATAAATGGAAAAAGTAAACTTTTTTCGCGGCCAGTATTAGTTTTCAGAAAAATATCAAGGAATACATTTTTGGCGATTCCTATTTCAACACAACCTCAAAAAGTAAGAGCTTGGTATGTTCCGGTGACTTTAAACGGTAAGGAAAATTCTGTGATCTTGAGCCAGGTTCGAGTCATTGATTACAGGAGAATGTGGTCAAAGTTTGGAGAAATTAGCGAAGAAGATTTTCACTTAACACAAAGAGCCTTTGCGAGGCTCTTTGTTGGAAACAATATTCCTCCTTTCGGAGGTCGCGGGGTAACCCCTTGAAGCACTATCATTCTATCGCTAAACATATTAAAATGTCAATACTATTTCTGCAAAAATTTGCCCCAAATCCAACCAGAAAACATGTTGAACAATTCCGCAAATCTCAATCAAAAACTATTCGACGCTGACGTCGAACAAATTCCAATTCGCAAAGGTTATGGCGAAGGTTTACTTGCGGCTGGTGAAGCAGACGACCGCGTGGTGGCACTGTGCGCCGATCTCACTGAGTCGACACAAACGCTTCCGTTTGCGAAAAAATTTCCAACGCGCTTCATAGAAATTGGCGTGGCCGAACAAAATTTAGCGAGCGTTGCTTCTGGCATGGCGGCGATGGGCAAAATTCCTTTCATTACTTCGTATGCGATGTTTAGCCCCGGCAGAAACTGGGAACAAATTCGCACAACAATTTGCTACAACGATCAGCCGGTGAAAATCGCTGGTTCGCACGCTGGCATTTCCGTTGGTCCAGACGGCGGCACGCATCAGGCAATTGAAGACATTGCCATCACACGCGTCATTCCGCGAATGGTCGTCATCTCACCTTGCGATTCTATAGAAGCCCGCAAAGCCACACTCGCCGCCGCAAAAACCGACACACCCGTCTACATCCGCCTCGCTCGCGAAAAAACGCCGGTCATGACTACCGACGCCACACCTTTTGAAATCGGCAAAGCTCAAATTTTTTGGGAAACAGGACGGACGCCACGCCGCGATGGTGAGCTAGAATCTTTTGGCGAAAAAACTACCGCCGAAAATTCTGACGTGCTAATCATTGCCACTGGCGCTCTGGTATATAAAGCGCTCGTTGCCGCACGCGATTTGGAAAAAGAAGGAATTAAAGTCACTGTACTTAATTTACCGACCATAAAGCCGCTCGATGAAACCGCCATTATTTCCGCCGCAAAAAAAGCCGGTGCTGTCGTTACAGTCGAAGAACATCAAATTCGCGGTGGTATGGGCAGTGCTGTCGCCGAATGTCTCGCGAAAAATTATCCTGTGCCGATGGAATTTGTCGGCGTTGATGACAAATTTGGCCAATCGGGCACACCTGAAGAGCTTATTGAATATTATGGAATGGGTGTGGATGCGATTAAAGAGGCAGTGAAGAAAGTCATCGCTAGAAAATAATTATTTTTGCGCGTAAAAACTCATGGAACAAAATCCAAATAATGATCAGTCGAACGATAAAGATGCACCGATTTTCGAAGTCAGCTTACCCGACTTGGAAAAATTTTTAAAACGCTATGAGTTGGCACATATTCGCTCTACAGTTTTAGAGCGTTCAACAATTTTAATTCTATCTGCGTCAGGGTTCATTGCGGCATTGGCTTGGGATGAGGCATTAAAATCTTTTTTCAGAAATCTAGCTGGTTTTGGTGGCACAACAGGCGGCAAGTTTATTTATGCGCTGATTGTTACAGCTATTGCGATAGTTCTATCGGCTTTTTTGAGTCGGAAGGTGATTGAAAAGAGAAAGGAGGACCTAAAATGAAAAAGCCCCCTATGCAGACGAATCTGCACAAGGGTTTTTTTCTTGGTTACTCGGGCATATTACACTAAAAAATAATTAAATGCAAGTACTTGCGCCGCTTAAATCCTCCTCGGCTTATAATCCGCCGGCGCTTTTGCCAAAAATTCTTCTATCTGACGACGACCGAGCAAACCTTTTTGCGCGCCGACGTATTGCACGACAGACATTGAATTGATCGGTCCCCATTGCAAAGCTTCGGAAACGTTTTTTCCAAGAGCGAGAGCGGCTGTAAACGTAGAAGCAAAAGCATCGCCAGCGCCGGTGCGCTCGTACGGCGGCTTTGGATCGGGGTAGGGCGGCATAAACCACATTTCTCCCGCACCATTGGCGGCCTGGCTATCAAACGCATACGCTCCGCGCGGTCCGTCGGTGATAACGACAATTTTCGGGCCAAGCTTGTGCATGGCCATCAAAAGATTTTTGATTTTTGTGTCGGGGAATTCGGAATTTGCGGCGTCTGCGACATAACCGCCACCCGCCGTTTTCAAGATTCTTTCCGCCTCTTCAACATTGCAGAAAAAGACATGAGCGAGGCGATAGAAAGGTTCGAGTTTTTCCATACCTGCGCTAATTTGAAACGTACCGGGCTGAAAGGCGAAATTTATTTCGTTGTGAGTTTTGAGCCAGTCGGCAATCTGAAGCTGATAGGCGAGCGAGTTGGCGCCAAGTGAAGAAAGGTAAACCCAACGCGGTGCTTTTCGAGGCGCGTGGAATTTATAATCATAGTCTTCGTGTTTGATGAGAATGGTGCGCTCATCTTCAAACCACAGCACATAATGATAATTAGTTTTTTTGTTTTTATGTTTCGTTACATATTGAACAGAAATTTTATTTTTCTTGAGTTCATCTATGCATTCGCGACCTTCCTGATCGCCACCAATGTCGGTCATAAAAGCCGTGGAAAGGCCGAGCCGACTAGCAGACACGGCGGCATTGGCGGCATTGCCCACCGCTTTCACCACCTCCACAAATTCAAACGGCACTTTGTCGGCAAAGCGCAGGCAGAGCTCGCAATCTTCGCGATTGAGTTTGCAGTGAACGCTCGCATCTTTGAGTCGAATAAAAGCATCGGTCGCTATGTCGCCGATGGCGAGGAAGTCGGGTGTGCTGGAATTTAGACGAAATTTTTTGAACATAGGAAAATTGTAACATATAGATTTTATGCCGTGGTATTATTGGGAGGCATTATTCTAATATAAAATACTATGTCAAAAGTCCTCATGATTGTTTGTAATTTGATATCTGCAATTTGGTGGGGCGGTATGTTTTTCTTCTTTTTGATGATATGGGGTCTTTCGGGTAGAGGACCAGATTTTTTTGAACAATTAAATTATTTAATAGTTCCAGGCTTTCTTTTGATTCTGGCTGTTCTATTCCTTATTACAAGTATTTTTACCAACAGAGAAAGGAATTTATTTCTATATAAGAGTAACAGAGTATACTTGATAGTCGGTTTGTTGGTTTGGTTGTATTACTCAATCTCTTTTATATACTCGTAGCCCTTTAGAATATAAAAATCCATGCAAACCCTTCGCCAACACATCACATCGGTCGCTGAAAACAAAACTGCTATCGGTCATTTCAATATTTCAAATCTTGAGGCACTGCGCGGCATTTTTAATGCGGCGCAAAAGCTCAATCTGCCGGTGATTATTGGCGCATCGGAAGGCGAGAGGGAATTTATCGGTGTAAAGCAGGCTGTGGCGCTTGTGAATAGCCTTCGTGAAGAATATAATTATCCGATTTTCCTAAATGCCGACCACACATATTCTTTTGAGAAAGTGAAAGAGGCGATCGATGCCGGTTTTGATTCTGTTATTTTCGACGGTGCCAAGCTTTCGCTCGAAGAAAATATTGTGGCGACGAAACAGTGCGTGGAGTATGCAAGGGAAGTTTCGCGCACGACTGGCCGGGATGTACTTGTGGAAGGTGAACTCGGCTACATCGGTCAATCTTCAAAAATTCTCGATGCCATTCCTGAAGGTGTCGAACTTGGTGAAGAATCACTCACGAACGCCGAAGATGCAAAACGATTTGTCGCAGAGACGGGTGTCGATCTGCTTGCACCAGCGGTGGGCAATTTTCACGGCATGCTTCGCGGCGGCGTCGATCCGAAGTTGAATATTGAAAGAGTGGCGGCCATTCGCGCGGCCGCAGGCGTACCTCTCGTGCTCCACGGCGGCTCGGGCAATTCAGCTGAAGACTTTTTAGCTGCAATTCACTCTGGCGTCTCAATCGTCCACATCAATACCGAAATTCGTCTCGCATATCGCGACGCGCTCAAGCTCGCTCTGCAAGAAAATCCCGAAGAAATCGCACCGTATAAAATTTTGAAGCCGTCTGTCGCCGCCGTTGAAAAAGTTGTTGAGATGAAATTAAAAACTTTTAATGGTTTGGCTTAACTAAGTCGCATCGCCGCAAAAACTCGCGTAGACGAAAAAATCCGGCGCACATTCGTAAATTTTCCAAAATGTCAGAGAACTTGAAAGAAAAAATCAGCACATTTCTCGCCAGTCGCGGCGAAACTTTTGAAGGTGAATTTGCCGACGACGCTCCCGCGCTCAAAAAGGCGAGTCGCGACGCCAGTCTTTTTGAAGTAAAGCCACAGCTTGTCGTTTTTCCAAAAAATGCGGCCGATATTAGTCGTGTTGTAAATTTTGTGCGCGAAAATAAAAGCGCGCACGATGCGGGCGGCAGTGACACGCCACTTTCCATCACCGCACGATCGGCTGGCACGTGCATGTCTGGCGGTCCGCTCAATGAGTCAATTATTTTAGATATCACGAAACACATTCACGGCGACACTTCTATAGATGCCGCGGGCAAAACCGCCGTCATTCAACCAGGCACTTTTTATCGCGATTTTGAGCCAGAAACCTTGAAAAATGGCCTTATTTTGCCTTGTTATACTGCGTCGAAAAATCTTTGCACGCTCGGCGGCATGGTGGCCAACAATTCTGCCGGCGAAAAAACTCTTCGCTACGGAAAAATGGAAAATTTTGTGCGCGAAATCAAAATGGTTTTTGTCGACGGGGTGGAGCGCGTCGTGAAGCCACTCACTCGCGGTGAGCTTGAAGAAAAAATGGCCGAAGACAGCTTTGAAGCTAAAATTTACCGCCAAATTTTTGAACTCATCGAGAAAAATCACGAAAAAATCGTTGCCGCCAAGCCAAAAGTTTCCAAAAATTCTGCCGGTTACTATATTTGGAATGTTTGGGACGGCGAAACCTTCGATCTCACCAAGCTCATCGTCGGCTCGCAGGGCACACTTGGCATTGTTACAGAAGCGACGCTCAAACTCGTGCCGGTGAAGCCAGTTTCAAAACTTTTTGTGATTTTTATGCCAAATATTTCGCGACTTGGTGAGTTGGTGAAAGCTATTTTGCCATTTAAGCCCGAAAGTCTTGAATCGTACGACGACAGCACGATGAAACTCGCGGTAAAATTTTTGCCAAGTATGCTCAAAAGTATGAAAACAGCCGGTTTTCTGAAGCTCATCTTTAGTTTTTTACCGGAAGCTTGGATGTTGCTCACTGGCGGCTTTCCAAAACTCATTTTGCTCGTGGAATTTTCGGGCGACAGTGAAGCTGAAATAAATAAAAAAATGGCCGAGCTAGAAAACGGCGTGAAAAATTTTGGTTTTAAAATGCGCGCCACAAGCTCACCAAGCGAAGCCGAAAAATATTGGACGATACGCCGCGAAAGCTTCAATCTTCTGCGTCAGCATGTGAAAGGCCGCCGCACCGCGCCTTTTGTAGACGATGTGGTAGTTGCGCCAGAGCATCTGCCAGAATTTTTGCCGAAGATGCGCGCCATTCTCGATGAATACAAATTGCTCTACACCATCGCCGGCCATGCGGGCAACGGCAACTTCCACATAATTCCTTTAATGGATATGAAAGACGGCCGCAATCGCCGCATAATTCGCGAAGTCTCAGATAAAATTTACGACCTCGTGGCCGAGTATCACGGCTCAATAACCGGTGAACACAACGACGGCATCATCCGCACGCCGTATTTGCAGAAGATGTACGGGGCAGAAATTTGCGAAATTTTCGCCCAGATCAAACACATTTTCGATCCGCAAAATATTTTTAATCCTGGAAAGAAAGTGGGGGGCACACTTGAGTATTTGGACGAACATTTGGTGAGGAGTTAGATTTTAATAATTTCTCGCGTTGTCGTTGACACACCTCAACAGTTATGTAAAATATTGGACGGATAAAGACACACAAATGCTTCATTTCTACTCTTCGTGAGAGTAAAAATAAGGCATCAGATCAAGGAGCTTTGTGATGAAAAGAGACATCATCTGGGCGTTTCTGGTTTCCGTGATTTTGTCGGCTGTCTTTTTGGTCCTTACTCACTTTGGATGGGAAAACGAGTGGCTTACAATCGTTCTTCCCTCGGGTCTGATTTTTGCCTTCAGTGTTATCGTTGGACTTATCAACCAAGGTTCTACGACCTTGTCACAACTCGAGCGCATCTTTTTTTATTCACTCGTTGCTTTGTTGGCTTCTTTTTTCTCGGCTCTGACGTCTTTCGCTGACGCTTCGCCCATTTTCGTTTTTGTTCTCTCGATGAGTTTGTTGGGGAATGCCTCGTTTCTCTTGGATTTGTTCGACAACTTCGACTACGAGAGGCGGTGGAAAATGTTCGCTCTTCAGATGCTGGTGGGCGCAATCATCTCTGCCACGGTGATTTTTGGTCCGATTATTCTGAAGATGACAGAGCCGGTCCAAAACAATTCTCGGCAGAGTTACATTTTCTAGTTTTCATCGGGGCTCGCATTTCATGTGCGGGCCCCTTTAATTTACTGCGAAGTCTGTGTCCGCACCTTGTTTTTTCTCCAACTATGTTTATAATGCTCTGATGCTTAAGTTAGAAACAAAACCTCGCAATCCGGGTCAAAAGCTAGACGAGCTCCGCAAGTCTGGCCTTATGCCTATTGTCTTTTATGGCAAAAAACAGCCATCTATGTCTGCGTCTGTGAAGTTGCAGGATTTTATAAAGGTTTGGGAAGATGTTGGTGAAACGGGCGTCGTTACTCTTTCCGGCGCCGGCAATGGCGAACAAGGCGACCTCGAAGCCCTCATTCACGATATCGATTTTGATCCTGTAAAAGAAACTCCTCGCCATGCCGATTTTTATGTTTTCGAAAAAGGTCATACTGTGAAGCTTGCTGTGCCCGTGGAGTTTGTGGGTGTTGCGCCGGCGGTGAAAGATCTTGGCGGTATTCTTATTAAGGTTCTTTATGAAATAAAGATAGAGGCGATGCCAAAAGATTTGCCTCGCGATTTGAAAATTGATGTTTCTAAACTTGTAAATTTTGAAAGTCAGGCTTTGGCTGGTGATATTGCAATGCCCACTGGTGTTACTTTGCTTGAAGCTGCCGATGAAGTGGTGGCTCTCGTTGCTAAACCTAAAGAAGAGGTGGTGGAAGAAGCCGCTCCTGTCGATCTCTCTGCTATTGAAGTAGAAAAGAAGGGTAAGAAAGAAGAAGAGAGTGCTGAAGGTGAAGCCGCTCCGGCGAAAGGTAAGGAAGAATAATCGCCGCACGCCGTCGCATCTCGCCGCGCTTTACAAATCTCACTTTTTAGTATATAAATTTCGACGGACTGTTTTCCTTTTCGTCTGGAATGTTTCCAGGTGGATGAAGGTGATTTCAAGTTTTCAAACAAGGGGTGTCTTTTGCCTAAGACTTTCAATGCTCGTTCAGGCCACGCTTCGGTTTCCTCTGGTGGCGTCACATTCGTGGATAAAAATACTGCTGTTGGTCGTCGTCCGCCTACGCCTCCTCGTGCGGGTGGCTCATATTTGGAGCTCCCACCCTTCGATTCTACCAAGTTCCAGAAAGCTTTTGGTGAAAGGTGGAAGATTCCTCGTCGTGCCAAAGCTCTCGGGGGGTGGCAGGGTGTTCGTCTGGACACCAAGGCAATCCGATTCCTTTCCTATGTTCGTGGAGTGGGTGAGGGGTCGTCAGATCCAATCCAAATGGGTCGCGTCACTCACTTCGAAGTTGATGAAAACCTGATCGGCGAAGATGTCTTGGGTATGGTCAGGCCAGCTTCTTTGAATGTTCTCGGACTGTCTTTCTTCCTAGCCCTGGATTGGGACAGAAAAGACGCTCAGCAGGCCAGTATTCTCGCCCGTCTTCATGTGGGAGGGATTGATTCTTTGGCCATCGTTGGTGATGTGTTAGAGGACGAGGCCGGCAATAGGGCAGTCCCAGGCTTTAATTGTCAAAGGGGGTTGTGGTCTCCGCGTTTCATTCGTCTCTCTTCGCCTTGGCTCGATGGCTACACCAAGGCGATTCCATTCATGCCGTGACACTAGTTTTTTTAGTCTGCATTTCGAACCCAGGGTATCCACCTTGGGTTTTTTCTTGTCATGTTACAATTAAATTCTCATGAAAAGAGGTTTATTTTTGTTGACGATGTTTTTTCTCGCTGTCGCTATCTTTGCGTCGTCGGGTATTTTCGATCTATCTATTCTCCAAGCTCAAACCATTGCCGGCGAAAGCATAGACGCCCGCGAAAAACGTCTCCGTTCAGAACTTAAACAGACCGAGAAAGAAATCGTTGAGTGGCGAAAGGTTTTGACCGAAAAACAAGGAGAGACAGCCTCGCTCGCACGCGACACGGCGATTCTAAACGCAAAGATACAAGAGGCGAAGCTTGTCATTAAAGCCCGAAATCTCGCCATCGAAACGCTCGGAAAAGACATCGGTGAAAAAGAAAAAACCATTTTCGAGCTTGAGGGGCAGATTGTGCGTAGTAAAGACGCCCTCTCCGAGTTAATAAGAAAAACAAATGAGGTTGATTCGTATTCGGTTGTTGAGATGGCTCTTTCAAATGAAGACATCTCAGAATTTTTCTCCGATCTCGACTCTTTCGATTCCATAAAACGTTCTCTTCACGAACTTTTGGCCGATGTGCGCGACACAAAAACTCAAAATGAGACTGAGAAGAAGGTTTTGAGTACCAAAAAAAGTCAGGAGACGGATGCGCGGGTATCTGTAGAAACTGAAAAACGCCTCGTAGAACAAAAAGAAGCCGAGAAAAAAGCTCTTTTGAATATCAGTCGCAATCAGGAGAAAGGCTACGCTCAAGCCTTGGCTGAGCGCGAAAAAAAGGCCGCCCAAATCCGCTCCGCACTATTCTCTTTGCGTGATACGGCCGCTATTCCTTTCGGTACTGCTCTTCAGTATGCAAATGAAGTTAGTAAAAAGACTGGCGTACGACCAGCTTTTCTTTTGGCAATTTTAACTCAAGAATCCAATCTCGGACAAAATGTTGGTCAGTGTTTGGTAACCGATTTCGTAACCGGCGATGGCATTGGCAAAAATACTGGCACGCCATTTCTGGGCATTATGAAGCCAACGAGAGACATCACTCCTTTTTTGGCTATCGCCGATCGTCTTGGTTTCGATCCAAAGTCGCGGCCGGTATCTTGCCCACAGCCGGGCGGCTATGGTGGTGGCATGGGTCCATCCCAATTTATCCCTTCCACATGGGTGAGTCTTGAAGGACGAATTGCTTCTTTGATAAACAAGTCCACTCCCGATCCATGGCAACCACGTGATGCCTTCTTTGCCTCAGCTCTCTATTTGAGCGATTTAGGCGCGGGCGCGGGCGGATATACAGCGGAGTCTACAGCCGCGGCCAAATATTATGCCGGTGGCTACTGGCAGACTCGCGGTATGGGCTATGCCGCAAGCGTCTTGAAGCACGCTACAAATATTCAGGAAAATATGATCAATCCGCTCGAGGATCTCTAATTTTGCGGATTTTTTTGGCAAATTGTCCCGCAACTTGCTCAAAAATCGCTTTATGATATAGTTTTCCGCATGAAAGAAGCAATACATCCAAAATATTTTGCCAATGCAAGCGTTGAGTGTGTTTGCGGTAATAAGTTTACTCTTGGCTCTACCAAAGAGGCTATTCGCGTAGAAATTTGCAGTCAGTGTCATCCTTTTTACACAGGCACAGAAAAGATTGTCGATGCCGCAGGTCGTGTTGAAAAATTTAGAACTCGCCGCGCCGCTGCCACCACTAGCGCCGCTGGAGCTGCCGCTAAGACCGCCGCTAAGAAAAAATAAGCGGGCCATATGAACCTGGATCGCTTCAAAAGTAATCCTAAAACTCTCTACTTAGCCGAGATGTATCAAAAGCTCGAGCAAGAGGGCAAGGAAGTCGAGCGCATGTCTGCCTCCGACCCGTCTTTTACCGTGCTTGCGGGTGAAGAATTGGCCGATATAGAAACGCAAAAAAAAGCACTTTTGGAACAAATGGAAATGATTGTTTCCAAAGATGAAGCCGAAGAAGAATTTCCAAACGAGGCGATTGTCGAAGTACGAGCTGGTGCCGGTGGCGATGAAGCCTCACTTTTTGCCGAGCAATTGGCCACCATGTATTCAAAATATGCCGACAGGCAGGGCTGGGGCCATCGTTTTATCCATGAGTCGAAAAGTGATCTCGGCGGTTACAAAGAAGTTTCTTTTGAGATAAAAGGTAAGGATGTCTATCGCAAGCTCCGTTTTGAGTCGGGTGTGCATCGAGTACAACGCGTACCAGCTACGGAAAAAATGGGCCGAGTCCACACCTCTACAGCTTCTGTTGCAATTCTCCCAATTCGCAAAAAGTCGACTTTTGAAATCAACCCCGCCGACATCGACATGGAATTTTCTCGCTCCGGTGGCGCTGGTGGGCAAAACGTCAACAAGGTTGAAACGGCCGTTCGCCTCATTCATCGCCCAACGGGCATAGATGTGCGCTCCACTTCCGAGCGTAGTCAGGCCAACAATCGTGAAAAAGCCATGATGATTCTCCGTGCCAAGCTTGAGGTGCTTCAGCAGGAGGCTGAGGCCAAAAAGCACGCCTCTGAGAGGCAGGATCAGATAGGCACTGCCGACCGTTCTGAGAAAATCCGCACCTACAACATCCTCCAAGACCGCATTACCGACCATCGTGTGAAAGAGTCTTGGCACAACATCCAAACCATTTTAGCTGGCGATTTAGATCAAATTGTGGAGGCTTGCGAGAGCTTTTTTGAGAAAAAGTAAAAGCAAATGACGAATTTGGACACGAGCAAGCTTCAGGTCGTTATACTAGCAGCTGGAAAAGGTACAAGAATGGAGTCGGCCGATCCCAAAGCCCTTTCCTTGCTTCGTGGAAAATATTTTTTGAAACATATTCTAGATACTGTAGAAAGTCTTGGTTTGGAATTGAAACCAGTGATAGTTGTTGGTCATAAAAAGGAAAGAATTTTTGAAGAACTGGGAAGGGGACTCAATTATGCTCATCAGACAGAACAATTGGGTACAGGCCACGCGGTGCTTTCCGCAAAGGCTAATTTAGACCATGCACATGAAGACATTTTAGTCCTTTCCACCGATCAACCCCTCACTTCCAAAGAGACTCTCGCCGCTCTTATAGACACACATTTAAAAAACAAAGCGACAGTCACACTAGCCACCGCATTGCTCCCAGATTTTGAGGATTGGCGCAAGGGAGTAACGCGTTTTGGAAGGATAGTTCGTGACAGAGACGGTCTATTAGAAAGAATTGTTGAATATAAAGACGCCAATGATGAGGAGATAGAACTTCGAGAAGTGAATCCGGCGGTGTATGTTTTTAGTGCAAAGTGGCTCTGGAGTAATATTGATAATTTAAAAAACGAAAACACTCAGAAGGAATACTATATAACCGACTTACTGCACGTTGCGAAAAGACAGGGTGAGAGGGTGGTCGTTGCCCCTATGGCCGATATTTTAGAGGTTTTACAGCCAAATACTAAGGATGATCTGGCGGTTCTGGAGAATCTTGCGCTAAACCGCCCAATCTGATAGGCTTTGAAAACAAATTATGGAAGTAACCAAGCACGCCAAAACCAACGACGTCATCCAAGAGCTCTTCAGTGTAGGGGCTCATTTTGGCTATACTAAGTCTCGTCGTCATCCTTCAGCTAAGCCTTTTATTTTTGGTGTTAAGAATAAGATCGAAATTTTCGACCTAGAAAAGACAAGCGGCGCCCTCCAGGAAGCGCTCGATTTTGTCTCTGATCTTGGCTCAAAGTCGGCAAAAATCCTTCTTGTGGGTGGCAAAAACGAGGCCCGTGAGGCTATCCGCGCTGGTGCTATGCAGATCGACATGCCTTTCGTGGCTGGTCGTTGGATTGGTGGCACACTTACAAATTTTCCAGAAATCCGCAAAAGAGTTTTGAAGCTCGAAATGCTCACTAGCCAAAAAGAAAAAGGCGAGCTCGGCAAATACACAAAAAAAGAGCGCCTCCTTATCGACCGTGAAATCGACAAGCTACGCCTCTATTTTGAAGGTCTTTCTCTCATGAAAGAATTGCCAAAAGCCATCTTCGTCGTTGATTCAGAAAAAGAGTCTATCGCTGTCGAAGAGGCTCATACTATCGGTATTCCAATCATCGCTCTTTGTGGCTCCGATTGTGATCTCAAAGAAGTCGATTATCCAATTCCTGGCAACGATTCTTCCAAGCACAGCATCGCTTTCTTCGTAAACAAAATCGCTCGCGCTTATCAAGATGGAACAAAACGCGCAGTTCCAAATACCGCTTCACCAGCTTCAAGCAAAGTTGCCGCTTAGCGTGAGTTTTTAGTTCTTTTTAATATCGATTTTTAATTTTCAAAATTATGGAAATCTCAACTGAAAGCGTAAAGGAATTGCGAGACAAGACAGGTATTTCTATTATGCAGTGTCGCAAGGCACTTATTGAGGCTGAGGGCGACATGGAAAAGGCGATCGTTATCTTGCAAAAAAACAGCAAGAGCATCGCTTCAAACAAAACTGGCCGCACACTCGGCTCCGGCGTGGTGGCCGCATATGTCCACGGCACAGGCAATGTGGGCTCTATGGTAGAGCTCGGCTGTGAAACAGACTTCGTAGCTAAAAACGAAGAATTCAAAAAAATTGCTTACGATATTGCTATGCATGTCGCCGCTACCAACCCTCAATTCCTAAAAACAGAAGACATTAGCCAGGAGGTGCGTGATAAGACTGCTGCTGCGCTAGCTTCAGAAGTGGCCGACAAGCCAGAAGCCATGCGAGAGAAGATTATGGAGGGCAAATTGGCCGCCTATTTCAGTGAACAAGTCCTCCTTGACCAGCCGTTCATAAAGAACCAAGATATAACTATTGCTGGCCTCATAGAGGCGGCTGTGCAGAAGTTTGGTGAGCGTATCGAAATCGGTCGCTACACTCGTTTTTCTATATGAATCTCATAATTATAGCTGTCTCTTTCGTGGCGATCGCTCTAATGCTTTTGCTAAAAATCTGGGAGGCCAGAGCTGGCCGAGAGGCATTCATTACTCGTTTCTTTGCATCTGGCGATAGTCATGTCTTTAGTTCTATTCGCCTTGCGCGACACCTCGGGTATTTTTTGAAGGAACATGCTATATTCATGGTCTTGGTCCGCATTCCTAGTCGGATCGAAAAATTCTTCGCCCGTTTGAAGCGCCGATCTCTTACCAAGTACAATTCTTTGTCTGGTAAAATGAGAGGAGAGAGAGTGTTTTCTTCGCGCTCTTCAGCGTCACCCTTCATTCGCACTCTCGCCGGTCGCCACGGCGACAGACGGTAAGTTTTCCGCTCCCCCCTCGTTTTTATTCTTAAGCGTTTGGAGTAATTTGTGTTTCGGGAACGACTACGCAGGCCGAAGAGGCCGAGGATTAGGAAATTTCAACAGAAATTTCCGGTCGTTATCGAAACACAAATTACGCAACACGCCACCTTAGCTCAGTTGGTAGAGCAGCTGTTTTGTAAACAGCAGGTCGTCAGTTCAAGCCTGACAGGTGGCTCCAAAAATGAGAAAGCCTATTCATATCGGCCGCGCCACCGAGCTTCAGGGTTTCGACCGTTGGCTCTATCGTTTTTTTGAAATGGTGCCGGGTCTCTTGGCGTGGGGCACGATTCTTGGCTGTTTCGTTTTCTCATGGTTTGCGCCGGTCTACGTCGCACTCTTTATTATTGCCTTCGATCTTTATTGGCTTCTCAAAACCGCATATCTTTCTATCTATTTGCGTCAGAATTGGAAAAGAATGAAGCAGAGTTTGGCGACCGATTGGAATGCAAAGCTCGCGACTCTAAAATACGACCACGTCTATCATTTGCTCATTTTGCCGTTTTATAAAGAGGGCGCAGATGTTGTAGAAAAATGTTTGCAGTCGATTTCCGATTCGCATTACGACGCAAAAAAGTTTCTGATTGTTTTAGGTATAGAAGAACGGGCTGGTGAGGAGTCGCAAAGAATTGCCGAGCAAGCTCGCGCGCGATTCGCTGGCGTTTTCGGTGAAATTATCATAACGGTTCATCCAAAAGACATTCCCGGCGAAATGGCTGGTAAGGGTTCGAATATCACTTACATGGCCAAGCAGGCGAGAGAAAAAATTCTCGATGCGCGTGGCATTCCATATGGCGATGTTATTGTGTCGGCTTTTGATATCGATACAAATGTTTATCCCCAATATTTTTCTTGCGTGGCATGGCATTTTCTCACTTCAGCTCGGCCGTATCGCACATCTTTCCAGCCTGTGCCACTCTACAACAACAACATTTGGGACGCACCGGCACTTTCGCGTGTGGTGGCTATGTCGGGCACATTTTGGCAAATGATTCAGCAAGAGCGCCCAGAAAAGCTCGCCACTTTTTCTTCACACTCCGTACCTTTTCAAACACTCAACGAAATCGGTTTTTGGCAGGTAAACATGGTCTCCGAAGATTCGCGCATTTTCTGGAACGCGCTTATGGCTTACGACGGCGATTATACCGTCACACCAATTTCTTATCCGGTTTCTATGGATGCCAATCTTGCGCCCACTCTTTGGCAGACGGCTATAAACGTGTATAAACAGCAACGCCGCTGGGGTTGGGGAGTGGAAAATATGCCGTATCTGCTTTTTGGTTTTGTAAAAAACAAACGTATTCCGCTCTGGCAGAGAATAAAAGTGGCCCTTATTCAGCTCGAGGGTTACTGGTCTTTGGCCACCAATCCGATAATCATTTTCATGCTCGGTTGGCTACCTCTCTGGCTCGGCGGTGCGAAGTTCAACACGACAATTCTTTCCTACAATCTGCCAATTTTCACCCGCAGTCTGATGATTGCCGCAATGTCTGGCCTCATTATTTCAGCCATTATTTCTTTTAGCCTCATCCCAAAACGACCAGTCGGGAAAAGTCGTGGCAATTTCCTCATTATGATTCTGCAGTGGATTTTGATTCCGATCACCATCACCGTCTTCGGTTCTATTCCTGGCCTTGAATCTCAGACACGGCTAATGTTTGGTCGCTATATGGGCTTTTGGGTTACGCCGAAACATCAGAAGCTCAAATCTTGATATACTTAATCTCATAAAAAACACATGGGAGCGATGCCAAAAAAAGTTCGAATAGCCTATTTTCTGTTTTTTGCTTTTATTTTTATCGTTGCCATTCCCACACTTTTGCTTTACGCCACTGGCTACTCGCTCGACGATGCGTTCAATCTCACGCGCCGTGGTGGTGTGTATGTGTATGTACCGGAGATTGGAGCGCAGATTTTTATCGGTGACGATTTGCGTGCCACTACGAGCCGTTTTGAAAAAGAAGTTTTGGTAAAAAATTTGGAGGCTAAAAATTATTTGCTCTTAGTTTCCCACGAAAATTTTTGGCCATGGGCAAAGTTTGTGGATGTAAAAAAGGGAGAAGTGGCCGCTCGGTTTCCACTCCTTGTGCCAAAAATTATGCAGTTTGAAGAAGTTTTAAAAAATTCTTCCGATTATTTGATCGCGGCCAAACTTTTTGCCACATCTACACCTGCCTTAAAAGTGGGCGGTGATATACGAGTCTCTGCATCTGGTCCGAGCATTCGTGCTGAGTGGCTCGAGGCTACGAGCACTGCACCATACTATTTCTGCGAAGAGCGAGCAGTTTGCCAAAAAAACATAAATATCTGGACAGCCAATTCTAAAATCGACACCCTCGACTTTTTCCCCGGCAGGGAAGACGCAGTGTTGATTTCTTTCGACAACGGCATTTACGCTCTCGAGCTCGACACTTCTGCCTACCAAAATATTTACCCCATTTTTCGCGGCCAAAACCCAGACTTTAGAATTAGTGGTGGTTTCGTATATGTAAAAGACGGAGCCTATATTGCCACGACGGAGCTCTAGGTAGCTTACTAAGCACGTCGCGTCATCGACCGTGGCAATTTTATCTGATCATCGCGCCAAATTCCTCAGTGGTTTTGTTCTCGATATTTTTGTGTACAACATCAACTTCTTCGCTTGTGAGTGTGCGGTCTAGGTCGCGATAGGTGATTCGGAATGTGTAACTAATTTTTCCGGCGCCGAATTTGCTCTCGCTTTCGTATTTGTCGAGCAGTTTAACTTCTTCAATAAGATCGTCGCCAATTTCGCGAACGATTTCGTAATAACGGAATTCGTTGAATGAAGCTTTGTCTACAACGAAAGAAATATCGCGCACCACTGACGGATATTTGCTCACCGCTTGATATTTGTGATTTATGTCGGCGAGTTGTTTTTTTACGCGCTCATCTTCAGATCGGAGGAGGCGAATGTCGGGAATTTGCATTTTGATCATTGCAAGACGATCGACACCAAAACCGAATGCCCAGCCATTGTAAATTTCTGGGTCGAGGCCGAGATTTTTTATAACCGCCGGATGGACGATACCTGCGCCCAAAATTTCAATCCATTTTTCACCCCAAGCAATATTCATTTCGAGACTCGGATCGGTGTAAGGGAAATGATCTACACGAAACTCTGCTTTTACATCTTTGCCGAAAATTTGTCGTGCCACTTCCCATAGAATGTTTTCGAGGTCTGGCTGACCGAGTTCTTTCACCGATTTTTTGCAAAGATAAAGACCGTCGATGTGATGAAGGACGTTTGTGTGTTGCCAATCTATTTCGTCACGACGATATACAGTGCCGTAGCATAGCGCGCCCACTTGGCCGTCTTTTTCGAGTTTTTCCAAAACCTCTGGAATCTCAAGGTAATATTTCCACATGAGACTCGTGTGCGGGCGGAGAATGTGCGTGTCGTCTACATAATATGTGTCGCTCTGGGTGCGAGCGGGATGATCTTTGGGAAAATTAAAAAGGTCGAAGACGATAGATGGGGAAATAACTTCTGGTGTCTCAATAATATCGAAATCTTTTAAGCTCGGCAGACTGATGATTGTGTCGGTAATGACTTTCAGTGGCCCACCCTCAGTGCGAGTGAGGTCGGGGAGAGCAATGTAACGCTTGAGTCGCTCAGCTTGAGTGTCTGCTCGGTCGTCTAGTGTCTTTAGAATCTGCGTCTGCTCGTCGAGTGAGACATTATATTGCGTTCTTTTCATGGCTTAAAATATACACCAGCCACCGCGATTTTACAAAAATTGGCAAAAAGAAGACCACGCCGTACAAAGTAGCGTGGTCTAATCTCTTCTTCCCCATGTTGTCGGGCGGTTGGGCTTACCTGCCCCACTCGCCGTCGCCCGAGGCGAAGCCGATGATCTCGGCGGCGGTGAAGACCATTCCGGTGGTGGGGTTGAAGTAGAGGCCGGTGAATGAGTCGTAATACATGGACAAACTCCTTCTGTGGAGCCTTGTTCGGAGTGTCTTGCACAAACGCTGTGCTAGACAAACCAAACTTCTTCTGCTTTAATCATATCATACTATGTATATTCTGTCAAGCATGAAATCGATTTAAATTGATAAAAGCCGAAAAAAGGCCCAAAATGGGGCTTATTATTGTGTATAAAGGGGTCTGTTTTGAG
Source organism: uncultured Candidatus Saccharibacteria bacterium (assembly GCA_964356815.1). Taxonomy (GTDB): domain Bacteria; phylum Patescibacteriota; class Minisyncoccia; order Phycocordibacterales; family DATGWK01; genus CAYHIR01. The sequence continues at coordinate 68,579 of CAYHIR010000002.1, read as the reverse complement.
CTTGTTTTAAGGGGGTAATTTTGCTACAATAAGTGTTCTAAAAGTGTTGCAAATCCTCATAAATCTTATATAAATGGCCAAATCAAACTATACAGCGTCGGATATTTCCGTACTTGAGGGCTTAGAGCCAGTACGCAAGAGGCCGGGTATGTACATTGGTACAACGGGTCCGGACGGTTTTCATCATTTGGTCACCGAAATTTTCGACAATTCCCGCGACGAAGCGATGGGTGGTTTTGCGAACGACATCGAGATCGCCCTTTTGCCCGACAATCATGTGCGTGTAGTAGACAACGGCCGCGGTATTCCTGTCGATATGCATAAGCAAACGAAAGTTTCAGCGCTCGAGACGATCATGACCACTTTGCATGCCGGAGGAAAATTTGGTGGCGAAGGTTATAAAGTATCTGGCGGTTTGCACGGCGTGGGCGCGTCTGTTGTAAACGCGCTTTCAGAATATACAAAAGTCGTGGTGCACAAAGAGGGCGGCATTTATATGCAGGAATATGTGCGTGGCAAGAGAAAAGCGACTGTGAAAAAAGTGGCTTCAACGAAGCAAAACGGCACGATCGTTTTCTTTCAGCCCGATGAGCAAATTTTCGGCAAACAAGATTTCGATTTCAATCGCATCGTGTCTCACATGCGCCAGCAAGCCTACCTCGTGAAAGGTTTGCGAATTAGCGTCATCGATGCTCGCGAAGTTGCGGCTGATGGCTCAATGAAAGGCGATTTTTTCGAAGACGAAGTTTTCTATTTGCGCGATTTAAAGCCAAATGCGCCGTCCCAATCTTTCTATTTTGAGGGTGGTCTCTATTCGCTCGTAAAGTTTTACAACAACGCTCTCAAACCAATTCACAAAAACATTTTTTACATTGAGAAAAAAACCAATGAATATGAGTCTGTCGAAATTTCACTCCAATATGTCGACGACATTTCTAGCCGTCTCAACGCGTTTGCCAACAATATCTACAATTCCGAAGGTGGTACGCATGTCACTGGTTTTAAGACGGCTCTCACTCGCACAATAAATACTTTGGTGCGCAAAAGTGCGGGAGGCAGCGGCAGTGGTAGCAAGAGCGGCGGCAAAGAAGACGACTCTTTCACTGGCGACGATGTGATGGAGGGTCTCACGGCCGTTATTTCTTTAAAGCTTCGCGAAGTGCAGTTTGAAGGTCAGACAAAGGCCAAGCTTGGTACGGTGGAAGCTCGCGGTATGGTGGAGACAGTTTTCAGCGAAGCGTTTGCCTATTTCCTAGAAGAAAACCCTGAAGATGCGCGGGCTATCATTGGCAAAGTGACGCTCGCCATGAAGGCCCGCAAAGCCGCCAAGGCCGCCAAAGACAGCGTGCTCCGCAAAGGCGCACTCGAAGGCATGACTTTGCCTGGTAAGCTCGCCGATTGCCAAGCTGGCACGAGCGCCGAAGAAAGCGAACTCTTCATTGTGGAAGGAGATTCTGCTGGTGGTACTGCCAAAAGCGGTCGCGATCGTCGTACGCAAGCGGTGCTACCACTTCGCGGTAAAATTTTAAATATTGAGCGCGCTAGGCTCGACCGCATGCTCGGTTCTGAGCAGATCAAAAATCTCGTGCTCGCACTTGGCACAGCCATTGGCGACACTTTCGATATCACTAAGCTTCGTTATCACAAAATCGTCATCGCTACCGATGCCGACGTTGACGGTGCGCACATTCGCACACTCATTCTCACACTTTTGTATCGTTTCTTCCGTCCGCTTATCGATGCCGGCCACATCTACATCGCTCAGCCGCCGCTTTATAAAATAAAAAAAGGTAAAGAAATTTTCTACGCCTACAACGACGACGAAAAAATCGCCATCATCGGCAAAGAAGCTAGTATGCAGATGGAGGATATTGCTGGGGATGAGGAAGATGCGAATGGCGAAGGTGACGGAGAAAATGCAAACGGTGAAGAGAATGAAGAAGCCGCCGACGAAGATGCTTCGGGCAAAAAATCCAAACTCGCACCAAAGAAAGATAAAATTTCAATTCAACGTTACAAAGGTCTTGGAGAAATGAATTCCGAAGAGTTGTGGGAGACGACCATGGATCCAAAGCGTCGCGTGATGAAGCGTGTGGGTGTGGTAGACGCCCAAGATGCCGACAAGGTTTTCGACATTCTCATGGGTACTGATGTGCCAGCGCGAAAGTCGTTCATTCAGTCGAATGCTAAGAAGGCGACGATTGATATCTAACGCCCAAACAAATTTTTCTGCGGCAGTTTTCGCAAACCATGGCGCAAATTTTTTTTGGGCTCAATAAGTTTGCCTGGGTATGGACTTTTTTACTGTGTGTGATTAAATATGGCGGGACGTTTTAACAAGGAGAAAACGATGGGTGCTAGGAAAAAGTATCGAAAGCCAAAGAAAGAAGGGCCAGTGTTCAAGCTCACCAAGGATGCCAGATTTTTTAGAAGAAGCGAAGGGGGGGGAAGTAGAAAGGGACTTTCTTATCATGGTCTGATTCCGTGGGGTACTCAGGTCACTCTTGGAGAATCCAGAACAGAGCACTGCGATGGCTCAACGAGAAAAGTTGCTCAGATCATTGCTCCTGCGATGCCGCAGGCAAGTTTTGTGATCGTTGACGATCTTGAGTGAGAGTGTCACCCCAAGCTTTTGTTGACAGATGGTTCAACTCTCGTATAAACTGTAAACAGGAGTGTAATAAGTCCTTCCTTCTGTGGCGGACCCTCTCGGAGAGTGCAAGGGCATGGCTCTTCGGGAGGTGTCCGTTTATCCCTTTCGCAATTATTTTTACTTGTGACCCTCAAAGTCCCCCGAGAACGCCTAACGCGATTTTTGGTCTCGGGGGCTTTTTTTTGCCCAAAATTATTGACTATTTTGTTTTTATAAGATTAGATGTGTTGAGGGTGTATCGAAACCATCTAAAATGAAAGGAGAAAGCGAACGATGGGCATTGTTCATGCAAATCTAGGTAGTGGTTCTGTGGTTGTGATTGGCAAGGAGCTCAGGGTTTTTGTGAGGCAGGATCCTGCTAGTGATCACCTTATTCAACTCCAGTATTTTCAACCGGGTATGAAGGTGACTCTTGGGGGAATCTATCATCTCTACCACAGGGGCGAAAAAGTGAGGGTGGCCCAAGTCGCCAAGCCGGAAATGAGTAGGGTCGTGTACGTCATCATCAAAGAAATCGAGTGATGTCTCTGTGGCTTTCTGAACAGCCGTCCGTAGCAATTGGCATTGCATACGGACGGCTTTTAATTTTAATTGGATAATAGCTATTTCTTCTCCTCAATTTCTTTTCTAAATTTCGCGATGATTTCTTCTACGGAGAGGGCGCCGAGATTGCCTTTATCGCGGTTTTCTAGTGTGGCGTTTAGGTTGGCTTCGCTTGCGTCGCTGTTTGCAATTTCTTTGTCGCCAATGATGAGAGTGTAAGGAATTTTTTGTACTTTAGCTTCGCGGATGCGTTTGCCAAGAGAATCGTCGGCGAGAAAAAGTTCTGCGCGGATTTGGGCGCCGTCGATTTTCTCCGCCTTTATTTTTTCTAAAATTTGGCGAGAGTATTCTTCGTGTGCTTCGGAGACGGGAACGATGGCCACTTGGACAGGCGCGAGCCAGAATGGAAATGCACCGGCGTAGTGTTCGATAAGTACACTCATGAAGCGTTCGATTGATCCCATGATGGCGCAGTGAATCATCACAACATCTTCTTTCTCACCTTTTTCATTTGTGCAGGTGAGACCGAAGTTTTTTGGTTGATTGAAGTCGAGTTGGATTGTGGCCACTTGCAGCGTGCGGCCGATAGAATCTTTGGCAATGAAATCGATCTTGGGGCCGTAGATAGCAGCTTCACCGAGGCCGTCTACCCATTCTTTGATACCTCGCTTTTCGATCAGTTTCGTTAGCGCGGCTTCAGAGTTTTTCCAGATCTCTGGTGTACCGAGATATTTTTCGAAGTGTGATGGATCGTGGCGCGAGAGGCGAATTTTTAAATCTTCAAAACCAAAAACGCCATAAAATTCATCGATGATGTCCCAAATAGCAAAAACTTCTTGCTCGATCTGGCTCTGACGGCAGAAAACATGCGCGTCGTCTTGAGTAATAGAAAGCACGCGGGAGAGGCCGGAGAGCTCGCCAGACTGTTCATCGCGATAGACCATGGTGGTTTCGCTGTAGCGCTGTGGCATGTCGCGGTAGCTTTTTGGAGTGGCGGCGAAAATTTGAGCATGATGCGGGCAATTCATTGGCTTCATGGCATAGAGATGATTTTCGCGCGTGGTAATTTTGAAAAGTCCGTCAGCATATTTCCCCCAGTGGCCAGAAGTTTCGTAAAGATCTTTTTTGGTGATGTGGGGGATTGTAACTTTCATGAAACCTTTTTCGCGACGGAGCGACCAAACATAATCGTCGAGCAAATTTCGCACGATTGTGCCCTTCGGTGTCCAAAGTGGCAGGCCAGGACCAACGAGATCGGAGAAAATGAAAAGCCCGAGCTCCTTGCCGAGTTTTTTGTGATCGCGCTTTTTAGCTTCTTCACGCATCGCAATGTGGCTCGCAAGCTCTGCACCGGTTTCAAACGCGAGGCCGTAAATGCGTGTAAGCATTTTATTTTTTTCATCACCACGCCAATACGCACCAGCCACACGATCGAGTTTGAAAGATTCTGGATCGATTTCTTTCGCTGGATTTTCAACATGACCGCCACGACAAAGATCGGTAAATTCGCCGATCGTATAAAGAGTAATTTTTTCGCCGGTTTGCACCGCGCCGTTTTCTATTTCTTCTATGAGCTCAAGTTTGTATGGATTGTTTGCAAACACTTCACGTGCCTCGGCCGCCGAAACTTCTTTGTGTGAAAATTCTTTCCACGACGGCAAAATTTTTCGCATTCGTTTTTCTATTGCCACCAAATCTTTTTCAGAAATCGGCTCGCCGTTGCTGAAATCAAAATCGTAGTAAAAACCGTCGTCTATTGCTGGACCGATGGAAGGGAGAGTGTCGGGGCGAATTTCAAGCACAGCCGCGGCCAAAAGATGGGCGAGCGAGTGGCGCTTGGCGGGTAGGGAGTTGGGGTCAGAATTTTCTTTTTTCATTTCAAAATAATAGCTTTTTTAGGGTAAAAGGCCAAATCGTTCATTCTTTATTATTTCTTAAAAAAATATTGAGCCAACTTTTGTTATATTGCTGTTTTGTAATACCAAAATGGCCACAAACGATGAACAAATAAAAAACCTCGCATTCATAGATGGACAAAATCTTTACCTAGGTACTGCAAAGCGAGAAATTGACCCATGGAAAGTTGATCTTGCGCGATTTCGTGTTTATCTTGAGAAAAAATACGATGTATCAAAAGCCTTTTATTTTTTGGGATATCTAGATGAATCACAGCAATCATTGTATGAAAACATACAAAGTGCCGGGTTCATTTTGCTATTTCGTGAACACACATCACTTATGCTTGGCAAAAAGAAAGGAAATGTTGATTCCGACATTATTTTTAATGTTATGAAAAAACTCTACTATAAAGAATTGTTTGATAAAATCGTGCTGGTTTCTGGGGATGGTGACTACAGACAGCTTGTTGATTTTTTAATCACCGAGCAAAAGCTTGAAAAAATTCTTTTTCCTGACGGCGAGAGAGCTTCATCGTTGTACGACAAGCTTGGCGCACCATGTTTTGCGGCGCTTGATGATGGGGACACCAGAAGAAAAATAGAAATGAAAAAGGCTCCTTAGGTAATTAGCCGTTCGGAACCTTTTTCGTCGTAATATGCATATGCTATCAAATATCAATCAAAAAGTCAAGACGCCGTCATTTTGTTTGTCGGTTATCTGTCAAAAATTCCTACAACACCTTCACCTTCTCAATCAAAACACTCGGCACGCCGTTTCTGTTGGACATTTTTCCCTTTATCGCCACGCAATTTTCCGCCACAAGGATGGAGGCGAATTCGGTTTTGGTGCGGGGGAAGGCGACAGCTTCCATGTTGCCGGAGTAGTCGGCGATTTTTATGAAGGCCATCATCTCGCCATTTTTGGTGCTAAATTCTTTTATTTCTTCGATGAGGCCAGCGACGACGATCGTCGAGCCGTTGATGCCGCTCTCTTTCACCTTGGCAATCGAGCCGCCGTGTTTTTCAATTTTTTCTTTGAAACGATCAAGTGGATGGCCGGAAACATAGAGGCCGAGGAGTTCGCGTTCCCAGGCGAGTTTTTCTTCTTGTGTCGCAGGTGGCGCTGGGTCGAGAGAAATGTCGCTCATGGCACTCGCCGCTTTTTGATCGGTCATGAGGCCGAAAAGTGACTCTTGATTTTCTGGTCCGCGATGTTTTTCTCTGCTGTAGGCAAGCAGACGATCGAGATTGCCAAGAAGAAGCCCGCGTTCGCCGAATTCATCGAGTGCCCCGGTTTTAATAAGCGACTCAAGTGATTTTTTATTTAAATTTTTATCTTTGATGCGATTCAAAAAATTCGAGATAGATGTGAAGCGGCCATTTTTCTCGCGCTCGGTGATTATCGTTTCGCCAACTGTCTCACCGAAATTTTTTATTGTGTAAAGACCGAAGCGGATTTTTTCGGCGCCGTCAGTGCCACCCGCGACGTTTTTTTGCGCACTTTCCCGCACCACCGTAAATTCAGAAAAGCTTTCATTGACGCTCGGCGGCAAAACCGGAATTTTCATGCGCTTACACTCGGCGATTGTTTCGGCGATTTTATCCACATCGCCAGAGTCGGCGGTGAGCACAGCAGACATATAAATGACCGGAAAATTGGCCTTCATGTAGGCGGTTTGATAGGCCACTTTGCCGTAGCTTGCGGCATGAGCTTTGTTGAAACCATAAGCGGCAAAAGGTTCGATGAGTTTCCATAGCTGATCGGCTTTGGCGGCGCTCAGACCGTTTTTCACCAAGCCTTCGAGCAATTTGCCTTTCTGGGCTTCCATTTCCGCGGGAATTTTTTTACCCATGGCTTTGCGGAGTTTGTCGGCCTCGAGCCACGAGTAGCCGGCGAGGTGAATAGCGGTGAGCATCACATCGTCTTGATAGGTGATGACGCCGTACGATTGCGACAAAATATCTTTGAGACGTGGATCGAGGAAGGTGACGAGCGCGGGATTGTGTTTGCGTTCAATATATTGAGGGATAGATTCCATCGGGCCAGGACGATAGAGGGCGACCATGGCATTGATGTCGAGGATGGAGCTCGGTTTCAATTCTTTCAAAAATTTTGTCATACCCGAACCATTTAGCTGAAAAAGGCCGATCGTTTCGCCGCGCGCGAGCATTTCAAAAGTTTTTTTGTCGTCTATCGGTACGTTTTCAATGTCGATTTCTATGTCATCGAGCTTTTTCACCAAGCGCACAGCGTCGGCGAGAATGGCCAAATTTTTAATGCCAAGAAAGTCGAACTTCAAAAGGCCGGCTTCTTCCACCGAATACATGTCGTACTGAGTGATAATATTTTCCGCACTTTTTGTGTCGTACTGTAGCGGCACGAGCTCGGTGAGATGCACGGGAGAAATAACGACACCCGCGGCGTGCACGGAAATGTGTCGCGCACCGCCTTCGATTTTTTTCGCCATGTCGATAATGTCTGTCGCGTCTTCATTGTCTTTGTACATTTTTGCAAAGTCTGGCGCTTCTTTGAGTGCGCGGTCGATGGTCATTGGGAAACCCTGCGCGCCGATCGGAATGAGTTTGGAAAGTGTGTCACCGAGTGTGTAAGGATAGCCGAGCGCGCGTGTCACGTCGCGCACAGCACCGCGCGCCGCCATCGTACCGAATGTACCAATCTGGGCGACGTTGTCGTGGCCATATTTTTCTTTGGCATAGGCAATCATTTCATCACGTCTGTTGTCGGCGTAATCCATGTCGATATCGGGAGCAGATGGACGCTCGGGATTTAGAAATCGCTCGAAAGGCAATTTATATTTGAGCGGATCGACGTTTGTAATGTGCGCGCAGTAGGTGACGAGTGAGCCAGCGACCGAACCTCGAATGGTCGTGAGAATATTATTTTTATGCGCGAAATCCATGAGGTCGCCCACCACCAAAAAGTACGGCGCATAACCTTTGTCTTTAATAACCTTGAGCTCATACTCGAGACGCGTGAGCACCTCGGGCGATTTTTCCATACCGCGTCTTTCCAAACCTTCATATGCGAGCCGGCGAAGCTCATCGTCGTGCGAGAGACCGCTTTCAACCACAAATGCCGGAAACAGCCACTTACCAAGCTCGAGTTTCAAGTCGCACATAGCTGCGATTTTTTCGTTGTTTGCGATGGCCTGTTCCGCCGCTTCCGCGCCCAAAATTTTCTCAAAATTTTTCGCAATTTTTTCCGGCGAACCGAAAGATAAGTCTTCCTCTTCGTTGCCAATATCGCCGTGATTGCCCCAATTTGTATTTTGAATCGAGAGAAGGGTATTGCGAGCGGCGCGATCATCTTCGTGGATGTAGTAGACATCTTGCGAAGCAACAATCGGCACGCCAACTTCGTGTGCAAAATCGATGAGCGACTTCATTTTGGCTGGCTCGGTGATTTCGATAAAAAAATTATCCGGTCCGAAAGTGTGGCTGTACCATCTGGCTTCTTCTGTGGCGCGTTCGCGATCGTCGCTTTTTAAGGCACGGGCAATGCTTCCGTTTGTGGCGGCTGAAATAGCGATGAGACCATCTTTGTATTTCTCAATTAATTCTTTATCAATACGCGGTTTGTAGTAAAAACCTTCGAAGTGTGCGGCTGTGACGAGCTTGATGAGATTTTTATAACCCGTCACATTTTTTGCCAAAAGAATCAAACGGCTGCGGGTTGCATCCACCATATTTTCTTTACTCAGTCTGCTTCGCGGCGCCACATAAGCATCAATGCCAATGATCGGCTTTATACCAGCCGCTGTGCATTCTTTATAAAACTCAATCGTGCCATAGAGATTGCAATTGTCTGTAAGAGCCAGCGCCTTCATGTCAAACTTTTTCGCGTTCTCTATTAGATCCGAGATTTTTGGTACCGCTTCGAGCAAGCTGTAATGGCTATGGACATGCAGGTGTGTAAAACGAGACATGATAAAATTATACACTAATCGTATGCGCCTCATTTTTAAAACACAAAAGCCAAGTCAAATCAAATACATCGTTGGTGTCGATGAAGTTGGCCGTGGTCCACTCGCAGGGCCGGTTGCAGTTGGCGCGATGGTTTTTGCGGTGGGTAAATTGCCCAAAAATTTCCGTCAAGCTCGCGATTCAAAACAACTTTCACCAGATGCTCGCGACGAATGGTTTAAAAAAATTCGCATTGGTCAGCGCGATGGTCTGCTCGATTTTCGCGTGGCATTTGTTGGCGCAGAAAAAGTTGACACTCACGGTCTGACTCATTCCATCTCTCTCGCCATGCGTCGTGCTCTCGACAGGCTCAATCTTAATCCGAGTCAGACACTTATTCTGCTTGACGGCGGCCTCAAAGCGCCCGAATATTTTTTATTTCAAGAAACAATTAGCGGCGGTGACCGACTCGAACCAATAATTTCTTTGGCTTCCATCGCGGCCAAAGTTTTGCGCGACAGAAAAATGTGCAAGCTCGCCAAAATTTATCCCGAGTTTGGTTTTGAAAAACACAAGGGTTATGGCACCAGTTTTCATATTAAAAAAATCCGCGAAAATGGCCTCTGCGATTTGCATCGGAGGAGTTTTGTGAAAAATTTTACTTGACAGAAAAATCTTTTGGAGTAAATTTCTTTACTAGGCGCGTTCTCTAGCGTTTTCTGTCGTCATCTTGACCATTAACCTCAGACACAGAAAGGAGGAAGGTTGTGATCGATACATCTGGCATCGTCGATGCATTGTTTCCGGCAATCTGCCTCATTTTCGTTGCTCCTGGGGCAGTGGCGGGATACATCACTGAAGATTGGGCGTTCTGTCCCTTGCTGCGATACTCTTACGGCGGAAAGGGGGTTGCTGAATGGCAATTTCCTAACCGTGAGAGTGAGAGCTCCAAACTCTCAATGAGTAGGAGCCGTGTGTTGTCAACTCGCATTTTCTCTCCACGCCGGTCCAGAGCTCCCCCGAAGCTTCACCTGTTCGACCAACGCCACAGTGGCCAAGGTCTCCTGTGCAATTTGAACCAAGCTCCCTGAGTCCGTGGACCCAGGGAGTTTTTTCTTGCCAGTTTTTTAACAATTATTTTAATAACTAGTGGCCACAGCAGAAAGTATGACTGAAGTAACTCTCGGAAGCCGCGTAGGCGGCTCCGAGTGAGGCGAGATTTCAGTAGAAATCTACGCCGGTTACTTCAGTCATACTTTCTGCTGTGAGCATTGTCTTTATTAAATAATCGTGTACAATCCAACCCATGGTAGTCAGAATGCGTTCAACTAGATCCCATACCGGCAACCGCCGATCCCATCACGCTTTAAAGGCTGGTCAGTTTTTGACATGTACAAATTGCAAAGCCTCAAAGCTCCCTCATGCGGTTTGCTTAAATTGCGGCATGTATAGGGGTAAAAAGGTCATAGATATGGCCGCCAAGCTCGCTAAAAAGGCCAAAAAGGTTAAGGAGAAGGCCAAGGTTAGGGCGTAGCCGAGAGCCTAAGCCAAAAAGGGGAAAGCGCTCGGTTTCTTGTCAAAAAAATATACTCAAATAGCCGATGGCAAATAGACACCTTGCAAGATCTATAGTTGTACAATCACTTTTCGAAGCCGACTTCAACGTCAAAACTGAAGCCGAGGCTATGGAGATTTTTTCTCGAAACGTCCAGGAATTCGCTCCTGGAATGAACGATTTTTCTTTTATGGAAAATCTGATGCGTCAGGTTTTTCGCAAAAAGCCCGATCTAGACAATATTATTGTCAAAGCCGCTCCTGAGTGGCCACTAGAAAAAATTTCTGTCGTTGATCGAAATATTCTTCGACTCGGCTTGTACGAACTCATTTTTGCCGACCATAAAGAAGTGCCGCCGAAGGTTGCCATCAACGAAGCTATCGAGCTTGCAAAAACTTTTGGTGGCGACACGAGTAGTAAGTTTGTAAACGGCGTGCTCGGTGCTGTTTATAAGGAAATGGGCGAGCCGGGCAAAAACGAAGTCTCAAAAAAAAAGAAATTTAAAGACGTGCCCGATGATCAGCTTCCGGTGGAAAAATTGGGCGGCGCTATCGTATATGCTCACCACGAGGGCGACATTTATCTAGCGCTCGTTCACGACGTTTTCGGCCACTGGACGCTTTCTAAGGGCCATATTGAGCCAGGGGAGGCCGATGATGCCGGTACCAAGCGTGAGCTTAAGCAGGAGATTGGTCTCGATGTGGAGATAAAGGAAAAACTCGGCGAAAACGAATACATTGCGTTTCATCCTGAAACTGGCAAAAAGAAAAAGCACGTTATGTATTTCCTCGCCGAAGCAAAGTTCACAGATCTAAAGCTCGAAGAAGGCAACGGTGGTCTCGACGACGCAAAGTGGTTTAAGCTCGCCGACATTCTCGATCTCAATTTTTACAACGACATTTTACCGATCGTTACAAAAGCTATAAATATTTTATTGAAAAAATAGGTTTATGATTCAGATTGATTTCGGAATTTTTGAAAAAAAGATTGGTATATCTTTTGAAAACAAGGCTCTTTTAGAGCAGGCTTTTACGCACCGCTCTTTTATAAACGAAAACAAAGACACCGCGAACGATCATAATGAACGCCTCGAATTTTTGGGTGATGCAGTACTCGAGCTCGTTATTACCGATTTTCTTTACAAAAAATATCCAAAGGCCAACGAAGGCGATCTCACTGCCTACCGTTCGGCGCTCGTAAATGCCACCACTTGCGCACACGTAGCTACAGAGCTCGAAGTGAATGATTTTCTCCGTCTTTCTCGCGGCGAGGCCAAAGATTCCGAAGGTCGGGCTCGTCAATTTATCTTAGCCAACACTCTCGAAGCAATAATCGGCGCGATTTATATGGATCAGGGTTTTGACGTGGTTAAAAAATTTATTTTAGACAACATTTCACCGCTCATTGAAGACATTATTAAAAAAGGTGAGTGGATTGACTCGAAAAGTCTTTTTCAGGAACAAGCACAAGATGCTACCAGTCAGACCCCTGTATATCGTACAATGAAGGAGACCGGTCCTGATCACGATAAAAAGTTTACCGTCGGTGTGTATCTCGGCAGTGAACTCGTGGCGACCGGTGAAGGCAAATCAAAACAAGATGCCGAACAAGCGGCGGCCGAAAAGGCGCTTACGACGAAAAAGTTTTAGCGGTGCGATGTGTCTGCGTCGTGCGGCAATGTGTCGCACCGACGCGGTTTAAAAGATGTACTTAAAGTCTCTCGAAATTTCGGGTTTCAAATCTTTCGCCAAAAAGAGCGAGCTTCATTTTAATGTGCCAATTTCGGCTGTCGTCGGTCCAAACGGTTCGGGCAAATCAAATATCGCGGAGGCATTTCGTTTTGTACTTGGCGAGCAATCTATAAAATCTTTGCGTGGTAAGAGAGGTGAAGATCTCATTTTCAACGGTAGCGGCGACTCAGCACGCGGCAATCGCGCGGCAGTGAAAATCATTTTCGATAATTCTCGCCGTTTTTTGAATGTTGATTTTGACGAAGTGTCTGTGGAGCGCATTGTGTATCGCGATGGTGTAAATGAATATTTGATCAACGGCTCGGTGGTGCGTCTTCGCGATGTGATCGAGCTTCTTTCTGTGGCGCACATTGGTCCATCAGGACACCACATTATTTCTCAAGGTGAAGCTGATCGCGTGCTCAATTCCAATCCAAAAGAGCGCAAAAGTATGATCGAAGAGGCGCTTGGCTTGAAAATTTATCAATACAAAAGGCAAGAGAGCGAGCGAAAGCTCGAAAAAACGGAGGAAAATATTAAGTCCGTAGAATCTTTGCGTCGCGAAATTTTGCCGCATCTCAAATTTCTCAAAAAACAGGTCGAAAAAGTGGAGCAGGCGATAGAACAAAAATCCCAGCTCGCATTGCTCTACAAAGAATATTTCAAGCGTGAAAAGATTTTTCTCGACAGCGAGCGGGTGCGAATTGATTACGAAAAAAAGCCTGCACTAGATGAGCTCCGCAGGCTCGAAAAAGAATTTGCGGCCGCAAAAACGATTCTTGAATCATCAAAAACTTTCGATGCCAAGAGCAAAGAAATAATCGCCCTCGAAGAAAATTTACGCGCTATCCGCACCGAACGCGACGCCCGTGCTCGCGAGCTCGGCCAGGTAGAAGGCGAGCTTTCGGCTGAAAAACGCTTACAAGCCAAACAAAAAGAGATGGCAGAAGCCAGCGAAACGCAGACCGTCCCTCTTTCCGAACTCAAAAAAATCACCGAGCAAATAGAAAGCGCAACTACTTCTGCGGCGAACGAAAACGACATCAATGCTCTGCGAAAAATCATTTCCACGGTGCGCGAAATGTTTAAAAAGTTTGTTGTTGAGCACAGTCGATCGTCTGCTGGTGTAGCTTCAGAAAACGACTCAAAAGAAATTATTGAAAAACTTTTGGCGCGCAAAGCCGAGCTCGAGCGCATTTCTGCCGCTTTGTCTGCCGATGAGGTAAAAATTTCCGCCAAATATTCTGCTCTCCAAGATGAAATTGAAAAAGAAAAAGACAGCAATCGCGAAGCCGAGAAAAAAGTTTTTGAAATTCACGCCAAGAAAAATCAGCTCACAGCCGAACTCGCCACTTTTTCTGCTCGCGAAGAGACACTCAAAATCGAAACCGAAGATTTTAAACGTGAACTCGGCGAAGCCGGTGCTCTCATCGGCCGCGAAGTTTTGGATTATGAAAATTTTGAGATTGCAGTGGGCGAGGGTGTCGCTAGTGCCGCCGAATCTCGCGCCGCTCAAGCAGACCGCCGACGAGCGATAGAAAAAATAAAAATTCGCTTAGAAGACAGCGGCCTCGGATCGAGCGATGAAATTCTCAAAGAATACAGAGAGGTTTCTGAACGCGACACGTTTTTAATGCGCGAAATAGAGGATTTGGAAAAGTCGTCGGAGTCGCTCAAAAAACTCATCGACGAACTCGAAGAAAAAATCGAAACAGAATTTAAAGAGGGAATTGAGAAAATAAATAAACAATTTCAAAACTTTTTCACCCTTATGTTTGGTGGTGGCTCAGCGTCGCTCGATGTCTCGCGGCCTGTGAAGCACAAAAAGCGCGATACTGATTTGTCGTCTCTCTTAGACGGAGAAAATTTAGAATCGGGCGGTGTTGCAAGTGCGAGTGTGATGGGCGAAATGGAAGGCGATGAAGCAGAAGATATCGGCATCGACATCAGTGTTTCTTTGCCGAAGAAAAAGGTGAAGGGTCTCATGATGCTTTCTGGTGGCGAACGCGCGCTCACATCCATCGCGCTCATTTTTGCCATGTCGCAGGTGAAGCCGCCACCGTTTATTATTCTCGACGAAACCGATGCTGCTCTCGACGAAGCCAATTCGCGCAAATACGGCGACATGATCGAAAATCTTTCCAAACTTTCTCAACTCATTCTTATCACCCACAATCGCGAAACAATGTCGCGCGCTGGCGTGCTTTATGGCGTGACGATGGCGACCGGCATTTCAAAATTGCTTTCTATAAAATTTGACGAGGCCGTCGCGGTGGCAAAATAAAAGGCGCACATACTCGAGAGTCGTGCGCCTATGGTTGATTTATAGAACAGAAAGATGAGTCATGCTGCCTTGAAACCGTCGATCATCACGAATCCTGAACCAGCCATCCGATCCGCATTAGGTCCGGTGATACCGAGCTTTGCGGGTGTGATGATGTCCCAGAGACCGAGAACCTTACCGAGAGCGAACAACTGGAACGCCGCCCCTTGGCTTCCGATCGCACCACCGACATGGATGTAGCTCGGACCCTCCGACAGTTTTGGAATGGTGCTACCGTGTGCTTCCGAGGGCCAGTCCTTTAGGATGGCAACGAGTTCGTCCTTGTGCGTCTTCGCTTTGGCTTTGTCCACACCGATGATGATGAAGTGGCAATCCACTTTCTCAACACCATTCTTCGCTTCTGCCTCGTGCGGCATGGCGTAGATGTGCACCACGCCGCCGGGGAGTTTGCTGATGTCGTCGCCCTCTTTGAGGTTTTTGACGGCACCGACGAGTTTCGGGTCGCCCTCGATTTCCTCGCCCTTTCGAAGCTGAACAGTGGTTTCCTGAAGAATCTGATACATTCTATCGAGGTTCATGCGATTCATGTCCTATCTCCCTTTGTTTGAAGTTTGGAATGTGCAGATTTTGAACCAAAATGGCTCAATAAATCCCAATCCATCCTAGCATATGAAATTCTTTCTGTCAAGGTGCGCTTAGACAAACACATAATCCAACATCCTTTTCTCCAAATCCGCACCAACAACTTTAAATTTTACTTCATCACCGAGAGAAAAAGTTTTTTTGGTGCGTTCGCCGATGACTGCGTAGCGTTTTTTATCGAGATTCCAAAAGTCGTTGCCGAGATCGCGCATGCGCACGAGACCTTCGCACTTAGTATTTTTTTCTTCCACAAAAATGCCCCAGTCGGCCACGCCGGTGATCGTGCCAGAAAAAACTTCGCCGATGTGTTTCGACATGTATTCAACTTGTTTGTATTTAATAGATGTGCGCTCAGCTTCAGACGCAGAAATTTCTTTTTCAGAGGCGTCGGCGGCAATGCGTTCATAAAAAGCAAATTCATCTTGCTTGATTTTGCCGCCCGTGAGTTCGCGTTGAAGCAAACGATGCACCAAAAGATCAGGATAACGACGAATCGGCGATGTGAAGTGTGTGTAATATTCAAAAGCCAAACCAAAATGACCAATATTTTTTGTAGAATAAATCGCTTTGGCCATCGAGCGAATGGCAGCTGTCTTTATAAGCGACTCGTGTGGTGTGCCTTCAATGCGTTTGAGCAAATTATTTATATCTTTTGAGCTGATGTTGCCCGAACCTTTGCCTTTTTTGCCACTCGCGCCGGCAACGAGATCAATATCGAGCGCCTTAAGAAAAGTTTCGAGGTCGGCAATTTTGTCTGGGTTTGGCAAATCGTGAATGCGATAGATAAACGTCGCGCCTTTATTTTTATTTGCTTTGAAAACATGCTCGGCCACGCGGCGATTGGCGAGCAACATAAATTCTTCGATCAGTTTGTGCGTTTCGAGTCGCTCTTTTCTATACACTTCTATTGGCACGCCGTGCTCGTCGAGGCGAAACTTCACTTCTTCCGTCTCAAAATCAATCGCTCCCGCCGCAAATTTTTTCGCCTGCAATTTTTTGGCAATGCGATTGAGCAAACTAAGTTCATCGAAATATTCTCCTGCGCCGGCATTGAGGACTTTCTGCGCATCTTCATAGCTAAAGCGTTTGTCGGAATTGATGACCGTTTTGCCAAACCATTCGTTTAAAATTTCGCCCTCTCCGTTCATCTCAAAAACGGCGCTGAAAGATAGGCGGGGGACATTTGGATTTAGGCTACAGAGATCGTTTGAAAGCACTTCGGGCAACATCGGGATAGTGCGATCAACGAGATACACAGAAAGCCCGCGCTTTATTGCTTCATCGTCGAGCGCTGTGCCGGGGCGGACGTAGTGGGAGACATCGGCAATGTGGACGCCGATTTCGTAAATTTTTCCGGGAGAATTTTCGCCGCGGGAGGCGTACTTTTTTGCCACTTCTGCCGCGCTCAACTCACGCACAGAAAGCGCATCGTCAAAATCTTTTGCGTCGGCAGGGTCGATGGTGAAGGTGGTGATGTCGCGGAAATCACGACGGAGTTTTACTTCTTCGTCGAGGCGGGCGCGTTCCTCCGCGGCAATTGTTTCTGCTTCGTGTTCCACTTCTGGCGGAAAAGAAATATCAAAACCGCTTTCAGCAACGATCGCTCGCATCTCGGCATCGTGTTCGCCCGCGCGTCCAATAACAGAAACAATTTCACCCATCGGACTTTTCGCCGAGTCGGTCCAATCAACAATCTGCGCGAGCACTTTGTCGCCAACTTTCGCACCACTCGCCGCGGCCGCCTTTTCCGTAATCAAAATGTCGCGATACATGCGGCGATCATCCGGCACCACATAGAGCCCACCATTTTTCTGAGCAATACCCACAAAACGCGTCTTATTGCGCTTTACAATTTTCACCACTTCGCCCGTCTGCTTTCGGCCAGCTACGGCAGGATGGAGGACTATCTCCACGAGGTCGCGATTGAGAGCTGTTTTGAGCCCGGCTGTGTCTATCTCGACAGATTCATCATCCGCCTTCGCCTCCGGCAAACGAAAATACCCGATGCCTTTTGAGCTGACGGATACTAGGCCTTGGAGTGGACTTTGCGACTGCCCGGCATTTTTACCACTTTCTTTCATTGAGGAAACTATAGCAGAGTTGGGGGAAAATTAGAATTATGTTTTAAGGGCAGACAACTTCCTGATTTTGCAAAAACATGGTATTTTGTTGGATATTAGGTGTTCGGTGTCAGGTCATTATAAAAAATACAATTATAAGTTTATGAATAATAACAAAACGCTTTCATATGTGGGCATTGGTCTTGCAGCGGTCGCTCTTCTTATGTCCCTCCTTGCATTTGGCGGCGGCTCAAAGCAGAACGCAGTATCAGATGTCGCTTTCAATAAAATTCTCTCATCCGGCACATTAAAGGCGGGCTACATCGTTTATGCTCCTTATATTGCTAAAGACCCGAAAAACGGCGAACTTTCCGGAATCCTTTATGACCTCACAAACGATGTTGGAAAAAGACTCGGCGTAAAAGTTGAGTGGGTTGAGGAGGCTGGATACGGAACTATATCAACCAGTCTTGAGGCGGGTCGTTATGATCTATATGCAGGCCTTTGGCCAAGCGCGGATCGTTCAAAAGCCATAACTTTCAGTGCTCCAATTTATTACGACGCTATCTATGCATATGCAAGAAATAATGATCAGAGGTTCAATAACAATCTTGACGCAATTAACTCATCCCAGATTAAAATTTCTACCATCGATGGAGAACTGGCCGATACTATTGCAAGAGAGACTTTCTCAAGTGCCCAGAGAGTTAGTCTTCCTCAAACAGCTCCTTTTGATCAGCTTGCATTGCAAGTCATCTCAAACAAAGCTGATATTACGTTTCTTCCACCAGCTTCAGCTCTCGCATTCTCGAAAGCAAACCCTGGAACTCTTAAGAGGGTGTCTGATACTCCTGTGAGAATTTATGAAATAACTATCGGAGTTAAATTAGGTGAAACAAATCTTAAAAATATGCTCGATGTTGTTGTAAAGGAGCTTATTACCACAGGAACGGTTAAACAAATTCTCGAAAAGTATGATCCAACTGCATTGCAAGTTGCTCCACCTTACACGAAATAAAAATGTCTGTTCTCGACATAATTATTAATTATCACTCTCAGCTATTAAGTGGATTATGGGTAACGATTGAGCTTTTCCTGATAACATCTGCTATTGGTATTGTCCTCGGTATTCTTTTTGGAGCACTGGGTGCACGTTACAAAGAATTTGGCGTAGTTGTTAGGCTCGCTTCTTTCGTGTTTGCGAGCATTCCGTTATTGGTAATTTTGTTTTGGTTTTACTATCCGTTTCAGACTATTCTTGGGATCTCCATATCTGCTTTTTCTACAGCCGTTTTTGCGCTTGCTTTGGTTAATATTGCCGCGATTGCCGAGCTTATTCGAGGAGTGCTGGTGGATTTTCCTAGACAGTATATTTTTGTCGCACAAATGTCTGGATTAACACCAAAACAGATATTCTATAAGATCCAATTTCCAATGATTTTTAGACAGATCATTCCTTCTTTGCTGACAAACCAAATATTCATTATTCAAGCTACTCTCTTTGCAAGTTTGATTGCAGTACCAGAAATACTTCGAGTGGCTCAAAATATCAACGCAGCAATCTACAAACCGATTGAGATTTATACAGCACTTGCCGTTTTCTTTATCATAACTCTTGCACCGATAAACTATGCGGCATTTGTTTTAAAGAAACGATTCACTAGAGATTTTTCAGATTACTAATATGCTTACCACAAAAAATATTACTAAATATAATCAAGAAAAGACCACTGTACTCGAATCAGTGGATATTGAGGTAAAGCCAGGGACCATAACTTCTCTTATCGGTCCTAGTGGGGCCGGTAAAACAACTCTCTTGAATGTTATGGCATTCTCAGCGTTTCCCGATAAAGGTGAAATTACTATTGATGATAAAAAATTCTCTTTTCCTATTAATGGTGAATTAACACCACACGCATCTTCATCGGTCGCGATGGTTTTCCAGCAGCTATTTTTGTGGCCGCATCTTACTTTGCGTGAAAATATAACCATATCAAACAAATCAAGTGAGTCAGAAGTTAGGGAATTAATTTCAGCTTTCGGCATGGAAGGTTTTATTGACCGGTATCCAAATCAAACCTCTTTAGGTCAGCGCCAGCGTGCTGCTTTGGCACGAGCTATAGCTCTTAAGCCACGCTACCTACTTTTGGATGAAGTAACTTCTGCTCTTGATATTGAACAAATCGAATCGGTTGTGAAATATCTTGAGAAGTTAAGATCAAATGGAACAGGAATTGTGGCCGTCACACACCTTCTTCATTTTGCTAAACGTATTAGTGACCAAATTGTCTTCATGGATAAAGGTCGAATAATCGAGATCGGGGGTAAGGAAGTACTCTCGGACCCTAAGGAAGCTCGAACAAAAGAGTTCCTGGCATTCTTCTAAATCCATGCAACAAGATAAAAGATTTTCTGGATCGATCGGACATGATTACAACATGTTTAAACTCGCCGCGCCTTATTATGATGCTTTTGAGCAAGAGGCAGGAAATCTATTAGCTAAATATATTAAGTCTCGTTATCCGAGTGATTATTTGGGACCAATTAATGTATATGAAGGTGGCTGTGGGACCGGCCTTACGACAAAAGTTCTTTTAGATATTGATCCGAGAGTTCGTGTTTTTGCTATTGATAATGAACCTGTGTTGTTGGATCAAGCTCGAGAATCTTTTAAGGAATACGGAGAAAGAGTTAATTTCATCGAGTCTGATCTGCTAGAAGCAATAGAAAATCTAAATGAGTTGGACATTTTTGTTTCTGTATTTACGATTCATAACATGCTTCCCGAGTATCGAGAAAATCTATTTGGAAAAATTGGTGAAAAAATGAAATCGGGAGGGCTGCTTATAAATGGAGATAAGATTGCTCAGAACGATTTGGAGGCACACAAAAAAGACCTCGATGCACAATTAGAGGCTCTTAAAATTTTTACCCAAAAAGGTCAACCCGAACTCGCAGAACAGTGGACAAAACACTACTTAGAAGATGACAAAATAAAAATGACGGAAAGTGATCAAATAAACTTATTGGAGAAGTCTGGGTTTATTAATATCTCACTTTCGTTCCGACACCTAACTGATGCCATTGTGATAGCCGAAAAGAGATAATTAATCAACATGCTCCAAATCTTCGGCTACATATCTGCCTTTCTCAGTGTAATAATGGTCGCGCCTTATATTCGGGATATTTTTCTTAAAGAAACAAAACCCGAGCGCGCATCATGGTTTATTTGGACAGTTCTCACCTCAATCGCTTTCTTTTCTCAATTGGCAAAAGGCGCAACAGATTCTCTTTGGCTTTCGGGCGGTCAAACACTTGCGGTTTTGATTGTTTTTATCTTATCAACTAAATACGGTGTCGGCGGTCTGACAAAACGAGACATCAAAGCTCTAATTGCGGCGGGTATCGGCTTAGTGATTTGGTATTTAACAGACGAGCCAGCCTACGCTCTATTTATTGCCATCATCATTGACGCGATCGGCACATTTCTTACTGTCATCAAGGCGTATCAAGAACCCGAAACAGAAACCACAAGCACTTTCGTTATGTCTGGAACATCAGGCATATTTGGCCTGCTCGCTGTCGGAAGCCTCAATCCAATTCTTCTTGCCTTTCCGATTTACATAATAGTTGCCAATTATTCGATAGTTGCAGCAATTTTGCTTGGTAAAAGAAAGGGTCTACAGGCAACAAGCTAGTTTGTTGCCATCGTTGACCCTTTTTGTATCTTCTGTTACCATACCCGAATGCTAAAAATCCGTTTACAGAGAGTTGGACGAAAGAACGAGCCGTCATTCCGGCTTGTTTTGACCGACTCTAAAAATGGTCCAAAGAGCGGCAAATCTCTCGAAGTCCTCGGCTCTTTCGATTCTCGCCGCGCCGAACAGGCCACTTTTGATGTCGAAAAAATCAAACACTGGATGTCTAAAGGCGTTCAAGTTTCCGACACCGTCCACAATCTTTTGGTCACCCGAAAAGTCATCGCCGGCAAAAAGATCAACGTTCTTCCTCTCAAACGCCCGATTAAGAAAGAGGGTGACGCTGCTGCATCTGCTCCTGTTGCTGTCGCCGAGGCACCAGCCGCTAGCGCCGAAGCTCCTGTCGCCGAAGCTCCTGTCGCCGAGGCCGCCCAAGAGGCCTCCATCGAATCTGCTCCTGCAGAACCAGCTCCAGCTGAAGTCGCCGCCTAAGTTCTCCTGTGGTTAAGTCAGTTGACCAAGCCGTCTTTTATTTGTACTCTTTTAATAGCAGTACATTCCTACATTACTGCCCGACTTTTTAATCAAATATCGGTAATTAACTGATTTAACGATCTAACCCAAACCAATATGATGGAAAACGACGCACAGTTTTTGGAATTTGTAATCAAATCTCTAGTAGATAATCCAAATGATGTCAAGATTCAGCGCACGGTAGACGAAATGGGCGTTCTCCTCACCCTCGATGTCCACTCCGCCGACATGGGCAAAGTCATCGGTCGCGAAGGCAACACCGCAAAGGCCGTCCGCACCCTTCTCCGAGTCGTCGGTATGAAAAACAACGCTCGTGTCAATCTAAAAATCAACGAACCTGAAGGTAGTACAAAGGGTGTTAAGGCTTCGAAGACGGTAGATGAGGCGATGGCGGATCTCAAGCTTTAGTTAGTTTCGTTTGTAAATAAAATATCTCAAAATGACCGGAAATTTCTGGTGAAATTTCCTAGTCCTCGGCCTTTTCGGCCTGCGTAGTCATTTTTCGATACATTATTTACAAACGAAAAAACCAAAATGATTTTTCATATAATCACCCTTTTCCCAAAATCATTTGACTCATACCTCGGCGAGTCGATTATTAAGCGTGCGATAGAAGACAAAAAAATCGCGGTCAAATTTTACGATCCAAAAGATTTTGAGCCGAAAGGTTCTGCCAAGCGTGCCGACGACAAACCCTACGGCGGCGGCCCCGGCCGAGTGATGCGTGCCGAGCCGATTATTAAGGCAATTGAAAAAGCCCTCGGCACTGCAGCCAAAAAATCTAAAAAGAAGCCGAAGATCGTCTTTCTCTCGCCGTCCGGCAAACAATTTACAAACGAAGTCGCCTCGCAATTTTCTAAAAAATTCACAGACATAATTATCATCTGCGGTCGTTATGAAGGTGTCGACGCTCGCGTGAGAAAAATTTTCCGCGCTGAAGAAATTTCTGTTGGCCCATTCGTGCTCACTGGTGGGGAATTGCCAGCCATGATTATCTTAGATGCTGTCGCCCGCCAAGTGCCAGAAGTCCTCGGCAATGCCGAGTCTATTGAAGAGTCGCGCGCCGCCAGCTCGGATGTGTATACGCGCCCGGAAAAGCTCGTTTATAAAGGAAAAAAATATAATGTGCCGAAAGTTTTGCTATCGGGGGATCATAAGAGGATAGAGGGGTGGAGGAGGGGTTAGCTCGCCATGGTCATTTCGAGACATATAGCAAACTGGGCTATCCCCACACCCTCCTTTAACCCTTCTTGACAGAAAATTGATAGTCGACTATAATCGCGATACTTCAAATACGATTGAGTTACGGCTAGAAAATGAAGGATTAGCAAGGCGTTTTAATCCTTTCGGTATTTTGTCCCATTTTAATAGATAAATATTTAAGAGGTTAACAAGCCCCTATTGTGGATAGGGCGTGTTTTTGTTTGTTTGTGCGAAATTTGTTGTTTTTGCCGGTGCGTTTGCCGGTCTGACCGTCGGTTTAGAACTTATCAATCGCTAAATAATTAATCATGACCACTCACACTGAAGAAAAAGGCGGCGCTAGTGTTGCTCTCACAAACGCACCGAAAGAGCTCAAGAAGAAATATTTCGGCAAGTGGAAGAAAGCTCTTTCGCCAATGCCAAATTTGGTTGAGTCTCAGATCAACTCTTTCAATTGGCTTATTGAGAAAGGCCTCAAAGATGTGTTTGCAGAATTTTCTTCTATTAAAGATTATTCTGGTAAAAAGTTTGAGTTTGAATTTGTGAAGTTTGAGTTGGCACAGCCCAAGTTTGACGAATACTACGCCAAAGACAATAAACTCTCCTACGAAGCACCGCTTAAGGTGATTGTGAAGCTAAAAAATCTCACACTCGGCACCACAAAAGAGCAAGAGATTTTCATGACCGATTTTCCGATGATGACGAGTCACGGTACATTCGTCGTGGGTGGTATTGAGCGCGTGGTGGTGCCACAGCTCGCTCGTTCTTTCGGTGTTTTCTTCACATCTCAAGAAGCGAAGGGCAAAATGGTTTTTGGTGCGAAGATCATTCCTGCTCGCGGTGCTTGGGTAGAAATCGAGACAGATGGCGATCACACTCTATATGTACGCATCGATCGCAAGCGAAAGTTCCCGGTCACGTCTCTCCTTCGTGTCCGTGGTGCGTCTACAGATAAAGACATTTCGGCGCTTTTTGAGGACAATCCTGCCGCCAAGCAATTTATTGAGAAGACTCTCGCCAAAGATCACGCCAAAACTCCTGAAGAAGCTTTTATTGAAATTCACAAACGCCTTCGCGACGGCGATTTGGCAACAGCCGACAATGCCCGCGAATTTGTAAAATCTATTTTTGACGAAGAACGCTACGATCTTTCTCGCGTCGGTCGTTTCCGCTTCAATCAGCGTTTTGAAAAGAAGCTCACAGAGCCCGAGCTTTCTCGAAAGACTATTTCTCTCGAAGATTTGAAGACAATTGTTTCTAATATTATTAAACTCAACACGACCCCTGGCGCGATGGAAGATGATATCGATCATCTCGGTTCACGCCGCGTGCGCTTTGTGGGCGAAATGTTCCAGCAAAAGATTCGTGTTGGTATGACGCAGATTAAGCGCAACATTCAAAACCGAATGTCGACCGTTGAGAGCGATGTCACTTTGCCTGTGCAATTCATCAGCCCAAAGCCTCTCCAAGCTCGCATTAAAGAATTTTTCACGACCAATCAGCTTTCGCAATTCATGCAACAGGAAAATGCGCTTTCAGAAATTGAGCATTTGCGTACACTTTCCGCACTCGGCCCTGGTGGTTTGAATCGCGCTCGCGCCGGCTTCGAGGTGCGCGATGTTCACCCCTCTCATTACGGTCGTCTTTGTCCAATTCACACACCTGAAGGTCCAAACATCGGTCTCATTTTGCGCTTGAGCTTGTACGCTCGTCTCAACGAATTCGGCATGATCGAAACGCCGTACGCCCGCGTGAAAAATGGCGTTGTGACAACCGAAATTTCTTACCTGAACGCTCTCGAAGAAGAGCAATGCAACATCGCTCACGCCGCGACGCCTGTAGATGAAAGTGGAAAA
Source organism: uncultured Candidatus Saccharibacteria bacterium (assembly GCA_964356815.1). Lineage (GTDB taxonomy): Bacteria > Patescibacteriota > Minisyncoccia > Phycocordibacterales > DATGWK01 > CAYHIR01. The sequence goes on along the minus strand of CAYHIR010000002.1, from coordinate 43,999 downwards.
ATTATTGATAAAAATGTCGAGGTACGCATTGCTGGCGAGCCGGGTATGGTCACTGCCGATAAGGTCGACTATATAGATGTCGATACAAACCAAGCTTTCTCTGTTGCTACTTCCATGATTCCTTTCTTGAATCACGACGATGCCAATCGCGCACTCATGGGTTCAAACATGCAGAAACAAGCTACACCTTGTATCGTGCCTGAAGCGCCACTCGTTGCCACTGGCATCGAAGCTCGCGCTGTCCGCGACACTGGCCGCCTCGTTCTTGCAGAAGAAGCGGGGACTGTCACTCAAGTAGATGCGAAAAGCATTACTGTGAAAAACGAAAAGGGTAAAGAAAAAGAATATAAGCTCGTCACATTCTCACGCACAAACGGCTTTACATGTTTCCATCAACGACCGAGCGTTGGCCTTGGTGAGAAAGTGAAGAAAGGCCATGTCCTTGCTGATACATCTTCTAGCGATCGCGGCGAAATGGCACTCGGCCAAAACGTTTTGGTGGCTTTCATGTCATGGTCTGGATCAAATTATGAAGACGCCATTATCCTTTCTGAGCGCCTCGTAAAAGACAGCAAATTTACAACTATTCATATTGAAGAATTTGTCGTGAATGTGCGCGATACAAAACTCGGTCCGGAAGTTACAACCTGCGACATTCCAAACGTTGGCGAAGCGAAGCTAAAAAACTTGGCTGAAGACGGCATCATTCGCATCGGTGCAGAAGTCCGTCCGGGTGATATTTTGGTAGGAAAAATTACACCAAAAGGTGAGACACAACTTACTCCTGAAGAGCGTTTGCTCCGATCTCTATTTGGTGAAAAAGCTCGCGATGTCAAAGACACATCAAAGCGCATGGAAGGTGGCAAGCGCGGTCGTATTATAAATGTGCAGGTCTTCTCACGCGAGCGCGGCGACAAGCTCGACTCGGGCATTATCAAGCGTATTCATATTGAAGTCGCCCAACTCCGAAATGTGTCTGTGGGTGACAAACTCGCTGGCCGCCACGGCAATAAAGGTGTTATTTCTCGCATCTTGCCTGAAGAAGATATGCCTTACATGGCCGACGGTACACCTGTGGATGTGATTCTTACTCCTCTCGGCGTGCCTTCTCGTATGAACCTTGGACAAATTCTCGAGCTTCATCTTGGTCTTGCCGCTCACACTCTTGGCTACCAAGCTATCGTGCCTCCGTTTACTGGCGCGAGTGATATTGAAATTAAAGAAGAATTGGTGAAAGCTGGCTTCGAAGCAGATGGCAAAGTCACTCTTTTCGATGGACGCACTGGCGAAGAATTTGGTCAGAAAATTGCAATTGGTTACATGTATGTCTTGAAGCTTCATCACATGGTTGAAGACAAAATTCACATGCGATCTATTGGTCCGTACTCTCTCATCACTCAGCAACCTCTCGGTGGAAAAGCCCAAGCTGGAGGTCAGCGATTTGGAGAAATGGAAGTTTGGGCACTTCTTGGTCATGGCGCCGCGTACACACTTCGTGAAATGCTCACAATCAAATCCGACGACATCCCTGGTCGCTCAGCCGCTTTCGATGCGATCGTCAAAGGTGAGCCGATCCGTGAGCTAAATATTCCCGCCTCTTTCAATGTGCTTTTGAACAATCTTCGTGGTCTTGGCTTGGATATCGATCTTAAGAAAATAGACAAACTTGGCGCTGGTGCTGGTGCAGAAAAAGCGGATAAGTCGACCGCCTCGAATGCTGATGCCCAAGCAAGTGGAGAACTCGACGCTTAATAGTCCCAAATAATTAAAAAAACAACATGCAAACATCAAAATTTGAATCAAAGTTTGGGGCAAAGACAAAAGCGCGAGTTCCTGGCCAAGGTGCTGAGCGTTTCGACACTATCGTGTTGAAGCTTGCTTCACCGGAAAAAATCAGAGAGTGGTCTTTCGGTGAAGTTACAAAACCTGAAACTATCAATTACCGCACACAAAGAAGCGAAAGAAGCGGCCTCTTCGATGAGAAAATTTTCGGTCCGGACAAAGATTTCGAATGTTATTGTGGAAAATATCGCGGTATTCGTTACAAAGGCATTGTGTGTGAAAAATGTGGTGTGGAAATCACTCGCTCTATCGTGCGCCGTGAACGCATGGGTCACATTGAGCTCGCTTCACCGGTGTCTCATATTTGGTTTCTCCGAAGTATGCCTTCACGCGTGAGCTTGGTTATGGGTTTGCCTACAGGTGAAATAGAAAAGGTAATTTATTTCGCGGGCTATATCGTCACGAGCGTCTCAGAAGAAGAGCGCACTCGCATTTTGAAAGATTTGGACAGCGAGTTTAAGTCGAAGATGAAATCTTCTGCCGACGAAAAGACAAAAGAGGCTCTCCGTGAACTTCTCACGGCGGCTAAGTCTGAGATTGATGGCATTGAAGAAGGTGTGGTGCTCGACGAAGTGAAATATCATTCGTTCTCGATGAAATATGGCGGTCTTTTCGAAGCAGAAATCGGCGCTGAAGCTATTTTCAACATTTTCAAGAAGCTCGATCTCAAGAAACTCGAAGCCAACCTTGTTGCGTCGCTCGAAAAAGCTGGTGCAATGGAGACCGAAAAAGCTCAAAAGCGTATCTCTTTTATTCGTGCCATGATCCGCAACAACATTCGCCCAGAGTGGATGTTTATGACTCGTATTCCAGTTATTCCACCAGCGCTTCGCCCGATGGTGCCTCTCGACGGCGGTCGTTATGCTACATCAGATGTAAACGATCTTTACCGACGCGTCATCAATCGCAACAATCGCCTCAAAAAGCTCAAAGAAATTAATGCACCAGAGGTTATCTTGCGCAACGAAAAGCGTATTTTGCAAGAAGCTGTTGATTCTCTAATCGACAACACAATCCGTCACAGCAATTCTCAGTCTTCTGCTGTGAGTCAGCTACAACGCCGTCCGCTCAAATCGCTTTCCGACAATCTCAAAGGCAAACGCGGTCTTTTCCGTGCCAATCTTTTGGGTAAGCGTGTAGATTATTCTGGTCGTTCCGTTATTGTCGTTGGTCCTGAGCTTTATCTCGACCAATGTGGTTTGCCAAAGCACATGGCCCTCGAACTCTTTAAGCCGTTCGTCATTTCTGGTCTACTCAAAAAAGAATTAGCTTTCAACATTCGTGGCGCTAGTCGCCTCATCGAAGACGGAATTCCAGAAGTGTGGGCAATCCTTGAAGAGGTGATTAAAGACAAATATGTTCTCTTAAACCGCGCGCCAACTTTACATCGTCTTGGTATTCAAGCTTTCAAGCCTATCCTTATCGAAGGTGATGCTATCCGCGTGCATCCACTCGTTTGTACAGCTTTCAACGCCGACTTCGACGGTGATCAGATGGCCGTACATGTGCCTCTTTCTTTCGAAGCTCAAATGGAAGCTCGTGAGATCATGGCATCAGATAAAAACATTCTAAAGCCAGGAAGCGGCGACCTTATCGCATCCATCAACAAACTCGACATCGTGCTCGGCGCTTTTTGGATGACCAAAAATGTTACAGGAGAGAAAGGTGAGGGTCTGCATTTTGCGAGCCCAGACCAAGCCATCACCACTCGCTCTTTTGGCGCGGTGGGCTACAGAGCAAAAATAAAAGTTTTGCCACCAGAGGGCGATCCTAAGTACGGGCAATTTGAAGGAAAACTCTTCGAAACGACTGTCGGCCGCCTGCTATTCAATGCAGTTTTGCCTGCCGATTATCCTTACATGAACTTCGAGATCGATCGCAAAAAAATGTCGGCTATGGTGGACGATCTTATCGACCGCTACGGTGTTGGTGCGGTGCCGGCGATTATGGACAGCGTGAAAAATTTCGGTTTCAAATATGCCACTCACTCTGGTACCACTTGGGGTATCGATGAAGTTATTGTGCCAAAAGGTAAACATGAGATTATTGATCGCGCTAAAGCCAAGTCGGAAGTTATCGGCGATCAGTTCAACGACGGTCTCATTTCTGAAGAAGAGCGCATGCGAAAAAATATTGAGATTTGGCACGGCGCAAAAAATGAAGTTGAAAAACTCATTTCCGAAAATCTCGACAAGCGCAGCTCTCTCGGCGATATGATTTCTTCCGGTGCTCGAGGTTCACTTTCAAACATCACTCAGATGAGTGGTATGAAAGGTTTGATCCAAAACACTGCTGGCGAAACGATCGAATTTCCAATTCTCTCATCTTCAAAAGAAGGTCTCACACCGATCGAGTACTTCATTACCACTCACGGTTCACGCAAAGGTCTCACCGACACAGCCTTGAACACCGCTAAAGCTGGTTATCTCACACGCCGCCTCTTTGATGTTGCTCAAGATATCATCATCACCGAAGACGATTGCGGTGCTAAAGAGGGCATTAGAATCGTAAAAGAAACCGCTTCTGGTATCGAGCTCCCACTATCAAGAAATATTAAAGGCCGATACTTGGCGGAAAATGTTTTTGCGAAGGCTGGCAAGGGCGCCAAAGGCGAAAAAGAAGGCGAGCTCATCGCTAAGAAAGGCGAATACATTACAAAAGAATTGGCTTTGGCTATCGAGCACGCTGGTGTAGAGGGTGTTTCTGTTCGTTCTCCACTTGGCTGTAAGACACTTCAAGGTATTTGCCAAATTTGTTACGGTGCTGACCTTGGAAACAATAAGCCTATCGGCCTTGGTGAAGCTGTGGGAACTGTAGCCGCTCAAGCTATTGGTGAGCCAGGTACACAGCTTACAATGCGTACATTCCACGCCGGTGGTACCGCTTCTGTTGGTGGCGACATCACTCAGGGTCTACCTCGCGTTGAGGAAGTCTTTGAGAAACGAAAGCCAAAAAATCCTGCTGTCGTGAGCCATGTAGATGGCGTAGTTTTGGAAGTTGTTCAAAACGGTACAGAGAAAATGATTCGCATTATGCCTGAGCTCGAGAGCGGCGAGAAGGGTGAAGTTGTGGAGCATGAGGTCAATATGGTCCGTACTATTCTTGTTCGCACTGGTGACAAAGTAGCGATGGGCAACCTTCTCACCGACGGCTCAGCCGATCTCGACGAACTCTTCCGTTACGCTGGCCGTGAGCGCACAGAGCAATACATTATTCGTGAAATCAGCAAGCTCTACGAGCTTCAGGGAGAAAATGTTTCTCGAAAGCACATTGAGGTTATCGTTCGCCAAATGTTTGCGCGCCGTCGCATCAAAGAAGAAGGTGCAACCAATTTCTCTACTGGTGATGTTGTTGAGCTCTCAGAGTTCCTCGAAGAAAATAAGCGTGTGAAAGCTACTGGCGGTGCTGAAGCAAAAAGCGAGCTCATTATTATGGGTATCACTGAAGTCTCTCTTTCACGCCGAAGCTTCCTTTCTTCTGCTTCATTCCAACACACTACTCGCGTGCTCATTGGTGGTGCGGTGAAGTGTCACGAAGATCGCCTCATTGGTTTGAAAGAAAACGTTATCATTGGAAATTTGATTCCGGCCGGTACGGGTTTCGTCGGTGGTCCAAAGCACGCCCTTATTCTCGAAGAAAAGAAACGACAGCAGAACTTGTAAGATTTTTCGCGGGCGGTGTGCGATAACGTGCGACATGGTGAGTAAAAAATATGTCGTCAGTCGTTGAACAAATAAAAGAACGAGTGGGGATAGTGGAAGTGGTGTCATCTTTCGTGAAATTGGAAAAGGCGGGGGCAAATCTCAAAGGCCGATGCCCATTTCACAACGAGAAAACGCCATCGTTCTTCGTCTCGCCCGATCGCAGTACTTTCTATTGTTTTGGTTGTGGCGCGAAGGGCGACATATTTAGTTTTATTCAGCAATTTGATGGCCTCGACTTTCCTCAGGCTCTCAAAATTTTGGCCGAACGAGCGCATGTGTCTCTCGACGAACAAAGCGTCTCTCACGATAAAGACAAACAAAATCTTTACACCGTGATGGAAGCGGCGACAATTTTCTTCGAGCGGGGATTGCAAGGCGCGCCCGAAGCTCAGAGGTATTTGCTCGGCCGTGGCCTCAAAGAAAAAACTATTCGCGATTGGCGCGTTGGTTACGCGAGCAATGAGTGGCGCTCCCTGTATGATTATTTATTGTCGAACGGCTTCAAAGTGCCAGACATGCTGGCGGCTGGGCTCATAAAGAAGACGGCAAACGAAAGCGCAGGTCGCGATTCGCACGCCGGCTACTACGACGTTTTCCGAAGTCGAATTGTTTTCCCGATTTGGAATGCCAGCGGAAAGATCGTGGCTTTCTCGGGGCGAATTTTTCCCAACGACGATTCTGCACCGAAATATTTGAATAGCCCAGAAACCGTTCTTTTCAAAAAATCCGACACAATGTACGGCTTCGACCGTGCCAAAGCGGCTATTCGTCGCAAAGAGTATTCTATCGTTGTGGAAGGCCAGATGGACCTCGTAATGTCGCATCAAGCTGGCTTCGAAAATACGGTGGCTACCTCCGGCACTGCTCTTACGGACTTGCACTTGAAGCGTTTGATGCGCCTTTCTCCGAAGGTAATGTTTGCTTTCGATAGCGACACGGCGGGTATTTCCGCCGCGCGACGCGCGGCGGAGCTTGGTTTGGGCCTCGGTATGGAGGTGAAGATCGCGCCACTGCCAGAGGGCGAAGATCCAGCCTCGCTTCTTCTAAAAAAGCCGGCGGCGTATGCTCAATCTCTAAAAACCGCCGAGCACATCATCGATTTTTCTGTGGCGGCAATATTGCGAAGTACCACAAACGACCGCGAGCGTCTTCGAAAAGTACGAGAAGAGGTTTTTCCACTTCTCTTGTTTTTCAAAAATTCTGTCGATCGTGCGCACTTCTTGAAAAAAGTCGCTACAGCACTGGGTACACGGGAGGAGTCTCTGTGGGAAGATCTAAAGGCGGCGTCTAAGGTACAAGCTTCACCAGCTGGGCAAAATTCGCCGGCGGGTCAGGGCGGACGAGCTACGGCTGGACCGCTCGCACCAAAAGTTCCTCAAGGCTCTCGCAAGTTTTCGATCGAGCGCACATTGCTTGGCGTATTTTATTGGCGAGACAAGGTGGAGCTTGCGGATAAACTCAAAGAAATAATTGGCAAAGAAAGATTTGTGGCACTTGAGGCCGAGGTGGCTCTGGAGAAAGATAGATTGATTTTTGAAGTCGAAAAATATTTGGAAGGTAGCGATCGAGCGGCGGAGATCGTTGAAGAACTTCTCCGAGATTTACAAGCTGAAGAATTTAAAATGCAATTTGCCAAAACAATGGCTGAGCTTCGGGTGGCCGAGCAGGCGCGTGATCCAGTAAAGATAGAGGAGCTTTTAAAAAAGTGTAACGAAATTAGCAATCATTTGATAAAATTAGAAAAAACAGAAAAAAACACGGCGAAGTAAAACCAAAAACATGAAAAAACAAAAAAACAAAAAAACAAAGTCAGCAAAAAAGGCAACTCACGCAAAGAAGTCAAATAAATCAAAAAAGCCGGCCAAGAAAAAAGTTCCTAAGAAAAAAACAGTCGCCAAGTCTGCGAAGAAAGTGAAGTTGGCAAAAGTTTCAAAATCAAAGTCGTCAAAACCAAAAGTAAAACTCTCACCAATACTTCAGAAAAAGGCTCAAAAGCTCGAGCTTGGTGTGAAGCACTTACTCACTAAGGGCAGAGAGCGCGGCTTCATTACCTACGACGAAATTCTCAAAGAATTTCCAACAATCGAAACTGACCTCGTATTTCTCGAAGATCTATATTTGCGCCTCGCCGAAGCGGGTGTGGATGTCCTTGAAAGCGGCGGCTTGCTTGACATGTCGCCAGACGATCCTGTCGTGGGCAAGAAATATTCTTACGGTGGCGAGGGTTCTTCGTACGATTCCATTCAAATGTATCTCAAAGAAATCGGCCAATATCCGCTCATTTCCGGCGCCCAAGAAAAAGATTTTGCTCGGCGCATTATCGCTGGTGAAGAAGAGGCGCGAAATTTGCTCGCTCGTTCAAATCTTCGCCTCGTGGTTTCTATCGCTAAAAAATATGTTGGCCGTAGCCCAGATCTCACTTTGCTCGATCTCATTCAAGAAGGCAATCTCGGCCTTTTCAAAGCTGTCGACAAATTCGATTGGACGAAGGGTTATAAATTTTCTACCTATGCCACATGGTGGATTCGTCAGGCCATTACTCGTGCGTTAGCTGATCAGTCGCGCACCATTCGCGTGCCGGTGCATATGGTGGAGACGATTGCTAAATACAAGCAAGTCGTACGCCGACTTTCTCAAGACCTTGGCCGCGATCCGATGCCCGAAGAAGTAGCCACTGAAATGAATATGGATGTGGAGAAAATTTATCAAATAGAAAAAATTGACCAAAACACAGTCTCACTTGAAAGCCCGGTAGGCGACGACAGCGACGATGGCAAATCAACTCTTGGCGATTTTATTGCCGACGACAAAATTCTTTCTCCCGACCAAGAATCTTCTCGCCGAATTATTTCTGATCAAGTTAAACAAATCTTAGATCACTTGCCAGCCAAAGAGCGCAAAATTCTCGAAATGCGTCACGGTTTGGTAGACGGCATCACCCACACACTTGAAGAGGTGGGCAAGGAATTTGGTGTGACTCGCGAGCGTATTCGACAGATTGAGGCAAAAGCGCATGAGAAGATTAGGCAACATGCGGATATTAATAGGTTGAGGAATTATTAGTAATAGAAAATCCCCCAAGTGTGCTTCAAAATGACCGGAAATTTCTGGTGAAATTTCCTAGTCCTCGGCCTCTTCGGCCTGCGTAGTCATTTTTCAACACACTTGGGGGATTTTCTAATTTCTTATACTTACTCAAAACTATTTATTTCGGAGTGGGGAGATAATTTTTGCAAATGAAAACGCCGCGAGTGTGAGTCGCGGCGATGTAGGTGCTTGTTGGACTAGCTAGACGTAGTTGATCTTCGGGCAAACACCTTGCTTGAAGGCGTCGTACCTGGCGCGACCGATTCGACCGATTTCACTCCGCTTGATGGCTCGGAAGACCTTGATTGCGCCAATGCCAGCGGTTACGGACAGAGCCAAGGCGATACCCATAAGGGCAATTCGCGGCATCGTCTCGACAGACCACATGCCAACTGCCGAGACAAAATGCAGGATCGGTTCTCTGAAGATGAAGAGGCTGGCCACGATGGTGGTTAGCGACACCAGTGTGATGGGTAGCAAACGCCATCCGCCACGGAGCGGCCAGTACGGAATTTTCCGCCAGGTCATGCCCCAGCATTCCTGTTCGGGTTCAAGGTACACTGGAACGTCATCCCTTCGTGGTTCTTCAAAAAACAGAAGAGTTCTGAATCCAAAAGGCAAGCCGACGATCATCCAGAACAGCTCCCACGAAATCATCAGAGTCATGACGATCGCGAAGAAGGCCACCACCACTGGAATCACCAAGAGTAGTCTGAACAGGAACATCCACCAGAATTTGCAGAGACTGTCCTGCCACAGCATTTTTTCACTGGGCTCAAAAAGAAACCAGCGAATCTTGAACGCGAGACCTTTCCTCGAAATGTTCATGATTGATCTCCTTGAATGTGCTTTTACGACTCCTCACCATGAGTAGTCGTTCGATTTCTGCGCACAGTGTATCATAGCAGAGAAAAAAGTCAATACCTTGAGTTTCGATTAAAACCCCATATTTCTAGCCATATTTTGCCTTATGTTATAGTTCTCCTATGTCCTCCGCGCCTCTCTCAAGCCCTACTTTTGTCGACCTCTATAAAAAGCTCAATCCGCGTCAGAAAGAGGCGGTCGACACTATTTATGGCCCGCTCATGATTATTGCTGGGCCAGGGACGGGGAAGACGCAGATTTTGTCGCTTCGAATTGCCAATATTTTACAGCTCACAGACACCACGCCCGACAGCATTTTAGCCCTCACGTTTACCGAGTCGGCGGCGCACAGCATGCGGCGGCGGTTGGTGGATATTATTGGCTCGGCGGCGTATCGGGTAAACATCACGACATTCCACAGCTTTTGCAACAACATCATTCGCGATTTTCCCGACGAATTTCCGCGTATCATTGGCGCGCGACCTGCGAGCGACATTCGGCAGATTGGCATTATTGAAAAAATAATTTTGTCGGCGGGATCCGCGGAATTGTCGGCAGAAAATAATTTTTCGCTTCTGAAACCGTTTGGTGATCCGTCGTATTATGTTTTGCCGTCGCTCCACATGATTCGCAATCTCAAACGCGAAAATATTTCGGCCGCTCATTTTGAAAAATTGGTTTTGGCGGAAGAAGAACGAGTGAAAAATGCGCCGGATCGTTTGCATGAAAAAGGTGCCCACAAAGGCAAACTCAAAGCCGACTACCGCGACCTCGAAAAACAAATCGAAAAAAACAAAGAGCTCGTGCGCGTCTATGCGCTTTACGAAAAAGTGCTTTTGGAAGAGCGTTTATATGACTACGAAGACATGATTTTGGAAACTATTCGCACACTCGAAGAAAATGCCGGCTTACTTTTGGAGCTTCAGGAAAATTATCAATTTATTTTGGCCGATGAGCATCAAGATGCCAATGCCGCGCAAAATCGCATCCTCGAATTGCTTGCTAGCTTCGACGACAGTCCAAATATTTGCGTAGTGGGCGATGAGAAACAGGCCATTTTTCGTTTTCAAGGTGCATCACTCGAAAATTTCCTGTCTTTCAAGAAAAAATTTCCGAAGGCAAAAATTGTCTCACTCGAAGAAAATTATCGCTCTCGCCAGCCCATCCTCGACGCCGCTCACAACTTGATTTTGAAAAATAACGTAGAGGACGAATCACTTCGCGCGAAGCTCGTCGCGGCGGGGGATTTTGGTGGGGCAGAGAAAGATGCTGTTGGTGCCGCCGGTGCGCTTTCAGACGCCGCCGGCCCGATCCCAGCCATAAACCTCCGCGAATTTGCTGAGGAAAGCTTGGAGTTTGCCTATCTCGCGCATGATATAGAGCAAAAAATAAAAAATGGAGCTAGTCCGCGCTCGATCGCAGTCATCTATCGCGAAAATCGCGATGCTTTTCCAATCATTCGCGCTTTTGAAAAAGTGGTCGTGCCGTATGTGGTGCGTTCGGATCAGAATGTTTTGGCCGATGTGGAAATTCGAAAGCTCATTACGCTTTTTCGGGCTGTGCTTGAGCCGTCACGCGACGAATTTATCGGCCACATTTTATATTTTGATTTTCTAAATTTAGATCCGCTTGAAGTTAGCTTGGTAACAGATTGGGCGAGGCAAAATCGCCAGCCAATTCTTCGGGCGCTATCGGCGAGCGAGAGAAACCCTAAAATTGCCGAAGATGATGCGCGGAAATTTAAGGAATTGGCGCGAAAAATAAAAAGCTGGAGCGTTATTGCTCGTAATTCTTCGGCCACAAAGGCTTTTGAGAAAATCGCCAAAGACTCAGGCTTTATTTCTCACATTTTAGACTCGGCCGATTCGCCAAATTTGCTTCTGAAGGTTGATGCGCTTTTTCGCGAGGCAGGGAAACTTTTGGAAATCAATCGCGCCGCCACGCTCCACGATTTTGCCAAATATCTCGACACGGTCGATGACTACGATGTGCTTATCCGCTCCGATCGCTCCGGTCTTTTAGATAGCGCTGTCGAGCTCATGACTGCCCACAAGTCTAAGGGTTTGGAATTTGAACATGTCTATATTGTGGGTGTCGTTGATAAACATTGGGGTAATAAAAGAGATCATAAACTTTTTCGTTTTCCCGCGCCGAGCACAGCCTCAGAAAGTGCGGCGGCTGATGGTGCCAAGGATGATTCTTCTGCCGCAAATAGCACCGAAGACGAACGCCGTCTTTTTTATGTTGCTCTCACGCGTGCCAAGCACTCGCTTTTTGTGAGTTTTTCCCGACGCGATGCAGAAGGGCGCGATAGATTGCCGAGTCAGTTTATTCAAGAAATCGATTCAATATTTATAAAAAACGAAGATGTTTCCAGCGCGGTGCGTGAGCTCGCGGCTACGCCGGCTATTGTCAAAGATTTTAGCGCCTCGCCAGCGCCGCGTTTGCTCGATAAAACTTTTCTCAATGCGCGATTTTTGGAGCAGGGTCTTTCTGTGACCGCTCTAAATAATTTTCTCGACTGCCCGTGGAAATATTTTTTCCTAAACCTCATCCGTTTGCCAAGCGCGCAAAATCGAAGTCAGCTTTATGGTGTGGCTATTCATGCGGCACTGAAGCAATTTTTCGGTCGTTTGGCGGATGGTGGGATGGAAAGCGGAGCGGAGTGGCAAAGCACGGCGGATGAAACTCGTCCGGAAGCATCGAAAGAATATTTGATCGCCAGTTTCAAAAAAATGCTCGCACGCCAGCCGCTTAAAGATGAGGATTTGGCTGTATTTCTCGAACGCGGCACCGATGCTCTAAGTGGCTATTTCGACGCATACAGTAGCTCTTGGATAACTAACACTATTTCCGAATACGGCATTGCCGGCGTGTTTGTCGATCTGCCCGATTTTGCCGCTGGTGCAAGCACAAAAATCCTTATTCGTGGCAAACTCGATAAAATAGAATTTCTCTCAGATGCTCGGGTGAATGTTGTGGATTATAAAACTGCCAAGCCAAAAACTAGAAACGATATTCTCGGCGAAACGAAAAATTCATCTGGCGATTATTTCCGCCAGCTTGTTTTCTATCGATTGCTTCTCGATGGTCATGAAGACGGTAAATATTTTATGGAATCAGGAGAGATTGATTTCGTCGAACCAAATGAAAAAAGTGACGGTAAAAAAGAGTATAAAAAAGAAAAGTTTTTTATAGAAGACGCACACATTGAAGAGCTCACAGAAACGATCCGTCAAACGGCACGCGACATTCTAAATCTTTCTTTTGTTGAAAAAGACTGTGGCAAAAACGATTGCGAATTTTGCGCTTTGCGAAAAACGCTTCTTACGGCTGGAGAGCTTCGATCAGCGCCTTAACGAGCTCATAGGGCTGTGCGCCGTTCATTCCTATTCGGCGATTGTCAGGGCTCATAGCAAAATTTTCTAAACCCGAACGATATTTTAGAGTCAATTCTTTTAAAGTTTTTTCTACCTTTTTTCTATCGAGTGGCTCGCGAGAGACGATGATGCTGAAAGGTGTGCCACTAGATCCAGCATTTTTGGCTTCCTGATACTGCTCTTCAATTTTTGGTGAGAAACGACCGCTTTCGAGGCAAGTGTTGAAGTCGGCTTCTTTGAGGCCTACATACACAGCGATTTTTGGCAATTCTTTTGGATCGAGTTGATTGTTTGACGGAGTTATCGAATATAGACGATTGGCGTATTCCCAAAACTTAGTATTGCCACCGAGAAAACCAGCACACTCAAAAGCCTGAGCCTCTTTCTCTGCTGCTGGATGGAGGGCTGGACGACCACTTTCTGATTTCCAAAGCGGGAAGTGGCGATAGACCCAAGCCACTTTGCCAGAGCTACCAAGATCGGACATTAGCTTGTTTAGGCTATTGTGAAAATTTTTACAAAAAGGGCACTCTGTATCTGAATATTCGACGATCACGAGTGGCGCGTCTGGATTGCCGACGATGTAATCGCTTGCTGATACGGATTTAATTTCTAGAGCCACTTCTGCTAAGCCTGTTGGTGTAGCAGTGTTTGTTCCAGTCGGCCCGGCAGGGCGATTTACATTAGAAAAATAAACAGCTCCGGCAATAATAATTCCTGCAATCACAATCGCGATCGGCATTGAAAGTGTGTTTTTTTCCATAAGGGGATATTATAGCAAATCTTGGCAATCAAGCACACTCAAGCACACTTTATTAGTCAACGGTTTTCTATAGTTTGTTGTTTATGGTTGTTGGGTTTTATAGCACATCCTCACAATAGTTAAAAAAGTAACCAACATACATACTACCATCGCACCTTTGACGATAACCGAAGCCCTTACATGTTCCTGGGCCCAGAATTGATTCATCTTCACCAACAGCCTGCCAATTGGCAACTATATCTGTCGGCATACAATTACACTGCTCACCAAAATGTTCGTAACCACCTGGAGGAGGATAATTTGTGCAAACGCCACCAAAATCAAATTCGGGTCCAGGAACATTTTGATTGGTGGAAATTTCACCTGGTTCAAAGTCCATTGTAGAAGAAAACGAACCTCCAAAGTAATTTTCAATAGCAGAAGCTGTTGGACTGTCCACCTCCCCAGTTTGAGGAAGATTGTTTGTCTTTTGGAAGTTCTTCAAAGCATTTGAAGTAATTTGTCCAAAATATTGAGTAGGTGCAACGCTTGACGGGAAATAACCTATTGAATTAAGAAATTGTTGAAGAACAGTGACATTTTGGCTAGAAGAACCAAAATCTAAACCTTTAATTATGTTGATAAATGGTTGAATTAAAAAAGAGTGGGGTTGTGTGAGTGTATAAGAATCACGGATTATGGGTGACAATTTGCTGTTCTCAGCATTTAAAACAGCGGCTGTGTTATTGTACTGCTCTGAAAAAGTGCTGGATGAAAACTGATTTGGTGATATATTAAAAAGCTGTACCCCAACAATTAAACCTGCAGTAAATATAAATAGAGAAGCGATTAATTTATATTCTTTCATAAGTGTAAATTATTTTTCAAAAATTAGCTTCTGATAAGATTAAATGATTACAAGATGAATCATAACAAAAAATGAGGGGGGGTGAGACTTATCCACAGGTAGCGTCATAAGCAAAGAAAAAATATAAGGCAGATTTATTTTTAAGAAAACGGCAACGAAAACGTGAGTGGATTCTTCTCCGCCCCCGCCGACTGCCATTTAGATGTGTCGAGCTTGATATCGTGAATTTTACCGTCTTCTTTAAATTTCAGCATGTTGTTTTTGATGGCGTATTCGTAAATGTCTTTGGTGATTTTGACGTCATCTATACAGTAGTCGCGCACCTTCTGATGCTCGCCGTTTTTCCACCATTTTATGGCTTCGAGGCCGTGGCCGGATTTGTTGGTGCCGAGTGTGCCTTCGGCGAGCTGATCGAGCTTCATGCGTCGACCAAAAGATTCGCGGATTTCTTTGAGTAAATCGAGGTGTCTGATCTGATTTAGGTCGCCTTGATAATATTTGTTTAAAAGTGGCAAATCAAAATGCTCGGAATTGAAGCCGATGAGCAAATCAGCGCGCTCGAGAATTGGCCACAGTCCGGCAAACTCATTTTGAGCAAATGATTTGTAGCTGTCTGTCGCGTAGTCGTAAAGACCGACGATAGAAATGTCGAGCAAGGCTGGGTCGCGTTTGCCAACATCGGCAAAAATATTACTTGTTTCAATGTCGAAAACTACTTTGTTCATCGGTTTATTTGCGCGCCTGTTTGCGCGCTTAATTTTTATTGGCCAAAAATTCCGCCAAAGAGGCGATGCCAGTTTCGTCGAGGGTGAAACTTTTCTCAGATTTTTCGGACAAGTTTTTTATGGTGATTGAATTTTCGTTTACTTCGTCTTCACCCATCACCGCAAAAAATGGCACGCCGTCTTTTAAAGCTTTTTTAATGCAATCGCCAAAGGTTCGGCCGCTAAAATCGAGTACGACGGACGCACCGAGAGCGCGGAGCTTGGTGGCAAGGGAATTGGCGGCAGATGTGGTGGCAGGCACGCTCGTGCCGCCCATTACGGCGATGAAAATTTGGGCGGTGGAAGTGTATTCGGGTAGAAGATTGTGACTTTCGAGGAAATCGCGAAGAGTGACGTCGCCCAAGCCAAAGCCGAAAGCTGGCACCGTGTCGCCACCGAAAATGGAGAGTAGGTTGTCGTAGCGGCCACCACCGGCGAGAGAGCGGCGATTTTTCGGGTCGGTGTCGAAAATTTCAAAGACGGTACCAGTGTAATAATCGAAACCGCGGGCGAGAGTGGGGGAGAAGCGAGCGTTTTTGATACCCATTTCACCAAGAAGAGTGAGAAGCTGGCCAATTTCCTTCATTGCTTCGCTTTCACCATCTTCGCCGAGGGCTTCGACAAAAGACTCCGCGGATTCTAATGCCTCGGCAATGCTTGACGCGCTTTCACTACTGTCAATTTTTTCTGTGAGTGCCGCCGCAAATTTTTCGCCGCTCATTTTTTCTTTGGTGTCGATGAGGCGATTGAGCTCGGCGCGTTTTTCGGGAGCGATAGCAAATTTGTCCCAAAGTTCACCCAAAGCTTTGCGATTGCTAACCAAAATTTCAAAGTTTTCTTCCGTGGCACCAAGCGAAGTGAAGAAAGAGTGGGTGAGAGAAATTATTTCTGCTTCTGTTTCGGCCGCTGCATCACCCATGTCGCCAAAAATGTCGACATTCCACTGCCAATGTTCGCGGAGACGGCCGCGCTGGGGCTGTTCATAACGGAAAACATTGGGGATAGAATACCAACGAAGGGGGAATGAGAGTTCGCGTTTACGGTCGGCAACCATGCGGGCTACAGAAGGCGTCATTTCTGGGCGGAGCGTCACTTCTCTGTCGCCACGATCTTTAAAAGTATAAGTCTGGTCGTTTACAATTTCTTCACTCGTTTTGCTGCGATAGAGCTCGGCGGGCTCGAGGATGGATGCGCTATATTCGACATAGCCAAACTTTTCTGCGGCCGCGCGCATTTTTTCAAACATGTATTTCTCAATAAACATGTCTTCGGGATAGAAATCGCGCACACCTTTGTAGCTTTCGGTGGAGAGCTTTTTGACCGACCCTTTTTTGTTTTCTTTTGTCATGTTGGAATAGATTGTAGCATTTTTAGACAGTATGCAATAGAATTGAGTTATGGAAAGTTCTCTAAGCGTTTTATCAATTTTACCCTCGATATCTTCCAACAGTTTTTCGGCCGCCGCTTGGGGGTTTTTTGTGATTTCTATGGTCTTGTTTGGCGGTGCGAGCTTTGTGCTCTTGTATCACTGGCGGACATATGGCATAAGTAGTAAACAGATTATTACGGCTGAGGTTGTGTATCTCACGGCTTCCATTGTGCTTATTTGTTTTAGTCTTATTTCTTTACATTATCTTTAAAAAATCTTTATAAATAATTTAACCCCAAAATGCTTGTTTCCAAACTCAATTTAGATCCGGGAGAGAAAATTATTTTCGAGGTGCGCCGCCACTGGTTTGTTTTTTGGATGCAGAGCACAGGCATCATTTTGGGTGCTTTTGGCCCACTTCTTATATGGGCGGTGGCCAGCGATTTTTTGCCAGCAAAAATTGTCCAAACTTTTAATGCAAATTTGGCTGTGGTTTTCTTTTTATATTCTCTGTGGCTTCTCCTTTTTTGGGTTTTGTTTTTTATAAAATGGACCAATTATTATCTTGATGTCTGGTACATCACCGAAAAAAGAATTATTGATGTTGATCAGAAAAGCCTTTTTCATCGCGAAGTTTCCAATTTGCGTTTCGACAAAATTCAAGATATTTCTATCGAGGTGAATGGCATAATCCCGACCTTCTTAGATTTTGGCGACATTCGCGTGCAGACTGCGGCTGAAGATAGTCGGAGTTTTCAAATAAAAAATGTAGCCCAGCCAGAAAAAATGCGCTCAGTGATTTTTTCTCATCACAATCGCGAGGGCGATAAGGTGACTGGCCCGCACAAAATCTTATGGAAAAGCAAGTAAAGACGGCGCAAGATCTAGAGTTTGGCGCGGGCAAATCGGGCGAAGTCGATGCCGGCAAAACCCTAGCCTTCGAAGAAAACAAACCACGAAATGTGGCGGATCATTTGAAATGGCTTTCGGCAGAAGAAACAGAAAAATATTTAAACGAGCAGAAATTAAATTTTAGCGTCCTCATTCTGAATGTTCTTTACGACAACAATGCCGGCAATATTGTGCGCTCAGCTAATGCTTTTGGTGCGCAGGAAATAATTCTCTACGGTCACCGCAAATTTGATCGCCGCGCGAGCGTGGGGGCGGAATTTTATTCTCGTTTCAAACATATAAAATTTGTGGAAGATCTCGACGCGCTTTTTGCTGAATATGAATCGGTGGTGGCTATTGAAAATACACCCGACGCTGTGTCGCTTAAAGATTTTTCATGGGACGGCGCGCGTAAAACGCTCATGATTTTCGGTCAAGAAAGCGCTGGTATACCAGAAGAAATTTTAAAAAAATGCCAAGCGACAGTGGCTATTTCTCAGCGCGGTAGTGTGCGCTCTTTAAATGTCGCCGTGGCGGCGGGCATTGCGATGAATGATTATTGTACAAAAACGAGCTAAAAATTTTTAATAAAAATTAAACTTTCCTTGAAGTCGATCGGCTACTCTCTGTTGTGTGAGCAACGAAAAGATCTCAATTCGTCCAATTGGTGTCTCGCTTCATGCGGCTTCTATCGTTGTGCCGGGTGTGGCCCGGGCTTTAGACACGCTTATTGAGTCGGCGCTTAAAAAAGGCGCTTCAGACATTCATATAGAGAGACGCGAAGGTGCTTCATTTGTGCGTTTTCGTGTCGATGGTTTATTGCGAGAAGTAGATTCGCCTGCGCCCGCTTTACACGACAGTTTAATTGCTAGGCTTAAGGTGCTGGCACGCCTCCGTACAGATATTCACACTCTGCCGCAAGATGGCCGATACACTTTTCGTTATGCTGGCTTGCTCGCCGATATTCGTCTTTCTATTATGCCCACATATTGGGGCGAAAAGGCGGTTATGCGTTTGCTCACGAAGCCGTCTGGTAGGAGAAAGTTGTACGATCTTGGTTTTTCCAGTGCCGATTGTGTGCTCATAGAGCGGGCCATTGGCCAGCCTGATGGCCTAATACTCATAACCGGCCCAACAGGCTCTGGAAAAACGACAACTCTTTATGAAATTTTGGAAATGGTCGCAGAAAAAGACATTTCTGTTGTCTCGCTAGAGGATCCGATAGAGTATGCGCTCGGCAAAGTGACCCAGATACCCGTTCATCATCGGCACAATTTTACATTCAGCACCGCGCTTCGCGCTCTTTTGAGACAGGATCCGGATGTGGTGATGGTTGGCGAGATTCGTGATGCAGAAACTGCCGAGCTTGCGGCCTCGGCGGCGCTCACTGGTCATTTGGTTCTTTCTACTCTGCACACTATGGATGCACCGCGGACAATCGTGAGGCTCATTACGATGGGTGTGCCGAGCTTTGTACTAGCGCCATCACTTTCGGTGGTTGTGTCGCAAAGGTTGGTTAGAAAAGTTTGTTCTGTGTGTGCTAAGCCTTCGCCAATCCCAAACTGGTGCTTGAAAGCGGCTGAGCTAAAGCTAAAAAAGCCGATCGGACTCGAAAAAGAAATGCGCGGTACTGGCTGTGAAGCTTGTGGCAAGACTGGTTTTCGTGGCCGGTCGGTAGTTTACGAAATTGTTTTTGTAGATGATGAACTGCGCGAACTTATAAGATCAAGCGCTGGTTATGACGCGCTGAAAAATTATTTTGAAAAAATTGGTTGGCGGAGCTTGCTTGGTTGCGGTGTCGATGCCGTGGCCGGAGGCGTGACGACATTCGAAGAGCTTTTTAGAGTTTTACATGTTTAATATGTTTAATTTTAAAAAACTAAGTCTCGCGGATCAAATTTACATTTCGCGCCAGCTTTCTGTTTTGATCGGCTCTGGCCTGACTTTGCACGAAAGCTTGACGACTTTGGCCGATGAATCGCATTCGAAAAAAGTCAGTGCGTTTTTTGTGGAAGCGGCGGATGAAGTAAATCGTGGTGAAGCTTTGAGCGAATTTTTTGTTGCTGGTGGTAAAAGTTCTGGTTGGCGATCGATAGTTTTGGCTTTGGTGAGGGTGGGGGAGGTGAGTGGTTCGCTTGGCGATTCTTTTGGAAATGCCGCGGATGAACTTTCTCGCTCTAATGAAATTCGCAAAAAAATTATTGGTGCGCTTATTTACCCATCGTGCGTGGCGGTTTTCGCACTTATTTTAATAACTGGCATTGTGAGTTTTATTTTTCCAAAAATCATTCCTGTTCTTCAGAGTGTGAGAGGTGATTTGCCGATCTCGACTCGGGTCGTAATATTTCTGGCTGATTTTTTGAAACATTACTGGGTATTTTTGGTGCTCGGATTAAGCGTTTTTGTGACGGCGGTTTTCTTTCTTGTCAAAAAATTTTCCAGCGTGCGAATATTTTTAGAAAAATTTCTTTTGCTTGCACCGCTTTTTGGTGGTTTGTATCGGGCGTATTCCGTCTCTCATATTTTTAAATCGATTAGCGTTTTGACATCTTCTGGAACCAATTTGGTCGAAGCGATAGAGGTGACGAAACTCACTGTGACGAGTGATTTGTACAGGCAGGCTCTTGAAAGTGCGAAAGAAGAAATCACTCAAGGAGAACAGTTGGCGGAGGCACTCGGAAGCACTGGCACTTGGCTTTTCCCAAAAATGTATATAAATATTTTAGCAATAGGCGAACGCACCGGCTCACTTTCGGATGTTTGCGGGCAAATTGCCAAAATAAATTCTGAGATATTTGAGTCGGACATCGAGACTTTTTCCAAAATGATCGAGCCGGCACTCATGATCGCTCTTGGCTTGGCCGTTGGTTTTATTGCCATCTCGATAATCACGCCAATTTATGAAATTACGAGCAATGTCAGGAGATAGGTGGCGCCTCACGCGGAGGCTTTGGCGCGCGGTTCGGCGTGGTTTCACCTTGATAGAAATCGTGGTGGTTATGGGAATCGCGGCAGCAATAGCGGCAATGGGTGTTGGTCTCGGCCTTGGTTCCGCAGCTAAAAATATTTGTCACACAGAATTCAATTTGCTTCACGGCGCAATTTTGCGCGCTAGAAATTTAGCGGCGACGTCAGCAAAAACGGATGAAAATATTGTGGCTATTTTTGATGAAAATGAAATAAAAATTTTTGCCGATGGTGACAACGGAGATGTGTTACTTGAATCATTTTTACTTTCCGAAGGTTTCGTCGCCACATCTTCGTCGGAATTTTTTCCGGAAAATCGCGTTGAGTTTGTAATAGACAAGTCTGGGGTAAGAAGTAGCGAGGCTTCTCTGGGCCTAAGCGGCCCGGCCTGTAATCAAGAAATAAAAATAAATCATGTCGGTGCCATTATTTAAAAATTTCGGCGGACGATCGAAGCGCGCAGGCATCGCCCTCATCGAAGCCATGATCGCTCTCGGGCTTTTTGCTTTGATTTCTTCCTCGGTTTGGGTGTTAGTTTTTCAATCTGACGATATTTCAGTACGAACGGGCTTGCGATTTTCTGCAGTGGGCATCGCGCACGATGCTCTCGAAAATTATTTTTTTAAGTCGCTCGATTTATCATGGGCAGGTGTGGAGGGGATTTCAGAAAAATTTAGAAATATTACGCCGTGCTTGGTGGAAATTTCGGAAAGCTTGCTAGTGGCCGACATCCCCGAACTCAAACGGCGCGGTGAAGATTGCGGTGGTTATCCCGATTTTATAAAAACGGGCGATGTTGATCCCACGCTCGATTCCGCCGCAGAAAATTTTGGTGCAGTGGAGGCGACTGGCGTAGATATTTTGGGGCAAAATTTTTTCGTTTCTCTAATTAGTCCAGAAGCCGACGAGGATCGGCCAGATCTAATCGCCGGCTCTTTTGACGATTCTTTATATGAATTTCACCTCGCCGCCGGCCTAGGTTCTGGCATCAATGCTTTAGACGTAGCAAACGGAACCATTTTCGCCGCCTTAAAAAATTCTACAGGCCAGCTGGCAATAATTGATCCAAAGATTCATCTAAGTGAGTCACCTTCTCTTATCGCCACGAGCACTTTGCCGGGTGTGGCGGGCTCGCGGCCGGAAGGTTGGAGCATTTTTTATTACGACAATCGCATTTATATCGGTACACGGCGCACTGCCGGCCACGAGTTTCATATTTTTGATGTTAGTGACCCGCACGAACCGGTGTGGCTAGGCAGTCGGGAAATCAATCACAATATAAACAGCATCGTTGTGCAGAGTGGCCTAGCTTTTTTGGCAACATCAGGTAATGCTCGCGATTTGATAGTTCTCGATGTTTTAAATCCGCAAGCCATTTTTCCGGTTGCTGAAATGGATTTGCCAGGTAATGAAGACGGTCGCTCACTCGCCCTTCTTGGTAAAACTTTATATCTCGGGCGATTCAAAAGTCCGGCCAGCAGTATCCATCCAGATTTTTATATTATTGATATTTCAAAAATTTTCGACGGGGAAATGCCCGAAATTTTAGGCTCGTACACAGTTTTTGCCGATATAAATTCTATCTCCATTCAGCACGACTTGGCAATTCTCGGCACTTCAAAAATTGCCTCAAACAGCTCAACTCTTCAAATTTTAAATATTGCCTCGACAACCAATATTTTACCCGTCGCAACAGCGTCTACAGCGCAAAAAATAACTGGTGTCGACTACGAAGACAATCGTCTTATGATTTCGATATTTGGCGAGCCATATTTTGCGATGGTCAACTTAATGCCCTAAAAAATTATGAAAACTTCGAATTACAATTCAAATTTCAATTCCGGTTTTAGCTTGGTGGAAACACTTATTTATCTTGCAATCCTTTCCATCATAATGACGGCGATTGTGCCAACATTTTACGCTCTGGAACAAACGCGAGGTCGAATTGGTAGGTCGAGCGTAGAGCTTTCCGACAGAATTTTTATCGAATCGAACATTCGTCAACTGATTAAAAATCAGAGGGATATATTAGAGCCAGGACTAGACGAAGACTCCGACACATTTGAGGTCCGATTGTTCGGCGGTAGTGGCGGCGGCTCTAGTGGTGATTTAATAAAAATAAATCTCGAGGATCAAAAATTATTTCTAACCGAAAATCACGACGAGCCTGTGCTACTTCATGGCAACAGTTTTTCTGCGCAAAATTTTAATGTCTACAGAAAAAGTGATTCGGATACTTTTGAAATATTTGAATACGGATTTGGATATGGCACTTCGTCGGCTCATATTTTTATTCATGAATAATTTAAAAACAAAAAACGGCCGTTTGATAAAAGGTGGCTACATTGCTCTCGGTATAATCTCAACCATTTCTCTCGCTATGCTTTTGATTTCTGTCGACATGGGTCGTCAATCTATAATGATGCGTGAAAATGTCGGTCATTATGAAAATGCGCGAATCGCAGAAACACTTTATTTGTCCTGCATTTCGATTGCGCGCGAAAAAATCGCGATGGGCATGACGGGCGCGATTGGTGGATTTTCAGACGACGAGATAATTTGGCAATTGCGAGGCGGTGAGTGTGAGATAGAAAAAATAGATGAAACGCAAAATTATTTAAAAATTCGCATCGAAAATAACATCGAAACGGAAATAGAAAAGGGAACTGGTAGGGTTTTGAGTTTACGGCGGTATTGAGCCGTGGGTCGCGAAGCAATGTACAAAAGTCAAGAAAAAACACCCGATCAGATCGATCGGGCGTTTTGGAGCGACTATCTTATCTGCCAGCGAGAGCGGCGTTTTTGATTACACCCGTGAGCTCCGCTATCTGCTCGGTGTATTTGCGGTCGCTCCCGTTCACCACAGTACAGTCTGACCGTCGCACGTTCTCTTTGAGCCACTTGGCTGAAAGCGTGCTCTCACGCCTTTCCTTATTAAGTGGCCACGGCCCGTACATGTATTCAACGCGCAGGCTGTTGTCCTGATCAGTTCCCACGACTCGGTAGAGTCGGTTGATCCTGAGAACATGAAGGTCTCCGAAGCTTCGGTTGACCACGAAGAATTGGCCATCTTGCCAGCTCATTGGGCCGTTTGGATCAGTGGGCCTCTGTGCCATGAGGAGGAGACCGAGACAGAGGGCGATGGCGGCGAATGAGAACCAGAAGACCTTCGCAATTGAGCAAACAGCACCCTCATGCTCCATGAAAAATCCCACGCTGTCGTCTTCATCGAGCTCCCCGAAATCTCTGGGGTAGATCTGTCCATGAGCTCCGCTCATCATTTGGAGGCCTCCTGCAAAGGGGTTTGCGAATCGCAACCTTCGACGAACGTTTCGTCAAAATAGCTACTTTTCTCACGATATACTAGGACAAATCAGGGAATTCGTCAAGCCCGCACAAGCTACGCCTGTGCACAAGAAAATGTGCTAAAAATGCATGAAAAAAGAGCCCGTGGGCGGCTCTTTGTTGTCTGTGTTGGCGTTTTTTAGTTTTTATCCGGCGAGTTTTGTGAGCGTCTCGGAGTTGGGTTGTTTGATGTTCCAAGCAAGTCCGAGGAAGGACAGGATTTTGATCGTCAGCCAGGTGACATCAATTTCCCACCACTTCATGCCGTGTCTCGCGGAGCGTTGGTCGCGGTGATGGTTGTTGTGGAAACCTTCTCCTGCTGAAAGGATGCCAACCAGTAGATTATTCCGTGACTGGTCAGAGGTTTCGAAGTTTCTGTAGCCCCACATGTGGCAAATCGAATTGACTGCCCATGTGATATGGTAGATCACGAAAGTGCGGACTCCAATACCCCAAACGAACCACGAAAGTGCTGTCTCGGCTCCGTAGAGAAAGTAACCGGCGGTGAGAAGAGCGATTGTCACAACGAATTGCGGAGCCCCGAAAAATCGGTCGATTAGGAAAGTCCCTTTATCGCCCGAAAGATCTTTGGCAACGCTCCACGGATCTCTGGCACCGATCGGTCTCTTGAAGACGGTCCAAAAGACATGTGCCCACCAAGGTCCGTGTCGGGGCGAGTGAGGGTCGCCATCTTCGTCGGAATAAGCGTGGTGAATGCGATGAGTGCCGACCCAAGTGATCGGCCCACCTTGCCAAGCCAGAGTGCCGCAGATGGTCAGAAAATATTCAAACCATTTTGGCGTCTCAAAGCTTCGGTGGGTGAGCAGACGATGGAAGCACAGTGTGATTCCAAGCCAGCCAGAAAGCCAGCCAAGAAAGACGGCGATAATCAGACCACTCCACGAAAAGAAGCCTGGCCAGATGGCGCATAGGGCTACTACATGAATAAATCCGAGGCCAAGCACCGCCGGCCAATGAAGCTCACGGTCTAAACCTGCGATTTTTCTTGTGTACATTTTCCCCTCCAGGGTATTGGGTGATGAAAAGAACGAAAACGACTCTGTATCAAGTATACCACTTCGGCAGGCGCTTTACCGTAGGCTTCATGCTAATATCAATTTATGTATGTAAAGGTCAGAGTTACTCCTAGTGCAAAGGTAGAGAGGTTTACAAAAAAATCAACGAACGAAGCCGCGCATGGTGCTGACCATTTTGAAATATCTGTAAAACAAAAAGCCGAAAGAAATATGGCTAATAGTCGAGTGGTGGAGTTGGTGGCTAGAAATTATAAAATTCCAGTTGGTAAAGTGCGCATAATTAGCGGTCATCATTCGCCGAGTAAAATTCTTTCTGTTGATTTATAAATCATTTATAAAAATTGACCCCCGGTTGCTTGCGCAATCGAGGGTCATGTCCTTTACCCCATTACTCGAGGCGTCGTTGGACGAACGACACCGAGTCTCCCTCCGATTTCAATTTAAGCACCCCTCTGTGATTTGGAAGAGTAAATCACAGAGAGATAAGAGATAGGGGCGTGAAATGAAACGCGGCCCCTTCGCGCGAGTATCTTTCGCTAACATCGCGATTACCGATCCATTACTAGCTTATCATACTTAAATCTTTTTGTCAAGCAAAAAACACAAAGAAAACAGGTAAATTTGGTATACAATAAAAAGCATGAAAAAACGGCTCAAATTAGCCAGTTTTCCGCGCTCGCAATATCGCTCGCGCTCTGCCGATTCTTTAATCGAAAATCTTAATTAAATATTTATCAATCTCACGCTGATCCATTTCGTAGAAATTTTTCTCGTCGTTGTAAAGATCCGTAGCTAAGTCAACACCGACGAAGCGCCAGTGCCACGGCTCAAATTGGTAGAACGAATTGCCTTTTGGATAGGAAAGGACGAAGCCGTAATTGTGAGCATTTTTCTGGAGCCATTTGTAACCGGCAGTATTTTCAAAAATTAATTCAGCGGGTGGAGTGTCGACGGTAGCAAAGTCGACGGCTGTGCCAAGCTGATGTTCGGAGTAGCCTTGATCGGCGGAAAACTGATTAGCGCCAGAACCGTAGACGGTTGTGTATTTACCTTTTAGCGTGGTCTGATCTTCGAAGGAACGAAAGCCCGAGACGACCTTTAAGGGCGCCTTGTCTCTTTCGGCACGGGCAAGAAGGCGGCGAAGATTCGACCAAACCTCATCGTGAATCGTAGCTGGCTTGGCGGGTGTGTATAAATATTTTGTGGTTATGTCTTGGAGATCTGCCGGTTTGTAATTTTCATTTAGAAAGAAGACCTTGGAATATTTTTGGAGAAGCTCTGGATCGATGCGACTCAATTTTTCAAATTCATCTATTGCGCCCGTTGCATCAGACAATTTCTCCGAAAGCTCTTCGGCTCGAGCGCGCTCATTTTCTAGTGATTCTTTAAGCTCAGCGTTTTCTTCTCCCGCTTCAGAAAGTTGAAATTGGAACTCCTCTGCGGCGGCTGTTGAAGAGGAGAGCTCGCTTCGAGCGTCGCTTAGCTTGGTGTATGTGCGGTAGAAGAAAAAGCCACCGATTAGAATAATAGCAATCAGGACGACACCCAAGGCGCGATTTTTTTGGGCTGGTTCCATTCCTAGAAATATAACACGAAATGAGCCGAGTATACTCTTCTAAGTGGTTTTGCTAGAATTATTCTGTTACTTCTGTTCATGGTCGTTTGTCGTCGTTTATTTTATTAATAATTTAAAAAACTGCACTCAGTCTGTTCATTATGAAAAAATCTCTACCCTTCATTGCTGTCTTCGTTCTCATACTTTTCGGTATATTTTCCAATCTAGTTTCAGCAGATACTGTTTTGGTCACAATTCCTGTGGGTGGAGGACCCCGAGCTTTTGCAACCGTAGGCTCTAAAGTTTTTGTAGCCAATTTTGACGATGCGACCGTATCCGTCATCGACACTGCCAATGCAAATTCAGTTTCGACTGTAAATGTTGGAGCCGCGCCTCAGTCTATGGTCAGTGTCGGATCGAAGGTGTATGTGGTAAACAGTGGCGACAATTCCGTGTCTGTTATTGATACTGCAAATGCCAACTCTGTAACTTCCGTAACAGTTGGTCAGTTTCCTTACGCCGTAGCAGCCACCGATTCTAAGGTCTATGTCGCAAGTGAGAGCAAGGGTGTGGTTTCTATCATCGACACTGCCAATGGTAATTCTGCCTCCAACATTCAAGTTGGCTTCGGTCCGAAAGATTTACTCGTGGTGGGTAAAAAGGTTTATGTGGCTGAAAGTAGTGGTGTGTCTATTATCGACATCGCCAACGGCAATGCTGTTACGAGCATAGATCTTGGCACTAAGCCTCATTCTCTAGCCACACTCGGCGGGAAGGTCTTTGTGGGCAATGTTGGTAACACTGTTTCAATTATCGATCCCGCAAACAACTATTCCGTTTCTTCTATAACAGTCGGTCAGAGCTCTTTTTACGGTCCTGCTTTAGCTACTTTGGGTAAAAAAGTTTATGTTACCAACAGTATCGATGACACGATTTCTATTATTGATACTGCCAGTGATAACGCCGTCTCTACTATCCCCGTGGGTAATCTGCCGAAAGAAATAGCCGTACTTGGCTCTAAGGTTTATGTCGCCAATCTTGCCGACGATTCTGTGTCGGTTATCGATACTTTGAACAGCAATACTGTGTCTACTCTCGGTGTTGGATCAAAACCTTTCGCAATGCTTGGTTTTGGTAAAAAAGTGTATGTGGCAAATGAAAGTGGTATTAGCGTCTCGGTTATTGCTGGGCGAGGTGGTTCGTCGGGGCCACTTGAGGGAAATTAGTTCTCGCTTCTAAAAGCCACAAGTGCCAAAACAAGAATGTATACAAGGTGATCGTCTATGATCGGATTATTTTCGGGTAAGAGAAGGGCGAGGTACATAAGAAGGAGCATCACACTGCCAGCTAAGCATCCCCACTTTACGAATTTGTTGAATATGAGTGTAAGGCCAACGAAAAGTAGGCCGAGCATAAATAGCCAGTCGACAGCAGGCATGCCAGCGAGACTGTGAAAAATATCCGCAAACGGACCCTTTGCGGCATTGGAGAGAAAACCAAAAGTCGGTGAGCCGCCATTGATCCACGCTTTTTCGGCTGTTGTGGCAAATCCCAAACCAAAAACCTTATCAAAAAACGCCCATAGGAAAATAAAACCCATTGATAAACGAAGAAGCAGTAAAACAATTTTTTCTTTTTTCATGTGTAAATTATACACCAACGCGCGTCCTCATTTACCCATGATTCAACTTAAACGCCAACCAAATACCCAAAAGACCGCCGACGGCCGTAAGAAGTAGGGAAGAGAAAGACAGAAAACCAGCGTCCCAAAGAGTCGGAATAAAGCCACCGATTGTCGAGCCAATAAACATGAAAATCCAGATGATAGATTTGGTGCTCATTTTATCGATTTATTGCTGTTGGGCTGGGTGTGGGCATCGGTAGAAAATTCAATTATCCACTCAATACCGTATTTATCCCTAAACATACCAGCGTATGTTCCCCAAGGACTATCACCCATAGGCCCTTCTACTGTTCCTCCAGCAGAAAGACCATTAAATAATCTATCCGCTTCTTCTTTGCTTTCTGTGTTTATCGAAATTTTACTCCTGTTTTCGTTTTCGTTAACTTTTCCCATAAATTCTGGGACATCATTTGCAATTAACTTTGCGCCGTTACCGATAGGCAAAGCAATATGCATAATTTTATTTTCCTCCTTTTCTGCAACTTTGAATTCAGCGCTCGCCAGGTCTTTGAAACGTATAATTTTTGTAAACTCACCGCCAAAAACTGATTTGTAAAATGTAAATGCTTCTTCAGCATTGCCGTTGAAGTTAATCCAAGGGTTTATTGTGGTCATACTTTAACGATATCAAATTGAAATAATTTGTATAACAGAAAACCCACCTCAACACTTGTGACGGGCTTTCCGTTCTTTGTGTTGATGGTGGGGTTAGTCAATGATCGCACCGGTTTTCACGGTAGGGTCGAAACTTGCCTGAACGAGGTACTTCCCATCGGGCTGTTGTTCAGCGCAAACTGGGAACACCACAAAAAAATCACGGACCACGTTGCAAAGTGCTACACACAGGGCAACGCCACTGCCGGAGAACCCGCCATACTTCAGTGTGCAACCTTTTGGAATCTTTCCTTCTTCCATCAAGATTGCCACAGCGCGTGCGACTTCTCCGACCTCAGTATCTTCTCCATTGATCACGAGAGTTTTTGGATCCGTGAGTGAGATATTCATGGCTACTCCTTTGGTTCTTATGGGTTTGTTTAAACCCGGGGTTACAAGGTACTGGAAAACGCTACTACCATGATAGCAGGTTTTCATAGAAAAGTCAAGTTTTGGCTCCGCGAGCAGGACTCGAACCTGCGACCAAGCGATTACATCGATCCTAAAATTTCTTAAAGGGATGGACTATATCATCGCCCCAATAAATGGGGCGCGAGGTGTTTCCTAGACCTTTCGGCCAAGTACTCCCGTTAGGGATAGTCTCTGAACCTTCCTGTCGAATGACAGGCTCGGCTGCTGATTACCCGCGATCTTTCGATCGGGTGGGCTTCCAGCAATTAACCTCGTTTTTCAACCCGAATTACTTCGGGAAGCTGCGATTTTGTTCACAGTCGCTCGCTCTACCAGCTGAGCTATCGCGGAATGTTGTTTCTAGAAAGAACCATGGGCAGTATAGCAGAACAGGATGAAGTTGAAAATCTTTAATAAAAAAGCCCTCCGTGTTTGACCACGTGGGCTAGTTTCTCTTTTCTCTTGGCTAGATTGTGCGTGCCAGTTCGTATACCACGCGAGCAAATTGACGAGGTCCGTCACTGTGGGGCCAGACATCTTCAAGAGTACGACACCTTTTTCCGAGGAACTTCTTCAGCTCCTCGAGTTTTAGTTGTCTATACTTTTCGGAATCGAACCCGATTGAACTTATCTTCAACCCCTGCACACCATGAATGCCCCTTAGACATTCGATTGCGTTTGTGAAGATGCTTCCACCAGTCAGCAAGCCCGAGTCATTGATTGTCTTTTCAAACAAATCAACCCTCCGTTTGATCCGGGTCTTCTTTTGCTCGAGCTCTTCAACGGCCATTTCGAAGAGCGCACCATGCTCAGCCTGCTCGAGAGATTGTTTTTGTTTAAGTGCCCAATCACGCTCGAGAACAGCCAGCATCTCAGATGTATCTTCATCTTGGAAAGGCTTACCGTGGCTAAGACAGCCGATGAGAAATGTTTGGAAATCCAGTTTCTCGTCATTCATCCGATGACAAACCTCATTCATGCGCACAGTAGACCTCCTTCTGTAAAAAACAAGGTTGAGTGTTGGAACTTCCAACCCCCATGCTCTAAAAGGATAATAACACAGTTTACAAAAAAAGCAAAATATTAACCTCCTCCACTTTTTTAAATCCGTGCAAAATCTGTTAGAATGTAGTCATCGATTATCAGTTAATAAATATCACACAAGCATGAAATTTCACATCAAGGGCACAAATATGAATGTGAGCGACGAGGTCGCGGATTATCTTCAGAAGAAGATCGATATGCTTGATAAATTTATTGACCCTACCGACACGAGCACGCTGTGCGAAGTAGAAATTGGGCGCACTTCCAATCATCACAAATCGGGTGACATTTTTCGAACCGAAATTAACATTCGCATGGACGGCAAACAATTTCGCGCTGTGGCCGAAGACACAACGCCAAATTCTTCAATCGACGATGCCAAAGACGAAATGGCGCGCGAACTTTCAAATTACAAAACCAAACAAATCACCATGCTTCGCCGCGGTGGTGCGGCTGTGAAAAATATCTTGCGAAGCGCTGGTAGCGGCATTTGGGGCATCGGCAGTGGAATTAGTAGCGGTATCGGAAGTGGAATCGGTAGTGTTGGTAGCGGTATCGGCAGTGGTTTTGAAATCGGCTACAAACAATTGAAAAAGTTGAACTGGAGGAAGAAGAGGCGGGATTAGGATTGAATTGAGATTTTTGAATTTTTGTAAATAAAAAATTGGACCACCATAACCCAAGACATAATTGCTCCTATGGACATTGGAATGATAAGAATCCAGTCTCTTAAAACGATTCCATACAAAACCCAAAAAGAATAAGATATGGCAAGAATTGAAAAGTAGAAAAAAGACAATCCCTCCATGCTTTTTCTTTTCCTATTCTTTCTAACCTGAGAGGTTAAACCTAGGCCTGTTACTGTTAGAGATAAAATAACGGTGATAATTCCGATTGTTGTCATTTACAAATCATATCAAAAATTTGTAGATACTGTTTATTTTACAAAAAGAAAACCGCCCTCGACATGGAGATTGGTTCTCTTTGTCGACGGCGGGTTGTTTTCACGCACCTATTCGGTCTCTGACCTCCTTGGAAATTCCGGAAATGAAGACCGTGCATCCCGTACGTTCCAGTTTCTTGAACCCCCTCACTGCATCGATGAATCTGGCGAGCGGTATGTCGAATGGCCTGCACAGGTCATCGTACCCGAAAAGTCTGAAGGGAGCATTTGGTTCGACGGGTGTGCTGACGCATCCGCATTCTTCTCCGCTGATCATCATCGCATTGAGTCGACCTCCTTCGGCGCACTTCGCCGCTCTCCACCACAAAGAACTTTTGCGGGCCGGTGAAAAGACATGATTACATGTCCGGCATACGACGTTGTATGCGGGCAAATCGGCCGTGGACAGTATTGCCGTGCACATTTTTGCGGCTCCTTTCTATCTATTCAGGCTGTCTCAATGCTAGCACGATTTTATAAATCTGTCAAGCTACCTAAACCCCCGCCAAAAATCTTTAAAAGTCATTTCTTTTTTGCCTTCTGGTACGATTTTGTCGAGCATTAATTCACCGTTTTTTATGTCGGCGCTTTTTATGCGGATGCGGATATTATTTTCACCACCACTAGCCGCGATTTTCTCGTCGGACTTCTTAACAAAGAAATACGTCCCAGGCGAACGGTGAAGAGCGCGGATTTTGCGGAGGTTCATTGCGGCGTCGTCGGAAAGATCAACGAGTCCGTCGGCTTTTTCAAACTTTTTTGTAAATGTTGCTTCGGAATGTTTTTGCGGCTTCGGTTTTATTTCACCCGCAATCCATTTCGGCAAAATTTCAGCGAGCAAATTGCCACCCGCACGCGCGAGAATTGTTTCGAGTTGTTCTGTATATGGCGGTACAGGCGGCCAACCATCTATCGGAACTTCTATTTGAGCAACGATCGGTCCGTGGTCGATATCTTCATCTGTAAGCATGATTGTGACGCCGGTGGGTGTGACAGGATTTTGGTCGGCACCGCGCGGCAAATTTTTATCAACGTTTTTTTCTGTGCCGAGTTCGAGAATCGAAGTTTCGAGTGGGCTTGGGCCGCGAAATTTTGGCAAAAGGGAGGGGTGCACATTTAATGTGCCATGTTTCGGAATGTCTAAAATATTTTTGGGAATAATTTTGCCGTATGAAGCAGTAACGAAAACTTGCGGCTTTGTTCCGTCGGCTGTGCTGACCGCGGCGAGTTTTTCCGCGATTTCAGAATTATTTTTGAGCGTGAGCGGAGTCTCAACAGGAATTTTTCGCGCCTCGGCCCAATCTTTTACGAGTGTGGAATGAACTTTCTGCCCACGATCTTTCTTTTGGTCTGGTGCAGTAATGATGAGAGTTGGCAAAAAGCCTGCGCGTTCGAGCGCTTCCAAAACGATGAGCGAAAAGCGGGAAGAGCCAAGAAATGTGAAATTAATTTTTTTCATTTATAAAATCGCGGCAAATTTAAAGCGCGTCGGGTTTTTCTGGCAAAATTTCCTTGATGTTTTTGGCTTTGTCGATAAAGAGTGTGCCGTCGAGATGGTCGATTTCGTGTTGAAAAATTTGAGCGAGCAGGCCAGATGCGCCGCGGGTGAAAATTTTGCCGTTTTCATCGTGGGCTTTCACAGTCACCTTCGGTGAGCGTTTCACTTTGCCGTAAAGATAACGCACGCTCAAACAGCCCTCTTCCATCCATTCCGTTTTTTTTGAGGCTTTAATTATTTCGGGATTGATGAAAATTAAATCGGAAAATTTTGCGTCGGTGTTATTGAGACCACCAGTGTCATCATGGGCAATAAGTCCTTCATCTTCAGCAATCATTTTTAAAGCGCGACTGGCGACGATAAAAATACGCAAACTCTCGCCAATCTGTGGTGCGGCGATAGCTACGCCGTCGTCTTGTTCGAGAAGGGCTTTTTTCATGTGCGAAATAATCGCCGCGATTTTTGGCGATTTGATGTCGGCAAGAGCGACCGGCTCGGCCACGAGACGAAGCTCAGGCGCGTCTTTTTGGAGAATCTCGACCATTTTGTCTGACATTTGTTCATTATGACACATTTTCGGCATATTTGACAATGTGGCGGTTTGTGATTAAATATTGGACAGAACGAAAACAGAAAGGAGTCATCATGAGCACCGAGGTCGTTCAAAACGAGCGGCCGTTGCCGCTACTCGAGAGTTCCAGTCGGATCAGTCTGCGTCCATCTCTCAGGATGGTAAATGTTGTAGATTTTTTCGCCCGAAATGGGTGGGGTCAAAGACCATTCATTCTAGGAGACAATTTCAAAGAGCTGGCTTTCCATCGATCTGGGGTTTTGCAGGGAATCATGGACGAAGTGTTGCTTAACTGCAGTATTCTTACCAGAGGAGCGGCTGACTACGAGATTTTGTATGCGGTGGCCGGTGACACGCTGGGAAAACCAGATGAGTGCTTCATCAACTGCGAACTTGTGCACATTTGCTATTTGATCACTGAGTCGAATCGCGGACGAGGTGATTGGGGCGGAGGTTTGTTCTATCTGCTCGACGGACATGATCAACTGTGGGGTGTGACGGTTTCGCTTTCTGAGGGAAATTGGCATATCGATGCTTTTCTTACAGACGGCGGTCCCGAAAAGAACTCACGCGGCGATCCGCGTACTCGATGGTTCGAGGCCGGCCTCAAGGTTTTTCATCCCCAAGCTTTGCCCGTTCTCTGATCGGAGTGGTTGGCACCACTCAAGGCCCCGCATGGATTGCGGGGTTCTTTTTTTGCGCGGCGAAATTTTGCCGCGCTACATAACACTCTCCGGTTCCACTTCAATCGTAAATTGCGGCGGCAGAGATTTGAGCAGGTGCAAAAGTTCTTCGTCGATCCAGCGTGTGCGACCGATTTTGATGAGCAGATGCTCGGTGTAGGCGCCGCGGCGGGCGGGCGTGGAAGCTTGATAATTTTCGGCGGCGTAATTGGCGAAAATATTTTTGAGTTTTTCCATTTCGTCTTTCACTTGTTTTGGCGTGCCAGTGAAACTAATTTTTATTAGCACAACGAGCGGCGGATAATCGAAGCGTTCGCGCTCGGTGAGTTCTTCTTTGTAAAAATCGAGAAGATTGCCCGCGAGCGCATATTCGAAAAGACGATTTTTTGGATCGCGGGTTTGGATGAGAAATTGCTTTGTGGCGAGGCCGCGCAGTTTCAAAAGTGTGGAAAGAATTTTTTCATTGATTCGAAAATCGGGAATGCTAAACATTGAGTCTAGCGACACGACAGCCGTATTTTCTATCGGCATATCGAGATAGCCAATGGCCATTTCGGTGCCGAGGAGCACTGCACCCGGTTTTTCTTTAAATTTTTTGGCAATCGCCGTTGCACGCGCATTTGTTTTTACGGTATCTGAATCTATGCGGAATAAATTTACATCGGGGAAACGCGACTTTATTTCGTCAGCCACAAGCTCAATGCCTACGCCGAAAGATCGGAGCCGCCAACTCGTGCAATTTTTACATTTTTCTTCCGCGCTTCTGCGTTCGCCACAATGATGACAGAGAAAAAATCGCTCGGTAGACTTTGAATGAAGGACAATCGGCGCGCGACAATTTTTGCAACTCACAATCGAGCCACAATCTTGGCAGAGTGTGAGCGGGGAGAGGCCACGCCGAGCGGCAAAAAGAAATGTGTGCTCGTTCCGTTCATTACTTTTTTCAATAATGTCGGCCAGTGTGTGCGAAAGCGTGTCTACACGAATCGTGCGATCGGTGGCGCTGGTGCGTGCGTCAATAATTTGTTGACGGGCAGAAGTGGTGGAACGAAATGCAAGTGGCGATAGCTCGTGAATTTCGTCTTGTTTGTAACGCCAAATAGTTTCCGTGCGAAGCAGTGTGTCGCCATAAATGAGCCGGGCATTTATTTTCTTGGCCAAAATTTCCACAAACATTCGCACATCGATAAATGGCCGCGTCTGCATTTTATAACCACGCGAGCATTCTCGCTCCACCAAAATCGTGCCTATGTCGCGTCTCGGCAAACAGAGAAACGAGCCCGTGGCCACAATGAGCATCGGATGTTTGTGATCTAGCGCTTTATTCCACGCCTCGATGAGATTTTTTTTGCGAAGTTGACCATGAAAAATGTGTGAGTAGTCTTCAATGCCGCGATCGAGATGACTTTTAATGCGAATGGCGTCGGCGGTCGTTGGTGCGCAAATAAAAACCGATCTTCCGCGAGCAAATTCTTCGCGCACAATGCTTTTGTAATTGGCAATTCTTTCGCTATCTTCGGCTTGGAGAATGAGGACGTGGTGCGAGGTGGTTTTGCCAGCGGTTTTCGCACTGTTTTTTGCACCGCTGTCTTCCACCGCGTCATCACCGCCGGAATCCGCGCCCGTGTCTGCGCCGTCGAGTTCATCAATATTGTCTAAAATTATTTTCGGCACGAGCAGATGGAGCGCGCCGCCCACTGTCCCGGCAAAATATTTGGCTGTATCGCTCGCCGCGGTTAAAAATTCTGGCAGGAAAAATTGTTTTAAACTTTTTTCATCGCCCGCTTTTTTAATCACAAAAGGCGAGTCGCGGAGCTCAGCTCGGCGTGCGCTCGCGTCTTCAGACGAAATCACTACGCCGCGAATTTTTTTGCCACGAAGAACGGCCGGAATTATCGAGCCGATTTTTGGCTGACTGCTCGTGAAATAGGTGAGCGTTTCCTTACCAATACCGCGAGCTATTGGGATGACTTCAATGACTTTCATATTTTTCGCGAAATTTTCGCCAGTTCGCCGCGGCGTTTATAAATCCTCAACAATTTTTACATCCGCGCCAATTGCGGCGAGTCGCTTCACGATGTCTTCATAACCGCGGTTGATGCTGTAAATATTTCGAAGCACAGAACGGCCGGGTGCCGCGAGCATGCCGATGAGAATGATGGCGGCCGGGCGAAGTGCGGGCGGGCAAATGACTTCCGCAGCTTTGAGCTTTGTCGGACCGGTTATATAAATACGGTGAGGATCGGCGAGCAGAGTGTCGGCGCCGAGTTTGTCGAGCTCTTTATAATGAATGGCGCGTTTTTCGTAAACCCAATCGTGGATAAAGGTGGTGCCTTTGGCTTGCGTGGCGATGACGGCGAAAAAAGGCAAATTGTCGATATTTAAGCCAGGATATGGACGCGACTCGATTTTATCTTTGAGCGCGACGAGCTTCGACGGAAACGTTTCGATGTCGACGAGTTTCGTGCGGCCGTTTTTTGCTTCGTAACGCTCGAGGATTTTATATTTGAAATTCATTTTCGACAGCCGTAAAAGTTCGAGTTCCAAAAATTCTATCGGACAGCGGCGAATAATGATGCGAGATTTCGTCACCGCCGCGACCGCCAAGAAAAACATCGACTCAATCGGATCTTCGCTCACCGCGTATGTAACATTTTCATTTATTTCCGCCTTGCCGTGCACCGTTATCGTCGTCGTACCAATGCCTTCTATTTTCACGCCAAGTTTTTCCAAGAAAAAACACACTTCCTGACCCATATAATTTGCCGATGCGTATTTAATGACAGTCGTGCCCGGCATTCCCGCCGCCGCGATGATTGTGTTTTCAGTAACAGTGTCGCCGGATTCGTAGAGGATAATTTCTCGCGCGTTTGCGCCTGCGCCGCTAGATTTTCCGCCAAGTTTCGCCGAAAGTTTTTCCGCAAACTTCGGCGCGGTAATTTCATACGCATTTTCTGTCGTTTTAATTTTTACACCAAATTCTTCGAGAGCAAAAACATGCGGCTGAATTGTGCGCGAGCCGAGTTTGCAACCGCCCGCCTGCGGCAAAGAAAAATTTTGAAAATGATGAATGAGCGAACCGATGAGCATGATGACACTCCGCGTTTTTTCAGCGGCGGCGTGATCGATTTTTTTGATTTGGATTTTTTTCGGGGCAGATGGCGGCCGAATTTCCAAATTATTTCCAACCCATTTCACATCAATGCCAATACTTTTAAAAACCTCAATCATTCTGAAGACCTCTTCGATTTTCGGCACATTTTCGAGTGTCGTCGTGCCGCGATTTAAAAGAGAAGCGGCGAGTAAGCCCATTGCGCCGTTTTTGGAAGTTTTGGTCACGATTTCGCCGGAGAGTTTCCGTCCGCCAAAAATTTCAACATTGATCGGCTTAACGGGCTGCAGTGTGACGACGAGCTTTTTCGCCACGGCCGCTTTTTTGTCAGAGTTTTTCTTCATTTCGCCAATGTTACCACAGTACTATATAATGAGCGCACTTATGGCATTTTTTTCGAAAAAACTAGGCATAGACCTCGGCACAACCAGCACATTGGTTTTCGTGCCTGGCAAGGGGATTGTGTTAAATGAGCCCTCTGTTGTGGCGGTTTCCGAGGAAGACAATCGTATTATGGCCATAGGCCTCGATGCCAAAGAAATGATTGGCCGCACACCAGACAATATAATCGCGTATAGGCCAATGAAAGACGGTGTTATTGCCGATTATAGAGTGACAGAAGCCATGCTTCGTTACTACATAAATAAAGCCCTTGGTCGTTGGAGCATCATTAAGCCCGATGTGCTCGTGTCTGTGCCAGCGGGCGTCACATCCACAGAGCGGCGCGCAGTGGTGGAGGCGGCGGTGCGAGCCGGCGCGCGCAATGCGTATGTAGTGAAAGAGCCGATTCTCGCGGCCATCGGCGCGGGCATTCCGATTCAAGAACCAGCCGGGCATATGATAGTAGACATCGGCGGTGGCACGACAGACGTGGCGGTAATTTCTCTCGGCGGCATCGTCGCAGCCAAGTCGGTGAAGTGCGCGGGTAATAAAATCGACAACGCCATCGCCGACTACATTAAGAAAACTTTCAATCTCGTAATCGGCGATAAAACAGCCGAAGATGTGAAAATAAAAATCGGCTCAGCAATTCCGATGGACGAAGAACTCATGATGGTCATCAAAGGCCGCGATTTTATTTCCGGGCTTCCGCGTTCAATCGAAATTAAAACCAACGAAATTGTCAAAGCCATCGGCCGCGAACTCCGCGAAATGATCAAAGCCATCAAAGATGTCTTTCAAGAAACACCACCCGAGCTTGCATCCGACATTATCGATCGTGGCATCATCATGACTGGCGGTTCATCCCAACTCCGCAATCTGCCCGAACTCGTCCTCCGTCGCACCGGCGTCAAAGCCATCCTCGCCGACGATGCTCTCTTCTGTGTCGCCAACGGCACCGGCATCGCGCTGGAACATTTGGATGTCTATAAGAGAAGTATTATTTCGAAGAGGTAATTTAAATTGTCCATCTAATAAATGTTCCCGTCGATTAATTTTCTGATAGAAGATACTCCCAGTACCCAATGTTTAGCCGGGTTTATTTGCGCGAATGAAACATTCATTTCTATATATGGGGTAATTTTCACTCTATTAATTTCTCTGGCCGTTTATATCTATGGTTTAGAGAATGAGTCCAAGAGGACGGTCTTAATTAGTGATTCAGAAATAGGTCAAATAATTAGAGATTCTATTGTATGTTTTTCAGTATGTTTTTTAGCGATTGGTCCATTGTATAGTTTTGTTAACTTTGTTTTGTTGGCATATCTTCTATTAAAAATACGAGACGCTTTTAAATGCGTAGTTAATTTTAACAAAGACGAACTTTCTGCAGAACAGGCTGTGGCCAAATATAAACATAGAATTATATTTGAGAAATTAAAATCTTTCCGTGATATTGAAATTAGGAATAAAGAAATAAGTAGTTTTCTTGATAAAAAAGGAGTGGAAAGGATTCTTTTTGAAGATGATTTAAAAAATTACGATGTTATTCGTTCTAAAAAGAAAGGTTATATTGAAGAAATTAATTTTGAGAATTTCTTTACCAGAACAATTAATACGGATCTTAAAAGCGAGAATGATAAACAGTATTATATTCCTTTCCAAATCGCAGTTGGTAATCAGGTAAAATTTGATGATGTGTTGATTGGCATAAAGAAAACAGAAAAAGATGGAATGTCGACATCCACATCATACGATGAAAGAAAAATATTATCCGCGATATCTATTACTGACAGTATCGGGCCTGGTGATTATTTGGGTGCCGAAACTCAGAGCTTTTTTCAAGAAATGTTTCAATTTATTTCTCAGCAAAATTTTAAAAGTTTGGAGCATAAGTTAGAGGATTTTTCAAAGTTTGTTGATCTTGTTGTTGTAAAACCTGATGAATATACTGACATTGTTCAGTTTATAAACGATAACACTATTTTACCTCTCCAAAAGCACGCTTTCAAAATTGGCGATTTTGATACCTTGAGAAAAATTACGGCTTTTTCATTGCAATACTCTTATAAAACAATACACGAAAACTTAAATAAGAGTTTTAAAATTTTCTTTAGAAATTTAAACCTTGCTTTTTACGAGTCTTTCAATATCAAAAAAATAGAAACTAGGAATTCATTTTACGAAATGTTTTTCCGTTGGCTTCACGAGTTATCTAGATATTCCATTATCCCAAAGTTAGAGAGGGGTGATGTTTCTTACCAAAATTATGCCTTAGATATACTGTCTGTGTACAACAGCATGTTAAAAATTGCATATGACAAGAAAGATATAAAAATTTTTGAACTAACATTAGATTCTCTCAACAATTCTTTTAGTAAAGAAAGTTATCATTTAGATGAAAATGGGGATGTTGAGTTAGTCATAAAAAACAAGAAGGCTGTAATTTTCGGCTTTACTTCATGGCTATATAAATATTATGACGTTAGAAAAAATGAGGATTTTTACAAAAGTATACTAAACAAGTTATTGTCGACACTTACTAAGGATAGAAACTTTGTAGATCGTTTAGATAATTTGAACTATTACATATCCGTATATTTACGAACCTCTGCTATTTCTAAGGATAGGAATTTAGACAGCATATCTTTTGGTTGGGAAAGTTGGGATGCGCCAGAAGGAGTTGTTTATTCTATTACCATTGATTCTGACCTTAAGAAATTACTAATTGACCGATTGATTTATGTTTTTATATCTGAGCCCAATATTGTTATTAATATTCAGGAAGGTAACTATGATCAAGATCTATCTACCCTAAAGAAAAATAGCCAGTTCGATATTTTAAAGGAAAAAACTCCCGATTCGTTCTTTGCATCCTCTGGACTTAGTTTAGAAAAATTTGATTCAGTAAGAGAAGCTGTGTATTCAACTATTGAAGTAATAAATAAAAAATACGAAGAAGATGAAAAGTCTAATCTCATAAAGCAACCGCTGGATGAAGAAAAATTTAACAAATTTACAATAGAAAACATTAAATCCTACCAATCATCACGAGTGCTAAATAGAATTGGTAAATTTGTGCAAAATCCTATAATTCAAAATGAGTTTTTTGGTTACAGTACACTTCTTAACAAAGAACAGTTCGTAAAGAAAACAAATGTTCACTATGTTAATCAGGATGAATATGGAGAAAGTTTATCGCGAGCGGAGGATAATAAGATTTTGGAAAAAATAATAGAAAAAAATAAAAGTGGCATAAAAGATATAAACACGAAGAATCTTATAGAATATTTATCATTTTCAAATTTTGATTTTATTGTTATTTGGACAAAAAATAACTTCAATTTAGAACAGTATGACTCTGGTGGCAAATTCAAACCATACTGGCTCGAAGAAAAAAAGAGAACTAAGGATGGTCTTTATTATCAGGGATCTATTGATAAAAAAAAGGTTTATACAGTTTATCAACCTGAAAACCAAGAAAGATATAAAGATACAATTTTTCTTTTTAACGCGAATGCTTTCTTGATTAAAGAATTTAAACCAGATGTTGAGGCTTGGGAAGACAAAGGAGACATCTTAACTGCTGAAATGTCAGATAATTCTCTATTCTTGCAAGTTAAGGGGTTATCTAACTCTGAAAATGACAGAAAGAGTATTATTAAAAAATCGATGAAAAATAAAAAAATAGAAGAAGTGGATGGTTCTGTTAAAGATGAAGAATTAAAAACCAAAGTAGTATTGAAATTCTTTAAGGCTCTTGATGTTGAATCAATAAAATTAAATGAGGACGATGTGGAAATAATTAGAGTTAACTAGTAATTTACAACAAGCTGAATTTTAGTCTCGAGTGAAATTGTTATAATCACAAAATGTCCGCCACCACCATCTTCAACCTCCCACCCTCCACCACCCCGAACTCCCTCCATCACGCCTACTTGCTCGTGGGGGATCGGGCGGCGGCGACTGGGGCGGTCGCGGCGCTTTTGGTGGATGTCTTAAAAATTGAGATTCAGGGCAATCCGGATGTTCATTGGCTAACGAGCGAAAATTTTACGATCGACGAGGCGCGGGCGATGAAGTCTCTACATTTTTTGAAGGCTGTGGGCGTTGCGGGCCATTCGTTTTTCATTGTGAGTTTCGACTCAATCGGCTCGGAGGCTCAACAGGCGCTCTTAAAAGTTTTTGAAGATCCGGTGGCGGGCAGTCATTTTTTTGTAATTGCGCCGAGCTTGCGCGGTCTTTTACCCACACTTCTTTCACGTTTTGTTGTGTTGCATTTGCCGCGCATCGTGCCCGACACTTCTCGCGCCGAAAAATTTGCCAAAAGTTCACCACCCGCTCGCCTCAAACACATCAAAAAAATCGTCGAAGACAAAGACAAAGTCGAAGCTCTCAATTTTTTGAGCGAACTTGAAACTTTTTATGTCTCGCTCCTCCGCGCCGATAATTTATCTGTTGCTCCCGCGCTCGAAAAAATAGTCTCCGCGCGAAATTTTCTCCAAACCCGTTCACCGAGTGTTAAAATGTTGCTTGAGAATTTGGCGTTGGTTTTGCCGTCGCCCGAATCGAAATCTAATTAAAAATCAAAATGAATTTATTCAACAAAGCAACAGACCCTCTTTATTATGATTCTCCGGAGATAAGTTGGACGGAAACGGACGGTGGCCAATCACCAACAAAACTGCTAGCAGAAGAATATTTGGAGAAATATCTTGATATAAAAAATAAGACAATAATTGATATTGGTAGTGGCACCGGAACATTCTTTGATTTTTTTAAAGAAAAAGGAGCAACTTTGATCGAGGGAATAGAGCCCTCAAGGAAAAATTTTGAAGTGGCAAAAAATAAATATCCTGAAATTACCGTTTTTAATGGATCTCTAGAAAACTATTTTTCAGATAAAAAATTTGATCGAGCCATATCGGTAATGGTCTTTGAGCACATCTCGGACATTAAAAGTTCTTTTGAAAAAATCGCTGGGTTTTTAAATGACGACGGCGTTTTCTACTTAATCGTTGCAAACATGGAATACTTTCTAACACCTCGCTTTGATTACAAGCTTGATATTCAAGATTTACCAAACAATGAGCATGTTGTGGCAAGTGGAAGATCTTACGGAACACTTTTTGATATTGTGAGACCGATAGAAAACTACGAAACAACGGCCAAAGGTGCTGGGTTTAAGTTAAAAAATACTATCCCTATTTTTCCAACTGAAAAATTTATGAATTTTTCTCCAAAATATAAAGAGTTTGAACATACTCCGATTTTCAAATTACTGATTTTTAAAAAGTAAAATGAAAGAATTTCAGAAAAAAATTAAAAAATACATGAACGATCGCGGTTGGAATGATCATCTTCCGAGCGATTATGCTAAGTCGATAATGATTGAAGGTGCGGAACTCCTCGAAAATTTTCAGTGGGATAATTTTAGTGCTGAAGCTGTAAAGAAAGATGCGGCAAAGATGGAAAGTATAAAAAAGGAATTGGCTGACGTGATGATTTATTGTTTTGATTTGGCAGTCATACTAAACATAGATGTGCAGAAAGCTCTGGATGAAAAACTTAAGAAAAATATTTTAAAATATCCGAAAGAACTTTTTAACCCAAAAAATCGCGCAAAAGGGGTAACCGAAAAAGAATATTGGGAAATAAAAAAGAAATATCGGAAGGAGGGGAAGAATTAGTCCACGTTTCTTGCAAAGAAAAAACGCCCGAAGCTTGAATAAGCTCGGGCGTTCGTGAATTTGTCGTCAGCACTACTAGTTGTCAGTTGTTTTGAGCATTTTCCAACATCATGCGCTGAGTGCAAGCCGCGATTTGGAGACCCTTGCGCAGGCGGCGAACAGAGTTGATCCCGATACCGGACACCTCGGCAATGACAGTGTCTGGCAGTCGACCAAGGAATGGCCTGATCTTTTCCTTTGGATCGACGATCTCCACAAAACCGTAGGTGATGTGGAGTCTTTCGAACGCGGCCTTGAGCGTGCCGTTGTGAACGACAGCACTGTGGTAGAGAGCCGGATGTTTCTTTTCGAAATTTTCCGGGCTCAATGACTCGAGGCCAGCGAGCTGTGCTTGCGTCTGCATGTTGCAGAAGAAGGGAATTTCGACTCGCACCGCGCTGTTACGCCAGATGAGTTTGGGGTCGAAGCGCGTTTGGCAGCCCGAGCATCCGGTCGTGAAATCGTTGGTGTCGTCTCTGAATCCCTTGATGATCTCGATAGATGTGAGGTTGCGCGCGCATTTGGGGCAGATGGCTGTTGGTGTGTACT
Organism: uncultured Candidatus Saccharibacteria bacterium; assembly: GCA_964356815.1. Classification (GTDB taxonomy): domain Bacteria; phylum Patescibacteriota; class Minisyncoccia; order Phycocordibacterales; family DATGWK01; genus CAYHIR01. The sequence goes on along the minus strand of CAYHIR010000002.1, from coordinate 325 downwards.
GACGGTTTCCGTTTGGGCCGCCGTGCAACGCGCCAACGAGTTCAAGTCGCAAGGTGAAGACCTGCATCATCGTCATCGCTTGCCTCTGCGCCATGCTGAGACTCTGTTGCATCATCGGCCTTTGCGCCGTAGACATTCCCATGGACATACTCATATCTTGGTCTCCTGACAAAAAACCATGCTTTATTCGGAGTGGCCACAAAATTGTGGTCTATCCTCTTTTCAAGCATTCTGTCCGACATGATATCACAAAATATTATTATGTCAAATAAAACGTAATATCCCAATAGCTTGGCATCACCTAACCAATTAGGATGATGAACAT
>CAYHIR010000001.1:0-104385 GCA_964356815.1 uncultured Candidatus Saccharibacteria bacterium | reverse complement strand
GCCGGCAATGGCGGCAATGGTGTCGTGCGCTGGCGGCATGAGAAGGGGAAGGATAAGGCGGGTGCGGCTGGGGGCAACGGTGGCAAGGGCGGCGACGTCTATGCCAAGGCTGTGTCCGACGTCGGTCTTTTGGCGCAGTATCGTCATATTAAGGTATTCAAAGCGGGCGACGCGGAGGCGGGCATGAAAAACAGCATGCACGGCAAAAACGGCACCGATCTCTATGTGGACGTGCCGGTGGGTAGTGTTTTGCATAATTTGGAAACAGGCAAGGTTATTTCTCTTGAAGAAGTGGGGCAGACGGCGCGCCTGCTCATCGGCGGCCGCGGCGGTTTGGGTAACGAACATTTCAAAGCATCGACAAACGTCAAACCAAAAGAATCCACCCTCGGTCGGCCGGGCGAAGCGGCAGCTTTTGAAATCGAGCTTCTGCTCATCGCCGATATCGGTCTCATCGGTTTGCCAAACGCAGGCAAGTCGAGTCTTTTAAACGCTCTCACAAACGCTAATGCCAAAATCGGCTCATACGCTTTCACCACTCTCGAGCCAAACTTGGGCGACATGTATGGCAAAATCATTGCCGACATTCCCGGTCTCATCGAAGGTGCGTCGCGTGGCAAAGGTCTTGGTCATGCTTTTTTACGACACATTAAACGCACGAAGCTCCTCGCGCACTGCATCTCGCTCGCGGCTGATGAAGGCGAGTCTGCATCTGTGGGCGAAGCTGGTGCTGACGTCGCCACTGCTTACCGCACAATCCGCGCCGAGCTCAAAGAATACGCTGGCGAAAATGGCGCCGACTTGGCCTCCAAACAAGAAATAATCATTCTCACCAAGTCCGACATGGTCACGCCTGAAATCGTTAAGAAAAAAATAAAAGAACTCGCCTTCACTAAGCGCGAAATTCTCGTCGTCTCTGCCATCGACTCCGATTCCATCAAAACACTTCGCGATAGGCTTTCTGTCCTCGCGCAGGCTTAGCTGTGATAAAATAAGGAAAACAAACGCCCATGAAAGACTCAGAAACATCAGGTGCCTATGAGACGACGGTCGGCCTCGAAATTCACGCTGAACTCAACACAAAGACGAAGCTTTTTTGTAATTCCAAAAACGATCCCGACGAAACGCGGCCAAACGTAAACATTTGCCCAGTTTGTATGGGTCACCCCGGCACTTTGCCTGTTTTGAATAAAGAAGCGGTCAAAAAGGTCATTCAAGTGGGCCTCGCTGTGGGCGGCAAGATCGCGGATGTCACGGAGTTTGATCGCAAACACTATTTCTATCCCGATATTCCGAAAGGTTATCAGATCAGTCAGTACAAACATCCGCTCGTGGAAGGCGGCTCGCTCAACGGCATTGCACTCACTCGCATTCATTTAGAAGAAGACACTGCGAGCTCGTCTCACACTGATAGCGCCGATTCGAGTCTCGTCGATTTCAACCGCGCCGGCGTGCCACTTATGGAGCTCGTTACTGAGCCGGTCATTCATTCGGCTGTCGATGCTGGCAATTTCGCACGCGAATTTCAACTTCTTCTTCAATATCTCGGTGTCGGCGAAGCCAACATGGAAAAAGGCGAGATGCGCGTCGAAGCAAATATTTCTGTCGCACTCGCCGCGAAAAAAGGCGACGGTGCAGGCGGCGACGGAAGCGCGAGCACCGGCAAACCGCGCGGCACAAAAGTTGAAGTCAAAAATCTAAATTCTTTTAAGGCTGTCGAAAAAGCCATCGCATTTGAAACGGCGCGTCACATCGAGCTCATCGAAGCCGGCGAGAAAGTTGTGCAAGAAACGCGCGGTTGGGACGAAAACAAAGGCGTAACTTTTTCACAGCGCCTCAAAGAACAATCTCACGACTACAGATATTTTCCTGATCCTGATTTACCAAAACTCCACCTCGCCGATATTCCTGAACTCAATCCACAAACACTAAAAGAAAATTTACCGGAGCTTCCAAGTGAACGTCGCGCGCGACTCAAGAAAGATTCTGGTATCAAAGATGAAGATGCGGAGATGTATGTTCGAAATAGGGAATTGGGAAATTATTTTGAAGCTGTCACAAAAATCGCTGGCATGAAAAATGGTGTTGTCGCTTCAAACTACATCACTTCCGATCTCGCCGGTCTCATAAAAGAAAACCCAGAGCGTTGGAACTGGACATCTAGCGCGCCAAACGCCATGCCAATTGCCGCCGAAAATTTCGCCAAACTCATCGCTATGATCGCGGCCGGAACCGTCTCATCTCGTGGCGCAAAAAATATCTTAAAAATTATGTTTGACGGCGCGCCAAATGCCACCGCAACCGATCCAGAAAAAATTGCCGCTGAACACGATCTCATTCAAAAAAATGACGAGGGACACCTTGGTGAAATAATTTCAAAAATAATTTCTGAGCACACAAATGTTGTTGCAGATTATAAAGCAGGGAAGCCAGCCGCACTCCAGTTTTTAATTGGCCAAGCAATGAAAGCTACAAAAGGTTCAGCCAATCCAGAAGTCTTGAAAAAAGTTTTGCTTGAGAAAATATCTTAATCATCCAAATGGGTGACTGATAATTTCTTGTTTCCAGCTTTTGTTCTGGTCGGTTTGTCTATTTGACTTTTGTTCCCTTTCGTATTCCAGCTCTTAGAATTTATGTCTTCAATTAGCATCAAAATCTCAGCTTTTTTGTATACGCGGTAGTTGTTTATGGGGTGGCGGGAAGCGGTAAACTTTCCGCTCTTGTCCCAATTTCGAAGGGTCAGAGGTGCAACCCCGATGAGCTTCGCCGCTTCTTTGATAGAGAGAAATTCTTTTTCTGCATTCATAAAGATTAATAAACCTTAATAATAATTGTAGCTTATTATCAATGTTTATCAATAAAAATCTGTGAATTGGGGAGCGGTGGTTTTATTTGCAAAAAACCCGCGCTAAATTTGGCGCATGTTTCTACCGTCGGGTTTTTCTCCTTCATCAGCTTTTCTGGCTTACTTAAGGCAGAAAAGCATTAAAATCTTTTTCAGAACTTTCTTAAACTTCTTACAAAAGAAATTGACCTTATCCACATAAAATTTCGGTAATTAAAGTCTCAAAAAACTATAATCATATGTGATGAATAAAGAGCTCATTTTCGATAGTAAAAAATTTATCTCGGCTAAACGAGTTGAGGAAAAGTATGGCTATAATGCTGACTACATCGGCCAGCTCTGTCGTGGTGGTGAAATTGAGGCTCGGATGGTGGGAAGGAGCTGGTTTGTAAGTGAGGAGGCCATACTTCGACATCTCGGTGGTACCGAGCGAGGTCCACGCTTCAACGCACTTAGATCTGTTACATCAGTACCGACGACCATTGGGTCGGTGCTACCAGCTGCTTTGCCGACCGTTAATTTCGGCGCCAAATTTTTAACAGCTTCATTTTTTATGTTCGTCGCCTTTTTCTTTGTTTTTGCGACGATCAAGTTTTTGGAAGTTAAACATCCTGAAAGTTTGGCTTTTCTGGACAATGTTTCAACAAGAATGTCGAGTGCACTTTCTCTTTTCTCGGATTTAAAATCTGCTATTATTGTCGTTCCTTCGGCTCTTGATGAAGCCAAAGATAATCGGGTTAAGCGATATATAAAAAATTCTTTTTCTGATGAAGTCGAAATAATACCCGATGAAACTTCAGTTTCTGGAATTATCAGACCGGTGTTCAAATCAAAAAATAATATCCAGGATTATTTGTATGTAATGGTGCCGATAAAAGACTGACATTCAGCCAAACTTTAAATCCCCATGGAATTTCGAAAGAAAAAAATAATCAATCTGGCTATCGATCCAAATCAACTAGCTTCAATAGCTTCAATAGCTTCAAGAATTTTTGCTTGTTTTTTTATTTTAGCTTTTTTTGTTTCGTCGGTTTCTCCGGCCGTTTTTGTTTTTGCCGAAACGATGTCGAGCTCAAATTACGGCATTGAAAACGACAGTCTAAATACTGGTGGTGGTCTTAGTTCCTCAAACAATTACAACTTAGAAAGTTCGGCTGGTGAAACTGGCACCGGAGATTCTTCGAGTTCAAATTATCAAAATCAGGCCGGCTATCAGCAAGACCCAACCGCATCCTCTGGCGGTGATTCTACATCGCCAAGCGTGCCCGCCGGCCTTTCTGCGACGGCAATATCTTCTTCACGCATCGATTTATCATGGTCGGCTTCTACAGACAATATTTCAGTTTTGGCTTACAAAATTTATCGAGATGGTGTTCATGTTGCAACCTCAACTGCAACAAGTTATTCAAATACAGGTCTTAGTGCACAAACTCTTTATAGTTACACCGTTAGCGCGGTTGATACTTCATACAACGAATCGGCGCAGTCTTCATCTGCTTCTGCCACCACCCTAGAATCACGTTCGAGCAGCGGCTCAATTATCAGCTCGTACAGCCTTATGGACGTTCAGAGCGAGGGGATATTGAATGTTTCAAACTTATTGGTTGTCGGTGGTGAGAGAGAAATTACGCTAAGCTGGCAAAATCCGCCATACAATTTTGATTCGATCGTGATCGTGCGATCAACATCGTTTTTTCCGAGTGATCCAACAGACGGCACGGTAGTTTTCAACGCTCTTAATGATTATTTTGTTGACACAGATGTTGAACTTGGTGTCATATACTACTATGCTGTCTTCACAAAAGTTGGCGATTCATATTCTTCAGGATCGCTTGGCAGTGCCAGTTTAAGCAGTGCTGGCTTAGGAATCGATTCTCTGCCCAACGATCTTTTTGCCGGCGTTATAGAATTGCCGCGCAGTTCCGTTGACCCGATGTTTGAAAATTTCTCTCTTGCGGATCTCATTCTATTGCAGAATGGTAAAAATCTGGAGTTTGTGTCCAACAAAGCCGAGGTCGACGGCGATAAAAATTTAAAATTTTCTATTCCATACGGCAAATTGCCAGAAATTTTGAAAACAATTGCTGTCACGATGTACGACCCTATCGACAAATCAAAAACCTTTTCTTTCTTACTTCGGATAAATAAAGACAAAACTTTCTATGAGGCTGTTATTGGCCCGCTTGGCCGAAGTGGCGAGTATACATTTGGTTTAGCAATTCTTGACCATCAAAATCGAGGTCTCAAAAAGCTTTTTGGGACAATCTCGGCCTTCTACAGCTCTCACGGGCTGTTTGGTGCATTATCTGGTTCTATGGTCTATGTTTTTTATTCGATTTCTGCTTTAATTACCATTGCGGCCGCTTTACTGGTTAGATTCTTATATTTCAGAAAAACCGTATGACTTTTTTTAACTTAAAACAAAATAGTTTGTTTCGTAAAATATTTTCTCGATCCATTGCTGTTTTTATCGGACTTATTTTTGTCCTTGGCCCACTTTCACTGTTCTCGTCACTCCACACACAAAATGCCGAGGCCGCTTTCAATCCTCAGATAAATTACCAAGGCAAACTTCTAGATTCTGCTGACGATGCGGTTGCCGACGGTACGTACCACATGCGTTTCAAGCTATATACCGTTGCGACTGGCGGCTCGGAGGTTTGGTCTGAGGATAGGAGTACAGCGGCCGGAGACCGTATTGTTGTTACCGACGGCCTCTTTAGTGCAATGCTCGGTAGTTCAACAGCTCTTACCTCCGTTGATTTCAATCAAACTCTTTACCTTGGTGTAGAAATTGGCGGCTCGGCAGGCTCGGCTTCTTGGGATGGGGAAATGTCACCCCGAAAAATTCTTGGTGCCGTACCAGCCGCATTCCAAGCTACCAACGCGGGCACGGTAGACAGTCTTTCAAGTGAACAATTTTTGCGCACCGATGCTACAAATTCTACAAGCACCGCAAGTACCTTTTTTACATTGAGCCAAGCAGGCGCGGGCGACATCGCCTCATTTTTGGGTCAGGCAGGCGCGGCGGTTATGAGTATTTTGTCGAGTGGAAATGTCGGCATCGGCACCACCTCTCCATATGCCAAGCTGTCTGTAGCTGGTAGAGGAGTATTCAACCAAGATGTCCGAGCCGACTATTTCACTGCCACATCCACATCAATAGCTTCCACATTTACATATGCATCTACCACAGCCCTCACTGTCTCTGGCACAAACGGCCTTACACTCGGCACACTGAATGGCCCACTCCAAGCCAACAACGGCGCTGTCTCTGCCACCACTTCTATCGGTGTGCTGTATGGAGGTACGGGGCTCACGAGTGCGCCGAGCTACGGTAATATCATGGTCGGTAATGCTTCTGGTGGATACACACTCACCTCCACATCCACCCTAGGAATCGCTTCTAGCACCCCAATCACTCTCAAAAAAAGTTCAGGACAAATAATAAATTACGGATCTCTAACAGACACAAATATCCAATCAGGCACAATTCTAAAAACTGTCGTTGAGGCCGCTTCTGCAGGAGACACCATAATTCTTTCTGGAAAAACTTTTGATATCGGAGATAACATTATTACTATTCCGGCTTATGTGGCCATTCGTGGTGAAAACGCCAGCTCAACAGTCATCCAGTCTCAGGCCACTATCGAAGCCACTGCGAGCGGCGGAAAGGGCGTGGTCATAAAGCCCAATGACGGGACTTACATTGGCCATCTTACAATCCAGCTAAACGCCGCGTCGGGCCTATATCAAGCCGCTCTTGGTTGGACCAACTCAAATTTGCAGGTGGGGTGGAACGGGACTGCTGTAGCTGACCACATAAAAATTACTGGTGATTCAGACGGTATTTATATGAGAAATCAGGGCTCTACCGCCTATACGGGCACTCTAAGAATGTACGATTCCGAAATTTATACCCTCTGGGATACCGTTGCTTTTTTCGGTAGCGCCAACAATCAGCATGTTATAGAGCTTTACAACACAAATCTTTATGCAGCCACAAATTCTTCTCTCGGCAGTGGTTCGGCCTGTATCGCTTCACGCAATTTAAGCGGCGGTTTACTTACCGCCACATTTAGAATGTACGGCGGATCATGTACGGTTTTGGTTGGCGCCGGTGGCTATTCTCGCGGCGTAGATTTGGAATCTGTAATATCAACCGTTGAGCTTTATGGTGTGCGGATTAAAACAGATGCAACGGTTGGTCAAGATATTTACCGCACTGATATAGAATTTCCAATTCGCTCGACAATTAAATTAGTTGGTGTCGATTATGATCAAGATAAAACGACTGGCTTGTCTGGCGCTAATGCAAAATCTCAGGGCATAGACAACATCACATCATCTTCTACCCAAAGCCTAAGATTTACCCAAACTGGCTCGGTAGCTTCCACTACCGATTCTGATGGATTAGTCTTGAGAAATTTTGGCTACGCTGAAGGTGATGATTACAACGAATATCAAGGTGAGGCTGGTCTCGGGAGCGGCTTGTCTGTCTATCTTCAAAACAGAAATGATTCTGGCGGTACGACTTTACAAAGAGCCTCTCGCTTTACTACACAATGGACAGATGCCGTATCTGGCACAGAAGACGCCGATTGGGCCTTGAGTCTTCTGGGTGGTGGCAGTTTCGGTGAAAGATTTAGAGTCACTGGTGCGGGCAACGTCGGCATCGGCACTACCTCTCCATACGCTAAGCTCTCAGTAGCTGGTAGAGGAGTATTCAACCAAGATGTCCGAGCCGACTATTTCACTGCCACATCTACATCTGTAGCCTCCACCTTCGCTTATGCTTCCACCACTGCTCTCACAGTCTCTGGTACAAATGGTCTCACACTCGGCACACTCAATGGCCCCCTTCAAGCCAACAACGGCGCTGTCTCTGCCACCACATCTATCGGTGTGCTCTACGGAGGTACGGGGCTTACCACTTTTGGTGGTACCAACACTCTGCTTTATACAACAACCGCCAATGCATTGAGTTCTATTACAACAGCCAACTCTTCTATTTTTATTACAAATGGCTCAGGTGTGCCAAGCTGGGGCACAACACTTCCAGCTTTTACGCTCGGTGGAGCAATCACGGGCAACTCCCAATCCATCACAGGTCTCAACAATTTCACTGTTACAGGTACCACAAATGCCACGTCCACACTTTCTACTGGCGGCTTCACCATCGATACAAATAAGTTTTTGGTTCAGCAAACTACCGGCCGAGCAAGCTTCGGTAGTACAAGTCCAAACAGTCGACTCGTGGTTGTTGGAGAGGGCACAGCTACCGGCAGAGCCCTCACTGTTACCGGTAGCACAAATTTAGATAAATTTGTGATTTTAGATAGTGGAAAGGTTGGAATCGGTGCAGCACCCACAACAGCAGTATCTAAACTCCAACTAATTGGAGAAGTGGACGACACGATAACTCAAATAATTTCCTCTGCTACCCCAACGGCTGCTCCAGGTAATAATTTTAATCGTTCAAGGGGTACTAATGCTTCTCCAATTGTTGTCAACAATGGCGACACTATTTTTAAGCTTGTCGGCGCGCCGCACAACGGTAGTGCATATGCAGAATCTTCCTCTATTTATTCGTATGTGGTAGGTGCACCGGCTGGTGGTGGCGATCCAGTTGGTACAAATCTCGTATTTTCTGTTTCAGAAGGTGGTGATGGTTTGTATCCAACTCTTTACATTACCCCAGCTAAGATTGGAGTTAGTACGTCTACACCTTGGAAAGAGCTTTCTGTGGTAGGTGGTGTAGCGATCGACGGTCTCACTTCTGATACAAACAAAAATGCTGTTTGTATTGATGCAACCACAAAAGAGCTCGTTACCGCTGGAAATACTACTTGCGTTACATCTTCAAAATACACAAAACACGATATTGACGACATAACAGAAGAAGCGGCCATGAAAGTTCTCGACCTAAAAGCCGTTTCTTATTTGACCAACAGCGATGACGAACTTCGTTACGGTTTTATTGCTGAAGACGCGCTCAAGATTGACCCAGCTCTTATTGAAGTTGCCGATATTGATTTTACTATGGACGGCCATTTATTTAGAAAGGGCGACCCTGTGGCCTTCGATTATGGAAGATATACCGGCCTGCTCACGAAGTTTGTTCAGATGCTGGATAAAAAAGTTACAGCATTGGCTGATCGAGTTACAAATCTTGAACAAAACACTCACAACAGCTTTTCTCTTGGGGCTATGATCGCTGGTCTAGAAAGTTTTGGAGTAGAAATCAGCCATACGCTTGCACGCTTCAAGGATGTTGCGGCAGAGGCCCTCACTATCGGCTCATCAGAAAAGCCAAGTGGTATTACTTTGTACGACGAAAAAAATGGCGAGCCGTATTGTCTAAAAATTAAAAACGGCAAAATTATAAATGTGCGTGGGGAATGTGGCGATGATTCAGACGATGGTCCGGTTGTTGTCGACGAGCCACCAGCTGGTCCGCCAGTCGATGATGTTATTATTGCTGTGCCAGAAGATGTTGAGCCCACAAAAGATGTTTCTTCTGAAACTCCAGAAATTACAGAAATTACAGAAACTCCGGAAATTTCAGAATCAGTTGTAGATGAAGATATTTCTCCAGAAACAGAACCAGAGACCGAACCTGAGTCTGAGTCGACTGGATTTTAATTATATTTTGTGATATAGTTATCTAGCTTGTGTCGGGTAAACGCTTACAAAGCTTGGCAACAAGCGATGTGGGAGGAAAGTCCGAACACTTGTCGTGGCGTGGTGGAAATAGAAATATTTCCGCAGGTGTCACGGCAGGAGGGTAGCGGGTAACGCCCGTCCAGAGCAATCTGCGAGGTGCGAACAGAGACGCCGAACCCGAAATGGGGGAGGCATCCTCGATTCGAGGATGAGCTCGAAAAGTAATTTTCGAGGTGAAACGGCCAAATCCTTACCTAAGTGCAAGACCGAGTTTTTTTGAAACTTCAGAATAAAAACTGCTGTTTTGGAAAAAAGAGTCGCTTGACCCGTGGGGTAACTCACAGGGCAGATAAATGTTTATCGCTTAGCGGCACCGCTTCGGCGGTGATCGTGGAGTACAGAATTCGGCTTATAGACACAAGCAAACAAATAACAAAGACCCGTCTAAAGCGGGTTTTTGTTTTGTCAGTCGCGGGTTATAATTAGACACAATAAAATAATATGGAAGGTTTGAAAGATAAGTTGAAAGATAATTTTTTTTCTTTTGGTCTGTATGCTCTGGTTTTTATTGCGCCAATTTTATTTATTTCTCCTAATATATTATCTCTCGGTTCTATAAAGACGGTGTTTGTATTTTCTTTAATCGCCATTTTGTTCATTGTTCATTTGGTTTTAATTATAAAGCGTGGTTATTTTTTAATTCCAAACACAAAATTATTTTATTTCGGCGCAGTTGTGTTTGGAGTCTATATTTTGTCTGCTGTATTTTCTAGGGGGCCAGCTTGGGTTTCTGTTTTGGGATATGGTTCAGAAATTTTTACATTGGCATCTTTGTTTTTTATGTTTGTTCTCACACTATTGGTTACTTTGGAATTCAGATCTATTTCTCGAATTATCTTGGCCAACAGTTTTTTTCTATTTGCCGCTTTTTTGCTTGCTATTTTTCATCTCTGCCGTTTGTTTTTAGGTGCGGACTTCCTTTCATTCGGGGTGTTTCAAAAATTAACTTCTACACCGATTGGTATTTGGCCAGAGCTCGCGATTTTTTTTGGTGTGTCGACAATAGTTTCAGTCTCAGCTGTTGAAAGTTTAAATTTGAAGCCACTTTTTCAGTGGTTTTTGAATGCGGTTTTTGTTCTATCTTTAGCTATGTTGGTTGTGGTAAATTTTAATATTGTTTGGTACGCAATCGGTGTCGCTAGTTTATTTCTGAGTCTTTATTTCTCCGGTGCATTTTATTTTGATAAAGGTTTATTTCTTCGCAAAGTACCATGGAGAGCAGTGTCTCTCTTTGTGATTTCACTCGTTTTCATTTTTCCGTTTACTGGCCAAATGGTAGGTGAGAGAGTTAGTAAATTTTTTGATATTAATTTTTTAAATGTTCGCCCGTCATGGTCTGGTACGCTTGATGTCGCCAAGGCTTCTTTTTACGAAAATCCTTTATTGGGTTCTGGACCAAATCGTTTTTCCCTCGACTGGGAGCTTCATCGGCCCGATATAAACTTTACCGATTATTGGAATGCACCGTTTTCTTCGGGGGTCGGTTTTTTGCCTACGACAATTATTGAAACTGGCCTAGCCGGCCTCCTTAGCTGGCTGATTTTCTTGGGTTTTGTGTTTTGGTCAATTTCAAAAAACTTATTTATAAAAGCTTCAAGACCAGAATCTGTTTTTGTGGTCGCCTCTTCCTCCGTAACGACCATGTTTTTGTGGGCTGTGAATATTTTCTTCGTTCCGAGCCTAACAATTCTTACCCTAACATTTTTCTTTACAGGCCTAAGCATCGCCTCACTTTTAGTATTTAGTGATTTAAAAAATAGAGTCATTAATTTCAGAAAAAACGAAAATTATTTTACGCCGTTTGTAATTGTTGGTCTCATTATTCTGATAATTGCGACGGTAAATTTTGATTTTCTGATTTTTAAAAGAGCCTATGCGCTTTCGCAGTTCAAAAAGGCCGACGCAGCCCTTTCGACTGCCAGAGATATCGATACTGCTTCCAAAAATATTCTCCAAGCTATAAATATAAGTGAAAACGATTTTTACTATCGAGCCTTGGCCGATGTAAAGCTTGTCGAATTAAAAAATTTCATTGATTTAGCGGCTAGTGGTGCGACGATTACCGAAGAAACACGCTCAAATTTTGAACAATCTTTAAGTGTCGCTGTCGAGGCCTCAAGAAGAGCCAGAGATTTTGACCCAGAAAATTTTACCAACTGGTTTTTAATGGCTAGAGTTTATTCGCTTATGGCGAGTGTCGATGCACCGCAATCTTACCAAGTAGCCTCAGAACTTTTCGATGAAGCCATTAAGCGCAGTCCAAAAAATCCTCTAATATATCTTGAGCGTGCGCGCCTAGAAATTTTAAATAAAGATAATACCAAAGCTAGAGAGTATGTTGTAAAAGCTTTAGAGCTAAAACCCAATTTTTCTGAAGCCGTCTTACTTATCTCGAAAATTGATGTCACAAATGGCAATGCATTTTTGGCGGTTTCGGCTTTGGAAAAACTTGTCGGTCTAAACCCAAACGACCCAACAGCTTTTTTCTATCTCGGTCTTTTGAAATATGAAGAGAAAGATTGGAATGCGGCGGCTTCGTCATTCGAAAAGGCGGTTGAAATTGTCCCAGATTATGCAGATGCGAGATACTTTTTAGGCATGAGCTATTACAATGCCGATCGTTTGGTTGATGCGATAGAGCAGTTTGAGTATTTGGTAAAAACAAATCCCGAAAACCAAGAAGTCAACGCAATCTTAGAAAATATAAAGGCCGGCCGCAGTTCACTTTCTGAAGTCCGTACTTCGATTGAAGAAACCCAAACAACGCCCTAATGGTTAATCGAATTGTTAGTTTTATTCAAAGGGAAATTAGTGGCTTGCATGAAGCCGCATATCTTTTGGGTTTGGCCGCCATCGCTTCTCAGATCCTTGCGCTTGTGCGCGACCGCTTGCTCGCTCACGGCTTTGGCGCTGGCACTGAGCTCGATTTATACTACGCCGCGTTTAGGATTCCTGATTTTCTTTTTGTGACCATCGCCTCACTCGTTTCTGCCTCAGTTCTCATTCCTTTTTTGTCGCAGAAATTTGCTATGGGGGAAGCTGTTGTAGCGGGCGGCGGCGAAAGTGGGGGTGCGCGCGCTACCAACAGCCACAGCGAAGGTAAAAAGTTTTTCGATGTCATCTTCACCGTCTTTTTTGTGGCTATTATTTTCGTGGCGGCTATCGTTTTTATTTTTGCGCCAGCTATCGTGCCACTTGTATTGCCCGGTTTCCGCGATCCAGAAACGCTTCAGACCCTCGTGGCTCTCACACGCATTTTACTTTTGTCACCAATTTTTCTCGGCTTTTCAAATCTTTTTGCGAGCATTACTCAGCTTCGTAGCCGGTTTTTCATTTATGCTCTTAGTCCGCTTGTGTACAACCTGGGCATTATTTTCGGCGCTCTTTTTCTTGTACCACGCTTCGGTCTTCATGGTTTGGTGGCTGGTGTAGTGCTCGGCGCTTTTGCTCATATGGCTGTGCAGGTGCCGTTTATTGCTTCTGAGGGCATGTTCCCAGTTTTTGCCCGCGTGCGAGAATGGCCTGTGGCTTTTGCCGCTATGGCCCTTTCTGTGCCGCGCACGCTTGCCATTTCTGCCACCGAAATTTCTAAATTTTTCCTCATCTCCACCGCCTCGCTTATGGCAGCGGGCTCGATTTCCGTTTTCAATTTCGCTTGGAATCTGCAATCTGTCCCACTTTCTATTATTGGTGTAAGTTATTCAATGGCCGCTTTTCCAACGCTTACAAAATATATTTCGAGCGGTGAGCATCATAAATATGTTGAGCATGTCATCACCGCCACACGCCACATTATTTTTCTATGTTTGCCGGTAGCGGCGATTTTTATAGTTCTCCGCGCGCAGATAGTGCGCGTCATTCTCGGCTCTGGCGAATTTTCTTGGTCAGACACTCGTCTCACCGCCGCCATGCTCGCGATTTTTATGCTCTCTTTAGTTTCTCAATCGCTCGTTTTGCTTTTCACTCGCGCACGATATTCAAGTAGCAATACGAAAACGCCGGTTTTTATAAACATTTTTACTGCCGTTCTCACAATCGTTTTAGCTCTCGTTTTGCTTCATATATACAAAGTCGTACCAGCTTTCCACGATTTTCTAGCTCAACTTTTGCGCGTGGGCGATGTGGCAGACACCTCCGTTCTCGTTCTGCCGCTGGCCTTTTCTATCGGTGTAACGATTGCCGCCATTATCCACATTTTTTCTTTCCATCGTGAGTTCAAAACTTATTCCGCGCCACTCGAAAAATCCAACCTGCACCAAGTCGGCCAAACTTTTTTTGAAAGTCTGATGGCATCCTTGGTCATGGCCGTATCGGCATATGTCACCCTCAATATTCTCGACGACGTTTTTTCGATCGACACATTCGTAGGAATTTTCTTTCAAGGATTTTTTGCTGGTTTGGTTGGCTTGGTGCTCAGTATTATACTTTTGGTGCTTATAAAAAATCGGGAAGCGGCCGAAATCTGGCAGACACTCCACAGAAAATTCTGGCGTGCGCCAGTAGTTGGCCCGGATGTCGAGAGCGTGATTTAGCCGTTTATCGCGTGATTTAATCGCCGTGGCGTGCTTTAATACAGCTCCACACATAAAATGGACGTTAGTAAAATCAGAAATTTCTCTATAATCGCCCATATCGACCACGGTAAGTCCACTTTGGCCGACCGTTTGCTTGAGATAACGGGGGCGGTAGAAAAGCGCAAAATGCGCGATCAGGTACTCGATAGTATGGAGCTTGAGCGCGAACGAGGCATCACTATAAAGATGCGACCGGTGCGTCTCGACTACTCACAGGGCGGCGTAGACTACATTCTAAATCTCATCGATACTCCCGGGCATATCGACTTCTACTATGAGGTTTCGCGTGCTCTGAAGGCCGTGGAAGGCTCTATTTTGCTCGTAGACGCGACTCAGGGTGTTCAGGCTCAAACACTATCCACCCTCCAAGCCACTCGTGCTGCTGGCTTGGTTATCATTCCAGTGCTTTCTAAGATTGACGCACCTTTAGCACGCCGCGATGAAGTGAAGCAAGAAATTATCAAACTTCTAGACTGTTCGATGGAAGACATTGTCGAAACTTCTGGCAAAACAGGCGAAGGTGTTGAAACATTGCTTGGCGAAATTATCCGTCGTGTGCCGCCGCCAAAAATGCCTGCGAATGCACCGGAAAAAAGCGCAGAAAAATTCCGTTCACTTATTTTCGATTTTCAATATTCAAATCACACCGGTGTCATCGTTTTCATCCGTGTGGTGTCTGGCAGTGTAAAAAGAAATGATGATCTCGTGTTTAAAATTGCTGAAAAAACCTTTCGCGCTATAGATGTCGGTATTTTTGCACCAGACGAAACGCCAGTCGCAGAGCTTGGGCCGGGCGAAATCGGCTACATCGTCACAGGCGTGAAAGAGCCTGGCGTGGCTTCTGTGGGCGATACCATTGCTTCGCCGAGCGACACTTCACCACCACTTTCTGGTTATGAAATTCCAAATTCTGTTGTTTGGTCGTCTCTTTTCCCAAAAAGCCAAGACGACATTCCGTTTCTCCGCCAAGCTCTTTCGAAGCTGAAGCTTTCCGATTCATCGCTCACATTTGAAGAAGAATCGTCAAACATTCTCGGTAAAGGTTTTCGTTGTGGTTTCTTAGGAATGCTTCATTTGGAAATCATTACCGAGCGCCTGAAGCGTGAATTCGGCATGGATCTCGTGGTGACGACGCCGAGCATTCATTATGAAGTTGTTTTAAAAAATGGTGAACGACAAACCTGCTACTCACCAGCAGCTTTTCCGGAAGAACATCTCATTGCTACCGTCGAAGAGCCGTGGGTGAAGCTTTCGGTAATCACACCAAGCTTGTATGTCGGGCCAATTTCTCAACTCATTTTTGAACATGCCGGCATCATGGGCGATACAATTTCTTTTGGTGAAAATCGTCTTTCAATTTCGGCCGAAATGCCGCTTCGCGAACTCATGCGCAATTTTTTCAACAAACTCAAAAGTATTTCTTCAGGCTTCGCTTCGCTTTCTTATGAAATTGTTGGTTTTCAAAAAGCTGATGTCTCTTTGCTCGAAGTGTTGGTCGCCGAAGAAGCGGTGCCAGCGTTTGCTCGGATTGTAGCGCGTAGCTCCGTAGAGCGCGAAGCGGTAGATGTTGTGGATAGGCTTTACAAAGCTTTGCCTCGCCAAATGTTTGCGACAAAAATTCAAGCTAAGGGTCTCGGACGCATCATCGCTTCACAAACTTTACCGGCTCTTAAGAAAAACGTTACCGCGCACATGTACGGCGGCGATCGCACTCGAAAAATGAAACTTTGGGAAAAACAAAAAGAGGGAAAGAAAAGAATGAAGGAACAGGGGACGGTTAACATACCTCAAGACGTATTCATGAAAATGGTGCAAGGAGAATAGGTCACTTTACCACCTTCTTAATCTTCAGCCTCTTTTTTCCAAGTCTTGAAAGTCCAGCAAGAATTTCTTCCTTTGTTATTTTTATAGAGTTTCTTAATTCCGGATAGTAATTTTGCAGAGTGCTATTCAGAGTGAGCAATTCGTCTAGTAGGTTGGATCCATCAGTTATACCCAGGGATTTAAAACTCGAGTTGATGCCTGTATAGAAATTTCTCACTTTTTCTTTTCGTTTTCTGGTTAAATTAGTGAACGAGTCACAATCTGTAAAAACCCTATGAAGTGAACGTATAGCTTGAGCGGCAATTATGGCCTTTTTTTCATCTTTATTCTTTGATTTCTCTAAACAGAGTTCAATAAGTGGTTTTATGTGCGGACAGTCCGTAGTTTTTTCTAAGTCGTTTACCACCATAAGAATTCTATCTAATCCTACGGCTGAAATAGAAAATAAATGTTCCCATTCTCTTAAATCAACAATTTTACCCTCTTTGAAAATAGGGCGATAAATTATGTACTCAAATGTTGCTATGTCTAATAATTTTCCTTTGTGCAGATAATTTACTTCATGTCTGAAACCCCAGGGTGTAGGTAAGCCAAATATGTTAACCGCAAGAAGGGTGTCTCTGGAAAATTCTGGCAGGAATTGTCCTTCTTTAAGTCCCAGCTCTTTCCAAACACTCACTGTTTCATCCGACGGTAACTGATAATCAAAATCGTATTTACCTTTTGTCGCTGTTTTCACGTCACCTCCCGGAAAAAAACTTATTCTCAAATTCTCTTTTTTTAATTTCAAATTTTCAATAAGAAATGTGTACAGATTTTTAACGCAGAAATGAATCACCCCCTTCACATTTTTTTGTTCTTTTAAAATGATCGCACCGCCAATATCGGCAAGGTCAAAAAGACTTAGATAGCGATAACTATGTTCATCGGCATCTGCAATATGTTTCCAATCTTGATATCTAATAACCGGCTGTATCTTTGAATAAATGAGGTCTTTGTTATAGTCCAAATATTGACCAAAATATTCAATCATTTCTGCCTCGCTGTAGCTCATGTTAAATGTACCTGGGAAACCATCATTACAAACAGACGCTGGTGATTTTTCTATCGTCCCAGGATACTTTGGGAAGTTTTTTACAACGTCTCTGAGCTCACCCATTTGCATGCCGTAAGCGTAACAAGTGTATAAGAAAATACAAACATAAAAAGAATTTACCTCACCACGAAGCTTCAGAGGCGGTGTATCTGTTTGCGTTTACTATTGAAAAAGCATCGGGCTGTAAAGCAAAACCATGCTCACGATAATGATAATACAGAGGACTGTCCAAACGATCTTTATAATCTTTTTATTTTTCTGTTCGAATATCATAATTTGGATATCCTAGCATATTTTGCCGGAATTCTCCTGTCGCAATTTCTCCTGTTATAATAGAAACACATAAAACATGCAACATCTCCGCGAAAGGCAGAAAATAAAGCGGCGAATATATTCGCGGCCAGTGCAGGTTGTTTTGCTTATCGCTCTTATTTTTCTTGCGCGTTCCACCTGGGGCATTTATCAAAAAAATCAAGAAGCGAAGAACAGCTTGGTGCGAGCCGAGGATGAACTAACAGCACTTCAAGCTAGTAGCGCCGAGTTGGCTGAAAAAATAGAGGATTTGGAAAGCGAGCGGGGTCTAGACCGAGAAATTCGGGAAAAGTTTGGCGTGGTAAAAGAAGGGGAGGATGCGGTGATTATCGTCCGAGGCAAAAATGGCACAGCTTCGAGCACAGCTCCGATCGAGCGCTCGTTTTTCGGTCGGTTGTGGCACGGATTCTTAGCTTTTGTGCATATTGAGTAAATATGATAATCTCTAATTCATGAAAAAAGTCACCATATATTCCACACCAACTTGCACTTACTGTCGTCACGCTAAAGAATTCTTCAAAGAAAAAGGAATTCAGTTTGAAGAGCACGATGTCTCGGCCGACGCCGCTAGGCGCACCGAGATGATCGATCTATCTGGCCAAATGGGCGTGCCAGTTATTACTATCGACAATGATTTGGTTATTGGTTTCAACAAACCCGTTTTGTCCAAACTTTTGGGTATTTAAATTCGCGCCGCCGTAGTTAAACGGATATAACAGCGCCGTCCTAAGGCGTTATTGTAGGTTCAATTCCTGCCGGTGGCATATCTGCGTAAGCACACAAGTGTTCTGAAAAGCACGGAATAATTTTCTTCTGAAAATTTTCCTCCCGCTCAGCGCCAAGCGCTTCCGCGGAGTCTTTTCAGAACACTTGTGTGCTTACTTCGTATTTAAAATCAGCCTCTTCGGCCGGCGTAGTCATTTCAAAATGTAATTTTAGCCGCTATGGCTATGTATCTTTTCATGTGTTATCTTACTCGTTGGTTTGGACAAAATCGATGTTCGATTTTGTCATTGTTCCAAGGCACCCCGTTCATTCAAAAGGAGGTTGTCGCATGTTGCCGCCTATTCCAGGCTTCTTGATTGTCGCGATTGGTTCAATGATCGCGTCCACTGTGTTCATTTACTATCAAACTAGGAGCGTCTCACTTGCGTTGGCTGCCTTTTTCGGCTGGGTGGCCGTTACTTTCTTGCACTTTGGAATTCTCGTCAACTTGTTTTACAAAATCGAAGATGAGAAAACTCGTTGTTACTACACAAATCGCAAACCGACAACCAACTGCTCTAATTGTAACAACAAACATCGCGATTGAGAGATGTAAACTCATGTACAGCATAACGCAATCTTCTATGGGCGACCTCATCAGTCGCCTTTTTCTTTGGGCGACTTTCTGGTAGAATGCCCAGAATGGACCCGAAAGATCGCGAGTTGCTTGAAAAAACCTTTGATTTGGCCGAGGAAAACAACCACCTACTTCGCAGTATGCGTCGGAGTATGAGGTTTTCTCAGGCCTTTCGGGTCGTTTATTGGCTAGTGATTATCGGTCTGTCCGTTGGTGCATACTATGTCATTCAGCCGTATGTCGATCAGTTGATGGGGGTCTACGGCAGTTTTTCAAACGATTACAGCAACATTCAAGGCGCTTTGAAGGCTTTTGGGGGTTAATGGTATGGTTAGTTCGTCCGCGAGAGTAAATTAAAGTTTTGAATTGACTACGCAGGCCGAAGAGGCCGAGGGTTAGGAAATTTCAGCAGAAATTTCCGGTCACCGCAGAATCAGAAGTTTACGCAACGCCGAGGTAGCTCAGTTGGTAGAGCATATGCCTGAAGAGCATGGGGTCACCGGTTCGAGCCCGGTCCTCGGCACCGTTACTAGATATATATTGTCGACTTAATCATATTTCATGAAAAATATAAACACGCCAGGGCAAATGCCAATAGGGATAGCGTTAGTTTTGTTTTTCATCGGCTTGGCGATTGTTTCAACGACGTTAAATTTTTTTGGTAAGGGGCCGATATTATTAGAAGACAATTTTGCACTTGTAGAGAATTTTGGAATTCTATTTATCTTAATTTTTTGTTTCTGGGGAATATCTAAAAAAAATAAAGATGGCAGAAAGACAGCGATAATATTCTCGATATATTTTGCCGTCCTTAATTTTATGGACATTCTTGCTATTTTGTGGAACGGAGGTACTTTCGAAGTTTTGAGTGATACGCCGCTTTCCCCGCAAGATATAGCTTTAGGTGAAAATATTATTTATTTCGTGACAATTTTTACACTCCTATCTTGGATTATTCCGAGTATTTTTATCGCCACCTATCTTCTAAGAAAAAAGAATTATTTCGTAAATTAACAAGACAAAATCTCCGTAGTGAGTTTCGAAAACTGCCGCAGAAAAATTTGCTTGGTCCAGCAGGAAATTTTTCGAGGATTAAGTGAGTGCGCCCGCAGGAGGCGCACGAACGGTTTGAGAAACTCACTACGGAGATTTTGTCTACCTAATTCCCACTATTCTTCACCCTCACCTTCGTCTGCCTATTTTTATCTAGTTTCGGTAATTTAATTATTAAAAGACCGTGTTTTTCTGTTGCGTCGGCGCCGTCGATATCTATTTCTTGAGGAAGCATAACGGTGCGAGAGAAACTACCCCAGTAAAGCTCGCGGTGAAAGTAGTCGCCGTCGGCTACGGTGCGCTCGGTTTCGCGCCTGCATTTCACTGTCACCATTTCACGGGTGATATTTATATCCAAATCTTCAGGGCGGACACCTGGCACCATGGTTTTGATGATAATGTCGTTGTGAGTTTGGTAGACATCGACAATAAGTTGGCCTTCGGCAGGTTCTAATTCGGCAGAATCGTCGTCACCCTCGGCTTGAATTTTTAAATCGCGCGAATCATCGTCGTCTGGCAAACGGACTGCGCCAGTTAATCTCTCAAAAAATGATCTGCGGTCTTTTGCCATGTCTATGTTTTTTAAAATTAACTTTGTTATATCACCCCCCATGCTCTATGCGTTCGTCTTTTGTTTCAAACTTTTAACTTTTTCCAAAAACAGGAGTAGGCCGAGTATCAGAATCCACAGAAAAGAAAAGGTGATGAGCGCGTCGCCCTCACTTGCATCTATTATAGACAAGTTGAAAAGGGTGTGCAACGCAGTGGCGAGGATAAGGCCAAAAATTGCGTAGATAAATTTTTCCACACGGCTTTTGTAGAAAGCAAAAGCCATGAAAACGCCCACAACAGCCGAAGAAAGTACATGTAGGAGTGTTGAACCGACAAACCGGAGATTGCCAGTGATGATGCTGTCTGTAAAATTGCCGGCGATGATTGGCTCGACGAGAAAAAGGGTATTTTCCATGGCGGCAAAGCCGAGCGCGGCAGTGATAAGATACATTACCGCGTCTATCGGCTCGTCCATCGCTCCGCGCCACATACCAGCGACATGCGCGGCAAGATATTTAAAAATTTCTTCAAACGCCGCCCAAATAATAATGAGAATTGTGGAGCTTACTATGCTTATTTTTAAAATTGGTACTACATTGCTGAGCGAGTACGAACTCATATTCCCAAAATAATCGTAGATAAGTCTCTGAATCGGCAAAACTATTATCACGCTCGCCATGCCAGCTAAAAAAGTGGCGATCACAAACCTTTTTGGCTCTGGATGCGCGCTATCTTCTCGAAGCCAAAACCAAAGCCAAAGAAAAGTAGGAAAAACGCCGCCAGCGAGCGAGAAAGCGATCGTCTCATAAGAAAGACCAAGAATCATGCTCACATTATATCAGGTCAAAAACGCCGCGGGAGTTTGTTTTCGAGATTTTATTCGCCGAGGCGAGCATTGCCCACAGCGCGAATTTCTTTTTCTAGTAGATTGTTTTGTAAATCGCCGGTTTTGCCGTAAAGATTTCTCATATAGGCACAAATAGCAATCATCAGAGCGTTGTCTGTGGATAGGTTATTTTCTGGTACAAAAAGAGCAATGTTTTTTTCGGCCGTGGCCTCCTCAAAAGATTTTCTAATGAATTTATTGGCCGCTACACCGCCAGCGATGATTAGACTTTTCGCGCCATGCACTTCTGCCGCTCGAAGAGTTTTTTTGAGCAAAACTTCTGTTACCGCATTTTCAAATTCTTCGGCCACTTGAGAAATAATTTCCGGCGTCAACCGCGGTAGTTTTTTAAGTGTATATAAAATACTTGTCTTTAAGCCGGAAAAAGAGAAATCAAAATCGGCTGTGTTCATCATCGGGCGGGGAAAGTGAAAAGGGTTTTCTGTCGGCCCGTTCGTGCCGCTCGCTCGTTGTTCGCGCCACTCCGCCGCTAGGCGCGAAATTTCTGGTCCGCCAGGATATGGCAGACCGAGCATTCGTGCCACTTTATCGAAGGCTTCACCAACTGCGTCATCGCGTGTTTCGCCGATTATTTCATACTCGGTCCAATCTTTAACAAGCACAAGCTCAGTGTGACCGCCGGAAATGAGCAGAGCGAGAGCAGGGAATTGCACCGATTTAATCGCGTGATTTTGGTTGGCCCCGTAAAGAACGGAGACAATGTGTCCTTCCATGTGATTTATCGGCATAAGGGGAATGTTCCATATCGTGCTCAGGGTTTGGGCAACGGTTAGGCCAATCCAAAGTGCTGGCTCGAGACCAGGGCCATAGGTGACGGCAAGCATGTCTATTTTCGGCCGTGGGAATTTTTCTACGAGAGTGATAATTTTTTCTGCTAGATCTGGGTCGCGGTGGAGGATTTCACGCGCTCGTGTCTGTGTCGCGACATTTCCATTCATTTTTGTCGTCTGAACCGCAGTTTTTTCTATTTTTGCTTCAACTAAGGCCTGTTCAATAAGCGGTGCAATGGCCAATGAATGTTCGCGTCGAGCAATTGCAGGAAAAACACCGCCGTACTGAGCGTGAGTTTTTATTTGCGACAAAACTAAATTTGCGAGTACATCAAAATGCGGCGACTCCTTTTCGCTTTTTGTGCCACTTTTCGCACCACTCTCGGCGTGTACAATGCTCACTGCTGTCTCGTCACAGCTTGTCTCGATGCTTAGAATAATCATGTAAATAAATTTTTTAATACAGAAAACCGAATTGGTGGGCGGTAGAGGACTCGAACCTCTGGCATCAACAACGTCAATGTTGCGCTCTACCAACTGAGCTAACCGCCCGTGATTTTTTAGCGTTACCTACCAAAACAGCTAACCGCCCGAGAACGCTAGATTAACACAAAAATCGGTAAGAAAAAACCCCGCGAAGGCGCGGGGTTTCGTGGTCTCAGTAGAGTCATTTCAGAAGCTAGAAATCTCTTCTGCTGTCACAGGCTTGGGCTTGCCGAGGTGGACGAGTGGTCATCTCCCTCAGTTCGCGTTCTGGGGCAAACGGATTTGCTTCTGACGAGGCTTCTTTGATGATCCAGCATTTGCAACCTGGTCCGCAAAACGAACCTGGCGGGCAAGTGTTTGTACACCATCTGTCCCATGGCGTACCGTGCCAAGTTGCAGGCGGGAGTGTTGGGTTTCTGGTGGCGAATGTGATGAGATCCCACACCTCGATTGACAATTGATCAAGCGTTGGTGCTGAGACGATCTGCATCAAAACCCCGGCTGAAAGCCCGAGGTTTTTGATGATTGGCGATTGCCAACCATCAAACCAGAGTACCATCGAAGCGTCTGAAAAAATGATGTACCGACCGATTCCGAGTGGCGTTTGCAACTCGACGAACTCGCCGTTTTGAAGATCGAATACCAGACCGTCGACGATCTGAGTTCCTTCGGGTCGTTGGGCGGTAACGACCCGAGCTTGGGGTTCTTGAGCGACGGGTGTGTTCGCCTGAGCTTGCGAGATCATCATGATCACAAGTGCAAACAGGGAAGGGAATTTCACTTCTCAACTCTCTTTCTAACCCGTACTTTTTTATGACGGGTCGATTGGGGTGCGAATGCCGAGACACCTCTAGAAATCGTCTCCTTTCTTGGTTGTTTGGGCGAGTTTAGCGACTCTCCACTTGTGGAACATTGCTGAATCTTCCACTTCCCAACCCCTCTCAAGGGATTGCGCGTCGATCGGATTTCCAGATTCGATTCGATAGCAAGAATTGCTATCGTCTGGAGCAAATCCTTTTGGAAAATTGACGTAACACACAAACATCCCCCTGCGAACATTTTCTGGTTCTTTCTTCTTGTCTGAAGCCAGAATCTGCTCCTCCTCACTCATTTCGATTGGTGTTGCTGGTCCCGGTTCGAGTTCTGTGAAGATGATGTGGGGGACGATTGCTTCATCGGGAACACGACCAACAGCGAGAAGGGCATTGGAATTCAATTCCAATTCCCAGATTGGTCCGCTCCATCCATTCGGCTGGAAAGAGATCATCGTCCTCGATCCATTTTTGACTCTGTAATACCCGGTCTTCAGCCTGTCCCCAGAATCCAACCTTCCGCCTGTGGTCTGGTTTGTTGCCCGACCATATAAGATCTTGGAGTTTACTGGTACTGCGATAATCTCATCGCACCAGCTTGTGTCGAGTTCTGAAAACGGGGTTGTGTGCCGGTTCTCGCTGTCGCTTCTCACAAAAATGATCGAGGTTGACAATGTACCAACGAGAATCATCAGAAGAACAAAGAACAGAATGCGCAGAAGAATACTAGATGGTTTCATCAATTCCTCCTTGCCGGTTTCGGCTCCATGATACACCACTTTAATGGCGAATCATTGTTTGCTGATTATCTAAAAAGCGTAAATTTACGCTATTATTTTCAAGGTACAAATGACACAAGAACTGAGAAAATAAACCCTCCGAAATACTACCACAATATCGGTGAAAATTTCAAGTGCTTATTAACAAGTAGTTAACAACTCCCATTTTCTTAATTCTTGACAAGAAAAGAAAAAGCTCTGCAAATCGCATGCTGTGGTGACACTAATGGATTGGATTGGCACATATCCGTTGCGCCTGGACTATCGGCAGATTGCCCAGTAAGAAGATGTGTGCGTGACACTGTGTGTTCTCAGAAAGTATTCGGAGAACCCCACGATATCACCTGCTTCGAATGGGCCGATCACATGGTCATTCATGGAGACGATGGTTTTGTCGATCACAACGCACGTTTCTGTATCCAGTATGACCCCACCGGGAATCGAACCCGGGTTTGCGCCTTGAAAGGGCACTGTCCTAACCGTTAGACGATGGGGCCGGAAATGAACAAAACTGGGCAACTTTTGCCCAAAATTGAAACCAAAAAATTCTAGCACTTTTTGTCTAAAACGCCAAAAACTGATATAACAGATCGACGATAGTGTGCCGACAATTTTGGAAGAGTGTCAGAGTGGTCGAATGAACCGCATTCGAAATGCGGCATGCCCGTAAGGGCATCGTGGGTTCGAATCCCACCTCTTCCGAATGAGCGATAGCAAATAATTTCTGTTTCTATTTAAAAATTTCGAGAATTTCTCTCCACACCACTGACCAAAAATTATAGAAAGATTTTTTTGTGGCATACACATTGGCCAATTGGCTGTTTTTGTTTGCACCATCGAGTGAGCTCACTTGCGGATTACCTGCACTCCCTGTCTGTATTACCCAAGCACCAAAATCGGAAACTGGACTGCTTGGAGTGTAGATGAAAGCGTTGGGAAAAGTAGTAGTGTCGCCATTTACATCAAACACCACAGACTCGCTACCATCGGGGTTGCCGTCATTTGTTATGAAGCTTGTTATATTTTGACCACTATTTAATCTCGGTGTAAATCGCCAAACTTTATAACCGCCCACCCGTGTGCCTGTGTATACCACCTCATCGTCGTCTAAGTCTATCAAATCGTTTGTGAGTGGCTGGCGATTGCTGTAGCCGGCGGCAATGTTGAACTCAGATAAAGCGTTGTGGAAGGCCTGATCGTTTGTGGCTGAGCCACCACTATTCCAAAGAATAAACTCGTCGTCTTCATCGCTTACAAGCGCGGCGTGTATAACATTTTCTTCGTAGTAATCTGAATTATCTATTTGGACATTGTAAGCGCTGTCGCCATTCCAAGAGCGTGGTGCAAACCAGGGTGAAAGTGGTGCTCCAGAAGAAAGCCGCATCGACCGCATTTGGTTCTGATCATATTTGAAAGCGTTGAAAGCATTTTTGCTGAGTGAAATATTTCCAAGTGCGCCATAAAGACTCGCGCTTTGGTGAGTACCAACGACTGCGCCGTTTCCGTAGTCGCTTACTCGATGTCCGTTGAAGTCTTCTATACCATCAGACTGGTTGTGATTGTGATACCCATAGTCTGTACCCTTGAGTCCACCACCAAATTGCGATCGCAATGGATCATAAATTGCATCTTCTATATAATCTGCAGTTAGTCCATAATTCCACTCGTTCCATTTTAGATAATTGTCGGCGGCTTCTGGCTGGGGTATTGCGTGTTGCCCCCATTTAGGAGCGGGAGAATTGTTGCCTGAAATAATACTCTCAAAAAAATGAAACTCAGCGGGTGGGGGCACTACATAGAAAGAGAGTGACGATTGGAGCTCTGTTAGTAAATCAGCAAAGCGCGGATCATTTTGTATGGCATCAGCGTGTTCCACCGATTGTATTGTCCAGTTTACAAAATGTCGTTCAGTATCGAGTATTATGAAATCCATAACTCCGCCGGCGGTTTTGAAAGCGCTGGCAAAATCGGTGAAAGCTGTTTTTGTTTTGTCGACGCCATTATCCCACCATGGACAAGGAAAAGATGTCAGTGTTTCAATTCCGTCCACCACACTTTTGCAATTATCTAATGAATCGCCGGCAATTGCTGCATGGTCTGGATAAGAGGTTAAAGAATAAAAAACCCTTCGACCTTCAAGCATCTTGCCCATATCACTCATTGAACGAGCGACTTCACTGCTTTGGTTTGTGGCGAATGGGCTGAAAAGAATGCCGTATCGTTGAGTTAAATAAGCATAATTTTGCTGTCCACCACCATTGAAGCTGTCTGTGGTGGCGAAAAGCGGCTCGGGTGAGAGAGAAGCTAATGGCCATGAAACTGTAGGAGGCGGCACGAGGCTGACAGTTAGATTTGGTGTACATGTGAATGTTTGGCCATCGACCGTGACCGAAGCGCTTTTGGTGCCTACAGTTGAATATGTTTTTGGTGCACTAGAATTTGTGCCCGTAAGTCCATCTGTACCTTGCCAGTTGTAAGTGTGGGTTGTGTTTGGGCTAGACACTATTGTAGAGCGCCAATTTATCGAATCTCCTATCGTGGTTCCGCTTGGTGATGGGCGACATGTGACAGAAAGCGGTCCAGCTGTAGGTGGCGCCACTGGCGGCTCTACTGGTGGTGGAACAACAGGTATAGCGACTGGCGGTGGTGTGGTTGCAGGCACTACTGCTGCTGGTCGAGGTGGCGGCGGGACATAACAGCTCACCGATTTTATTTTTGCGCGAGTAAGTGGACCCGTTGCTCCGAAGCCGATGTTGTAGACCTCACCAAAAAGCGCTATGGTGTAGCGGCGTTGGAATTTTTTCACTGCCGCCTCAGTGCTTTCTCCGAAGAAGCCAGTTATAGCCTCAGAAAAATAGCCCTGACTTTTCAAAAAATTTTGGAGCTCAGTAACTTGGCCACCAGTGAGTGGGTCACTTAGACCAAAGAAGAGTGGGCGATTGATAGTGGTGCAGACTGCCGCCTCGGAAACTTTTGGTTTAGAAAAGTCAGCTCCTGTGATAAAGAAAACAAAAATTATCGATAAGGAGAATAAAAAAAGCGCGACGAAAGATTTCATCAGTATAATTATGCATTACGCAAACTCGAAGCACAATTGCTATTCAGCGTTTAAATGGAGATAAATATCTTCGAGGGCTTTGACCGCATCACCAGCAGCAATATTGTTTTGGTGATAGAGGCCGTCGGTACAATCGCCAGCCGCCCAAATACCAGATGTAGAAGAGGCTTGGGTTCTAGGGTCAACGACAATTTGCCCGTACTCATTTAACTTCGCGACATCTTTTGCAAAGCTGGTTGCTGGAATGAGGCCGATTTCCACAAAAATTCCGGTCGCCGAAAGGGTAGTCTCTTCTCCAGTTTCTAAATTTTTATAAACGATACCACTTGCGAATTTTTCGCCAATTATTTTTGTCGGCTCGGCTGAGATGATCGCCCTCATATTTGGATGAGAGAGAACTTTTTCGACAGTTATAGCGTCAGCTTTAAATTCTTTATTTTTATGAAGCAGAGTAACGCTTTTGGCATATGCGAGTAGTTGGGCGGCAGTTTCAAAGCCGGCATTACCACCGCCGATAACAACGACATCTTGTCCCGCAAAAAGTGGCCCATCGCACGAAGCGCAATATGTGACACCCCTATGCTCAAATTCGGCTGCACCAGGTACACCAAGCTTCCGTCTTTGTCCGCCAGTGGCGATGAGAACGGTTTTTGCTCGATATTCGGGAGAATTTTCGCTTGCGTCAGTTTTTATTTTAAAACCCCATTCTTCTTTCTGGATATCAACAGCTTTTTCTCCAATTTTTATATCTAACACATCACTCGCATACGCCTCGAGATGAGCCTGCAAACTTTTTGCCAAATCTTCGCCGCGGATGGAAACTGTGCCAATCCAATTTTGAATGTCGTCAGAAACCACACTTTGACTATTAAAATCGGATGTAATGAAAATCGTGCGAAGCTTTTTTCGCGCGGCATAAACTCCGGCAGCTACACCAGCCGGACCACCACCAATGATTGCTAAATCGTAAATCATAGAAAAAACATTATAGCACGAAAAATCGTATAGCTATTTGCTCAAACCGTTCGCGTGCCTGCCTTTGGGCGCGCTCACTTATCAGCGACGTAGGGCGAGAGAAACACAAAGGTTTACCTTTGTGTTTCTGAGCCGAGGAGCTGTCATGGCTTTAGCCATAATCCTCGAAAAATTTCCTGCTGGACCGAGCAAATTTTTCTGCGTTCCTATTATTTGAGCTTCGAGCGTCTCAAAAAGGCTGGCACGGCACCCCAGTCGTCATCGTCTTCTACAGGATTATTTTTTTTGTCCTCAGTGTTTGTATCTTTTTCTACCGCACCGATGCCACTAGGAGTAATTGGGCTTGAGATTGGATTGTAGATTTTGCCGCGTTTTGAGGAGTCGCCGCTCTTGTCATCTGCGCCTGCTTGGTGAAAAAGAGTTTTGCGTACTAGTGATTCTGGAAAACCAGTAGCAATAACGGTAATGCGGATTTCGTTTTTCTTTAGTCTTTCATCACGCACTGTACCGAAAATAATTTTAGCGTTTGGATCGACAGATTCGGTGATGATTTTTGCCGCGTCTTGAATTTCGAACATCGTAAGATCTTCGCCGCCAGCCACAGAGAAGAGGACGCCGCGGGCGCCGGCGATAGAAAGCTCAAGAAGTGGGGAATTGATGGCCATTTTTGCGGCCTCTTCGGCGCGCTTTTCGCCACCAGCAGAGCCCACACCAATGAGAGCTGGGCCAGCGTTTTCCATAATGGCGCGAATGTCGGCGAAGTCTATGTTGATCACGCCAGGATTGGTTATGAGATCGGAGATGCCTTCGACTGCTTGTTTCAAAACGTCGTCGCAGATAGCAAAGGCGTTTTTAGCCGTCGTCTCTTTTGTGATAATAGAGAGAAGACGATCGTTTGGAATGATGATTATTGCATCTACATTGGCTCGGAGCTCCTCAAGGCCTTGCTCGGCAATGCGCATTCTCTGCTGACCTTCGAAGAAGAACGGCTTTGTGGCTACACCCACAGTGAGTGCACCAAGCTCTTTAGCGATTCGAGCCACGCGTGGGGCACCACCGGTGTATGTACCGCCACCCGCACCACCAGCCACAAAAACCATGTCTGCTCCTTTGAGTGCTTCTTGAATTTCTTCCTGAGTCTCTTCTACGGCGCGCTTACCAAGCTCTGGATTCATGCCAGTGCCGAGACCGCGAGTTAGATTTTTCCCAATATGAATCTTTTTCTTGGCGAGAGTGTTGTGTAGATCTTGCGCGTCGGTATTAACAGCGATAAATTCCACCCCTCGAACTTTCGAGTTGACCATGTGGTTCAAAGCATTCTTTCCTGAACCGCCAACACCAATAACTTTTATTCGAGCAAAGGCTTCAACTTCTGGTTTTATTTGGGGCATATATTTATTTCTTTCCTTTAGAAGTGCCACCATGATAGCACACCTGTCTGGGGCGTTAAAAGGGGATTGTGCAAGGGGGTAAAAAGTGTTGCAATGGTGAAGATTATGGCAAAAATTGTTTAAAAAGATTTACAATTCTATCACGGATTTTTCCAATGGGAATGCCGAGGTCTATTGAGCCAGAATGTTCGGCCTCGAGGCCAAAAACACACAAACCGCAAGCTACAGACCAAGAGGGATCTTTAAATGGTGATTTGTTGTCGGCTACTAATATGGTAGCGACTTTTGAAGGTAGTGCCAGTGAACGCTTGGCAAGTTCTTCTACAAAATCTACGCCACCGCCACCGCCAGTGATGATAATGCCGGCCGGAAGCAAACCCGCGCGGCCGATTTTTTTCAAATGAGCTTCGATGAGCTCAAACATATCAGAAAGGCGCGCCTCAATTATTTCATCGAGCTTTTTCTTTGGATAATTTCCCACACTCAAACCGCCGAGTTTTAAATGCTCCGCTTCTTCTATCGGAATTTTAAAGCCAATGGCTATGTCGTTTGTAATATCTGTAGAGCCGCGAGGAAAAACTTCTAGAGAAATCGGGCGATTGTTTTCAAAGGCAGCAATGGAAAGCGTTTCCGCACCAATGTTTGCGAGCAGACAGCCAGCAATTTTTTGAGTTTTGCTCAGAGTGACGAGCCCGGCCGCAAAAGGCGCGGCCATGACATCTACCACTTCTATGCCAGCCGCTTCCACCGCGTCTACCAAATCTTCTATGTGTCTTTCAAGACAATTTACAAAAAGCACTTTCGCTTCAAGCTTTGCGCCACGCATACCCACAGGATTCCCAAGCACCACTTTGCCGTCGAGTTTGTATTGAATGGGCACGCTGTGAATGACCTGTCTGTTTAGGGCAATAGATGGCGGGATTTCTTTGCCAGCCGCCTCCACTACTTTGTCCATATCGAGCTTGCCGATCTCTGCATCAGCACGAGTGATAATAACCGAGCCGCTCGAAACAACGCTACCAAGGCCTACACCACCGACGGACACAAAAGCTTTTCTTATTCTTACACCACTCGACTTTTCTGCTTGAACAACGGATCGCTTTAGACATGCGAGGACATCTGTTGGGTTGATGATATATCCGTGGCGCAAACCGCGAGATTCGGCAAAGCCAGTGCCAAGTATGCGCGGCAAAAGACCACCGCCTTCTTCCGTGGCTTCTGCGACGACGGTTTTAATTTGATATGTACCTATATCGATGCCAACAGCAATTTTTTTTGCCATTTATATTTTTTTCTGCGCACTTTTATCTGTCGTGAGAATCTGTGCAGGCAATCTTTACTCGCCTGAAGGTGATAGGCGAAACTTTTTGACGAATTTCGCTTCCTCTCGTTCCATTGTACTACCGTGAGAGTAACCTTTCAAATGAAGCATTCCGTGGATAAACAAAAAACCGATAAATTTTTCGATCTCTGTTGCTTCTCCCGTCGAAATTTTTTTTGGCAAATTTTTATAACCAAAATTTTCTGCTTGTCGTGCAGATTCTTTTATCGAAATATAAATCTCACCGTTTTTTTCTGAAATAGGGAAACTCAAAATATCTGTGGTGCCGTTTTTATCGCGATATTTTTTATTCAACTCCTTGAGTTTTTCGTTACTCGCAAATATGAGACTCAAATCGTAGTCTGTGCCCAAGACACCTTGTTTCATCAAATCAAAAGGCAAGCTTGGTAGCTCGCCCTTGGTTTCTTTTACTATGAGGAAGTTGGTATCTGCAGATGATGCGCTCAATGAAGTCTCCGATGTCATTTATTGTGTCTCTCTAATGCCGTTTATTGTCTCGCTGGTTTTTCTGTGATTTTGCCAAGCTTAATGAGCTCGTTGATTTTTTCTCGGCGAGCAATAGATTTAAGGGCTCGCTTTTTCTTAGTGTATTCGGAAGGCTGTCGTTCGCTGTAGCGATTGCTTCGGACGCTCACAATAACCCCAGAGCTTTGAACTTTTCGGGTAAAGCGCTTAAGCAGGCTAAGGCCGTTTTCGTTGGCATTTTTCTCTACTTGAACATTTATCATATAGGTCAAAAGATGCTAACACATTAGCGTAATTTGCTCAAGTATCGGGGCAGGTCGAGTATAGAGACAATCTGCTGGGCACGGGTCACAGAGTGGCGCACCACAACCGTGTTCTCGAGGGCCTCTTTTTGACCCATGATGATTACAAAAGGCGACGCGGTGTCTTCGGCCACTGAGAGTTGGCTTACAAACTTGTCACGAGTAAGAGAATGATGAACCGGAATATTTGCCCGGCGAAGTGTCTCAATGAGCGGCAAACTTTTTAGCTTGGCGATGTTGCCGAACTGAATGAAATAAAATCTTGGCTTGAAGCGAGATTTTAATATTGCTTTTGGATCCGGAGTTTTTTTCTTGAAGGCGATATTGACGCTCATCATCGGTATGTCTTTTTTAAAGCCGATTTTTTTAGAGATATGGTTGTGTCTGCTACCAAAAGCTACGATCTCGTCACTTGCTTCACGACCCTCACTCGCGCCGCTGGCTGTGTTGCCGTTTGTTTTTCCAACTTCGCCCTCATCAATGCTGTGAATTTCAAAAGTGGTGTGCGAGCAATACTGCCTTTCTGGCAAAAGTCCATGATTTATTCTGTACGGCATTTCCAGAGCCTCCAAGTGCTCCAAGACTTCTTTAAAGTGGAGAGCACTTGGTTCGGTGAGGCATCCTAGGGTTTGTGGCGCTCGGCTTCGAAGTTCGCGATAATTTTTCTCCACATCTTCCTTTTTGGAAAAAAGCGCCTCAAAAGGATCTTGACGAAAAGCTTGGCGAAGTTCTGGGGCGACCTGGTTGCTCTGTTT
The DNA here is from genome assembly GCA_964356815.1 of uncultured Candidatus Saccharibacteria bacterium. Taxonomy (GTDB): domain Bacteria; phylum Patescibacteriota; class Minisyncoccia; order Phycocordibacterales; family DATGWK01; genus CAYHIR01. The sequence continues at coordinate 72,019 of CAYHIR010000001.1, read as the reverse complement.
GCGCACAAAGGTTGAAAGCTCGCGGTCGAATCTCAAGATGGATTCTCTGTCGCCCAAGCTGTTTATTTCTACGACCAGATTTTTCAGGCCGTAGTCGGAAAGAATTGAGAAAGTAGTTTTTAGAGCTACTGCATCAGCCACGCCGCCACCCGCGCCAATTATTTCCAAGCCGATCTGTACTTCGTTTGGCGCGCGTCTTTCTTTGACTCCGCCAAAAGGTCGCTCATAATAGAGCATTACGGGCTGGGGCATGTTGGAGAGTTGCCACTCATTATATGTACGAAGCACGGCAGCTCTTTCTTCTGGACGCGGGTAGAGCTTGTGAGGATAAATAATTTCTTTTTTTTGCTCGAGTATTATTTGACCAAGGTTTAAATCTTTTTTATCGATGCGGGGCGTTTTGACCGGTGTGAATCCGTAGAAAAGAGCTGTCTCGGCGGCTCGACCCCAATCTTTGAGAGCATAATGTTGTCCGTTGTTAGATTTTTTTGCCGTGCTCATTTTGGTATTTTAATTTTTTTCGTCCACACCTCACTGCGCAAATTGCATCGTGCCAGGCAGAGTACCGATTTGATCTATTGGTAAAACGCGCACTAACGGTCGGCCAACGATGAGCTTTTCTGGCACCGCTCCCCACACTCGAGAGTCGAGACTGGCTAGACGATTGTCGCCGAGGACGAAAAATTCTTCGTCACCCAACTTGAAAGATGAAAAATCGGTTACTTTTTTGTTTTCTAGGGTGATATAGGCTTCTGTGAGCGCAAAACCGTCTGGATAATCTTTATTTTTTATAACCACCACGCCACTGTGAATCTCGACCGTTTCGTTTGGCAAACCGATGATTCTTTTTATAAAAAACTTTGTTTCATCTTTTGGATAACGAAAAATTACCACTTCACCACGGTGTGGATCTTTAAAATTGTGTGAGAGTTGGTCGATCACTAAGTAGTCGCCGTCGTGGAAAGTGGGATCCATCGAAGCGCCGGAGACAATAAAAGGCTGAGCGACATAGAGACGGAAGGGAACGACGATGAGGATGGCAATTAGAGCAAATTTAAAAATTTCGACAAAAAAAGATTTTTTACTTTTACTAATTTCAACAACATTTTTATTTTCAAGCTCGTCCATTGGCGTACATTGTAGTACCTGTCTGCATTCTGCACAATTGACATAGTCGTTTTAGCTGTGTCTCTGTACTAATTAAAATCAATTTATCGTGTTAAAATATTTTCATGTATACAATTTTAGGTCTCGGCAATCCCGGCGAAGAATACGAAAAAACGCGGCACAACACTGGCCGCATGGCACTTGAAATCGCGCGCAAAAAATTTAATTTGCCTGAGTGGGAGGCTCAAAAAAAATCCTCGGCGCTAATTTCTGCTGGTGTTGCGGGCGGCGTCGCCTCGAAATCAGCCACCGCCGACCAAAAAATTCTGTTCGCCATGCCAGAAACTTTTATGAACAAGTCTGGTGTCACTGCGGCGGCACTTGTGAAAAGCCAAAAAGCCGCCACCAAGCTTATTGTGGTTTACGACGACCTCGATTTACCAATCGGCAAAATGAAAATTTCTTTCAATCGTAGCTCTGGCGGTCATCGCGGCGTCGAATCCATTATTCGCGCGCTGAAGACAGAAAGCTTTGTGCGTATTCGTGTTGGTATCGCGCCAGTCACACCAAGCGGCAAAATAAAAAAGCCAGCCGGCGATGAGGCGGTGGCCAAATTTATCGTCGCACCATTTCGTCCAAACGAAGAGAAAGAACTGAAAAAGGTTTTAGCAAAAATTCCTGCCGCGGTACAAGCGATTATTTCCGAAGGCCACGAAAGGGCGATGGGGAGTTTTAATCAGAGCTGAAAATTTTACTCCACAAACGAAAGTGTCATTTTCTGCTCTTTTGGATCGAAAAGGGTGATTTTAAAGTTGTATCTTTTGCCGAGACTTAACTTCTCGCGCATTTTTGTTTCGCTACCAAACTCGGAGATGTGGACAAGGCCAGCAACGCCTTCTTCTATTGAGGCGAGAGCGCCGTGTTTGTTGAACTTGATGACTACTGCTTGCACCACGCTGTCTTTTTTGTATTTTTTCTCGGCTTCAACCCAAGGATTTGGCTTGAGAGCTTTGATAGAGAGAGAAATTTTGCCTTCTTTAATCTCAATAATTTTTACATTTACTTTTTCACCAACTTTAAACATCGATTTTAGATTTTCGACGAGTGCCCAATCAACCTCAGAGATATGAACGAGACCTTCAAGACCCTCTTCGAGTTTTACGAAGACGCCGAAGTCGACAATACCTGTAACTTCGCCGCCGACTTCATCACCAACAGCATATTTGCCGATAATTTTTTCTTTCTGTTTAATTTCCGGACTTTTTTCAGAGAAAATAAGTTTACCTTCTTTTGGTATTGCACCGATTATAGAGACAGCAATCTTCTGACCGATCAGTTTTTTTAATTCTTCAAGAATTCGATCTTTATCGCCATCAGCTACGCGAGGGTAGTGCTGAGTATTTAGCTGGGAGGCCGGAAGGAAGCCGCTCAAACCTTGCCACATGAGAATAAGACCACCCTTATTGGCATCTTGAATAGGCAGTTCGTAGACAGTTTTGCTGTTTATAGCTTGCTCTGCCTCGCTCCAGATGAGAGCTTGGCGAGCTTCCTTGAGAGAGATTTCAATATAACCCTCTTTGTTGTCGAGGCTAATAACCTTTCCAGCAATGCCGTCGCCGACGTTGACCTTCTTTATAATGTCTTTAGCGTTGATGTATTCGCGACCGAAAATGATACCTGTTCCGAATATAGGTAGATCAACATAGACAGCCGACTTTTCAATACCAATAACCGTACCCTCGACTAAATCACCGATTGAGGGCGGTGTTTTGCTATCGGCCATCAAAGTGGCCATCAAGCTATCTTTTTTCACTACTTCTGCTTCACCCACTTCGTTTTCCACAGCCTCCACCAATTTTGTCTTAGTTGATTTTAATTTTTTTTCCATAAATGGGGCGAAAGTTTCGCTGGCGCCTGGAGTAGCCGTCTGCCGCGAGGTTATCTTTCGCTATTTCGCTATTAAATAATAAAAAACCGATTTCTTCGCCTTTTACCAAACTCCAATTACGAGCCAGCAGTCTATACTAAAACGACCAATTTGTAAATGATGTTTGTAAACGGGGGCCGATTTTTGATATACTGCGGCATGATTATTTCATTCATGGGTGGCGAGTCTCTGAAGGTCCAATTTGGCGACATAGTTATCGCCTACAATCCAATTTCTAAAAATTCCAAGCTAAAAGCCACGAGTTTTGGTAGTGATATTGTGCTCACAAGCCTCGATCATGAAGATATGAATGGTGTAGAAAATGCTTCGCGTGGCGATAAAGCACCATTTGCAATAAGTGGTCCCGGCGAATATGAAGTGAAAGGGGTTTATGTCAAAGGCTATCCTTCAGAGTCGAATTATGGCGGCAAAACGCGTCTGAATACTATATATACAGTGGCCCTTGAGGGTATGAATCTTTGTTTCCTTGGCGCTTTGAGCAACACACAGCTCCCTCACGATATTGCCGAAGATTTGGAAGATGTCGATATTCTCTTTGTGCCGATCGGCGGAGAAGGAGTTTTGTCGGCGGCTGAAGCTCAAAAAATTTCCGTGCAAATAGAGCCGCGTATCATTGTGCCGATTCATTACGGCTCTTTGGGTGCAGAAGGCGCTTTGAAAAATTTCATAAAAGAGGCCGGCGGTGAGGCTCCAGAAACCCTCGATAAGTTAACGATCAAAAAGAAAGATCTCGAAGGTAAAGAAGGGGAGATCGTTGTCCTAAATCCAACCTCGTAGTTTATGTGGCAAAAGCTTGAAAATTGGCGAAAAAAAGATGAAGGTACGCGTCGATTGGCGGCACTTTGCGTTTCCGCGGTTGTTACTATTGTTATTGCCGGTGTGTGGGCGACAGTTTTCTTCCGTGGTACAGCTAGAGAGATAGTCTCGGCAGATATTGGTGTGGATAAAATTGTAAGTGGCATAGACAAAAGCCCCGTCGCCGCATTTAGTGAAAGTACGACTCGTGTTTGGACCTCTATTATGGAGCAATTTGGTGAGCTGAAGTCGGCCGTCGAGAGTTTAGAAAAGGTCTCCGCTCCGCCAGAAAACGCTACTTCTACAGCTACTTCAACTGAAGAAAATATGTTATAATGTCCCTTCATGGCTAGCAAAAAAGGCGAAAACTCAGAGGCAAAAGGCTCAGCTGGCGACAGCGGCGGCGGCGAAATAAAGCCTGTTCATCAGTCTGTCGTTGAGCGCAATATCACGACAGAAATGAAAGAGTCGTATCTCGACTACGCGATGTCGGTTATTACTGCGCGTGCGTTGCCCGATGTGCGCGACGGCTTGAAACCTGTCCATCGCCGCATTCTCTTTGCGATGCACGAACGCGGCCTCACGGCTTCGGCTAAGTTTCGAAAGTCGGCGGTGGTGGTGGGCGATGTGCTCGGAAGCTATCATCCGCACGGCGATGTGGCCGTGTACGACTCGCTCGTAAAAATGGCGCAAGATTTTTCTACGCGCTATCCGCTCGCTCTTGGCCAAGGAAACTTCGGCAATATAGACGGCGATCCAGCCGCCGCAATGCGTTATACCGAAACAAAAATGTCGCGCATTGCTGGCGACATGCTTCGTGATATTGATAAAGGAACGGTCGATTGGCGACCAAATTATGACTCCACTCGCAAAGAGCCTGTGGTGATGCCATCTGCCGCGCCAAATTTAGTCTTGAACGGCACGCTCGGTATCGCCGTTGGTATGGCCTCAAATATTCCGCCGCACAATTTGGGCGAGGTGGCTGGTGCGGTAAACCTTTTGATAGATAAGCCAGAAGCCGCTGTGGAAGAGCTCATGGAATACATCAAAGGTCCAGATTTTCCTACTGGCGGTGTCATTTTTAATAGAAAAGATATTACCCACGCTTATTCAACAGGCCGTGGCGGTATCGTCACGCGTGGCATTGCTGAAATAGTGGAGACGAAGTCGGGCACTTTTCAAATCGTTATTTCTGCTATTCCATATCGTGTCAATAAGTCTGATCTCATTATAAAAATTGCCGATCTGGTGCGCGAAAAAAAGATTGAGGGCATTAAAGCGCTTCGTGATGAGTCCACAAGAGACATTCGCATTGTCATCGATCTCAAAAACAATACTCATCCGCAACAAATTTTAAATACATTATATAAACACACCCAGCTCGAAGACACTTTCCATTGCAATTTCGTCGCCCTCGTAGATGGTGTGCCACAAACACTCTCTCTGAAGAGCATGCTCACCGAGTTTATCGCTCATCGCAAGGTCGTGGTGCGCCGTCGCACGGAGTTTGATCTAAAAAAAGCTGAAGATCGCGAGCATATTTTGCTCGGTCTTTCAAAAGCCCTCGATCATATCGATAAAATAATCAAGCTCATCAAAGCTTCGAAAGATACACCAGATGCCCATCGCAATTTGATGAAAGAGTTTGGTTTTTCTGCCATTCAAGCCACCGCTATTTTGGAAATGCGTTTGCAAAAACTCGCTGGCTTGGAGCGCAAAAAGATCGAAGACGAACTCGCAGCCGTTCAAGAATTTATTAAAGCCTGCAAAAAAATTCTTGCCAGCGTAAAAATAATTTCCGACATCGTCAAAACCGAGCTTAAAGAAGTTGCCGAAAAACACGGCGATGCTCGCAAAACAAATGTTTTAGCCGGTGGCGCTAAGGTACTTTCTGTGGAAGATTTGGTGCCGGAAGAAGAAAATGCCCTCGTGCTCACTGCTGGCGGCTACATTAAGCGCACAAATCCAGAAGAATTTAGAAAACAACGCCGTGGCGGTGTGGGTGTCGTCGATCTCGATACAAAAGACGAAGATTTTGTGACGACTCTCCTCATGGCCAACACTCACAGCGATGTTCTATTTTTCACAAACAAAGGCCGCGTGTTTCAAATAAAAATGTACGAATTGCCAGAAGGTAAACGCGCCACAAAAGGCAAATCAATTTTAAATTACATCGCTCTTGCCGACGATGAAAAAGTTACATCTGTTTTGACAATGCCAAAAGAAATCAAGCGCGCAAATGAGCTCGCACTTCTCATGATCACTAAGCAGGGCGTGGGCAAAAAGGTGAAGGCTTCGAGTTTCCACGATGTGCGTCGCAGTGGTCTCATCGCTATCAAGCTCGCGGCGGGCGACAGCTTAGTCTCTGCATCTTTTGTCGACAAAGGCGACAGCGCGGCGATCGTGACAGCCAAGGGTCAGTCTATCCGCTTTAAAGAATCCGACATTCGCGAAATGGGTCGTGGTGCTGGCGGTGTGCGTGCGATGAAGCTTGGTCGTGGCGATACGGTCATCGCTGCTCTTGCCGCTTCTAAGTCTGCCACTAACCCATCCCTTCTCATCATCAGCGAAAACGGTTACGGCAAAAAGACCGAGCTCGACGAATACAAAATCCAAAAGCGCGGTGGCTCTGGTATAAAAACCTCAAAAGTTACTCCAAAGACAGGCGATATAATGTCTGCTTCTCTAATTACCGACGAAGTTGAGGAAGTTGTTGCTATGTCGCAGAAAAGTCAGGTGATTAGGCTTGATGTGAAAGAGATACCTTCTTTGGGACGACAAACTCAAGGAGTAAGAATCATGAAACTTAGAGAAAAAGACAAGATTGCTTCGTTGATCTGCTTCTAGCACAACAGTTTTATGTGTCGCCCTCGTGACCGGCGTCGATTCGGTGCTCGAATCGCGCCTCACTCTCAGCCCGTCGGCTTCCGAGAGTCACTCAGTCAACACATAAAACTGTTGTGCTACAATTAAATGAATAATTAAGCAAAAATGTTCTCAAACCCCAAGAACAATTTGGACCAGATAGATTTGATACCGGGCATGACGGTGGCCGATTTCGGTGCTGGTATCGGTCACTATGCATTCGCGGCGGCAAAAATGGTGGGGGCGACTGGCCATGTGTATGCGCTCGAAATAAAAAAAGAGGTGGTGGAGAGCGTCGCGCGCGAGGCTCGTCATCAACACATTCGCAATCTGGACGCGCTTTGGGTTGATTTGGAAAAGCCAAATGGTTCGCGTTTGAAAAGTAGCGGTATAGATAGAGTGATTTTGAGTAACGTTTTGTTTCAAATACAAAAAAGAGATGTCGTTTTGGCGGAAATTTTTAGAATTTTGCGTCCGCAGGGTAGAGTTTTGCTTATAGATTGGTCGGATTCTTCGCGCGTACTCGGACCAGCGAGCGACACTTTGCTTTCCGAAGCTTCAGCCAAAGAACTTTTTCTGAAAAATGGTTTTGTGTTGGACAAAAGAATAAATGCTGGTACACATCATTACGGCATGATTTTTAAAAAAGGTGTACAATAAAGTTAAATAAAGTCGCGCGCGACTACAAGAAAAAATATGGAAGGCATGAGTAAATTTCAATTAGTCTCCCTTTTCGTTTTTGGATTTTTTATCGTTGTTGGTGTAGCGATTTTTGCCCTCGGTGGTCTTTCTGAAGAGGCAAATGTTTCGGCGGCGACGGTGTGGGGCACGATGGACTCGAAAGTTTTTGAAGGTGCGCTCGCGAGCGCTGGTTTGTATCAAGACAAATCCGTCTCCATTACTTATCTCCAAAAAAATCCCGCCACTTTCGATCAGGAACTCCTCGAGGCTTTGGCTCTTGGTACTGGACCAGACATTTTCTTTCTCACAAATGAGAGCGTTATAAAACACCGAGCAAAAATTCTCACCATTCCTTATGAAAATTATCCGGCGCGCGATTTTCTCGACAATTTTATAGAAGCTGGCGAAGTTTTCCTCACTACCGATGGCGTTTTGGCTCTGCCGTTTTCTGTCGATCCAATGGTGATGTATTGGAATCGCGATTTGTTTACCAATGTGGGCTTGGCTAGCCCGCCGCGCTCTTGGAGTGGCTTTTACGATCTCTCAATTTTAATAACCAAAAAAGACAGCAATTTAAATGTGACGGTGAGTTCTGCGCCACTCGGTGAGTTTGCCAATATTTCTCATGCTTTCGACATTGTGAGCTTGCTTTTCATGCAGGCTGGTAGCCCGATAGTGCGCACTGGTAGCACCGACGGCTTGCTCCGAAGTGCTATAAACGAGCCGCCACTAGCCGCTGAGCGCGGGCTGTCTTTCTTCACCGAATTTGCCAATCCTCTAAAAGCGTACTACTCATGGAATCGCTCTCTGCCGCTTTCCAAAAATTTCTTTCTTTCCGGCGGCCTAGCCACATATTTCGGTTTTGCTTCCGAGCTTGCCGATTTGCGACTCAAAAATCCAAATCTGAACTTTGACGTGGCCGCCATTCCGCAAACCACAGGCGCCGCTCGTGTGACCACCATTGCCGACATCACTGGCTTAGCCATTTCCAAAAATTCTCTGAATGTCGCTGACGCCTACAACGTCGCCACCCTTCTCACGAGCCAGCAAATGATCGACGCCTTCTCCAAAGCCACAAACCTGCCGCCCGTCCGCCGCGATTCTTTAGCAGTGAAACCAAATCAGCCATATCTTTCTGTGTTTTACGATGCGGCTGTGCAGTCGAAATCTTGGCTCGTGCCAGATGCCGCAAAAACACCCGCGATATTTAAAGAAATGGTCGAAAGTGTGACGGGCGGCCGCGACACCGTGAGCGAAGCCGTGGCGCGCGCGAATGATTTGGTTGGCCTGCAAATTTCACAATAGAAAATGAAAACAATTAAAATATTCGCTTTCGTGCTCATCGTGCCCATTTTTGTTTCAGCCCAAACGCTCGGTGTGGATTGCGTTGCCGGTGCACCCAATTGCGATTTCAACGACCTGCTAAATCTCGCGCGCAACATCATCGACTTCATTATAATTGTGTCTATTCCTGCGGCGGCCGTGGCTTTTGCCTGGGCCGGCTTCATAATGCTCACCGCGCAGGGCAGTTCATCAAAAATTTCCGAAGCTAAAGGAATTTTCTGGAAAGTTTTAATCGGTTTTCTTTTTGTGCTCTCAGGCTGGCTCATCGTTCGCACCATCACTTCTGTGCTCCTTGAAGACGGAAGCTATTGGAATCCTTTCGTTTTCGAATCTTCGGGCCAGTTTGATAAAACGGCTAAGGCTGATAAGATTATTTTATGAAATATTTAGTCTCGCTTATTATTTTGGTAGTAATTTTGAGCGCCGCTTTCATTCCTACGGTAGAAATTTTAGCTCAGTCGACGGGAACAATACCGCCTTCTGCTGGCTCTACCGGTCAGATACCAAGTGGAATAGGAAATCCTTTGGCAGGCAATGTAAACAGCATATTCTCGTTTGTCACTTATGTCTTGGAAAATATTGTCTTACCACTCGGTGTGGTGATTGTGGTGTTTTTCGTCATCTACTCAGGCTTTCTTTTTGTGACGGCACAGGGCAACGCTGATAAGCTTCAGGATGCGCGACAAACTTTTCTATGGGTGGTGGTTGGCGCGGCGATTTTGCTTGGCTCGGTGGTGATCGCCAAAGCAATTCAGACAACCATTTGTAAAATTGTGCCAAACTCGTGTTACTCAGAAGATTTTGTTGGTCCGAGGTTGTAGTTTTTATAGATATGCAGGAAAAACTAAAAAAAATATCAAAAATATTCGTTCTTACAACTTTCTTTTTGTTGTTGTCTCTAGCCCCCCTTATTTCTTCGGCTCAGGCTTATGCTCCACTATGTCCGGAAAATCCTCCTGGTAGCATAAGAGAATTTCAAGATCTGGTGTGTCTTTTCTTAGACCTCATAAATACCGTTATACCTGTCGTCATTGCATTGATGCTCCTCGTATTTTTCTATGGTTTGGCAAAATTTGTGTTTAGAGTGGGTGGCGATGAGGGGGCAATAGAGGAAGGGAAGCAAATTATGCTCTGGGGCATCATTGGCCTTTTTGTGGCTGTTTCGATATATGGCATATTGCAATTTTTCTATTCAGACCTTGTTGGTGGACGCTTAAATATTCCGCCTCAATTGCCGATTTTTCCTCAGTCTTAAAGTTTTCTTAAACACACACAAAATACATGCGGTTTACAAATTTAAAAGGCTTAATATTGGCCAGTCACGATGTTATAAATACTCTACTTGCGATTTTGGTGGCTTTGGCACTACTTTATTTTATGTGGGGTTTGGCGCGGATGATTTTTCGAGTGGCGGGCGATGAGAAGGCGATTGAAGAGGGCAAGCGAATAATGCTCTGGGGCATCATTTCTCTTTTTGTAATGGTGTCTGTGTGGGGCATTGTGAATTTTTTGGCTGATTCTTTTGGTTTTGGAGAACGCGGTGGACCACCAGCTTATTCTGGCGATCTTGATCCAAATGCCGATTATAGCGGCACCGCTTTTCCAGAATCCGTTCCGCGACAAAATCGGAGAAACGACTATGGTGGTGGCCCTTTTCAAAATTAAGTTTTGAGTGGTCTTAATTATTAACACCCGACATTGTATTGCTCGGTGGGTGTGGTAAAATTTCTGGGTACTAGATTAATTTTATTATTCAAGTTTTAACAAAATAAATGAAAAAGGCACTCATTCTCGGTTCTTTTATGTTTCTCTCGCCAGCTATGGCTTTTGCGCAAACCTCAAGCCTCAACAACATCGAAGGCACTTTAAGAAATTTTCTCAATTTAATAAACAACACCCTTCTACCGATCGTTATTGCCCTCGCACTTCTTTACTTCTTCTGGGGTCTTGCAAAGTTCATTCTAAACTCTGGTGATGAAGATGCTCAGACAAAAGGTAAAAACATCATGCTTTGGGGCATCATCGCTTTCTTCGTGATGGTTTCTGTTTGGGGTATCGTCAATTTCTTCGGTGATGCTTTCGATCTAGATACTCGCACACCAAATTTGCCGCAGGCGCCTCGATGATAGGTGATGATAGGTCAAACTAGATGCTCGAACTCCTAAATAGAATAAGCGAGGTTATATTAAACCCGATTATTTATCTGTTGTTTGCTATTGCTCTACTCGTATTTCTTTGGGGCATATTCCAAATGATCAGTGGTGCGGCTTCTGATGAAGCGCGAAGCAAGGGTCGGCTAAATATCATGTGGGGGATTATCGGCATGCTTATTATGGTGTCGGTCTACGGTATTCTTGACGTTATCCTCAACACTTTCGGAATCACTGGTACGCCGGGGCTCTAGTTTTTGGTTCGCAGTCGGAAAAATCGCGGCTAAAATTGCAAAAAAGTGTATGAAAAAGGGCGGTCCACTGTGTGGGCCGCCCTTGTGCGTGCGAAGCTCCTACTTCTTGAAAACGATTCGAGCTCGAGCCGGTTCTCCAGGTCTACTCGATTTGAACCGAACCTTTCTCGTGACACCGATGTCTGTTTTGGTGTCTGGTCCGGCGTCGTACTCTCTACTCGGATTCTCGTCGGGACGGATTCTTGCGAGCCCGTTGTCGACCAAGATGTCGAACCCACTGTAGCCACGGCCAGTCAGAGTGATGACTGGGCCCCACTCGTCCGTTGTGGTGATCGGGATGGTGAGGGGGGTAGTCTCGGCCGCATCAGCACCTTTTCGATTTGGTGCAGTGATGCTAGTCGAGGCTTTGTCTGTCCATGTACTTGGCACGACCTCCTCGGCAATCTTCCAAATCTTCTGTCCAAAAGCCGAGGCCCAGAAGACGATGATGACCGCCAAAATTACCATGCCAGTTGCCTTGGTTTCAGGACTTTCGTTTTTCTTGCCCTTTTTGACGAGAAAGATAACCAAGTCAAGAACCAAAGGTGTGGCGATGGTCATTCTTGGATTTTCTTCCCAAAGAATACCCCAGAAGATCTCCGCGATGAAGACGGTGTCTTTCATGAGCCATGACAGAAAAACGACAGTCCACCAACCCATCGGAACAAAGATGATATAGAGATGTGGTCGACTGCGCCCAACAGAACCTTCGGTTGCTCCGTCACTTCCAATGGACTTCTTCTCATCTTTTGGTGGCTCATAGAAAAAAGTCTGGAGCATGAATGCTACGACAACCACACAAGCCGAGATGACCGAAGCAACCAGATCCAAATCGAAGGTCGGCGCTTTTAAGGTCGGCACTTCCGCTGCTCCATCTCTCCAGATTAAGAATGCCGCGCCCGAGACAAGCGCGAGTGCCAGAACTCCGAAGATGACAGAGAAGGAAATGTCCTTTAGCCACTGTACCCAACTCCAAAACTTTTTCATTTTTTACCTCCGTTTGTTTTTCGATGTTTGTTTTCAACGAGCTACTCACTCGCATCAGTATCCTTTAGGATTGTATCATGTTTGTAAAATTTGTCAACAAAAAACCAGCACTCCGTAGTGCTGGTCGGTTGAGCTTGTTGAGCTCAGGGTGTGGTCGGGGGAATTAGTGGTTTCTTGTCTTTTCCATCAATGTTTAGTGCGGTCGCTCCACCGTTCACAATGGTAGTCAAACTTCCATGTTGTTCAGCCCAGACTTGTCTGCTGGCAAGTTCTGGTGAGCCGTATTCGGCAACCAGAGCCTTGACTCTAGCTGCGTCACCTTCCGCTTTGTTTTTGGCAACGGCCAGATCTTTCAGTGATTTTTGCACAGCGGCTTCGCCTTCGAGTCTAGCTCTTTCAAGAGCTAGAGTGGCCGCAAGGATTTCTTTGGCTTCGGCCAGAGCGTAGTTTTCCATACGGCAGTCGATCATCCTGATTCCTAAGCCCTGCTCGATTCCTTCAGGTGCTTTGGGTACTCCTGGTACGGGAGGGCTTGCAACAGCACCCTCTTCGTTTACGGCCCTGATAATTTCGAGGATGAAGGGTGAACCAGATCCTTTTTTCATGTCAACGAAGCCTTCCACGTCATCTCGGCTGGTGTAGTGCATTGACCTGACCTCATTTATCACCGCCGCTGACACCGCCGCGCGGAGGATTTTGAAAAAGTCGGCGTTGAAGATGAAGATGGGTATCGCAGGCATGATCACTTGGAATGTACAAAGAAGGAGGATGTCGATACGGAGTCGATCTTTTGATTCGACTCCAGCGATACCGACTGGCATTGGGAATCGCCAGCGAAGTTCGTGCACCAGAGACGGCTCGTCTTCATCCTCTATGACATCGAGGATAGATCTGTTCTCAGCACCATCACCAGCAACTTTTTTGCCGGTGGTGAGTCTTGATTTGAAGATCTCGAATCTGTGAATCTTGATAGCGGGGTAGAAGATACTAACCCACCAGAATCCAAACTTTTTTTGGAACCATCGGGCGATCGGTCCGCTTCTCAGAATTTCCTCTCCTTCGGCCCTGGCCTTGTCTTCAGGCATCAGAATATCGAAACCATTTTCATCTCGCACCAAGACATAGCCGGGAACATTGGGAATGATCTCGACCAGTTCTCCACCAGCCACCTTGAACTTCATGGTTCCTTCTTTGACTGAAGTGGCTTGTTGGTTGTTTTCTCTTGCTCTGTACAAGATGATCGGAATGAGGACGACAACAATGGCAAGAGCCACTGTCTCTATGATATTGAACAACATCAGATGACTCCTTTTGTTTTTGTAGTTTTACCACAGTGTCAACGAACTCCACAGAACCACCGGATTTCACATTGAAATCCAAGATCTAGTTCCGCTCGGGATTATATCAGTCTATAAGGAATTGTCAAGCGCAACGTAATGGTTCAATAGCTTGGACGGTTTGTCGCCGAAGAGTGCGTTATAATGAACTCACTGTTAGTCATTAATTAATTCGTTAAAACACAAGACAATTGAAATTTCATCACGAATCGGCGATTTGAAAAAAGAAGTTGAAAAAGAGGCAAGAATTGTTGAAACAAAGGAGTCTGAACACAGGAGATTAAAGTTGGAAATTGAAAAAGAAAAGCGGGAATTGGCAGAAAGGGAAAACGAGATGAGAAGGTTGGATGGCGAAATAAGTCGGGCGCGCGCGGAAATGGCTCACAACAACGGAGAGTTGCAGAACCTTCAGAGAGATTTGGAACGAATGGCACGTACAACCAAGAAGAGATAAAAAGTTTATTAAAGTCTATTTTAAATGTTTCTAAATGTGCCGAGGAGAGGACTCGAACCTCCATGGGTTACCCCGCTTGCTCCTAAGGCAAGTGCGTCTACCAATTTCGCCACCTCGGCATTGAGGTGTTTCGCTATCCTAACATTTTTTCTGCGGTCCACCCAGCAGGACTCTCGGCTACCGCCGCAGGTGCTTTTCGATCTCGCTTCGCCAAAGGCTCGCTCGATAACGAAAAGCCTTTCTCGTCCTGACGCACATGCCTCAAGGCATGTTCTCTGGGCGGCCACTCGTTTATCTTTTTGAGATTATGAGCACAAATTACCTCGTGTCCACCCAGCAGGACTCGAACCTGCGACCAAGTGCTTAAGAGGCACCTGCTCTACCAACTGAGCTATGGGTGGATATTAATTTTCTGTAATTCTACCAAAACAGCTATGGGTGGGAACTTGCTGATTTCTACCAAAACAGCTATGGGTGGGAGAAATTTCAGATTATCACATCAGAGCATAAAATTCGAGCTTTTTGAACTTGTTTTTTGCCGAGGGTTTGCTAGTATTTAGTACATTATCGGTTTCGGCCTAATAATATTCTAGGTTCGATGACCATCCGAGAAACCCCGCTTAATGCGGGGTTTCGTTGTTCACGGTATTTTTTCTAATCATCTCTAAGGTTGCGCTAATAAGCAATGTAAAACTTTCTTTATCTGTTTTACCCACTCTTCTAAATAACCTCTTCGTACTAATGGTTCGAATTTGGGAAATACAAACATGGTAGATTTTACCGTCTTCTCCTGAAACAGGAATGTGATATTCATCCTGTATTTCTTTGCCTGTGGTTGGCACGATCAAAACCATATGTTTATTAAATTTTTTTAATAAAACTACAGGCCGAAGAAAAAGCTCATGTTTTCCGTCAATTTCTACTCCTACGTTCACACCGATTTTTGCCCACCAAATTTCTCGTTCGTAAAAAATTATTTTCCTGTAATAAGTATGAGTATATTTTTTCTCTAAACCCCATCTGTCAAAGTCTTTTTCTGTGTTATCCATGGCAAAACATTGCCATTCTTAGATCAAGAAATATTTAAGTTATCTTCAACTTAGCCCCTTAGATAAGCCACTGCTTCTTTTGCCGTACGAAGGCGAGGAGATAGGTTTTTGCCCGTTTTAACATCCTTGATCATTTCGTCAACGGCTTTTCTGGTCGCTGGATTGAAGGATTCGCTAGAGACGAGTCTGATTCCAAGGGTGCCATCAACGAAAGCTTTGGTGGCAAGCTTAAGAACAACTCCAAATGGCATGCCTTCACTCTGAGCTTTTTTCATCGCTTTGTCCTTGAGCTTTTTATCGATGTTGAATATTACTTGCGTAGTCATGCATATATCTTATATATACTAGATATATATGTCAAACTTCGCTCTTTTAATTTGTGCCCAGGGCCGGAATCGAACCGGCAAGAGCTTTCGCTCACAACATTTTAAGTGTTGCATGTTTACCAATTTCATCACCCGGGCATTTCGTCTTTCTAAGGCGTAGGCCGGAATCGAACCGGCGCATAGCAGTTTTGCAGACTGCCGCGTTGACCAACTTCGCCACTACGCCGTTTTCGGTCAGCTCCCGTCACCCCTTCGGCCGTTTCCTCGGCCAAGCTGGCCGCCGCCTAAGCAAAATATACACCAATAAAGCCGCCGACGCTACGCGTGTGCTGGCGCGCGAGTGTCGCCGCACCGCTATGCGTTACGCGCCGAGTTCATCTATGCGTTGACGATTTCTTTCGCCGATGTCGAGAGAGAAAGAAAGTAAGGGGACAGATCGCATGCGGATATTGTCTCGGATGAAATCAGCGAGTTCGCCGCGTTGGCGATTGAGAAATTCGAGGGCACGAGTTTCGGCTTCATCAGGCAGAACAGTAATCATTATTTTTGCGCGATTGGCCCGATCTTCAAAATGGACGCCGGTCACGGTAATGAGCGACGCTGGGCCAGCTTCACGACGAATAAACTCGGCGGAAAGCCTCATTATCGCTGATTCAACTTTTTCGTCTCGGAATTTCATAAAATTTTTCGCCGTTATTTCTCCACAATCGTAAACGACACTAACACATCGCCGCTAGCGATTTCAATTTTTGATTCGACGAGGGCGCCAAATTCTGTACCTTCTTTAATTTCTTTTGCCGATTGTTTTTGCTGTTGGAGTTCACGGATGCGGCCGGTGCCGATGTCGCTTTCGCGGCGGACGATTTTTACATGTTCACCGAGCGCCAAAAATCCTTGATCAACTTTGCCGCCCACAATCTGCCTGTCTTTTGTTTTGCTAAAGATTTTCAGGATGCGCGCTTTGCCAGTGATTTCTTCAGTTTTGGTTTTTGGTGTGCGAGTGGAGAGTTCGGCTTCGATCCAATCTTTGAGTTCGTAAATAATTGAAAAAACTTTTATCGGCACACTGTCGCGTTCGGCTAAGCTCTGCGCTTGATTGTCGGTTTTGACGTTAAACCCAAGCACCGCTGCGCTTTTGTCTGTGCTTGCGAGCTTCACGTCGCCTTCGCCAATGGCACCGAGACCTTGACTCAAAACTTTTATCGTAACGCGCTCATCTTTTTTTATTTTAGCAATTTCATAATTGATGGCTTCGAGTGTGCCGGTAGTGTCGGCTTTGATGACGAGGGGGAAGTTGACCGTTGGAATTTCTGGGGCGAGTGGTGTGACGGCGGTGGCCGTTCGCTCCGCATTTTTTTCTGCTGTTTTTGCACCCGCCTTTTCTGCGGCATTTTTCTCCGCAAATTCAATCGCTTCTTTTTTGTTTTCAAAAGTTTTGAAAGGTGAGCCGGCGGCTACGAGTTCGCTCCAACCGAAAATTTTCACTGGGCTAGAGAATGTGACTTCACTAATATTTTTGCCAAGAGTGTTTTCCATCATGCGCACAGGTGCGATGGCAGAGCCCGCGGCGATGAAAGTTCCGCTCTTCAGTGTGCCGTTTTTAATTATTACTACAGCGGCAATGCCTTTTTTGGGATCTAGATTGCTTTCTACGGCAATGCCTTCAGCGAGCGGCGAGTGGTCGGCTTTGAGTTCGGCGAGGCTAGAAACGAGTTCGATCATTTCCAAAAGTTCGGGCACACCTTCACCGGTCTTGGCGGAAATTGGCACGGTGGGAATTGTGCCGCCGTAGCCTTCGACGTATATTTCGTTTTCAGCGAGGCTTTGTTTTGCGCGGTCTATATTGGCGCCCGGTCTGTCTATTTTATTGATAGCAACGATGTATGGAATGCCACCTTCGCTGATAGCTTTGTAGGCCTCCACTGTCTGCGGCTTCACACCGTCTTCAGCAGAAACGACAAGAATTGCTATGTCGGCCACGCGTGCACCGCGGGTGCGGAGAGCTTGAAAGGCTTCGTGGCCGGGCGTATCGAGAAAAGTGATGGCATGCTCCACGCCGTCGGCAGTGGTGTGCAGAGCTTCGTAGGCCGACACATGCTGAGTAATGCCGCCGGCTTCTTTATCTGTGGTATTGGTTTTGCGAATGTAATCGAGAAGAGTGGATTTGCCGTGATCAATATGACCCATGACCACCACGATCGGCGGGCGCGACGAAAGTCCCGCCGCTGTGCCAGCCGCCGCGCGAGTTGAAGTAGGATTGTTTTTTGGCGTCGAAGATTTCATGAATGTTTTTTTGTTGGCTCATTCTCGGTCGGCTCATTCGCAGGCGGTTTTACTCGGTTCTTTTCTTCACCTCTGCGCCCGTTTTGCTCAAAGCTTCGGCTTCTTCCTCGGAAAGCTCAAATGTTGGTTTGAAGCCCTTGATTGGCTTAGAAAAGACGCTTACGCGGTCGCGGCTGTAGAGGCTCGAGATTACCACACCGTCGCCGTTTTCGCTAAGAAAAGAAGTGGCGAAACTTTGATTGCCGCCTTCACCGTTGCCCTTAAAAGGATTGAAGCGGATCGTCTCGCTTGCCTGAATGCTTCGGCGGACGCGCATTTCTATGGTTCGTAAATATCGCACGGTCTCGATTTGGAATTTTTCCAGCGCAGAAAGGCGGGCAAATTGTTGTTTGGCCGATTCTTCTATTGTTTTTGCGCCGCCACTACCGAGCAGACGATTGATTCGTCTTTCCAAAGCGATAATCCAAAATATTAAAACGATGATTATGAGAATCACCAAGATGACAGCGAGGGGAAGAAATTGAGGCATTTCCGACGATGCAAAATAGTTCAAAAAGTCCAACATAGAGAAAAATTATACATATTTTACGCATTATTTGCAAAAAGATTTTTTCGCGGTATTATATTGCCAATGGAGGAACTAACCAGAACTCAAACAGTACTTCTGTGTGTATTGGTGAGCTTCGTTACATCTATCGGTACTGGCATCATTACCGTCTCACTACTTCAAGAAGCACCACCAGGAGTTACTCAGACCATCAATCAAGTCGTCGAAAGGACGGTGGAAAGAGTCGTGCCCGGGCCTTCCCGTGAGACGGTAAAAGAGGTGACTGTCGTTGTGAAAGAAGAAGATCTAGTAATTGACTCAATAAAGAAGAACGAAAAGAGTTTGGTGCGCATTGCTCAGGCTTCGGGTGGCACCGGCTCGAGTGGCGCGCAAAATACTGTGGCTCTCGGCCTAGTAGTTTCCACCAACGGTAATATTTTAGTCGATCGTCGGGCTATTACTGATGGCAGTTCTTTCGTCGCCACATTCCACGACGGTCGCCAGTTTCCAGTAAAGCTTGTATCTTCGAGTTTGCCTTCCGCATCAAATTTTGCAGGCAATATTCCAAATTCTGCTTATCTTGAAACAATTAGAGAAAATAAAGATGCTGATTATGCGTTTTTCCCAGCAGTCACCGCAAGTTCCGACACACTTCAGCTTGGCCAAACGATAATCGCCCTCGGCGGTAAAGCTCAAAGCCAGGTGGCAATCGGCCGCGTGAGTTTTCTCAATTTTTCCGACACTTCTGTGGCTACATCGAGCAAGTCTGTGGTCATAATCCAAACAGAAAGCTCACTTAAAGACGAAATTTCCGGCGCGCTTCTGCTCAATCTAAACGGCGAGCTCGTAGGTGTAGAAATTTGGCGACCAGACGCACCTTCAATTCCAGATCAATTTACACCGTTCAACATGATTCGCACGGCTGGCACCAAATTCTTTGAGTCGTCAAAAGCGCGTTAATTTTTCGTAAAAATAAAAAACAAAATTATGGCAATGCCCCCATTCAATCATTTCACAACCAAAGCCAAAGAGGCTATTCGCAAGGCGCATGAGCTGGCTATTGAGCGTGGTCAAAATCATGTCAACCCTCTTCATCTGCTCGCGGCACTTATTTTGCAAGAAGAAAGTATGGTGACTTCTATTTTAGACAGAATGGAAATCGATTCCATTCTTCTCACCGATTCTATTCTCGAGTCTATTGAAGGTCCGGAGGGAAGTACTACACTCTCGCCTTCGTATCAGATTTATCTCACCCCCGAACTCGCGCAGGCCATTGAAGGCAGTACAAAAATCGCTACGAGCTTAGGCGACGAATTTGTTTCCACGGAGCATCTTTTTGTGTCGGTGATTGAAGCGCCAGGCGCGGCTCGCGAGCTCTTAGCACGATTCAAAATAGACAAAGCGAGTGTTCTCAAAATTCTCGACGAACTCAAACATAGCTCAACGGCTGACGTGCAGGCGCCAAAGAAAATGAAATCAATCGCCAAATATACGCGCAGTCTCACAAAAATGGCGAAAGAAAACAAACTCGATCCGGTTATTGGCCGCGACAATGAAATTTCTCGCATCGTGCAAATTCTTTCTCGTCGCAAAAAAAATAATCCGATTCTCATCGGCGAAGCTGGTGTGGGGAAAACTGCGATCGCTGAAGGTTTGGCTATTAAGATGGCACTTGGTGATGTACCGGAGTCGCTTAAAGATAAAGAATTGGTTTCGCTCGACCTCGGCCTCTTAATCGCTGGTACAAAATATCGCGGCGAATTTGAAGAGCGTCTCAAAAATATAATTAAAGAAATCGAACGCTCCGACGGTAAAATTATTCTTTTCATAGACGAGATACACACTATCGTAGGCGCTGGTGCGGCTGAGGGCTCTATTGATGCATCAAATATGCTCAAGCCTTCTCTTGCGCGCGGTGAGCTCCGAGCCATTGGTGCCACTACTATAAAGGAATATCAAAAACACATCGAAAAAGATCCAGCGCTCACGCGTCGCTTTCAACCCGTGTATGTAAATGAGCCATCTATCGAAGATGCCATCACCATTCTGCGTGGTTTAAAAGAAAAATATGAGCTTTATCACGGTGTGCGGATTACAGATGAAGCCATTCGCGCGGCGGTCAATCTCTCCAGCCGCTACATCACCGATCGTTTTTTGCCCGACAAAGCTGTCGACCTTATAGACGAAGCCTCTTCTTTCCTCCGCATTTCACTCGAAAATATGCCGCAGGTGCTTGAAGAAGTTCACTCAAAAGTAATGAAGCTCGAAATAGAGCGTCAGGTGCTTTCTAAGGAGGTAAAAACTTCGAAAGATCCGAAGGTCAAAACTCGCATCAAAGAAATCGAGCGTGCCATTGCCGATCTGAAAGAAGAAACATCAGAGATCGAGCTCAAATGGAAAAACGAAAAAGAGACGCTCGCCGAAATAAAAGACATGAAAAAACAGCTCGAAGGTTTACGCCTCGATGCTGAAGGTGCCGAGGCCCGTGTAGATCTTGCGAGCGTGGCCGAAATCCGCTATGGAAAAATTCCGGCGATAGAAAAAGAACTCGAAACAAAAACCAAAAAATTAAAAAAACTCCAGAGCTCGCGCAGTATTTTGCGTGAAGAAATTACCGAGACAGACATTGCGGAGATCGTGGCTCGTTGGACCGGCATTCCAATGGCACGCATGCTCGAAGCCGAAGCTGAGAAGCTCACTCGCATGGAAGAATTTCTTCAGCGCCGCATAGTGGGCCAAGACAATGCCGTGAAAATTATTTCCGATACTATAAAACGCTCACGCGCCGGTATCTCCGATCCCAATCGTCCAATCGGCTCATTTATTTTCCTTGGTCCGACTGGTGTAGGAAAAACAGAGCTCACCAAAGCTCTCGCGCACTTTATGTTCGACGATGATCGCGCGCTTATTCGTGTCGACATGTCGGAATATATGGAAAAACATTCTGTTTCCAAACTCATTGGTGCGCCTCCGGGTTACATTGGCCATGAAGAAGGTGGTGGGCTCACGGAGATCGTGCGTCATCGTCCATACGCGGTGATTCTTTTCGATGAAATCGAAAAAGCTCATCCGGAGGTCTTCAACATTCTTCTCCAAGTGCTCGATAACGGCCGTCTCACCGACGCCAAGGGCCGTGTGGTGAATTTCAAAAATACTATTATCGTCATGACATCAAATGTTGGCGCGCAATACATCGATCGCATGCAAAAAATCGGCTTTGGTGTGGAGACGAGCGAAAAACAATCGTACGATGAAGTAAAAAGCAAATTGCTCAACAGCCTCAAAGATTATTTCAAACCAGAATTTCTCAATCGCCTCGACGACATCGTCACCTTCGACGTCCTTTCTCACGAAGCGATTGAAAAAATCGTCCGCATTCAGATCGAACTCGTGAAAGAGCGTCTCACTCAAAAAGAAATTTCTCTCGACGTATCCGAACCAGCCATGGCCTACCTCGCCCGTGAAGGTTACAACCCGCAATACGGTGCACGACCTTTAAAGCGTCTTATCCAAAACAAAATTTTGAATCCCGTCGCGTCGCTCATCTTAAGTAAGGGTTTGGTAAAAGGTGGTTCTGTGGTGGTGGGATTAAAGAATGCAGATAAAGGTGGCGATAAAAATGGCGCTCTCAGCGCCGGAAGCGAGCTCACTTTCGAGGTGAAGAAGGGAAGACGGGGGAGTATTATTGAAGGATCGATGATGCCTGGGGAGGTGGTGGCAAAGTAGCCGCTTGACAGAAATTGTAAATTGGTGTATTATATAAGACAGGATTTTAATCTACGAAATAAGCGGTTTGTTCCGCCATTTTGTAGTAACGGCTCTTTGAGAAAGGGTTTCTAATGAATAGGGTAATCGTTTCGGTCGTTTCCCTCGGGGTTTTTCTCCTCCTCGTTTACGGGGCTGTGAGTCTTCTCCGAATGGATCATGAAGACAGAGTCTCCGACATCACTCGGACGTCAGAAGTTCTGACTGCTGCTGGAGCAAAGGACGGCGGTTTCGTTGTCATCGAGCGCCAGCTTGGTGATGGGGAAAAACGAGAACTCGTCTTCTTCGTGCTCTACACGGAGCGGGCCGCCACTAGCGGTCAGATCGCGATGGTCGACGGCGAATTTACTCGGGAAATTGATTCTCACGATAAGATCATCAAGGTGGTCGATCGTGGCGATCCGGAGTATGGCAAGTACGCAGACGGATTCGTCCGCGAGTGGTTCTGGGATCGTCGCCCATTCGCAGACGGCGTGATTCGGTAGTCGTGTCACAAACCTCCTTTTTCCAAACACCAGCATTCCTTTCGGGGGACGCTGGTGTTTTTTCTAAAAATTTTTTCGCTTGCCGCGGCGGACAATTTTACATACAATGCCCATATCGCGTAGGTGGCGGAGCGGTCAATCGCACGGGTCTGTAAAACCCGCGACTATATGTCTACACAGGTTCGAATCCTGTCCTACGCATCGGTATTTGGGGCTGTTTTTACGAATTAGTAATTGATAAAAAAATGAGAGAATTAAACAAAATTTTAGATCAAGATGAGAGGGTTCTGTGGGAAGGGGTACCTAGCTTTTGGCCATTTGTGCTAGGTGTCTCAGTTTTTACATTTATTTTTGGTCTATTTTGGATGGCTGTTCTAACGCCGTTTATTATCGGCGCGTTTAAGGATATTTTTTACGGTTCTCATTTTTATGGCTTTGGAATATTTCTTCTGCCTCATTTCTGGGCAGGCATTTTCTTTCTGATAGGTATGCCGATTTACTTAGTTCTTGTTTACAAACATACCTACTATGCAATTACAGACAAGAGAGTAATTTTCCAAAAAGGATGGATTGGTCGTGATTTTCAGATTGTTGATTTTGACCAAATTACTAACGCAGAGGTAAATGTGGGAGTTTTCGACAAAATATTTGAAAAAGGCAATACCGGCAGTATCCATGTTTCTACCGCCGGCTCTTTTACACAAACTAATCAGGGTGGGTATCAGCGCTACACTATAAGTCACGTTAAAAATCCGTACGATGTTTTTAAGTTTTTCAAAAAAGTCTATCACGATGTCAAAACCGATATTCATTATCCAAACAAACTTCGTCCTGAAGAAAATCCTGGTTACCAAACTAAGTACAACCCAGACAAAAACTAGTTTCTAAAGATAATGAGAAAAGACCAATCTCACACCGGCCTTCGTACTTGGATCGAAATCGACCGTTCGGCTTTGGAGCACAATTACGCGACACTTCGCGGTTTGCTTGCGCCGCAAACGCTATTTATGGCTGTAGTGAAATCGAATGCTTATGGTCACGGCTTGCTCGACACCGCGCCGGTTTTTGCCGAGCTTGGTGCCGACTGGCTAGGAGTAGACTCTATTGTGGAAGCCGAAACACTTCGCGAGCTTGGTGTTACGAAGCCGCTTTTTGTGCTTGGCCTCACATTGCCGGAAAAAATTCCAGTTGCGCTTGAAAAAAATATCTCGTTGGCCATATCGTCTTTTGATGTGCTCTCGGCTTTTTCCAAAATGCCGCCAGCCAAATCTTCGCCCGCCAATCGTCTAAAAATTCATATTAAGGTGGACACCGGCATGCATCGGCAAGGTTTTTTGCTCGAACAGGCGAGTGAGCTCGTTGCCGTTTTGAAATACTTAGAAGACAGGGTGGAGGTGGAAGGACTCTTCACTCATTTTGCGGCCGCTAAAGATCCGCAATCTACCACGGACACAAAAAAACAAATCGAAATTTTTGATAAATGGCGAAAAATTTTTGCCGATGTTGGTTTTCGGCCGATTGTTCATGCGGCGGCGAGCGGCGGGGCAATAGTTTTTCCAGAAGCGCAGTTTGATATGGTGCGTTTTGGCATAGCAATTTACGGCCTGTATCCTTCGGCCGAGACAGAAAAGTTTTTCAAAGAAAAAGCATTGCTCCAGCCGGCACTTTCGTGGAAGACGCTCATCGGCGAAGTGAAGTCTGTACCAGCGGGCGATCGCACCGGCTACGATTTCACCGAAACTTTCTCGCGCGATTCAAAAATCGCTGTCTGCCCGATAGGCTATTGGCACGGTTTTCCACGCGCGCTTTCGGGCAAGGGTATTGTGATGGTTCATGGGCGGCCGGCAAAGGTGCTCGGTCGGGTGTCTATGGATATGATCGTTATAGATGTGACCGACATACCCGAAGTGCAAGCTTTTGATGAGGTAACGATCATCGGTCCAGACGCGCCAGTAGACAAACTCGCCGCATTGGCCGACACCTCAAACTATGAATTTGTCACTAGAATCAACCCTTTAATCAAGCGGATTATCGTATAGTTGCCCCTAATTATCATATAGATTTGCATTTTTTTGAAGGGTCGCGTATATTATTCCCACTATGTCACAAGATCATCTGATAAAACTTTCCTGCACGACCTGCAAAAAGGTCAATTATTACAGCGTCAAAAACCGCAAATCTGTTGAGCGCAAAATCGACCTCAAAAAGTTTTGTAATACTTGCCGAAAGCGAACAGCGCATAAAGAGTCGAAAAAATAAACAAATCAGCCCCGCTCGGGGCTTTTTTGTGTCGTTTTTATATCGTTTTGTAAATAGGCCGAATTTTGATAGGATTGCCTCACGGGCCCATAGTTTCAATGGTAAAACATCGCACTCCAAACGCGCAGTTCCCCGTTCGAGTCGGGGTGGGCCCGCCAATGATATTCGATTTCTTAAAAACAATTCGAGAATACCTCTCTTCCTTTGTTTGGCTCAAAATTTACACTAGCGGGATCGCTAGGACTTTCGGAATTCAAAAAAATATACCTTATTGGTCCGAAGTTTGGGAAGATGTTATGTCAAAAATTACTCCGTTTAACCAGAGAGATATTCCCGCGTGTGTTGCTCATGCAACAGTTTCATCAATGCAGATTGAGTGGTATAGGAGGACGGGTAAAATAATTAATTTTTCCCCACGATTTTTAGATATCTTATCCTGGACCGATAATTTGGAATTACATGATGGTCGTGACCCAGAAATAGTTACGGCTTTAGCTGTCAGCGTAGGATGTTGCACCGAAGACCTTCTTTCGAATGACACTACTCTTCCAATTGAGAAATATCGTGACAGAAACATTATTACTAAAACCATGATAAAAGAAGCCTCAAGATATCGAATGGCTAATCTTGGTCTAAGTTACGAAACTTTGTTCGATGATCGTAAGAAAAATTAAGTGCTCGAATAGCTTCGGCGAATTAGTGTAAAATATACCTATTCCGTCAATCTGGGCTTGACCACTAGCGGTTCTAGCTTGAGACGGTCCGCCAATATGGAATTTTCAATAACCAAGCGAATAGCAACCGAATCGGATACAGAATTTGCAAGAAAAGTTCATCATTCTGCTTATCATGGCGTAGTTGTCAGACAATTTGGAAATTGGGATGAAAAAATCCAAGATGATTTTTTTGCTAAATCATGGAAGCCTGAGACTCATGAGATTATATATTTTAATGGTGTGGCTTGCGGATATTGTTGTATAGAATATAAGCCAGATTACATTTTTGCTAGCGAGCTAGTCATTTTGCCCGAATTTCAAGGAAGGGGAATTGGAAGTGAAATTTTGAACAAACTAAAACAAGAATCTGAACAGAAGAAAATACCAATAAAACTTCAGGTGTTTAAAGAAAATCAAGCTCGACATCTTTACCGTAGACTGGGGTTTAAAGATGTTGGATCTAAGGGCGCTCATATCGAGATGGAGCTTGATCCTTGTTGATAAATTTTTTATATCCAAATCGTGATGGACTGTTAAAATCCTAATGTGATGAGTATAGAAACAGCTGTACAAAAAATCTGGGACTACATGCTCATGCATCACCCTCTTCAGAAATCTGATGCGATTTTTGTATTAGGTAATAGAGACACTCGTACGGCCGAATATGCAGCCCAGCTTTATCTAGACGGATGGGCACCGGTATTGCTTGTTGCGGGTTCTGGCTCAATCCATCATGACAAACCAGGACACGAGCAGTTTATTGGCTCAACCGAAGCCGAGGTTTTTGCAAATATTGCTATCGCAATGGGTGTTCCCAAAGAAGTAATCATTGTAGAAAACGAATCCCAAAACACTGGTCAGAATTACGAATTTGCCATTAAGAAATTAAAAGAACTAGGTATTGATCCGAAACGAATGATTTTAGTTCAAAAACCTTATATGGAAAGAAGGGCTTACGCCACTGGAAAGGTTTGGTTGCCTAATATTGAATTAATCGTTACTTCTCCAAAAATTCCTTTTAATGAATATCCAAACGAGGCGAATAGTGGGGAGGCGGTGATAAATACTTTAGTTGGTGATCTTCAACGAATAAAAGAATATCCAAAGAAAGGTTTCCAGATAGAGCAGGATATTCCGAAAGATGTGTGGGGGGCCTATGAATATTTAATTGGTCAGGGATATACACAGAGATTGATTAGAGATTGATATTGTGAAAAATAAATTTATAGAAATAAATAGCCCAGAATCCTTTGCATATATAGGAGCAAAATTTACTGTATCGGGATGGGTACATCTGTCATGGTTTGATAGTGATACTGGTCGTCCTGATTGGAGAATCTTTGTCGATTACCTTGGACTTGACGTCAAGGTATTCAAAGGCGGGTCTGAACACCCTCGACTGGATGACCAGAATGTGAGGGGTGACAAGATTTATTTTTCCATAAATTGTGAACTCGATTATCTCAATATTCACTTTATTAAAAAGTCCCACGGACGGATTACCCTTAAAATTGGTAGTCCAAATAAAGCAATGACGTCGATTTACCTACCACTAGTTGTGAAACAATTTGAAACTACTGCCACAGGAAGACCAGAAATTTTAATAGAGCATTCCGAGGTTGGAAAGAAAGAAATTCAATATGAGCAAGATCTTAGGGAATATTATAAAGAAATGCAGAAGGTTTATGAAAGTCGAGCGTCCAAAGATCATGGCAAAGATTATCGATATCTTTATGGTGACAATACCACTATGGGTTTTGAGATTTTTCAGCTAATTGAGGAAGATACGGAAAAATTTGATGAGTATGCCTATAGCCTCGATGACCAACGGGAACAAGATTTGAATGAACGCTATAAGGATGCTTTGGAATGGCGTGGTCCGCTACTCAGAGGGATAGTTTCACAATTCAATGGTTTTGAATTAAGGGTTTATAGCAATGATCATGATAAACACTTTCACGTGATACACATGGGTAAGGGTATTGATGCGCGTTTTTCTTTCCCTGATATACGACTAATAGATTATAAAAGTTTTAAAACTACCATTGGGAGCAGGGTGGAAAAGAAGATTCGCGAGTATTGTCTTCAGCCGGAGATCTTTAAGAAATTTGAGAAAGAGTTTGCGAAAAGACCATGAAGTTTTTTAAGATGAGTTCTGCTGTAATTAGAGCATAATTTTTTTAATCAATCTTTCAATCTTTGCCTTGTTCTCCGGCTTCACCCACCCAATCCTCCCATCCCTCCCAAACCAGCTCATCTGTCGACGACTGTATTGCCAAGTTGCGGTTTCGAGTTCGCGCGCCATTTGTTCGCGGGAAATTTTGCCTGTTAAGAAATCAGCCAGATAACGGTATTCGAGGCCGAGTTCGCGCATGCGTTTCCATGAGAGGCCGGCGGCGTGCAGGTCGCGAGCTTCTTGAATCATATTTTTCTTACCACGGCCTTTGAGTCGCTCTTTTAGTCGTACAGCAATTTTGTGGCGCAATTCTTCTGGTGGAATTTTCAGGCCAATGAAAAGCGGGTCGTATTTTGAGCTAAATTTTTTGATTGCCGGCACTTTACCGAGCGCCGTGGCAATCTCAATTGCGCGGATCAGGCGACGAGGGTTTTGTGGGTCGATATTCTTAGCACGAACAGGATCAAGTTTTCTTAAAATTTTTATCAAGTCGGCTGGCGATTTTTTGGCGAGCTTTTTGCGAAGTGCGTTGTTGGGCGGCACATCGGGCAGTACAACATCGTCGACAAGGGCTTGAATATAGAAGCCGGTGCCGCCGCAAATTATCGGCAGTTTGCCGAGCGCGAGAATGTCGTCGACAGCTTTTCCGGCGAGTTTTTGATAATCTGCAACGGTAAATTTTCGCCCTTTTCGCGACATTGGCGAAGCAACATCGAGCAGGTGATGGGGAACACCGCACATTTCACGTTTGGTGATTTTTCCTGTGCCAATATTTAGCCCGCGATACACTTGTCGCGAATCAGCCGACACAACTTCGCCGTCCAATTTGCGCGCCAACTCAACCGCCAAAGCACTTTTGCCTGAAGCTGTTGGGCCGAGGATGACGACAATTTTTTCGCCGGTGTTTTTTATTTTCTTCATGTATAATAAAGATGACCCTAGAAAAAGTCGCGCTTCGCGGCTTTTTCCTTTTCTAAAATGTGCCAGAGGTGGGACTCGAACCCACAAACCTTGCGGCGCACGATTTTGAGTCGTGTGCGGTTACCAATTTCGCCACTCTGGCATTTTTTACACACCTTTCTAGAACCAGTCCACTCTACTATAAAACGCCTGAAAATAAAATCGTGTGGTAAAATATCTTTATGCCCGACCAAAAAGCGCACAGCACCGACAATCTCAACAATCCAAACCCCGCCTCGCACTATTTTCGCGATTCGATTTTTTGGATTGAGGTGGAGAAAATAAAGCCGAACCCTTTTCAGCCACGCAAAGAGTTTGATCCGGTGCATTTGCAGAGTTTGGCCGATTCGATTCGTCAGTACGGAGTTTTGCAGGCGCTGGTGGTAACGCGCAAAGAGGTAACGAAGCCCGACGGTGGCCTCGCCACAGAGTATGAGCTTATCGCCGGTGAGCGTCGTCTGCGTGCGTCGAAAATTGCTGGCCTTGCGCAGGTGCCGGTGCTTATTAAAATTGGCAACGACACAGATCAGGCCAAGCTCGAGCTTGCAATTATCGAAAATTTGCAACGCGAAGATTTGAATCCTGTCGATCGGGCCAAAGCTTTCAATCGGCTCGTAGAAGAATTTGGTTTTAAACATACAGAGATTGCGAAGAAAGTTGGCAAGAGCCGCGAATATGTTTCCAACACCATCCGCCTGCTTTCTTTGCCGGCAGAAATGCTCGAAACACTCGCCGCTGGAAAAATTTCTGAAGGTCATACTCGTCCGCTTCTCATGCTCATCGACCGGCCCGAAGAGCAAGCCACTCTTTTCAAAGAAATTTTATACAAGCGTCTCACCGTGCGCGAAGCCGAGCTTATTTCGCGCAAAATTGCTTACGAAAAAGTACGGAAGGTTGGATTTTTGGCCGACCCAGAACTCGTCGAGCTTGAAGAGCGCATCGCCGCTTCGCTCGGTACGCGTGTGGCAATTGAGCGACGCAAAGACGGCGGCAAACTCACTATTGATTTCTTTTCCAATGACGAACTCTATTCAATCATCAATCTCATCAACTCAAACAAACATCGCGACCCAAACGAACTTTTAGAAAAACATATCGTTGAGAAGAAAAAGGCGGGGCAGATAAGCGCGCCGCAAATTTCCGAAGTCGCCGCCGATTTGCCGCTCGATGATCGTAGCACCGAAGAAAAAAATAAAGATGAAAACGATTTGTACTCGGTGACGAATTTTTCGCTTTAGGTTTTTTTGCCCTACTTTTTTGCCGGAGAATCTTCCAACTTATGCGGATTATGATTCGGGCACATTTTGTCACTGCATCTCTCCGGAATAGTTTTTGTGCCTTCCATCATGAGGGCGCCGCAAGGGCCTTTTTCGCGTGGGTACTCGCAGATATTGCCAGTCGGTTTGGCTTTGATGGCATTTTTACAATCGGGATAATTGCTACAGCTGTAGAAGAGGCCGAAGCGACCACGTTTTTCCATCATGAAACCTTTTTTGCAGACAGGACAAGCGACGCCGGTTGAGGCTTTTTTCTCGAGCTCGGGATCTTTTTTTACAAATTTACATTTTGGATAATTGTTGCAGGCAATGAAGCGGCCGTATTTGCCATCGCGTTCGATGAGTTTGCCAGTTGCACATTCGGGGCAGAGTTCGCCAGTTTCGCGCGGGCCCTCTAATTCTTCGCCAGTAATAGTGCGCGCGCCAACGCAATCTGGAAATTTTTCACAACTCAAAAACTTGCCAGACTTGCCGAGTTTGATAATCATGCCTGCGCCACAGACTGGGCATTTGAGACTCGGATCAGCTTTGCCAAGGTTTGTGATTTTTTCTATTTTTTCTTTCGACTTCACATCTTTTTTAAAAGGCTTGTAGAATTTTTCGAGAGTTTCCAAATATTCGCGTTTGCCGTTTGCGATGTCGTCGAGTTTGTCCTCCATTTCGGCGGTGAAAGTGTCGCTGATGTAATCGGTAAAGTTTTCTTCAAGAAATGTTGAAACCACATCGCCGGTGTCTGTTGGAATTAGTGCTTTATTTATTTTTTCCACGTAGCCTCGCTCCTCGATTGTCTTAATAATCGAAGCGTAAGTAGACGGGCGGCCGATGCCGCGTTTTTCCAATTCTTTAATGAGGCCGGCTTCAGAATAGCGCGCTGGTGGTTCGGTTTGTTTTTCTTCGGTTTTTATTTCCACGAGCTTGAGTGGTTCGCCAATTTTTACCGCTGGCACAATCGTGTCTTCTTTGTTTGCCATGTCGTCGGCTTCCATCCAGCCAGCAAAAATGACGCGTGAGCCGGTGATAGAAAAGTCGGGAATTTTTTCGGTGGCGGTGGCGACGGAATTTTCGTCGCTGATATTCGCCGTAATTTTTGTGCGAAGTGTTTCAGCGTCGGTCATTTGTGACGCGACAGTGCGCTGCCAAATGAGACGGTAGAGCTTTTTCTGTTCGTCGGTGAGGCCAGCAGATTCGGCAGAGAAATTTGTCGGACGAATTGCTTCGTGAGCTTCTTGAGCATTTTTGCTTTTTGCGGTGAAGACGCGCGGACTCAAATATTTTTCGCCAAATTTTTTGCTTACCACAGCGGCGATTTGTTTTTGCGCCATCCCTGCGAGGTTCGTACTATCCGTACGCATATAAGTAATGTGTCCGGCCTCATATAGCCTCTGAGCAACACCCATAGTTTTCGACGGCGCAAAACCAAGGCGTGAACTGGCTGATTGCTGAAGGGTAGAAGTAATGAACGGGGCCTTCGGCGATCGTTTGACCGCTGTTTCTTTTACATCTATCACGCGCCAGCCATTTTTCGCGTCGCTAGAGCCAGCTTTGCCAGCGGCATTGCCCGCGGCCACGATCCGCTCCACCTCTTTGAGTTCCGTCGGTTCTTCAGAACAGGTGAGCGTCATCGGTTCTTTTTTCGCCGCACCCGTTGTCTCCGTGTCTGCCGTAATTATCCAAAAAGCGTGCGATTTAAATGCGCGGATTTCACGTTCGCGCTCCATTATGATGCGTAGAGCGGGCGACTGAACTCGGCCGGCAGAAAGGCCGTAGCGAACTTTTTTCCAAATTAGACCGGAAAGGTCGTAGCCCACGAGTCGATCGAGTACGCGGCGGGCTTCTTGAGCTTCACGCAAATTCGTGTCTATTTTTCGCGGATGCTCTAGCGCTTCTTGCACCGCTTCTTTTGTAATTTCATGAAAGACCACGCGCTCCGGATTTTTTAAGCCCACAGCCTGAGCAATGTGCCATGCAATCGCCTCACCTTCGCGGTCGGGGTCGGTGGCGAGGAAAACTTCGTCGGCTTTTTTGGAGAGTCGGCGAATTTCGTCGATCACTTTTTCTTTACCCGGCGAAATTTCATAATGCGGCACAAAACCAGCCTCAATGTCGATGGCTTTTTTATTTGATTTTGGCAAATCGCGCACATGTCCAACAGACGCAACAACCTCAAATTTTTCTCCCGATGGCATGCCCGATAAATATTTGGAAATTGTTTTCGCTTTGGCTGGCGACTCAACAACAAGTAGTTTCATGGCGTATTAACTAATACTACAAAGATTTGGTTAAAGCAAATTTGGCCGCGCCGTAGCGGCCGTCAAAAAATATTTGGCGTAATAATGCCGCCGCGAATGGTAACGAGTTTCATTATCTCCAAACTAGACAGCGCAATGTTTACTTCTTGCGCTGAAAGTTTGGATTGCTCGACGAGCTCATCGAAGGTCAGTGGGCTTTTTAAAATTTTTGCTATGAACTTTTCATTCTTGCCCAAAGCATTATTTTTTTCGGCGAAATGAGAAATGTTGAAGATTTTTTTCGACGCGACATTTTTCGGCGCGGTTGTCCCATTTTTTGTGCCGAGTAAATTTTCCGCCGCCAAATTTTCTGTCTCTGTGTCCGTCTCAATCCTGAGCAGCTCAAGTAGATCTGCGCTTTTGCATATTGGTGCCGCACCGAGCCTCATTAATAGATGTGGACCATCGGAATTTTCGGAAAAAATTGAGCCGGGAACGATACCGACATCTCTGTTGTATTCAGTGGCGAGTCGAGCGGTGATGAGTGTGCCACTTTTTTCGCGTGCTTCCACCACGAGCACCGCGTGCGCGAGACCTGCCATTATTCGATTTCTTTGGGGAAAACTATATTTTGCAGCCGTAAAATTTGGCGGAAAAGGTGAGACGAGTGCTCCGCCGCTTTCTAAAATTTCCTGCGCCAGTGCGTAGTGAACTTTGGGATAAATTTCCCGCCATTCCAAACCGGACCCCGGAATAGCGATGGTTTTGAGCCCAGCTTTGAGCGCCGCTCGGTGGGCGATCGAGTCTATACCAAGAGCTAAGCCCGAAACGATCACTATATTGTGTCCGGCTAAGCCAGCGATGAGTTGTTCACACGCCATTTGGCCATAGCTCGTAGCTCGTCGTGAGCCAACGACGCATAAAATTTTCGGGTCATTTTCGCCGCGCGTGCCGCTCGCGCCAGCATTGCCCAGCCAGTCGATATCACCCCGCACATATAATTGGGGTGGTGGCTGGGGAATTTCTTGAAGCATGGGCGGCAAGTTGCGCCGCCGGATGATTTTTATTGGGTATTCGTCCATATTGTGTGGCAATTTAGCTCTCTGCAAGCTATACTAATTCCAATATGTTAGACATAAAGTTCATAAGAGAAAATCAAGATTTGATAAAGGCCGCGGTCGAAAAGAAGCATATAAGCTTCGATCTTCAAAGACTCATTACTGTAGACGACGCCCGTCGGAAGCTTTTGGCGACTGTGGAAGTCCGTCGGGCCGAACAGGGAATTGCTAATGAAAAAATCGCCGCCGCAGGCACCGCCGCAAATGATGAAGAGCGCACAAAACTCATAGAAGAAATGCGCGCCATAAAGCAAAGTGCGGCTGATGAAGAAGATAAGCTTAAAGAAGCCACAAAAGCTTGGCAGGCGCTCATGGTTGCTGTGCCAAATATTCCCGACATGTCTGTGCCAGAAGGCAAAAGTGATAAAGAAAATGTAGAGGTCCGCACTTGGGGTGAGAAGCCAAATTTTTCTTTCACGCCGAAAAATCATTTAGAGCTCATGGCCGATTTAAACATGGCCGACTTTGAACGCGGTGCAAAAGTCGCTGGTTTCCGCGGCTATACATTAATGAACGATGCTGTTTTACTCACTCAAGCTCTTGGCAGTTTTGTCCTAGCTCATTTTGGTGGCAAAAATTTCACGCCAATGATCGTTCCCTCACTCGTGAAAAAAGCGCCATTCATCGGCACCGGTTATTTGCCACAAGGCGAAGAAGATTTGTATAAAACTCAAGACGACGACCATCTTTCTGGTTCGGCCGAAGTGGCGACCATGGGTTATTTTATGGACGAAGTGCTCGACAAAAAATCTTTGCCGCGAAAAATTCTTTCTTATTCTCCGTGTTTTCGTCGCGAAGCAGGGAGTCATGGCAAAGACACCAAAGGTCTTATTCGTGTTCATGAATTTTATAAATACGAGCAGGTGGTGCTTTGCGAAGCTAGCCATGAAGAGTCGGTGAAGCATCATGAAGAACTCACAGCCAATGCCGAAGAAATTATGCAGGCGCTTGGTTTGCCGTATCGCGTTGTGCTCAATTGTGGTGGCGACCTCGGCTTGGGCCAAGTAAAAAAATACGACATCGAAGCGTGGGTGCCTTCGGAAAATACTTATCGCGAAACTCATTCAGCGTCATACTTCCACGATTTCCAAGCACGACGCCTCGGCATTCGTTATCGCGATGACGACGGCAAACTCAAATTTGTTCATTCGCTTAACAACACCGCGCTCGCTATTCCGCGAATTCTTGTTCCGTTGCTCGAAAACAATCAAAACGAAGATGGCTCGATAAATATTCCTGCGGCACTCCAGCCATTCATGGGCGGAAAGACAAAAATCGAACGCGCGGTGTAGTGGCGGTGTAGTGGCGGTGTAGTAAAAATAGCGAGAAATTTTAAATGGCCAATAAAATAAAAATTAATCGGATAAAAAGTGGCAGAATAAGTAGTCGTGGCGCTATGAGTACTCGTGGTGGCAAGCGTCCAGCTACACTCGCCGAACGTCGCCGTCGCAAAAGATGGGTTATCGTGTTGGTTTCCTTTGCCCTTGTCATCGCCAGCGGTTTCGGTCTATCAAGATTTTCTTTTTCGCCGCAAGTCTCTCTTTCCGCTGTTCATGTTCGTGGAGCGAGTCTTATTCCCGAGTCAGAAATAAAAAAGATCGTTGAAAAACAAACAGCCACAGCTTTTCTCGGTGTGCTTTCGCGAAACAATTTGCTTTTGGCACCGCGCGAGAATATTGAAGCAGATATAAAAAACTTGTTTAAGACAATCGAGTTCGCTGAAGTTTCTTTCAATTCACCTCACGATCTTGTGGTGAGCGTGCGCGAGCGTGTGCCGGCCGCACTTTGGTGTGGGGATAGCGACGGAAGCGGCGATGTCGCGGTTAGTGCGGCCAATGTCGCGGCCGACGCCGCTCAAAAATGTTTTTATCTAGACAAAACTGGCTACATTTTTTCTGAAGCGCCAGTCTTTGGTGGCGATGTGTTTATAATGTGGAACGGTTTCTTAAAAACACCAGAAGATTCTACTACGCCGGTTGGTCAACACATCATGCCACAAGTTTCTTTTGAAAAACTAAATTCATTTGTAAAAGATGTTGCTAAACTCGGACTCAAAACAGTTTCGATAGTCGAAATTTCCGAAAGCGAGCTTGAGCTTCATTTGGCCAATGGCGGCGTGATAGTTGTAAATCGTAAAATGAGTTACGAACAAACTCTGCAGAATATCGAGTCTATCGTAGCGGCGAAGCAGGTAGAATTTCGCGGCTCTTTTATTGATCGGGTAGAAAAAGTCGATGTCCGATTTTCTGGTAAGGCTTTTGTAAAATTGAAGAACTAATAAATTTAGTTCATGAAAAAAATCACCTCTCTGTTTCTATCCCTCATTCTGACACTATCAATTCTCTACTATCCAGTAGAGGTGGTTTTGGCCGATGAAGTTGTGGCTACTGTCACCACCGGTAGCGGCCCACGAGGCTTGGCCGCTCTCGGTACAAAAATCTATGTGGCTATTTATGATGAGAGCGAGGTGGATATTATCGACACAGAAAACAATAATTCGATCACTACTGCAACTGTTGGAGGTGCTCCAGATTTCAATGTCGCTCTCGGCACAAAAGTTTATGTAGTAAATACTGGCGATGGTACAGTTTCTGTCATCAACACCGCAAACAACAATTCAGTCTCTACGGTAACTGTTGGAAGTACTCCCTTGGCCCAGATAGTTCTCGGTTCAAAGATTTATGTTTTAAACAGTGGAGATAATACTGTGTCCGTCATCAACACCGCAAACAACAATTCGGTCGAGACCGTTAATGTTGGATTTTCTGCTGTTGCAATGACCTCACTTGGTACAAAGGTATATGTTGCAGAGGGTGACGGAAATGTTTCTATTATTGATACCGCAAACAACAATTCTGTGACCTCTCTAGGCGTTGGTACGGGTGTAACTCCTTCATCTATAACTAGCCTCGGCACAAAAGTTTTTGTGGCGAATACTGGTACAACAGTTACTCAAATTGATACCAGTAGCGGCAATGCAACTACTTCTATAACTGTCGGAATGAGCGGAAGTCCGGGTCCGATCGTGATAGCTTCTAGTACAAAGGTTTATGTCTCAAATAATAGCGCCGACACTGTATCTATAATAGATACCGCAAACAACAATTCTGTGTCCACTGTAAATGTTGGTGATCGACCTCAAGCAATAATAGCTAATGGCTCAAAAATTTATGTTGCAAATATTGGGGCTAATACCGTCTCCATTATAGACACTGCCAATGGCAATTCCGTGTCTAGCGTGCCAGTCGGTGCCACTCCATATTCTATGGTTGGTCTTGGCACAAAGGTATATGTGGCGAACGAAAGCGGTCTTAGTGTAACGGTTATTGAAGGAGAAACCACAGCTCCAACGGTATCAACTTTTTCTCCTGCCGATAATGCTGTCGATGTGGCGATTGATGCAAATCTTATTGTCACTTTTGATGAAGATGTAGACGCTGAAACTGGCAATATAACGATCTTTAAATCATCCGACGATTCGGTGGTTGAAGCCATTGCTGTTGGAAGTGGGCAGGTGACAGGAAGTGGAGCGTCGGCAATTACTATAAATCCTTCAGCTTCATTGGAATATGCTACAGAATATTATGTCCAAATCGCCGCTACCGCTTTCGACGATTCTGTCGGCAATAGTTATGCTGGTATTTCCGATACTACGACTTGGAGTTTTACCACCGTAGACGAGCCAACATCATCGCAAGAGTCGTCTGGTGGTAGCAGCGGCACATCATTTCGTGGGCGAGTAAAAAATTTAGAATCACAAGGCAAAGGGTGGCAGGCTATGGATCTTTTGATGGATCGAATTGCCAATCTTCAGGCTCAGCTTGGTATTTCGGACTCAAAAAATCTATCTTTCGTGCGTGATCTCACTGTAGGCATGGAAGGTGAAGATGTCCGGCTATTACAGAAAATTTTGATCGACCAAAATGTCGGACAAAAAGCTTTGGAGCTGGCCCGCATCGGCGCTACCGGCTATTTTGTAAACTACACCAGAGATGCTTTGGCTGAATACCAAGCCAAATACGCCATCATTCCTAGCGTTGGATATTTTGGATCTATCACTCGAACACAAATGAAATATTTGGGTATTCAAGGTCTGTGGTGGTAGACTCTTTTTCGTGAAAGTCTTGAAAGAAAACTCCGAAAATTTTTGGCAAAAACTTAAGCGGCAGAAGAACTCGCCGATTTTTGTGTTGGCACCGATGGCCGATGTGACCGACGCGGCTTTTCGTCGTCTCATCGCCGCGAGAGGTAAGCCAGATGTAATGTGGACAGAGTTTGTTTCTGCCGATGGTCTCATTCATGCCGACGCTCTTGGTCGTTCCAAGCTCATGAAAGATCTGATTTTCACTGAGGCTGAGCGACCGATCGTCGCTCAATTTTTTACGAGCAAACCAGAAAATATGGAAAAGGTTGCGAGGCTGGCGCGTGAGCTTGGGTTTGACGGCATCGATATCAACATGGGTTGCCCCGACAAAAGCATAGAAAAACAGGGTGCTGGTGCGGCTCTTATAAAAACGCCAGCACTTGCTCGCGAAATAATCGCCGCGGCCAAAAGAGGCGCGGTTGGCTCAAGCGGCGATTTGTCCGACGCTCTGCCTGTTTCGATTAAAACTCGAATCGGTTTCAATAAAAACGAACTCGACACTTGGCTCCCAGCTCTACTCGCAGAAAATCCGGCGGTTGTCACTATTCATGCTCGTACTCGCAAAGAAATGTCTAAAGTGCCAGCGCGGTGGGAAGAGGTAAAACGCGCGGTGGAAATTAGAAATGAGGTGCAAGGCGCGCTCGCGGCCGACAAGCAGACACTTATTTTTGGCAACGGTGATGTAAAAAATCTAGCGGAGGCGGAAGTGCGCGCTCGCGAATCGGGTGCCGACGGCGTGATGCTCGGTCGGGCAATCTTCGGCAACCCGTGGCTTTTTGATCGGACCAAGTCTTTCGACTCATTCGACCCAACCAAAGGCATTTCCATAAAAGAGCGATTAGAAACGCTCGTCGAGCACTCAGCACTTTTTGAAGAAATTTTAGGCGAGACAAAAAATTTCGCCATTATGAAAAAACATTTCAAGGCATATGTAAACGGTTGGGACGGCGCAAAAGAATTGCGTTTGAAACTTATGGAAGCCAACGCGGCGGGGGATGTGCGAAAAATAATTGAAGCCAGTGGTCAGTACTAAGCTAAAATTTGTTTATCCACAGGCGTTTAAAAAAGAGTTGCAAGAAAAAACAGGGGTGGTAATGTAATCAATGGAGAGGTTTGCCATTGTGGGCTACCTCAGTTTGAAGGCTTCCATGAAAGGAATCCCCAGATGAAACCGTTCACCACCACTGACAACGGCGCCAGCACGGCTCTTCTTGATCGCAGGCAGGCGAACAAGGCTTCTCGTCGCTCGACCACCCTCTACGACGCCGACAAGGATCCCTTCCATCGCCGCCGTCGCGCCATGAACGTCACGGGAAACTGATCGGCCTACGATCGGCTGGATCAAATTTCTCATTCGCTGCTATCGTTTTCTCGCAACACACCTTCGCCCCGGCCCGCTCATTGCGCGCCGGGGTCTTTTTTTGTTTGATTTTATTTGTAACTGTTGACAGAAAAATAACCCAGGTGTAGTGTTCTGTGCGGGAGAAGAATTGTGATCGTCACGATGCTAGGCGGCGAGTACTGGTGGCAGCTGCCACTATGAAGGGTAAATGGGACTGAGTCTAATCCGCACCGATATCGACCCGGTCTCGTTGGGGTTTAGGGAACAAAACAACTCGATTTGTGGCCAAGGCCGACTTCGTTCCCGAACGAAAACATCCTCAGGAAGCCCTTTGTCGTCGACAACCGTCCATCGTTCGATCGTAGCCAGTCAGTTTAAGCACTCCATTGTGTAAGAACTGACTGGTTTTATTTTTGTTATACTATTTATCATGAACAAAACTGGCGCGCATAAAGATGAATTCGTTCTCTACAGAAAATACCGGCCAGCAACTTTTGAAAATGTCATAGGGCAGGAGCATGTGGTGAGTGTGCTCCAAAATTCTATAAAACTCGGACGCGTTGCCCACGCATATCTTTTCGCTGGTTCACGTGGCACGGGAAAAACTTCTGTGGCGCGTATTTTTGCCCGCGAACTCGGCACGATTGACGCTGATCTTTACGAAATAGACGCCGCGTCAAATCGTGGTATAGACGACATCCGCGAACTTCGCGAGGGTGTGCGTACTTTGCCTTTTGAGTCGAAATACAAGGTTTATATTATTGACGAGGCACACATGCTCACCAAAGACGCGGCCAACGCTCTGCTCAAAACACTCGAAGAGCCGCCCGCGCACGCACTCTTCATTCTTGCCACCACCGAGCCGGAAAAATTGCCGGAGACAGTTGTGTCGCGTTGTCAGGTTTTTACATTTAAAAAACCACATCAGGCTGTGCTGCGTGAATTCATCGCGGGCGTGGCCAAAAAAGAAGGCTTCACACTTTCGCCAGATGCCGCCGATCTCATTGCTCTTCTAGGCGACGGCTCTTTCCGTGATACGCAGGGGATTTTGCAGAAAGTAATTACTGCTTCGGCCGACAAGAAAATTTTTCTGAAAGAAGTGGAGGCGGTGACGGGCGCACCGCGTGGCGAGCTTGTGATGAACTGCCTAGAAGCGATTGCTGAAGGTGGCCCAGCCGGCCTTGAAAAAGCACTTTCTGCTGTGCGTACTGCTGCCGACCAGAATATAGACATGGATATTTTTGCCAAGCTTCTTTTGGAGCGGGTGCGTTTTGTGCTGTTGTTAAGAATTAGTAACAGCTCGGCGAGCGGCGCGAAAGCGGCCGCCGGCAGTGCCGAGGCCATGATTCAAGCCCGACTTTCACCTGATGTTTTTGATCGCCTGAAAAATTTTGCTGGTCCAAGTGGCGCAAAAATTGACTCATCTGCGCTTTTGAAACTAATAGACGCTTTTGAAATGACCGGCCGAGCTTTTATTCTAGAGTTGCCACTTGAGCTCGCGATGATGGGCATAATTGGGCAAAATAATATATTTGACAAGTCTTAAATAGTAGTCTATTGTTAAATTAGGATGTTCGTTCTTTCGGAATAACTGTGTCAAAACCTCAACCGGCTTTGAAGCCAAGGAGAAAAAGATGTCTCGCTCACTCTCTATGATTTGCGGTCTGCTTTTTTCTGTCGTCGTGTTTGGGGCGATTTTCATGGGGCTTGGTAGCGCATTCGGCCATGTTCCACCACTGCCTCGGATCGCCCACAGTATTGATTTCAACGATCGATACGAGGGAACCTTCGTCTCTGCAAGTGGTGTGGAATATCGTGTCAAGATCCACGACAGCAGCGCTAGTGGTCGTGTCGTCTACCTTCAACCTTTGGCGCCTGAACATGAGGAGCCGTACAGTATTTTTGTGATGATTAGTGCTCAAGACAATGATCAGAATATGGTTTGGGACAGGGTCACCTACTGCGGATATCAAAGGAGAAGCGATGGGACAATGACCGGTTGCAACTCTGTAAATCGATCTGGCAACCAAGAGGGTTCTTTCTGGAAATGGGAGCCCTGTCAGGAGGACTCAGAAGACGGAGTTCAACCCTTAACTGCAGAGGAGATCGATTTCGCTCGTAACGAGCTGGACCAGGCCATATTTCGCATCTTCAGGAGTGAATACTTAGTTTCTCGAACGGTTTGGGACAACATCGAGAATAAGTTTATCGAAGTTTTGCCTCTGCGGCTTTACGCCGGTCCTGTTGTTCTGCCAGCCGTTCGCTGACTTTACAGTCTTTACGCTGTATATTGTTCGAGCCCCCGCCGAAAGGTTGGGGCTTTCTTTTTTGGGTTTTCTCAAGTAATCTCTAGAGTGTTGCGGCGTGTATTGTAGAGCATTGCGGGATCGTCTAATGGTAGGACAACGGACTTTGGATCCGTTTATCTTGGTTCGAATCCAAGTCCCGCAGTCAGTATTCAGACACTTTCACGCCCTTGCGTCCAGCCTAGCAACTTGTGTTAAAATAGAGGCATGAAAAAAATTATTATTCCGCTTGTCGTAGTCATTATTATTGCCGCCGCCGCTTTTTACTTCTTTAAAGGAGGTTCTTCAAGTGTAAATGCGCCGACAGATGTCCCTACAAATACAACCCCCGCCACTCCGGTTGTTGTAGAAGACAAAACCAAAACCGTTATCGGAAAATCTGTTGATGGTCGCGAAATCGTCGCTTATCACTACGGCAACGTAGAAGGTGCTGATACTTCGGCTTCTACAATGGCTACTTCGAGCACAAGTTCTGACGCAGACAATGTTGATCTGCTCTTTGTGGGTGGCATTCACGGTGGTTATGAGTGGAACACTTCGCTCGTTGCCTATGAGCTCATGAGTTATTTGGAAAAAACTCCTGGTATCATTCCGCAAAATGTTCGCGTTACAGTTATTCCAGTTCTAAATCCAGACGGTTTGAATGAAGTTTTGGCTGTGCCGTTCGTACCTTCTACAACTGGTTTCAAGGCTGCGGATGTCTCATCTTCTCAAGAAAAACAAATTGCTGGCCGCTTCAATGCAAACGAAGTCGATCTCAATCGCAATTTTGACTGTGATTGGCAGACAGAAGGTAAATGGCAAAACAAAACTGTGAGCGGTGGCTCCGCCGCCTTCTCTGAGTCTGAAAGTTTGGCTATTAAAAATTATGTTGAAGCCAATGAGCCTGATGCTGTGGTGGTTTGGTACAGTGCGGTTGGTGGCGTGTTTGCCTCAAGCTGTCACAATGGTGTCTCTACCGAAACTCGCACACTCACAAATACTTTCGCCAAGTCTTCTGGCTACAAAGCTTATGAGAGTTTCAATTTCTACGAAATTACTGGCGACATGGTCAACTGGCTCGCTAAAAAAGAAATTCCAGCGATCAGTGTTCTACTTACAAATCACACAGATACAGAGTGGACAAAAAATAAAGCAGGTATAGAGGCTGTTTTGAAGCATTACTCAAAATAATCATATAAATTTGTCGGCAAACTGCCGCAAAAAACCCGCTCTTGAATAAAAAGTCGATATTCATAATCGTTCTCATCCTGATCGCCCTCGCTGTCGGCTTATTGATGGTCGCTAAGTTACGAAAGCCAATGCCCGCACCAGCCGGTCCTGTTGCCCCAAGCACGCTTTCTCCTTTGAAAAAAGAAATCGGCCGATCCGTTGAGGGGCGGGCAATTGAGGCATACACTTATGGTGCAGGAAATAAACATGTCGTATTTGTCGGTGGCGTACACGGTGGCTATGAGTGGAATAGTGTTTTGCTCGCGTATGAGTTTATGGATTATCTGGCTTTGCCGGAAAATGTAGCCGTAATTCCTGCAAATCTAACTGTCACCGTTATTCCATCGGCCAATCCAGACGGCGTGTTTAAAATAATTGGCAAAGAGGGTCGCTTCGCGCTCGCGGATGTACCAAAGCTCAGCCGAGAAGCTACGGCCCCTGGCCGATTCAATGCACACGATGTGGACTTGAATCGCAATTTTGCTTGTAAGTGGAAATCAGAAAGCAAATGGCAATCGAAAACGGTGAGCGCTGGCACAGCCGCTTTTTCTGAGCCAGAAGCCGTGGCGATTCGTGATTTTGTTTTGGGCGGCGCGAGCGGCAAACCATCGGCTGTCGTTTTTTGGCACAGTCAGGCCAATGCCGTCTACGCTTCCGAGTGTGAGGCAGGAATTTTGCCCGAGACGCGGAATATTATGAACGCTTACTCAAAAGTTTCCGGCTATCCAGCCGTGGACTCATTTGATAGTTATGAAATTTCCGGCGATGCAGAAGGTTGGTTGGCATCTATTGGTATTCCGGCCATTACCGTGGAGCTTCAGGCTCACGATTCAATAGAGTGGGACAGAAATTTGGCTGGCGTGAAGGCGATTTTGGGGTATTTGGGACAGAAATAAAAATATTAAAAATGGAGCAAATGTTTGCCAAAAATAGCTAGGTGTGTTAGAGTGCTTTTGGACCTGTTTTTGTGTTTTTGATTCGCCTTTCGTGGGCTATGCCTGGGCCTCTAGCGCCTGCCCGCTGGAGGCTCGTCTTTCCTTGTTTGGGTTGGTTTGCGGGGTCGTCCTATGAGGGAACGACCAAGACATCTCGAGACCGATTTGTGAAAAATATGTAGACGGGGTCTGCTTCCGCTAGCAGGCCTCGTTTTTTCTTTATAAAAGCGAGAAGGTGATTTTTTGAGTTATAATGTTTAAATATTAAAAATGAAAAATTTACCACCAAAATCTCTAGGGTCTTCACCGCCAAAATCGACCTCTTGGGAACCCGTCGCTGGCTGGTACGACAATCTGCTTTCAGGTGAAGCAAGCGGCGACACATATCAGGCGAAAGTTATTCTGCCTAATTTAATGCGCATTTTGCCGGCCAAAAAATCCGAA
Organism: uncultured Candidatus Saccharibacteria bacterium; assembly: GCA_964356815.1. Lineage (GTDB taxonomy): Bacteria > Patescibacteriota > Minisyncoccia > Phycocordibacterales > DATGWK01 > CAYHIR01. The sequence goes on along the minus strand of CAYHIR010000001.1, from coordinate 28,486 downwards.
AAATCCGAAGGCTCGGATGGTGTGAGTGGAGTGGGTCGAAAAATTTTAGACATCGCATGCGGCCAAGGATTTTTTTCACATGCATATGCGGCGGCTGGTGCGGATGTGCTTGGCATCGACATTTCATCTGAGCTTATAAAACGGGCGCGGGAAGGTTTGCGAGAAGTCGCGCAAAAAAATGGCGGAACGAATCCGCGTTTTGAAGTTGATTCAGCGAGCCGAATTTCTGCGGCTAAAAACCAATCATTTGATGCGGCAATCATTGTGCTTGCACTCCAAAATATAAAGGAAATGAATGAGACGATAAAAGAAGCTTCGCGGGCGCTCGTGAAGGGCGGCACATTTGTAATCGTTTTAAATCATCCGTGTTTTCGTGTTTTGAAAGGCTCGGCGTGGGGTTTTGATGAAAATTCTAAGACCCAATATCGCCGCATCGATCGCTACGGCAGTGCTTTTTCTGTGGAAGTCGATATGACGCCTGGCGCAAAATCTGACGCGACCAAATCCTACACCATGTCTTTTCATCGTCCGCTTCAAGATTATTTCAAAGCGCTTTCATCGGCTGGTTTCGGAGTGGTCGGACTCGAAGAATGGATTTCTCATAAACAAAGCCAAATCGGTCCGCGTGCCAAAGCCGAAGACACTGCCCGCAAAGAATTTCCGATGTTTATGGCGATGGTTTGCAAAAAGCTGTAGGAGGCTAAGCCACGGCTTTTTTCTTGCCCAAAACTCCTGTACTATGTCTTTGTCTATGAAAGTCGACTTCGCCGTCATCCTATTCTATAAGTTCACAAATATCGCTAATCCAAAGGCGCTGGCCGCTCTGCATCGTGAAAAATGCCAAGAGCTCGGTCTTAAGGGTCGGGTGATAATTGCTGAAGAGGGAATTAATGCAACCTTAGAAGGCCGCGTGGAGAGCATTGCGGCGTATAAAGATTTTTTAAAGACAGACGCGGCAAATATCGCGGCTGGCTTCGATCGTATTACCGTAAAAGAAAGCGATGGTATCGGCCGGGCTTTTCCAAAGCTATCGGTGAAAGTGCGCGATGAGGTGGTTACGCTTGGCGCTGGCCGTTTTGATGTAGAAAAAGAAACTGCACCGGAAGTGACGGCCGCTGAGCTTCAAAAATGGTACGAAACAGACGAAGATTTTGTCGTGCTCGATTTGCGAAATGATTATGAAATTGCGAGCGGTAAGTTTGAACGAACGGTCGACATTGGTCTCAAAAATTTTCGCGACTTGCCAGCCCGCATCGGCGATCTGCGCAAAGAGCTTGAAAAAATTCCCAATATTCGCGGGAAGAAAATTGTGCCCGTCTGCACCGGCGGCATTCGTTGTGAAAAAGCCACCTGTCTTTTGAAGCGCGAAGGTTTCGAAAATTTGTATCAACTCAAAGACGGCATTCATACCTACATTGCCGAAAATCCCGGCAAACACTTCAAAGGTACACTTTTTGTTTTTGATAATCGGATGACGACAGATGTGGTGCCAGTTTCCGGCAAAAACATAATCGGCCGCTGTTTTTTCTGCGACACTGCGACAGAAAATTATTGTTCAGACGATAGCGTGCGACCGTCGCGTAAAATTCTTTGCTGTGAAAAATGTTTTGAGGTGGAGGGTGCGCACTTGCGCGAGGCGGTGACGTTTTAGTAACGTAGCGGCGCTGATCACAAAATCGCGCCGCGATAATGGTATAATTTTAAGCATTATGAACAGTCAAAAATTTCAACTTCACTTTTTATTACTCCTTCTACTCGTCACATTTGTGCTTGCGTTTTTAGTTTTTCAGCCGTTTGTTTACGCTATAGTTTTGGCGGCAGTGTTTGCCGTTGCTTTTGAACCTCTTCACAAAAGAATTCTTCACCAAATGGGCGGACATAAAGCTACGGCCTCGCTCCTCACTATGATTTTCGTAGCTGTCGTAGTATTTACACCGCTCACTTTTCTAGGCGTGCAAATTTTTCAGGAATCAAATGAAATTTTCACTTCTTTTTCAGAGGTTAGAAGCCGTGGTGCAGCAGTAGTTTTTCTTGAGAATCAATTGCTGGCCGCACAGGAATTTTTTCCAATACTAAAAAATGTGCCAATAAATATTGAACAATACCTCCGAGGCGGCGCATCTTGGTTTGTCGGTCATATCGGAGCAATTTTTACTGGTTTTGCCAAGCTCGCGCTGAGCCTTTTTGTTTTTCTCATGTCCCTCTACTATTTTTTGAAAGACGGCGATCGATTTAAAAGTACGATTAAAATAATCAGTCCGTTGGCCGACAAAGACGACGAAATAATTATTCAAAAACTCAAAAGAGCTGTCGATTCTGTTTTGCGAGGTAGTCTCATTGTGGCTTTGGCTCAAGGCTTGCTCGCGGCGGCTGGGTTTCTCATTTTTGGCATCCCGAGCCCCGTTCTTTGGGGTAGTTTTGCCACTCTCGCCGCTCTCGTTCCGGGTATTGGCACAGCGGTTGTTATTGTACCAGCAGTCGCCTTTCTTTTTGTGACGGGCCAGGTGGGTAGCTCCATCGGTCTTTTGATCTGGGGCGCGATGGTCGTCGGTCTTATCGACAATTTTCTCCGTCCTCAACTCATTGGTCGCAGTGTGCAAATTCATCCGCTTCTCATTTTGGTATCAGTACTCGGCGGCTTGGTTTTCTTCGGCCCCGTCGGTTTTCTTCTCGGTCCGCTCACCGTTAGCTTCCTTCTGGCGCTGTTTGATACATATGTTTATTTTATGAATAAGGCGGCGGCTTAGAGGCGGTATTTGATTTGACACAATTCTCAACTTAGTATATACTACTGGAGTTATCAATATCTCATTTGTGTTTTGTGGGAAGAATCCCTCTTTAAACATAAAAGAGGGGTTTTTCTTTGTTGCGGCACTCGCCGCGCGGTGGAAAATTTAAGTAGAATTAAGTAAATAAAAATGGACAGAAAACAATCAAACGCATCTAATGCGTCGAGTTCGCCTCGAAGCTATGGTTACAAAGGCAGTAAAACCGGCGGTCTTTCTGCTGGCCGAAGCGGCGCGGGCAGAACAGGCGGCGGTTATCGCGGCTCAGGTGGTAGCGTGAGTAGAACCGGCAGTACTGGCGGTTATCAAGGTTCTCGCACTGGATCAGGCAGTCGCTCTTTCAACGGCAATAGAGGTGGCAGTCGAAGTGGTGGTAGAGGCGGTGGCCGATCATTTGGTCACTCTATCGACCCGCGAAAATTTGTAAATAAAGCGGTCATTACTGAGTCCGTTGTACATTTTGTGCCTGAGCATGCGTTTGTTGATTTTGCTATTGATACGCGACTCAAAGCCAATATCATAAAAAAAGGTTATACGACACCTACGCCAATTCAAGACAAAATTATTCCGCACGTTCTTCGCGGCGCAGACGTGGTGGGCATTGCAAATACTGGTACGGGTAAAACCGCGGCCTTTCTCATTCCTCTCATCAATAAAATTCTTCTAAATCCGCGCGAAAAAGTGCTTATCGTGGTGCCGACGCGTGAGCTGGCTATCCAGGTAGAAAATGAATTTAAAAATTTCGTGCCTGGTCTTAGTCTCTTTTCTACGGTGTGTGTGGGTGGTGCGCCGATTTTCCGTCAGATTCAAAATTTGCGACACATTAATCATGTCGTTGTGGGTACGCCTGGCCGTTTGAAAGATCTTATCGACCGCAAAAATTTAAATCTTTCTGGTTTCAACACAATTGTGCTCGACGAAGCCGATCGCATGCTTGACATGGGTTTTATAAACGACATGCGTCTGCTCATGGCGCAAATGCCGCCGAAACGTCACACTCTCTTTTTCTCCGCCACGCTTTCGCGTGAAATCGAAGCCATCATTTCGGCTTTTCTTCGCGAACCGGTAATGATTTCTGTTAAAACTGGCGATACCGCAAACACAATCGATCAAGACGTTGTCAAAATTCAAGGCCGAAATAAAGTGGCGGTGCTTGGCGAACTTTTGAAGCGCCCGGATTTCAGCAAAGTGCTCGTTTTCGGTAAAACAAAACACGGCGTGGAAAAACTTTCTAAAGTTTTGATCGACAGCGGCTTCAAAGCCGAATCAATTCATGGCAACAAGCCGCACACTCGTCGTCAAAAAGCTCTCTCGCTTTTCAAAGACGGTCACGCTCAAGTGCTCGTGGCCACAGACGTCGCCGCTCGCGGTCTCGACATTAAAGGTATTAGTCACGTCATCAACTTCGACATTCCTGCCACCTACGAAGATTACGTCCATCGCATCGGCCGTGCCGGTAGAGCAGGGAAGAAGGGTGTGGCGTTGACGTTTATTGAGTAGGGTCGTCTTTCAGCAATTAAAAAGCAAACACGATAAATTTCTGCTGAAATTTTCGTTCACTCTCGGCCCAGTCGGCCTCCGAGAGTTGCTTTTTAATTACTGAAAGGCTCCTTTTCAAAAAACTTGCAATTTTATTAAATTATGTGCTAGTATGTGGAGCGAATCTGTTCTTCACCAAAACCAATCAGGAGGCTGATCATGTCACAGTTTGCAAATACGTCTCTTCAGATGATGACGGAGTCGCTGGGTGTGGTTCGTGAGCTTTTAAGGGGTAAGGTGACTCCGCAAACCTACGAATCCTACCGTATCCAAGCGTTTCGAGGCACTCGCGGAACTGTGCGAAAAGTGCAGGAGCGAGATCAGGGGCGGAACTACCAAATCAATCGTGGAAGTCGTCAAAGAGTTCGGAGAACTTATGGAAAGCGAGACGAACCCCTTCAGAATTTTGGCTAACGACTACGAGCCGAAAAATTTAAACGAGGCTTTCAATCGCATGAAACTGTTAGCCGCGGCCGCTGTTTGATACCGATGGGTTAAAAATGACCTCGTCCACCAAAGCCCTTCAGGGGGCTTTTATTTTTATCGTTTAAAGGCTTCAAATGATTAAAAAAACTTGCAATTTTAATAAATATGTGTTAGTGTCAGAACGAATCTGATCTTTCACATAACCTCAACCTCGAACCCAAGAAAGGGGGTGTCCGTTGGATAAGGAATCTTTGTCTATTGGGCTGAGTATTCTCGCGGCCGCCATTCACATAGCGGCCTACACGTCCTACAACATTCGAGTCTTCAGAAGCGGCGTCAAACCCAACGGTGCGACTTGGGCAATTTGGGCTTGCATCTCACTTCTGAGTACCGGTAGCTACACCGCCAGCACAAAAGATCTCTGGAAGAATGTCATCTCTTTCCTGAATGTCTTTATGTGTGTTGCGACCTTTGTTGTGTCATTGTTCGCGGGCAAGTTCAAACGTCTCGCGTGGAAAGACTGGGTCGCTCTCTGTATTGGCTGTGTCTCGCTTTTCGTCTGGATCTTCTACGAATCAGCGGTGTCTGCCAACATAACCATCCAGCTCGCCATCATGATTGGTTTCGTGCCGACATGGGAGGCAGTCTGGAAAGATCCTTCAAGCGATCATCCTAAACCGTGGTTGCTATGGACCGCAGCTTGGATTGTCGCCACCATCGTGGTGATTCTGCGGTGGAAGAATCAGTGGATCGATCTCGTTTACCCGATCAACTCGGTTGTCCTCCACGCCTCGGTCGCGGTTCTCTGTATTTGGCGGTCGAAGACAGTAATGTCTCGGCGAGATCTTTTGATTGAGCTCGATGAGGTTCGGTGGAATATCAGGCGGGTCTCTGATGATACCAGTCGTCGGACCGAGCGGGAGGATGATGCCATTCGCAGTCGTTTGTTGGTTACCGAGCTCCGGCAACGGGAGGCTTACCTGATGAAGAAGTTGAGTCTTGACTAGTTGAACCAAGCCCGTCACTTGGCAGAAAACCTTCTGCTTCGGTGGCGGGTTTTTCTGTTATAAAAATATTCTATGTATGTCAGTATCTATTGACACATCTCCGTAAAAAGTGTACTATGTCGCCGGATAAAGTCAGCATTCTCCCAGACCTTCCTTGTGGAAGTGTTTGTGGTTTGCTTTGAAATAAAGGGGCTCAACCATGTCGAATAACGTGTCAGAAGGTAGAAAGCTGATCGGACAGGCCCAAGCTTTGTATGGGCTTGGAATGATGATGTCTGTCAACTACAGAATGAAGGATTGGAAGGTCCTGGACGAGGTGAATAAAAGATTAAAAAACTTCAATCCACCTCCTGGAGTTGTTCTCGACAAGTTGGGTGGCAGTGTGCCAATTTGGATAAAAGTCAGGAACTCGGATCAATTCTCTCCGTTCGTTCCGGGTTTGATTCGTGCTGGCCAGGAAGTGGGTCTTCTTTCGTACAGCTTTATCACCGCGAGTGTGTTTGTGGGGAGGCTTGCCGAGCTGACAATTCAGGGCGCCCAAATCGACCACAACAGTTTGGCTTGCGCCATGGATCTCTACATGTTAGCAGAGCTTATCTACTGGAAGAAAAACATCGCCCATTCTCTGGAGATCGTATCTGAGAGTGGTTCTGTGGGCAATCAGTCGGCCTTTGAGGCCATGGCGAAGGCCGTTGGCCAGGGTAATTCCTTGCCTGATGTCTGGCAGAAACATGGCCTTTCAATCAGGGTCTCAAAAGACGGAGGTATTTTCCCCGAGAAGTTCATCGTGGACGCCCTTGGAAAAGGTGTTCGGGGAGGTGTTGTCGGCATGGCATTCGCGTATTTTGCAGAAATGGCCCTAAAGGATGTTCTTGGAATCGATGCCTACCCTCCGGGATTTGTTAAGTTCGATCCCGAGAAGTAGTGATCTTTCTGTCGTCCTGCAAAACAAACGAGCCCCGCACCAATGGTGGTGCGGGGCTTTTCGATTTTACACCCCAGCCCTTTCATGTTATATTCAACTCTCTAATCCGGTCAGCGGATTTTTTTAATCACTCTACATATAATGGACAAAAACGAAATCAGAAACATCGCCATCATCGCTCACGTCGATCATGGAAAAACGACACTTACAGACGCTATCATGCGTGAGACAGGTGCGGTGGAAGAAGGAGTAACGATGGACTCAAATGCGCTCGAGCAAGAGCGTGGCATTACGATTTATGCCAAAAACACCTCTATTCAATATAAAGGAGTGAAGATCAATATCGTCGACACACCGGGCCATGCCGATTTCGGTTCGGAAGTGGAGCGCGTGCTCCGTTCTATCGATTGCGTGCTTCTTGTGGTAGATGCCCAGGAAGGTCCGATGCCGCAGACTCGTTTCGTTTTGAAAAAGTCGCTTGAGATTGGTCATAAGCCGATTGTTGTTATAAATAAAATCGACAAACCAGCCGCTGACGCCAATCGCGTGCATGAGGAAGTGCTCGAACTTTTCTTGGAGCTTGGGGCAAACGATGCTCAACTCGACTTCACAACTGTCTACGCTGTTGGTCGCGATGGTGTAGCGATGCGCGCACTTGGTGATGAACGAAAAAATCTTGAGCCTTTGCTCGACATTGTGCTCGAAAAAGTGCCGCCAGCACCGCGCATTCTCGATGTGCCTTTTCGTGCTCAACCTTTCAATCTCGGTTACGACAATTTCCTCGGTCGCATGGGTGTCGCGCGTGTGTATGAGGGTGTTTTGAAAACGGGTGCGAATGTTTTTGTAAAGAAAATTTCAGCCACTGGCGCGGAAATAATTGAAAAAGGCAAAATCACAAATCTTTTTGTATTTGAAGGCATTAAAAGAAAAGAAGTTCAGCAGGTTGAGTCGGGTGATATTGCTATGATCGCTGGTCTGCCAAACATTTTCATCGGCGACACCATCACCGATAGCGAAACAGCCTCTGCGTTGCCAGCTATTAAAGTAGACGAGCCAACGATCGCTCTCGATTTTGTCGTCAACAATTCTCCATTTGCCGGAAAAGAAGGAAAATATGTTACTGGTCGTCAGATCCGTGAGCGTTTGGAAAAAGAATTGGAGGTAAACGTAGGGCTCAAGATTGATTTTAGTCGCGACAATCTTCGCGTCTCCGGTCGCGGTGAGCTCCACATTGCAATTTTGCTCGAAAATATGCGCCGCGAAGGTTACGAACTCCAAGTTTCCAATCCAGAAGTTATTATCAAGGATATTGTTAGCGAAAACGGCGTGCCAATAAAAAGCGAGCCGTTTGAAGAAGTCACTATAGATATTCCGAGCGAATTTCAAGGCGTCATTATTGAAAAACTTTCGAAGCGCGGTGTGATGATGACCAACATGAAACACGATCATCTCGGCCACGGTCATGCGGGTGGTATTTTGCGCCTCACATTTGAAGGTCCAACTCGTGGCTTGCTCGGTTATCGAAGTCAATTTGTGATCGATACTAAGGGAGAGGGAATTATGTCGAGTCGTGTCATTGGCTTTCGTGCGCATGTCGGCGAGATTCAGAAAAAACCCCACGGTTCGATGGCATCTATGGCCACCGGCAAAGCCCTTGGTTTCTCACTCGACAATCTCCAAACTCGCGGCGTTCTCTATATCGGCGCTGGCGATGAAGTCTACGAAGGTATGGTTATCGGCAACACATCAAAAGGCGAAGAAATGACCGTCAACCCAACAAAAGGTAAACAGCTCACCAACATGCGCGCTTCCGGCTCCGACGATCACATCATGCTCGTGCCGCCAATTCGCCTCACAATCGAAAACGGCTTGGAAATTATGTCTGAGGATGAGTATCTTGAGATTACTCCAAAGAGTGTGAGAATGCGAAAAAAATATTTGACGGAGAATGATAGGGTAAAGTCAAAAAGAAATTCTTAGTATTTGTTATGACCGGAAATTTCTGGTGAAATTTCCTAGTCCTCGGCCTCTTCGGCCTGCGTAGTCATCACAAATACTAAGAATTTCTTTTCGTTATCAGCCCGTCGGCTTCCGAGAGTTGGTTTTGAATTAGCTTTTTTTGGCGGCTTTAGATTACCCAATTTTTTAAAAAGTTGACAACCATTGTCTGACATGATATCGTGTTTGACAGTAAAAGTCGTTCTTTTACATTTGCACAACACTCTCGGAAAGGAGAAGTCGTGACAGAAACATTTGGACTCATTTCGGGTCTCATCGTTGCTCTGTCCGCGATTCCTTACGGGATTCGCGTGTACCAGCGGAAAATTCGTCCCAACATGGTGGGGTGGAGCATCTGGGCATTCATAGGTCTGGCACTTTTGCTTACTTACGAAAGTTCTGGTGCCAAGGCTAATGTCTGGCCTGCAGTATTCGGATTTTTGTCTCCAAGTGCCATTGCCATTCTCGCTATATGGAGAGGCGAGCGTGAGAGGCCTAAGTGGTACGAAATCATGTGCGCGTTTTTCGGTCTTTTCTCGATTGGCTTGTGGTATTTCCTGCGTGCAGATAAGGAGCTCGCGCAATACGCCCTCTACACGGCGATTGTCGCGGACATCTGGGCATTTATCCCAACCATTATTTGGGTTTTGCGACACCCAGAGCATGATCGGCCGCTCATGTGGGGTATGTTTGGTTTCGGTTATGGTATTAGCATTTTCGCCATCACCGACCACACTATTGCCAACTACTCTCTGCCTGTCTACATGTTTTTTTCCGCCATGCTTGTTGCGACGATTCTGGCCAAGCATCGAATCAGGCGTGGCATTCCGGTGCGAGAGTGGATCTGAAAAATTTGCCCACAAAGGCCCAAATTGAATGCTTGGGTCTTTTTCTATTGTATAATTGTCTCATGAATAAATTCATTTACATTATTGTCGCGTTGGTTGTGATTTTCGGCGCGATTATTATCGGCACTTCAAAATATCGAGAAACGGTTCAGGTGCCGTCTGTTAATTATGAAAATACGGAGGGCGATCGCGCGGCGGCCACTAGCGCTGGTGAGAAAATGACCGTTGCGGCTGGAACATACAAAGTTGATGCCGAAGATAATGCGGAGATAAGCTGGTCGGGTAAAAAGCCACTCATTTTGGGTTATGTCGACAGTGGCACGATTCCGATAAGTACAGGAGAGATAGTTGTTGTGGGCGACGGTACAGAAGCTTCTGCTTCTGGCGCGTTCACTTTCTCAGTAAAGGATTTGAAGGTTGGTCTGATCGCAAAAAAACCAGGACAAGAAGGTGGACTCGAAAGACATTTGAAGAGCGATGCCTTCTTCAATGTTGAGACACACCCAACCGCTTCGTTTACCGTGAAAAATGTTTCGAAAATTCCAAGGGTTACGGCTGATGTTTCTGGCTCTGACATTTCCGACGATTTCATGTACACCATCACCGGCGATTTGAGAATAAAAGACATCACTCAAGAAATTTCTTTCCCGGCGGAAATTTATTCTAAAATTGGCGCAAATGCCGAGGGTTCTGCTGTTACCGAGCTTCACTTAAAAGCCGACACACAAATCGATCGCACAAAATGGGGTATGACTTTCGCCTCCGGCAATTTCTTCCAAAATCTCGGCGACAACTTGGTGGATGATATGGTGGATATTTCTGTGCATTTGGTGATGCAGGAGATGGTGGGTTTGGATACGGCGACGGAGTAGGGAATAAATAGAGGCTCGTGAGTTTAAGAAAAGTTAAAAAGTTCTTGATACTACATGGTGTATTTGTAGTGCATGTTTATAAAAATCAAACGGGGTTTGAGGGTTCATTTTATTGGTATAGGTGGAAAGGGTCTAAATGGTATTGCAAAAATATGTTTACAAAAAGGTTGCGTCGTGACCGGTTCTGATACGAGCGAGAAAGAAGAAGTTTCCGCTCTGGTGGGGCTCGGGGTGCAAATTTTTAAAAATCACGAAGCTTCAAACATTGATTCTAAAATAGATGTCGTTGTGAGATCGTCTCTCGTTTCTGAAAATTGTCCGGAGATAGAGGAGGCGCAAAGGCTAAAAATTCCAGTTTTGAAACGCTCGGAGTTTCTCAAGGTCCTGATGATGCCATATCGGAAAATCGCGATTGCTGGTAGTCATGGCAAAAGCACTACCACGGCGCTTTTTGGTCTCGGTTTGCTCTATGCCAAAAAGGACCCAACGATCGTCTGTGGCGCCCATATTAAGGAGCTCGGGACATACGAACGACTTGGCCGAGGAAGAGATATTGTGGTTGAGGCGTGCGAGTTTGACCGGTCATTCTATGATTTGGTTGGTGATGTTGGGGTGATAACCAGCATTGAAAAAAGCCATTTGGAATATTATAAAGACGAAAATGAAATGGTTGAAGCTTTTGAAACGTTCGTCGGTTTGTTTCAGAAAAAGTCCACCATTTTTATGAATGGCGACATGAGGTTTGCCGATCGCATTTCCAAAAAAATCTCGGGCAAAGTAGTCCGATTCGGCGAATCGGAAAACAATGATTACATTGTGAAAAATGTTGGCCTAAAACCCGGGGTGACGTCTTTTAGCGTTTTTAAGAAAGATAAAGTTTTGATAAATTTAACAATAAATTTGCCAGGCACCTACAACGCTCTCAATTTTGCCGCACTGGTAGCCTATTTCGATTTTTTTGATTTGCCTTTGGGGTCGATAAAAAAGCTCGCAAAAAATTTCCGCGGCATAAAGAGGCGATTCGACATAAAGACTCGGGGCGACAACTTCGTGGTTTTAGACGATTTTTCTCATCATCCAACACAACTTCGGTACGTCATTGAGAGTCTCAAGCAGTTTTGGCCAGATCATAAATTAGTAACGGTTTTTCAGCCCAGGCAGTATCATTTACTCAGGTCTTTTTTGCGAGAACATGGTGAAGCTTTCAATTTGGCCGACGAAGTAATTCTCACAGACATCGCCGCCGCTTTGGGCGACACCGAAGCTGACAAAAAAGATTTTTCTCTGGACGACATTAAAAAATCAATAAACACCCATTCGCCAAAATCGAAAGTTTTGTATCTCGGCGACTATTCAAAAATTACAAACTACATTAAGAAATACAAAGACACCAAAGCGGTTGTGGCTACCATCGGCGCTGGCGATGTGTACAAAATTGCTGACAATCTTGCCCTAAACATGTAGCAAACACACAAAACACATGCCAAGCACACAAGACACATGAGAAAAATTTTCAACCTTCTTCACAACATTCGGAAATTCTATTGGCGGACACTCAAAGTGAAGACTTTTGGCGTTAGAGTGATGATTATCAACCGCCAATTTTCTGACGGCAAAATTTTTCTCGTAAAGCATCGGTATGGAGATCTGTGGGTTTTGCCTGGAGGTCAGATAAAAAGAGGTGAGGCGGCGGAAAATGCGGCCATCAGAGAGGTGTTCGAAGAGACAAACATCAAAATTCTGTCTTTTGAAAAAGTTTTGGGCGAATACAAAAACAATCAAGAAGGTAAAAACGATACCGTTACCGTTTTTGTGGCCAATGAATGGCGAGATGGTGGTCGGAAATGGAATTGGGAGATAAAGGAGAGCGGTTTTTTCGATCTAGAAAATTTACCCGAAGGTACATCTTCTGCCACAAGAAGTAGGGTTTCTGAGTATATTACCGGCTCGCCACCTATGCTAAAATGGTAGTCTCACTCAACGATTCCTATGATCAGAGCAGAAACAACGACAGAGTCGACATTTAGCGCTATCAGCTCGGCCATTTCAGACTTTTTCAAGAAACAAGGCATCGCCGAGCCAGAAATATCGCTCGACCAGCCGGTTTTTGCCGTGTACGGCGATGTTTCTTCAAATGCCTGCCTGCGATATGCGAAAGAGCTCAAGAAAAGTCCGCTTGATGTGGCGAATGAGCTAGCAGAATATTTGAGAGCGCAAAAAAAGGTCGCGGCAAATGTTTCTGAAATTCGCGTTGTTGCACCTGGGTACGTCAATTTCTTTTTTACGCTCGATTTTTTCGCCAGTGTTGTTGAGGAAATTATTGGTTCAAAAAATTTCGGCGCGAACAAAAATCTTACTGGTCAGAAATGGGTCGTTGAGCACACGTCACCAAATCCAAACAAAGCAATGCATCTTGGTCATTTGCGCAACAATTTGGTGGGCACGAGTCTCGTCAATCTCCTTGAATGGAACGGTGCAAAAGTTTCGACAGACGCGGTGATGAACGACCGCGGCATTGCCATTGCCAAAATGATGTACGGGTTTTTGGTTGCGATGCAAAAAAACGCGGGCGGCGACGTATCCGTCGAAATTTGGATTGAAAATCCAGAAAATTGGCACACGCCAGAGTCGCGTGGTGTTTTGCCAGACATTTTTGCCACCGAATGCTATCTTGCGGGTGAAAAAGCTTTTCGCGAGTCGCCAGATACGGAGCAGAAGGTGCGCGATCTCGTGGTGCGTTGGGAATCGCACGATAAAAAAGTTTGGCAACTTTGGAAACATGTTTTGTCTTTTTCATATGCTGGTATCGAACGTACGCTCGCGCGCCTCGGTGGCCGTGAGTTCGACAAAATTTGGTACGAAAGTGAACATTATGAAGAAGGCAAAAAGTGGGTTGAGAAAGGTATCGCGGCGGGAATTTTTAAAAAGCTCGAAGATGGTGCGGTGGTGAGCGATTTATCTGCGTACAATCTCGCTGACACAATTCTTCTCAAAAAAGACGGCACGTCGCTCTACATCACGCAAGATCTCGCCCTCACCGCGCTCAAGAAAAAACAATACAAAGCCGACAAGCTCGTGTGGGTCGTCGGCCCGGAGCAATCGCTCGCCTTTCGCCAACTTTTTGCCATTTGCGAACAGCTCGGCATTGGCAAGCGCGAAGATTTTACGCACGTGCCATATGGTTACGTTGGCCTCAAAGACGACGACGGCAATTTCAAAAAAATGTCTTCGCGCGAGGGGACTGTGGTGCTCATTGATGACGTGATAGACGCAGCTCGTGAAAAAATTTCGGCAATTGCAGTGGGCGGCGCGGGTGATGAATCTGTTGCGGCCAAAAATTTGCCCGCCGAAACTGCAGAAAAACTCGCACTAGCGGCAGTAAAATTCAGCATTTTAAAATCTGATCGCAATCAAGAAATTTCTTTTGATGTAAAACAATCTGTAGAAATAAATGGCGATTCGGGTGTGTACGTGCTTTATACTTATGCGCGTATGAAATCGCTTTTGAGAAAGGCAGGGAATTCTCGTGGCGAAAGCGGCGCGAACGGCGCAAAAATTGCCGCCGAAAATATTTTTCAAAACGAAAAGGCGAAAGATATCGCGCGTCTCGTTACTTTTTTTCCAAGCGTCGTCGCTCGTTCAGCTGAAACGATGTCTGCCCACCATGTCGCTCAATCCCTTCTTGCCATCTGTGGCGCTTTTAATGCGTGGTATGCAAACGACACTATTTTAGACGGCGGCGAAAATCAGTCGGCGAAGCTCGCGCTCGTTGCGGCTGTGGCACAAACTCTCGAAAATGGGTTGGCGATTTTGGGTGTTTCGACGGTGGAGGAGATTTAGATTGACTTTATTTACATAACGTGTTAGGGTGCAAGCAGTCAGAACAAGGTCGCAAACCCAGCCTCTTTTGGGGCGAAAGGAGAAGTAAGTGAAACTGCACGATTTTATCGGAAAGCACGTCTCCGTGAGCATTCTCTCGTGCGATGAAGAGGGTGAAGTTGTTCAGGGGGTTATCCAGGGTATTCTTTCTGGAGTCGAGGGTACTATGATTTATTTTGATGTCATTCGGGACATCTCGAATGAAGAAGAAAAGAAAAATGTTTGGCTCAACACTTCTTCCTTGTTTTTTAACGGGATGACTCTCGTGGACTGAGTGTGATGCCGACGCGAAGCCCGCCCCAACAACGAGAAAGGCTCGTCACGGGACGGGTTTTTCTTTTGCAGGCAGTCATTTTTTCATGTAAACTTAGCTCTAAATCCCGGGCATTAAAGCCGCCAAAATGAAAGACAAATTCTTCATCACAACACCCATATACTATGTAAACGATCGGCCGCACATTGGCCATGCGTACACCACAGTTGTCGCGGATACATTCGCGCGTTTTTATCGTGCCAAACTCGGCGCAGAAAATGTTTTTTTTCTCACCGGTACAGATGAACACGGCACAAAAGTTGCCGAGTCGGCCGCGAAGAAAGGTCTCGAGCCACAAGCTTTTGCCGACGAAGTTTCAGCTGAATACAAAAATGTTTGGGCCACGCTCGGCGTGAGTTACGACGAATTTTTTCGCACAACAGACCCGCGCCACGAAGCTATTGTGGGCGAATTTCTCACCAATCTCTACGACCGAGGCTTCATTTACAAAGGCACATATAAGGGTTGGTACTGCGTGGGTTGCGAAAAATATCTTTCTTTTGAAGAAATAAAAGACGGCGCGTGTATTCAACATCCAAAAACGCCGCTCATCGAACAAGAAGAAGAAAATTATTTTTTCAAACTCGGCGATTTCTCCAAAAAAGTTTTAGCGGAGATCGAAAAAGACGACGAAGGCGCGGCCGCCGATTTCAAAGTCGGACCTGCCGAGCGTCGCAATGAAATCCTTGGCAAAATTCGCCAGGGTGTGAACGATGTCTCCGTTTCTCGCCCTGGCGTTTCGTGGGGTATTCCATTGCCGTGGGACAAAAATCATACTGTATATGTCTGGGTTGACGCACTCATCAACTATTATTCAGCCACGAAAATTTTCACCGATAAAAATGGCAGCGGCGACGGTAAAAGCCGCGAAAGATTTTGGCCTGCAGATCTGCACATCGTCGGTAAAGATATTTTGTGGTTTCATTCGCTTGTCTGGCCCGGTCTTTTGCTCGCAAGCGACTTGGCTCTGCCGCGAAGCGTCTTTGCTCACGGTTTTTTTACTGTCGACGGCCAAAAAATGTCGAAGTCGCTCGGTAATGTCATCGATCCGCTCGCACTTGTCGCTGAATACGGCGTCGACGCTACCCGCTATCTTCTCATTTCCGCCTTCACTTTCGGCAGCGACGGCGATATTTCTTTAGAAAAATTTAAAGAAAAATTTAACGCCGATTTGGCCAACGGTCTCGGCAACCTCGTCGCTCGCGTCGCCAAACTCGCCGAAAAACTCGACAAAAATCCGGTGGAAATTAATTCCGCCGCAAATTTTCTCCCAGAAGTCGAAAAAGCTTTCGAAGAAAACCGCCCAGACAAAGCTCTCGACTCTATTTTCAGCCGCGTCAAAACTCTCGATCAAAAAATCGCCGAACAAACACCGTGGACGAAAGAAGGGGAAGAGCTCACTGCGCTTTTGAAGTCGTACATGGAAGAGCTTCTAATCATCGGCGCCAACCTCTCACCATTTTTGCCCGCCACTTCAGCAAAAATTCTCGAAATTTTCACCGCCGAAAAAATTACTAAGCCGGAGGCGCTGTTTTTGAGGAAATAAGATTGCTTAATGTGGTGCTATGAATAAAATGCAAATACCTAAAACAAAAATTGGTGACGATGTTGAAGAAATTCACGGAATAAAAATCTCCGATCCTTATCGATGGCTTGAGAATTCGAGTGATCTAGAGGTTCGCGAATGGACAGAAGAGCAAAATAAATACACAGATTCGTTGCGAGGTGATATTTTTAAAAATTTCTCTGATGAAATTGTTAAAAATTTCAAATTTGTCAGTTTCTTTAATCCACACTTAGTCCGAGGGGTTTATTTCTATAAAGAACGCCAGCCTGACGAAAATCAGTTTGTTTTGTATATGAAAAAAGGCCTGTCTGGCAATCCAACAAAACTTATCGATCCAAATATTTTAGAAAAAGGCGGAATAGCAAGTCTCGATTTCTGGAGTCCGTCAAAAACAGGAAATTATCTTGCATACGGTATATCTAAGGGAGGAGATGAAATGGCTACTTTGTATGTAAAAGATTTGAAGACCGGTAAGGATTTACCAGACACTATTCCACGCTGTCGTCACTCAAGCGTAATATGGACACCTGACGATTCTGCTTTTTTCTATACACGAAATCCTGATCCGGGCTCTGTACCTGCAAATGAGGAGCATATGCACACTAAGATATTTCATCATATTCTTGGAACTGATCCTAAGGACGATGAGTTAATTTTCGGTCAAAACAGGCCAAAAGATGACATGATTAGTCTTTCGCACTCTATTGATGGGCGATATATCGGCATACACGTGTTTAATAGTTGGACAAAAAACGATGTTTATATTTATGATACTCAAGAAAAAAATACCCGCACTCTTTTTGTTGGTCTCGAAGCCGAGTTTTCCGTTAGATTTTTAGCAGATAAGGTTTTGGTCAATACAAATTATAAGGCAAATAATTATCGAGTACTTTCCGCTCCTATAAATGATTTTTTCAAACCCATAGATGAATGGCAAGAATTTATTGCAGAGAAACCTTTTGTGCTTCGAAATATATCAGTTACAAAAAGTAAGATTTTGGTCGAATACCTTGTTAATGTTTGTCCTGAAGTTTTTATTTTTAATTACTCAGGTGAAGAGATTAGTAGAATTCCTTTGCCAAAATATTCAAGTATTTCTGGTATCTCGGCGTCTAGGGAGGAAGAAGAATTTTTCTACAGCATAGAATCTTTTACTTTTCCTAAAATAATATATCGGTTTGATCCTGAGACAAACGAGTATTCCGACTTTAAAAAAACTGATAATCCTATAAACCCAGAAGATTATGATGTGAGGCAGGAATGGTGTACTTCAAAAGACGGTACAAAAGTGCCAATGTTCGTATTTCACAAAAAGAATGTCGTTCTGGATGGTAAAAATCCCACAATCTTGTATGGCTATGGCGGTTTTGGTAGCAATCAGGAACCCTCTTTTTTTAGAAATTATGTTCCGTGGTTGGAGCGGGGTGGAATATTTGTGGTAGCTAATATTAGAGGTGGCGGCGAGTTTGGTGATGTGTGGCACAAAAGTGGAATTAAAGAAAAAAAGCAAAATTCTTTCGATGATTTTATTTCAGCCGCTGAATATTTAATTTCTAAAAAATATACAGATGCAGCACGTCTAGGTATTCTTGGAGCGAGCAATGGCGGTTTGCTAGTTGCCGCTGTTGCTACACAAAGACCAGAGTTGTTTAAGGCTGTTTGTTCCCGTGTGCCACTTACTGATATGGTGCGTTTTCCAAAATTTGGCATGGCCGCTCGTTGGGTTCATGAGTATGGTGATCCCGCCGTAAAAGAAGATTTAGAGCGCATCCTAAAATGGAGTCCATACCACAATGTGAAAGAGGGCGTTAAATATCCAAATTTTTTGTTTACTACAGCAGAGAAAGACACTCGAGTTAGCCCAATGCACGCCAAAAAAATGACCGCTAAATTACAATCTGTGGATTCCGGAGATTCCGGCAGTATGTGCTTGTTGTTTACCGAATCTGATGCCGGACACGGACCAGGAAAGCCAATTGTTAAGGTGGTTGAAAGTCAGGCCCTGGTACTATCATTTTTCTGGGTGTCTTTTTTTGGTTGAGGGCTTATCCCCACAGAGCTGTTGTCAATAATTAATAACAGCTTAGAATTTAGAGCAGAAGTGTTTGGATAAACTCGCAATTTCGCGGGAGTTCAAATACCTAAAATGAAAGGTTGTGTCCGATAGGATACGACAAAGCTGACGCGGCAAAAGATACAGGTTCTTCCGTCCGAGAAGTCTCAGAGGCCCACCACGACGCCCGTGATCATTCTGGGGCGCGCGAAGGAAGGGATTCCGAACACTTCCAGTCTGCTCCATCGTGGGCAGAAAGGGAGACCTCTTCGGGGTCACGCTTGTTCCCGAGCCGTACCGATTCGAAAGACGAGACTCCTTGCTAGTTCTGTGACGAGCCGTCTCACTCTCAGTTTTTTAGCGGATGGTGATACAATTCATCATCCGCTTTTCGTCCTTGTTAATCTCGCTCTACTAGCCTTATAATGGTGGGGAATATTTTAATTATGACCAAAAATAAGGATGAAAAATTAAAAGTCGGGGTTTTATATGAAATCGAATACCAAGACGCCTCCTACACTTTTTTCGACATAGAAAAGGAGAATATTTTGCCCCCAAGTCCTATAATATCCATCGGCAAATTAAGAGGGATAAATCAGAATTTTATTGATATTGGTCTAAAATGGTCGGCTGACGACAATAAATTTTTCGAAGGAATCGTAATTCCAATAAAATCAATCGTTTCTTTTAAGAAATTAAACTAATTTTGTGAATAAACAAAATACAAAAATTGGAGTTTATTGGGATGATCCGCGTTTTTACAGTGACAACTTTTTACACAGCCCGACAAAAGCTTATACGGAAGGCCTGATCTATAAAGAAACCAAAAAATTTCTGATTGTTAAAGATCCAACAACTATTGTTATTTCCGGCGGTAAAGTTAGGAATCACCCAAGTGATAAGACGCCACTTTTTTACTTCATTCCACACTCTCTGATAAGTCAGGTTGTAATTTATGATAAATAAAAAGCACATAGAATTTATTCGTTGGAAGAATAAGGGTGACAGATCAACGTCTTTCATTTGTGGAGTTCCTGTAAAGGAGGACAAAAATTTCGTCTGCATGTCTTCTGCGTTTGGCGATGGCAATAGTCAAACTAAAATTAAGATTAAGTCGATTCTAGAGCGTAAGTCGACACTGTCTATGCCGATCGAATTAATTTGCTGGTCTGTAGAAAATAAGCAAAAACTGATAGCTGGCTTTGTTATACAAGAGCAGCACGAATTCATAGAAATTGCTTCAACGCTAGGCTCGCGCGGGTTTTGTGATGTGGCCAAAATACAAAATGAATCTATCGTTTATAGAAAAAGATTGAGTACAACAAGAAAGAAATTACAGGATTGAATCAAGTAAAACAATGACACGAGAAGAAATACTGTCTTTAGCAAAAAAGATTATAGATGCCTATGATAACGACCCCAAAGAGGCTATTCGGTTGTATGGCGACTCTAACAACCCCTTTATTTCTCTAGAATGGGGTAAATTTGCAGATACAGACGAGCCCCTATTTGATCTTATTTTGAATATTGGGTCTCTGCTGAATGGCGGAATTTCTTTGGAGTGGGTTAAGGATATTTACGACACTGCTTTAAAAAATTAAGTTATGCGCACCACCCCAAACCCACAAAAAAATATTGAGACCATCCGCCAAATTCTCGAAGATGAAATTCGGGGCGATATTTCGTCTGCGTTGGAAAAGATGGCGGACGATTATTCTATGACCTGGGTTTATAAAAGAAAAGATGGAACATTGTTTCCAGAAATTACTTCGGAGCAAGTTCGCTCCGCGATGAAAGATGTTTACGTCATCAAGAACCGTGAATATAAAATTCACCACATAATCGCTGAAAATGATGTCGTAATGGCCGAACTAGTTGAGAGTTATCCCGATCCAGAAAAGTCGGGCGTCATGTATCGCACGCCGATGGTGATTGTCTGGGAATTTGAAAATAGCAAAATTCGCCGAGGAAGGCATTATTGCGACCCACAACTCTCATATTTGAACTTGAGCGAGGAAGAAATCGGAGGCATTTATAAATAACCAAACCCATGCTATCCTCTATTAAATGAAAACCGCAGTCCCGACAAATAAAGTTTTTGAACATGCCGGCTCGAGCATAATGGTGCGTGGCTTTGTGCAGGCTATTCGTGTTCAGTCGAAGATCATTTTCGTCATCGTGCGCGACATTAATGGCTTGGTGCAAATAATTGTGTCTAAAGACGGCGCGACTGATGCAAACGCCGCGGCCAGCGCAGGCGAAAACGCCCTTTTCGAAATCGCCAAAAATCTTTCTGTTGAGTCGGTGGTGGCTGTGTCGGGCAAGGTGAAAAAAGCCGAGCAAGCACCTGGTGGGGCAGAGATCGATGCCGAGCAAATAGAAGTTTTGTCTGCGGCTGCGCCAGAGTTGCCGATTCCGGTCGTGACAAAAAAGGGTGGGGAAGAGACGGAAGCGCCAACTCGTTTCGATTTTCGTTGGATCGATTTGCGCAAGCCTGAGAAGGCGCTCATTTTTAAAGTGTGGACAGAACTGGAGCGAGGGTTTAGAGAGTTTTGGCACAAAAATAATTTCATTCAGCTTTATACGCCGTCTTTTATGAACACTGCATCAGAGACCGGCGCTTCGGTTTTCAAGGTCAAATATTTCGACGGCGTCGCATATCTCGCCCAATCGCCGCAATTTTACAAACAAATGGGCATCGCTTCCGGCCTCGAACGCGTTTTTATCGTTGGCCCCGTTTTCCGCGCTGAGGAATCTTTCACCACTCGCCATCTCACCGAATTTACCGGTTGGGACTTTGAGGTGGGCTACATCGAATCGCATCACGATCTCATGGACTTGGAAGAGGGGATGATTATTTCTGGTTTTGAGACTGTCAAAAAAGCATTTGAAAATTTGCCCGCTTCAGCCGGTGCCGCGCAAATTTCGTCGCTCGAAATTCCAAAACAACCGTTCCCGCGCATTCCAATCGTTGAAGCGAAAAAAATTCTTGCTGAAAAAGGCGTGCCTTCCGACGAAGAACACGATCTCTCACCAGAAGAAGAGCGCGCTATTTCTGAACATGTAAAACAAACTCACGGCCACGATTTCGTTTTCATCACCGATTATCACAAATCAAAAAGCGCTTTCTATCATATGCGTCACCCCGCCGAAGGTGAACCTAGCGACGGCCATGGTAGCGACCGCTCAAAACGCGCCGATCTTTTGTATCGCGGCATCGAAATCACCACTCTCGCTCAACGCGAACACCGCATCGACATTCTCGAAAAACAAGCCATCGAAAAAAGCATGGACCTCAAACCGCTCGAAGACTACCTCAACTTCTTCCGTTACGGCTGTCCTCCCCACGGCGGCGGCGGCATCGGCCCCGGTCGTCTCGTCATGCGCATCCTCGGTCTCTCCAACGTCCGCGAGGCTACTTATTTACCGAGAGATGTTAAGAGGTTGAGGCCTTAGGTTTGTTAGTTTGTCGCGGTTTTTCCAGAGTTTATAAAAACGATTGTATCTTCGGGTTTGAATTTATGTTTATCGATAGCCGCAAAAACTGTGCTTGATGATGGTTCGCAGTCAACTACATTTTTAAATTTGTTATACGTGTCTTTCGCTTCTTCTTCCGTTAGTCTGTATATGAAGTGGCCTAACTTTTGGTAATTTTCAAGAGCGCGGGAGTATGGCGTCCATGGCGTTGATAGTTTGTCTGCAAAGCTATGAGTCGTGTTCTGTACTCCAATGCCTATGATCTTTGTTTTTAAACCCCGCCTTTCAACACCCTCGACAATACCAAGAAAGATGCCACCGCTACCTACGGGCACTATTATAAAATTAGGCACGGTACTTTTTAATATTTCATCGACCACCGCTACATAATTTTCTTCATAACCATTTGTTACATCCCAGATAACCTCATCCTCTTTTTCTCTTGCGAAGGCGATAATTTCTTCTGGGCGTAGAATCTTGTGATCTAGATTTAGTTCTGTAACCTGGTGCGATACCGCTTCTAACAAATTTTTGACCTCATCCGGTAAATTTTTACTGACTATACAAACCACTTTTATTGGTGTGCCTTGAGCTAATTTAGCGAGACTGTACCCGTTGTTTCCTGAAGTTATCAGAACCAGCTTGTCAACTTTAAGTCTGTTTGCCTCCTTGATTATCTGGATGTTCCTCCTGTCCTTTATTGTTCCAAAGATATTTTTACTTTCATCCTTTATAAAAGTTTTTAACTTTTTTCTTTCATCAAATATTTTTATTTTAATAATCGGGGTGTCCATTTTTTTAAGAGCTTGTTTTTTTACTTAACCTCTTCGCCTCTTCCCAAGACAACTCGAAAACCTTTTTCAGTGCATCTGCGAGCTCGTGGCTCTCGATGATGAGTGCAAATTTTTCGACGAGGGACATGAATACAATTTTATTATCGTAGATGTTTATCTCCGGAGAAAACGCATATTTATCTTTTGGAACAAGATGTGCTTCACGGTCCTCTTCCGCGTTATGCTTTACTCGTTCACGGGCTTCTGGGGTGTCAGGAAAGATGGCTCTTATCTTAATGTTTTTTGAAGCTCTACGCTCGTAATATTCTGGAAAATAATCGGTTAGTGCTGTGTGCATATTTTCAATTGATGCATAGGCGCGGACGGTCTCTTTTGAAGTAAGTGTGTCTTCGTACGCAGTTTTTATACCCTCAACCCCTTCTAAAAATTGAACCTTTGGTTTTGGTCCGACTCCCACATACATTGATTTCAGTTCTGGTAGAAGTATGTGGCTAATTCCAACAAGTTCAGTATATTTTTTTACTGATTCTTCAGCTAATTGGACTATTCTTTCTGGTGGAGCGGGGGTGTAAAGTCTTATACTTTTTCTCTCTGAAATACTCACAAGTCCTTGTTTTGCCAATGATTCAAGTAGCACATAAGCAGTACTTCTGTTAATGCCTGTTTTTTTTGATACATCACTTACCAACGATGTTCCTAATTCCAATAGACATAGATAAACTCGAGCTTCTTTGTTAGATAAACCAAATTTTTCTAGCCTTTCTATTAGCATAAAAGATTGTTATTAATTCCTGACAACACTAATATTTTTTGCTATATTTTGCAAGTCTTTTTCTGTGCTGTCTAATATAATCAATCAATTTCGGGTGTTCAAAAAAATAGCCCCGAGTCTTTAGAAAGTGTACAATTAAATTATGATTTGGCTTCTGGCTGGCATAATTCCGCCGATTTTGTGGGCTACCGTCAACCACGTTGATAAATTTTTGTTATCCAAGAGTAAGCATGAATCTTCAGTGAATGTGCTAATGGTTTATTCCACTTGGTTTTCCGTCGTCCTTCTTCCGATTCTATTTTATTTTTCTTATGGCGAGATATTCCAGAGTGTACCTCAAGTCATTTTTCAGTTGATAGGTGGCGTACTTTTGACCTTATCCATCTATTTTTATTTGATGGCCTTGAATAAAGACGAGGCGTCGATTGTTGTCCCATTGTTTTTGTTGGTACCTATTTTTAGTCTTCTGTTCTCCTACCTTGTTTTGGGGGAAATTTTGACTTTAAAACAGATAATATCTTGCGCTTTGATTTTGGTCGGCGCACTCGTTTTGTCCCTTGAGTTTAGCGAAGAGAGAAAGCTGGGCATAAAACACGGCGTTCTTATTTTTATGATTTTTTCTACCATGTTTCAAGCGGCTCAAGAAACACTCTTCAAGTTTGTAACTATAGAAAATTCTTTTGTCGCATCTGTGTTTTGGCTTCATGTCGGAATTATTTTGTGTGGGTTGTTTCTGGTTGTCATGAAAAAAGGTCTTTATTCTGAGTTCTTGGATTCTATTAGAATCAATGGCAAAACAATGTTTGGTGTAAACTTTGTATCTGAAGGTATGTCTGCTGTTGCTTACATGGTTCGAGATTATGCAACACTCCTCGCTCCTCTTGCTGTCATTGCGACCCTAAATGGTTATCAACCAGCATTTGTTTTTGTTCTGGGAATATTTTTAACCCTAATGTTCCCAAAATTTGTTAAAGAAAAAATAAGGTACACTCATCTCATACACAAATCTTTGGCTATCGCCGTAATGATCCTAGGTACCGTGTTGGTATCTCAAACCATACGATTATAATTGCATGATTACGATATTTGTTGTAGTATCTAAGTGCTAGGGAAATGGAAACATCAAATAAAATCTTCCTTTGGTTAGTCGCTCTATCTGTTGTGGTCGTGATTTTGTCAACCGCGTACAAGTTTACATTGCAGAAAAACTATGATTTTGTCGTAGAGGCTTCGTGTGATCCGACTAGCGAAGTGTGTTTTTATCGTGATTGCAATGAGGAGGAGTGTCCGCCAAACGGACTAGAGTATTACAAAACAATGTTGGTTTCTGCTGCTGATTTTTCTAAGTGTTCTGATAATTCCTGCACAATCCAATGTACGGAGAACAAAATCTCTTGCCAAGAGGTGGTTTGTGGCGAATCAGAAAATGACACTTGTTTTTCTAATCCAACACAATAGCAATGCGAAAGATCTACCTTCTTTTTTATTTTTTATAAACCGCAATGGACGGAGAAAAAAACATCCATGATATTTTAGAAAACAGAGAGCTTTTTGAAAAGTTTGTTTATACTCCCCTCGACGAAGCGATTGAGGAACTTAAACTACGCAGGAATGATTCGGCGCTTTCGAAAAAAATTAGTGAAATTATAAAAGGAAAGATTCCAAAACCTGTTGTTAACGGACCCGTTTCTGTATTATTCAGACAGGTCGCTACTCCAAACTACGAAACAAGGCGATTTGTAAGTATTGTAAAAAAAATAGAGGGTATGGGTATTGTTTTTTGGGAATATTATCAAGACAAGTTTACTTCAAATAATGAATGGAAACATTCTCTTGGAAAGTTGAAATTTTACAATGGAATGGGTAAAAAACACGGGATGAAGGTTGATCGAGTAAGTATAATCGATTTCAATAGCTTTGTGGGAAAGAAAATATCAGAAGTTAAAACACTGTGGAATCAATCCATCGTATCTTTTCATCACGATTTTTTTAAAAAAACTTATGGGAATATTGGTGGTGGTAAGTTTTACGATGCATCAAGCTGGTTTGCTTTTCAGGGATCGTCTGCTGAAAATTATTACACCCCGTTTCTTTCTTTGTTTATAAAAGACGGAATACTTTTTGAAAATTTCATGTTGGATACAAAAGAACTCTCCTTTACTAGGGATATTTTTCTACCGGCCTTTTTTGAGGTAATAAGACTAACTGGCAAAAAACCCCTTATTGTTGCTTTGGAACAACCAGATACAGAGACAAACGAATTTTGGTTGTGTCACCCAGGAAGTGGAAGGGGTTTTGTTGATAGAAAGTTAAAGCTAAACAGTCGAAAATTTAGCAACTTTTTTCATGGTAGTTTCTACCGTATTTTTAATCGCTAATCTCTTCTATTTTTTTTTCAAGATACCATTGAAAAAACCCCTTATATTTTTTCTGCAATTCCGGGTTTTTCCAGTCGTCCCAAGTTACGAAGTTCCTACAAGTTTTTGTTCCACAATTACATTTAAATCTATAGTCCTCATTTACATTTTTAGCTTTACTTAACACCATGCAATAATCGAAAGTTATCTGTTCTCCAGCGTCAATGTCTCTCATTGCTATAAGAAAAATTTGACCTCCAAAGCCTGAATTTGGTTCGCAACTGTGGTTTATGTAGTCTACTGGTTGAATTTCTGCTTTCTTTCTCACACCAATTACAAATTCCGACGATATTTGATGAGCGAAGTCATTCATCGGTGGAGCAAAGGTCGATTCTTCAGCAAAAGTAAAAACATAGCCTCCAAATATGACTATTATTGTATCTTTAGTTATTTTTTTGTTGGTGAATACTCCCTTACTTTTTTCGTCAATTTTTTTAACCACCAGATCAGGATGCATCCATGAGTGGTATATTTTCTGTTTGTTTCCTTGTTTCATTTTGTTGTTTTATAGTATAAAATTAGCTTCACCATGGATCTCAATACCTGTTTCGAGACTACCAATTATTATCACACAGTCGCTTATTATTCGCACATCGTTCCAATTTTTATAGCGTTATTTCTAAGTATTTATGCGATGTTTAAGACGGGGGCGTCGAAGCTCTCAATTGCCTTTTTTGGATTCACGCTAGGTTTTTCATTGTGGCTTTTTGGTAGCCTCGTTGATTGGGTATCTCCAGACTATTTCAGCGTTTATTTCACTTGGTCTTGGCTCGATTACATAAATGTCGTTTTCTTTGCTATGGGCGCTTACTTTTTCGGTGTTCTTGCTAGGGAGGACATATCTTGGGGGGAGAAAGTTATATTGCTAGCTGTTTGTGTGCCAGCGTTCGTAATAACCTTTAACGGTCAATCGGTGATAGGCTTTGTACAGCCTGTTTGCGAAGCGCTAGAGAACGAGAACCTGACTAACTACAAGCTTTTTGCAGAAATCATTTTTGTTTTAATGATGGTCTATTCTTTGTTTGTATCGTGGAAAAAATCTGATTCTGCTAAGAGAATTCGCTCAAGTGTTGTACTGGCTTCCATCCTTCTCTTCTTCGCCGTATTCTCCTCTACGGAATATATCGCCACCGTCACAGATTTCTACGAAATCAACCTCTATGGCCTCTTCGTTTTGCCGTTGTTCCTAATAGTAATGGTATTTGCGATTACCAATCTGCAAATTTTTAAAATTCGTTTTTTGGGTACACAGATTTTGGTTTATACACTCATCATTATGGTCGGTTCACAGTTTTTGTTCTTGGAGAGCGCAACTGACACCTTTTTGAATTCTATTACTCTCGTCGTATCGATCATATTTAGTTTACTTCTACTTCAAAACAGTAAGAAAGAGTTGGAGGCCAGAATAAAAATAGAACAATTGGCAGAAAACCTTCGCCTCGCCAACGAACAGCAGGCCGAAACCACCAGTTTCATCACGCATCAGATACGTGGCTCGTTTACCGATACGCTTGCGGGGCTCGGATCGTTGCAGGATGGTGATTTTGGTGAATTGTTGCCAGATGCTAAGAAAACTATTTCGGCTCTTTATGAAATTGAGAAAAAAGGTCGCGACGAGCTCGAAACATTTCTTCGAGCGCAGAGAATTGGCAGTGGTCGCGTCGAATATATTCGCAAGCTATTTGATTTGAAAGAATCAATTATAAAAATTGTGCAACAGACGCGCTCGAGAGCTGAAGCAAAGGGACTCAAATATAATTTTGTTGTTGAAGATGGTGATTATAAAATAAATGGTGACGAAGTCTATCTCAGTCAGGTTTTCATTAATCTAATTGATAACTCTATTCGCTACACACCACAGGGCAGTATCGATATTAGTTTGGCGCACGGGAAAAGCGCAGGTGTGGCTGGTGCGACTAGTAGGGGTGTCGCCGCGACCGCAGGCGCCGGTGCGAGCGAGACAATCACATTCTCTATAAAAGACACTGGTGTTGGCATAAACGAAGAGGATAAACGTCGCCTATTCACAAAATATGGCCACGGTAAAAATTCTCGCCGCATAAATACCGATAGCAATGGCCTCGGACTATTTATTGTTAAAAATATTGTCGATGTCCATGGTGGAAAAATTCGTGTTGAGTCGGAAGGGGAAGGTAAGGGCTCGGCGTTTTTCGTGGATTTGCCGGTGAAAAGTTAAACAATCTTAAACAAATCTTTATCCACTCTATGGCAAGCTTTTGCCATGAAAAAAATTAAAAAACGAGGCTTCACACTGATCGAAATTTTGATGGTTATGGGCATCATCGCGCTTTTGGCGGCAGTGGTCATTGTGGCGATAAATCCGGCGCGGCAGTTTGCGCAGGCGAGAAATTCGCAGAGGGTTAGCAACGTTAATTCGATTTTAAATGCTGTGGGGCAAAATATTGCCGATCATCGCGGTGTTTTTGAATGTGAAGCCGCCGGCGATTTACCAACTAGCGCGACAATCATTGCTTCCGAATTTTCCGGCGGGGAAGACGAATACGACCTCGCGTCGTGTATCACGCCGCTCTATCTGCCAGCTACGCCTTTCGATCCAAGTGCGCCAGACGCACATTTTACGAGTCTGTCCGATTACGATACTGGCTACACCATCTTTCAAGATCCAGACACTGGCCGCATAACGGTCACCGCGCCTTTTGCTCAAAATGCGGCTGAGTTGGGAGAGGAAATTTCGGCGACGAGGTAGGCGATTCTAGACTATTTTGGGCCGCATCTTGGGCCGTCTAGTATTCAATAGCTTGGCACCATTTGAATGGGTGTGAGGAAATTAA